>NZ_JABSNO010000003.1 GCF_013294015.1 Frigoriflavimonas asaccharolytica
ACTTTGCTCAAAGCTTTTACAGAAAACAAATATTTATCGGTTCTTACTTTCTTTTTCCATTTCCCGTTTTCATCAATTCCACCACCTGGAACAATACAATGCAAATGCGGATGAATACTCAGATTTTGTCCCCAAGTATGCAAAATCGCTATCATTCCCAACTGCATTTGCTCCGATTTCGCGGATTTCCAATCCGTGAACTTTTGTAAACGAATCTGAATTCCAAGAATAATCTCAATTTATTTCAAAATTCTTTATTTCTTTAAATAAAAAATGTCTACATCTTACAAAGCAACAGAGATAGATACGCCGTATTATTTAACCATTACTAAAGTTGGTTGGGTAGATGTTTTCACAAGAAAAATTTATCTTTATCAAAGTATTTGTGGCTCGAAATGGGGAGATTTTGCGCAGCGGCTTTACAGTAAGCCATTCACATTTCCAGTTAAGCCATTCACATTTCCAGTTAATCCATTCACATTTCCAGTTAAGCCACCCGCATATATAGTTAAGGCAACCGCATTTCCAGTTTTGATAATAGGATAAATAATTTTAGTAGCCTAGTTTACAATATTATTCAAATCATATAGAAAATCTACAATTCAAAACTTTTATTTACAATTATTTATTATTGATATTTGTATCTAAAAGACAAATGTCGTATAATTGAGGTCAAATGTATAAGCTATGGATCCGAATTATATACAAGAATCAAATTTTCTTCTCGTAAACGAAGCAATGACGGTATACGCGAAAACCGTAAATCCTTCATCTAATTCCAATTTAAAAGAAGAAATTTCTAATGCAGATTTCTTCGGAGATAAAATGCTCGTAATTCAATTAATTAGAGCGGGTTTGCCTTATCAATTATTTAATGATATCAAAGAAATTACGCCATTTTCTGAAGAAGATTGGGCAGAATACCTCAATCTTTCTACCAAAACTTTGCAAAGAAATCGCAAAGATCCGGATTTTGTTTTCAAACCTATCCATACAGAAAAAATAATGGAATTGGCAGAAGTTACGCAGTTTGGCAACACGGTTTTTGATTCTACAGCGCAGTTTTATTTATGGCTCAATACGCCATGTTTTGCTTTAGGAAATTTAAAACCTGCAGAGCTTTTGAAAGATTCTTACGGAAAAGAATTGGTGATGGCAGAATTGAATAGAATTGAACATGGGATTTTTGTTTGATGAAAGTTTTTAGATTATCCAAGAAAAAATACGCCGAAGAATTGAGTGGAAAAGGTGCTGCAAAATTTGGAAACCGCTGGAATTCTAAGGGCACAGAAATGATTTATACTGCAGAAAGCCGAGCTTTAGAAATGGCCGAGGTTGTGGTACATCTTACAATTGGTACTTTACCGAAAGATTTTATGATGCTAGAAATTGATGTTCCAAAAGAAGTTAATATTGATATTCTAGATGAGAAAAATTTACCAATAGATTGGAACAATCATCCACCAAACAGCAGTTCTCAAAAATTGGGTGATCAGTTTATAGATGAAATGGATTTTTGCGTATTAAAGGTTCCTTCTGCTGTAGTAAAAGGAGATTTTAATTATTTAATTAATCCTTATCACAAGCAATTTAAAAAAATAAAAATTGTAGAAATTTCAAATTTTCCTTTTGATAGAAGGATGTTTGTCTAAGATTTTCACTGAAATTATTCAGTAAATGAAAAAAAATAAAATGTAAAAAATTAACCACTACTTGTTTTTTTCCAAAACGAAAACCCACAAAAGCAGTTGTGTAAGAATTTTTAAAATAAAAATAAAAATAATCAATTGCAAATGCATTTTGCTTATTTTAACTTTTGATCAGCTCAAATTTTGCAGAATACTTTTGTTCCTTTTGTGGTTTAAAATTTTTCCGACGTACTAAACAAAAATTATTAAATTAAAATACAGCAAATTTATTTGTACATTTAGCATCCAATTATTATTTCATGAAAAAAATTATCCTATTTCTTCCGCTATTTTTGGGCGGAATTTTTTTTAGCCAAGTGAAAACTGATTCTTTACAATTCAGCAAAATTTCAGATCAAATTTTAAGCGAAGGTAAAGCTTATGAAGATTTGCGAGAATTAACAAAAGGAATCGGGCATAGATTAAGTGGTTCTGCAGCGTATACAAAAGCTGAAAAATGGGCTTTTGATAAATTAAAAGCTGCTGGTGCAGACAAAGTTTGGTATGAAGATGTAATGGTGCCAGTTTGGGAAAGAGGGAAAGAATCTCTTCAGATAAAAATTGGAAATGGCAAATATAAATCGATAAAAATGCTTTCTTTGGGCAATTCCGAAGGTACAAAAGGTAAAAATATAGAAGCGGAAATAATTTTTGTTAAAAATAAAAATGAATTCGATGCGCTTTCTGAAGAGCAAGTGAAAGGCAAGATTGTTTTCTTTAATTATGCCTTCAATCAAAAATTTATAACAACAGGTCAAGCTTATGGAGATGCAGGAATTTATCGCAGATCTTCCGCATCTTGGGCTGGGAAAAAAGGTGCAAAAGCTGTGATTATTCGCTCGCTTTCTTCTGCTTTTGATGATGTTCCGCATACCGGAATGATGCGTTATGAAGCAGATGATACTACAAAAATACCAGCAGTTGCGATAGGACCAAAAAGTGCAGACGAGCTAGAAAATATTTTGAAAAATCAAAAAGTTGTTGCAAAATTAAATTCCAATTGTACGATGAAAGGCGAACAAATGGCACATTCTGTAATTGGCGAATTGACAGGAAAAAATGATCAGAGCGTAATTGTAGTTGGTGGTCATTTAGATTCTTGGGATGTTGGTGAAGGTGCACAAGATGATGGTGCCGGAATTGTGCAAAGTATTGAAGTTTTGCGAACTTTTAAAAAATTAAATATTCAGAATAATCATACGATTAGAGTGGTTTGTTTTGCTAATGAAGAAAATGGCGTGAAAGGCGGAGAGAAATATGCAGAAAATATTAAACTGAAAAATGAGAAGCATATTTTCGCCATAGAAAGTGATGGTGGTGGTTTTACGCCAAGAGGTTTTGGTTTGGTAATGTCGCCAGAAAAACGAAAAGAAATTCAATCTTGGTCATCGCTTTTTGTTCCTTATGGTGTTACCAATTTTAATGCGCAATATGCTGGTACAGATATAGAACCAATGGAAGATCAAGGTGTTGCATTGGCAGAATTGATACCAGATTCTCAAAGATATTTTGACATTCATCATACCGAAGAAGATACTTTTGAAAAAGTGAATAGAAGAGAATTGCTTTTGGGAGCTACCGTTGTGACGCAATTAATATATTTGATTGATAAAAATTGGTAAATTGCAGTAGAAAATTTTAATAGAAAATAATTAATTTTTAAAAATAAAACCCATGAAGTTAGGCGCATTCTCAATAAGTCTTGCTGTGAAAGACATCTACAAATCCAAAGAATTCTATGAAAATTTAGGCTTCAAATATAAAGGTGGAAATATCGAGCAAAACTGGATCGTTCTTAAAAATGAAAACGCCGTGATTGGTCTTTTTCAAGGAATGTTCACAGAAAATATCATCACTTTTAATCCTGGTTGGGACGGAAATGCCCAAAACGTAGAAGAATTTGACGATGTAAGAATTATACAAAATCATTTGAAAAGTTTAGGAATACATTTAACTACGGAAGCAGACGAAACTACTTCTGGTCCGGCTCATATTACTTTAGTAGATCCAGATGGAAACCAAATTTTGATAGATCAACATAGATAGAAATTGGTAAATTTCAGATATTTCACAAAATAGTATCTAAATTACGTTTGGTAATCTTTCGCCACATTTTCTGCAATAGCGCGCATCATTGCTTATATCGCCAGTTCCACATCTTTTGCATTCTCTTTCCCCGGATACTTTTTTCTGCATTTCTGCCGTCATAATTCCAGTAGGAACTGCGATGATGCTGTAACCACATAGCATCAATATCACCGATAGAAATTTCCCAAGTGCCGTCATTGGCGCAATATCTCCATAGCCAACGGTTGTAACTGTTACTACCGCCCAATAAATACTTGTCGGAATATTGGTAAAGCCATTGTTTCCTTCCTCAATCACAAACATCATAGATCCAATGATGGTTACCAAAATACAGATAAATAACAAGAAAATATAAATTTTTCGAGAGCTGCTTTTCAGCGCTTTCATGATGTATTGTCCATCATTCATATAATCTAAAAGGTTTAGAATACGGAAAACCCTCAATATTCTTAACAATCGGATGATGCTTAAAAATTTTGTAAAATGAAAAAATAAACTCAAATATAAAGGCAAAATAGAAAGCAAATCAATAATTCCCATAAAACTGAAAATGTATTGTTTTTTGTTTTTCACCACCAAAATTCTCAAAATATATTCCACAGTAAAAAATGCGGTGATTGTCCATTCCGTCCACACAAAAAATTCGTGAAATTTGATGTCTACGGCAGACATACTTTCTAGCATGATGACAATAGTACTCGTGAGAATCATCAATATCAACAAAACATCAAACAGTTTGCCTGCTTTGGTGTTGGAGTAATAGATGATAAGAAACACGCGGCGTTTCCAACCTTTTTCTGGTACGAGATTATGTTCTTTTTGAAGAGCCATACATTTATATAAAGTTCTAATGTAGGTAAAATTTTGTAATTTGCCTAAAATTTTTTAGAATGAAATCGCCATTAATTATCTTGATGAATATGTTCTAGTAAAAATATAGCGATACCATAAATTTTTTTATAAAATAAATATGTACTTATGAAACTAAATGAAATTATCCGAAATATAGAATCCGTATTTAGCATGCCTTTGGCCGAAGAATATGATAACGTAGGTTTGCTCTATGGAAATTTAGAAAGAAATATTTCTGGAATTTTAGTATCACATGATGCATTGGAAAATGTTGTAGATGAAGCAATTGAGAAAAATTGTAATCTCATTGTATGTTTTCATCCAATCATTTTTTCAGGCTTAAAATCTATTACTGGTAAAAATTATGTAGAAAAAACCGTTTTGAAAGCCGTAGAAAATAAGATTGCAATCTATGCAATTCATACTGCTTTTGATAATGATAATTTGGGCGTAAATTTTGGTATTTGCGAGAAGCTTGGTTTGATGAATCAACAAATTTTAATGCCAAAAGAAAATCATCTTTTGCAACTTACTGTGTATGTGCCGCAAGAAAATGCCATAGAATTAAAAAATAAATTATTTGAAGCTGGTGCAGGAAATATTGGAAATTATGACGAATGCAGTTTTGAAATTTCTGGAGAGGGAACTTTTCGCCCTTTGGAAAATGCGCAACCTTATGCTGGAAGTTTGAATGTGAGAGAAAATGCCAAAGAGGCACAAATTTCTGTGATTTTCGAGAAATTCAAACTCAATAAAATCCTTTCAGCCATGAAATCTGCGCATCCTTATGAAGAGGTAGCATATCAAATTCATTCTTTATTAAATGAAAATCAACATGCTGGTTTGGGGAGATTTGGAGATTTAGAAAATGAAATGGAAGAGCGCGAATTTCTTGCTTTTGTGAGAGATCAATTTAATTTAATAATAATCCGACATTCTAATTTCAGCAATAAAAAAATAAAGCGAGTAGGAGTTTTGGGTGGAAGTGGAGCTTCTGGAATTTTTGCAGCAAAAAGAGCAAATTGTGATGTATATTTAACGGGAGATTTAAAATATCACGATTTTTTTCAAGCGGAAAATAATATTCTATTATGCGATATTGGTCATTTTGAATCAGAACAATTTGTAGTTCAGCAAATATTTGATATATTGTCGGAAAAATTACCTAAATTTGCAATCTCAAAATCTGTTGAGAAAACCAACCCAGTAAATTATTTCATTTAAGATATGGCTAAAAAAATAAACGAAATTTCTGTAGAAGAAAAATTAAGAGCATTATACGATTTGCAAATCATCGATTCTAGACTAGACGAAATCCGCAACACACGTGGTGAATTGCCTATTGAAGTAGAAGATCTAGAAATAGAAATTGAAGGATTAGCAAAAAGAGCAGAAAAATCTACCGAAGAAATTAAAGAGCAAACAGATGAAATCAATACTAAAAAGGAGATCATCAATCATGCAAAATCTTTGATAGAAAAATATAAATCTCAGCAAGACAGCGTAAGAAATAATAAAGAATTTGAAGCTCTTGATAAAGAAATAGAATTTCAAGACCTAGAAATACAACTTGCAGAGAAAAGAATCAACGAATTTGACGTAAAAATCGTACACAAGCAAGAAGCTTTGGACGAATTGAACGGTAAAATTTCAAGTTTGAAAGAGCACGAAAAATTCAAGAAAATTGAGTTAGAAGATCTTGTATCTGAAACTCAAAAAGAAGAAGATTATTTGCTGAAAAAATCTGAAGATTTCTCTACAAAAATTGACGAGAGATTGCTAAAATCTTATAAAAGAATTCGTGAGAATTGTAGAAATGGTTTGGCAGTTGTAGGTTTAGAAAGAGGAGCACCAAAGGGTTCTTTCTTTACTGTTCCACCACAAAAGCAAATGGAAATTGCCCAAAGAAAGAAAATCATCATCGATGAGCATTCTGGAAAAATTTTGGTAGATGAAGAATTGGTAAATGAAGAAAACGAAAAAATGAAAAGTGTAATTAAGTTTTAATACTTATTTTTTTAAATAAAAAAATACCGGTTTGTGAATTCACATACCGGTATTTTTTATTAGTATTTTTTTTCGCCAAATTCTACGCTGATTATTAATTCATTAAAATGACGTTTTGAGTTCAGCGTTAATATTATTAAAACAAAAAAAAACCGCCTTGTAAATTTTACAAAGCGATTTATTTATTAATTATCTTTCTTGCCGTACATTTTTTCGTACAAATCTTTATAATGTTCCTTGATGATTTTTCTTTTCATTTTCAAGGTTGGTGTGAGCAAACCATTTTCTACTCCCCAAACTTCTGGCGCCAATTCTATTAGCTTTATTTGTTCCCAATTACCAAGTTTCGTATTTAAATAGTCTATTTCTTTTTCTATTCTTGCTTTTAATTCCTTGCTTTCAGATAGCTTTTTTGGATCAGCACCTAGATTCAAACCTTTCCTTTCTGCCCAAGCTTTTGCATGGTTGAAATCTGGTTGCACTATCGCACAAGGCATTTTTTCGCCTTCTCCAACTACCATTATTTGTTCTATGAATTTTGATGCTTTTGCTTGATTTTCAATTACTTGCGGTGCTATGTATTTTCCACCAGAAGTTTTGAACATTTCTTTTTTTCTATCAGTGATGTGTAAATACCCATCTTCATCAATATGGCCAATATCACCCGTCATGAAAAATCCGTCTGCAGTGAAAACAGATTTTGTTTGCTCTTCATTTTTGTAGTAACCTTTAAAAACGGATGGTCCTTTCACGGTTATTTCTCCATCTGCTTGAATTTTTACTTCTAAATTATCCAATGGATGACCAACACTTCCCACTCTCAATTTCTCCGCAGAATTTACAGAAATTACTGGCGAAGTTTCTGTCAAACCATAGCCTTCTAACACCATGATTCCAGCATTTTGAAACATTTTATTCAACCTTGGAGCTAAAGCTGCAGATCCGCAAATTAAAGTTACAACTTCACCACCGAGACCTTCTCTCCACTTTTTAAAAACTAATTTATCTGCAATTATTTCTTTCAACCCAGATGGTCTCCCGATATTTTGTTTTGCTTTATTTACGCCCAATGCCCAAAGGAAAATTTTAGATTTAAGTCCACCTGCACTTGTTCCTTTATCATATATTTTATCATAAACTTTCTCTATCAAACGTGGAACAACAGACATGTAATGAGGTTTAACTTCTTTAATGTTTTCACCCATTTTATCTATGCTTTCTGCAAAATGCAGCGAAAATCCGTTATTTTGATAAAGGTAAAAAAGCATTCTTTCAAAAATATGGCATATTGGCAGAAAACTCAAAATACGAGCATCAAAATCCTCTAATCCTTTTCTGCGTGGAATTCTTTTATTAGAAGCCAAAACATTGGAGACAATATTGGTGTGAGAAATCATTACTCCTTTCGGTTTTCCTGTAGTTCCGGATGTATAGATGATTGTGGCAAGATCTTCAGGATTTATGGTTTTAGCAATATCTTCAATCTCTGTGCTGTCATCATCTCCAAGATCCAAAACTTCTTTCCAATTTGGTTCACCAGGAATGTCATCAAAAGAAAAAACGCCTTGCAAAGTGGGAACTTCTTTTTTTATTTTTTTTACTTTATCTAAAATTTCCTTATCAGATACGAAACAAAAATTTACTTCTGCATCATTAAAAATATATTGAAAATCGTCGGAAGAAATCGTTGGATAAACGGGCACGGAAACTGCACCTATTTGTAGAATTGCAAGATCCATTACAGCCCATTCTGTGCGTGTAGCAGAGGTTATTAATGCTATTTTATCACCTGGTTTTGTACCCAATTTTAGCAATCCTCCAGAAACTTTGTTGGCAAGATTTATAAATTCTAGAGAGGATGTTTTTTTCCATTCTCCTTCATATTTGGTTACAAACATATCTTGCTTAGGAAATTCTGCGTGTGCTTGATGCGCAAAATCAAATATTCTTCTAATTGCCATATATTGTATTGTTTAAGGTAAATTTTTTTTAAGGTTTAGGTAAAAATAGTAAATTATTTTTAAATAGCTACAAAGTTCTTTTTTAGTTTTATTAAAAATCGTAAATTTACAAACATTGAAAAATTATCTAAAAAGTATTTTATGAATTTTAATTTATCTGAAGAGCAGCTAATGATACAACAAGCTGCAAGAGATTTCGCACAAAATGAACTTTTACCAGGCGTGATAGAAAGAGATACCCATCAAAAATTTCCTACCGAGCAAGTGAAGAAAATGGGAGAAATGGGATTTATGGGGATGATGGTAGATCCGAAATATGGTGGAGCTGGTATGGATAGTATTGCATACGTTTTAGCAATAGAAGAAATATCAAAGGTTGATGCTTCTGCTGCCGTAGTAATGTCTGTAAATAACTCCTTAGTTTGTGCAGGTATTGAAAAATTTTGTAATGAAGAGCAAAAGCAAAAATATTTAGTTCCTTTAGCAACTGGAGAAGCCATTGGCGCATTTGCACTTTCTGAACCAGAAGCTGGATCTGATGCTACTTCTCAAAGTACTACTGCAGTAGATATGGGAGACCATTACATGTTAAATGGTACTAAAAACTGGATTACCAATGGTGGAACTGCAAAATATTATGTAGTAATTGCTCAAACGGATGTAGAAAAAAAGCATAAAGGAATTAATGCCTTTATCGTGGAAAGAGATTGGGATGGTTTTGAGATTGGGCCAAAAGAAGATAAACTTGGAATAAGAGGTAGTGATACTCATTCCTTATTATTTACGGATGTGAAAGTACCAAAGGAAAATAGAATTGGCGAAGATGGTTTCGGATTTAGTTTTGCTATGGCAGTCTTGAACGGAGGTAGAATTGGTATTGCTTCTCAAGCTTTGGGTATTGCTTCTGGAGCTTATGAATTGGCTTTGAAATATGCACAAGTGAGAAAAGCTTTCAAAAAAGAAATTATCCACCATCAAGCTATCGCCTTCAAATTGGCAGATATGCATGTAAATATTATGGCAGCAAGATTGCTTTGCTATAAAGCAGCAGTAGAGAAAGATGAAGGTAAAGATATTTCAGAAAGTGGCGCGATGGCAAAATTATATTCCTCACAAGTTGCGATGGATACCACGATTGAAGCAGTGCAAATACACGGTGGATACGGTTACGTAAAAGAATACCATGTAGAAAGAATGATGCGTGATGCAAAAATTACACAAATTTACGAAGGAACATCCGAAATTCAGAAAATTGTGATTTCCCGAAGTATTACGAATAAATAATTTTAAAAATGGCAGATTATACAAATCCAGATAGGAAAAGTCCATTCAAGAAGTTTTTAATTATTGGGTTGCTTTTCGTTGGCCTTATTATCAGCGGGATGGTTTGGTACAATTATTTTTACGTTTTTGGAGAGGGTGTGAAAAGTGGAACGCTGAATTATGCTGTGTACAAAGGAAATCTTTTTAAAACATACGAAGGTAAAATAATCCAAGAAGGTTTCGGTGGCAACAAAACGACCGGAAATTTAACCAGTTATGAATTTGAATTTTCTATGGAAAATGAAGCTATTTTTAAACAAATGGAAAGTAATAGCGGGAAATACTTCGAGTTGCACTACAAAGAATATCACAACACGCTTCCTTGGCGAGGAAATACGGTCTATATTGTAGATAAAATAAATGCCATTAAATAAATAATAAATCCTTTCAAAATTCTTGAAAGGATTTTTTTATGATTAATTTTTAATAAAGTAAAATATTAGAAGCAAATTATCAAGCAATATTATAGAAACCTCAAAATTCCGTTAGAAAAAACTATATTTGTAATATGATGTTTTTAAGTAAACTTTCAAAATGTTTCCAAATTGTTGTATTAGTGATGTTTTTTTCTTGTAATTCACAGAGAAATATTGTCGTAAATGAGAATTTAAAATTGAATGCGCAAAATGTAAATGATTTGGAAAAAGTAAATTTTGAGGAAATCCGAAGATTAAATTTGAACATAAATTTAAAAGAAATTACTGTTTTAAATGATTTTCAAGAGACTTTAAATTTATATCAACGTTTAGAAAATGGTAAATACGCAAGATCATTTCCAATTACTAGTTTGCAAAGTGGAGAAAAATTAATCGTAATAAAGCCTTTATTATCTAAAGAAAAATATGGCGATTTAGAAATACTCAGCATAGAGAATAAGGAAGGTATTCTTAACATCAATTATAAAGAAATTGAAAACCAAGAATATTATCAAAACAAATGGAGTAATCCAATATTGATAATTAAAGTTGCTGAAAATTATAAAAAGATAAAATTGAATTTAAAATAAAAAAATATGAAAATAAAACTACTAATTTTTACATTTCTAATCTTTTTTTCTGTACCCATCTTTGCCCAACAAAATGAATGGACAAAAGCTAATGAAAGAAACATTGGAAAAAAGCATGAAAGAGGTGCAATAGTTTCAAAATTTGAACTTTTTAATCTCAATTTAGAAAATCTAAAAAATCAACTGTCCAAAGCATCAGATAGAGATATTTTGCCAAGAGCAAAAGGAGTTTTAGTAAAATTTCCCACAGAAAGTGGGAGTTTTGCTACGTATGAAGTTTTTGAATCTTCAACCATGCATCCGGATTTGCAGAAAAAATATTCAGATATTAAATCTTATATGGGGGTGAATATTGAAAACCCACTTTCCACAGTTACATTTGCTGTAGATCCCTATTTTGGATTCAACGCATCTTTTAAAAATGAAACAGATATGTTTTATTTAGAAACATATACCAAAGATAATAGCACCTATATATTATATAATAGAAACAATGCAACTTCTCTTAGTAAATTTCAATGTTTAGTAGACGAAAACAAATTGCAAAGAGAAATTTCTACGGGAGATAATTCTCAAAAAACAGTGATAGATGGTATAAAAAGAACCTACCGTCTTGCAATTACTACTTCCACAGAGTATTCAGATTTTATGATTACTGCAGCTGGAATTAGCACAGGTACAGATGCGCAAAAAAAAGCAGCGGTTTTAGCAGGTGTAAATCTTGCAGTAGCAAGGCTAAACCAAGTTTTCGAGAATGAACTTGCCTTAAGAATGGTGCTAATACCAAATACAGACTTATTGTTTTTTCTAACTACAGACACTTTTGATGCGGCAAGTACCGGACAAATGCTTGGCGAAAACGTTACCGTCACCAACGCAATTATTGGTGCATCTAATTATGATCTTGGCCATATCTTTTATTCTGGTGGTGGAGGTGGTTTAGCAGGTTTGGGCGTTATTTGTGGAAATGGAAAAGCTGGTGGTGTAACAGGAACTGGAAGCCCAATTGGAGATCCATTTGTGATAGATTATGTAGCCCATGAAATGGGACATCAAATGGGAGGAAACCATACGCAAAATAATAGCTGCAATAGAAGTGCAAACAATGCTATGGAACCAGGAAGTGCAAGCACAATAATGGGATATGCAGGTATTTGTGCACCAGATGTGCAAGGAAATAGTGATCCTTATTACCATGCGAATAGCATTAGAGAAATGTACACAATCCTTACAGGAAGTGGAAATTGTGGCGTAAAAACCGCAACTGGCAACAACGAGCCAACTGCAAATCTAGGTGAAGACAAAACAATACCTAGAGATACACCTTTTGCTCTCAAAAGTATTTCTGTAGATCCCGAAGGAGATCCAATCACTTATTCTTTTGAGCAAATGGATAAAGATGTAGCATTAATGCCTCCAAGAGGAACAAATGCTGTAGGTCCGATGTTTAGATCAATAAATCCTTCCACATCTTCCACAAGATATTTTCCGAGATTAATTACAATTGTACAAGGTTACGATCCTACAATTCTTGCAACCACAGATTTTAGAGCGTGGGAAAAACTTTCTTCGGTAAGTAGAATCTTGAATTTTTCTGTTTTAGTAAGAGATAATAATCCTTTTGGTGGACAAACCAAACGCGATGATATAAAAGTAATTGTAACTGCAGCAGCAGGTCCATTTATCGTTACTTCTCAAAATGTGGCAAATACTGTTTGGGAATTGGGAAAACCTACAACAATCACTTGGAATGTTGCCAATACCACAGCTGCACCAATAAGTACAACAGATGTTACAATACTTCTTTCTACGGATAATGGTGTCACGTTTCCTATAGTTTTAAAAGATTCTACTCCTAATAATGGAACGTACACTTTTGCAGTTCCAGAAGGTTTAGGTAAAACAGATAATGCCAGAATAATGATAAAAGCTATAGATAATATATTTTTGAATGTGAATATTAGACCTTTCAGCATCAATTCAACAATCATAGATCCAGAAGAAACATTCACTACTACAGATATTGTAGTATATCCTGTTCCTTCTTATGATGGTTTTGTATATATTAAAGCGCAGGTTTTCAAAGATTTAGCTTATACAATTTTTGCAATGGATGGTAAATTGATAAAGCCAACTAAATTACTACCAGCAGGAAATATTTTGGAAAAAATAGATGTTTCTGCTTATCCAATAGGTACTTACATCATTCAACTCGAAAATGAGACGGGAAGTTTTACTAAAAAATTAATCATCGCTAAATAAATTTCTAAATCCTTTCATTTTTTTGAAAGGATTTTTTTTATCTTCGTCTATAAAACTTATCTATGAAATATTTTTTTTTATTTTCTTTATTAATAAGCCATAGCCTATTTTCACAAAATAAAATAGAACTCACAGATGAAATTGCTTCCAAATTGGCTGAAAAACCAATACACTGTATTTCCCAAGAATACCCGAATAAAACAGCACACATTATTAATAATCCTAATGAAGCAGCTTTATCTCCTGCACAATTGCATCCCGCTTTTTTTGGCTGTTTTGATTGGCATTCTTCCGTTCATGGACATTGGATGCTAATAAAAATTTTAAAAGCAAAACCAAATATTAAAAATGCTGCCGAAATATTTAAAATCTTAGAAAATACTTTCCAAGCAGATAAAATGAATGCCGAAGCAAATTACTTCACCAAGTATGAAATTGCACAAAATTTTGAAAGAACTTACGGTTGGGCTTGGCTTCTAAAATTAGATGAAGAATTGGCAACTTGGGACAATCCGCAAGCCAAAATTTGGCATCAAAATATGAAACCACTCACCAACGAAATTTTGAGATTGTGGAAAGAATATCTTCCAAAACAAACTTATCCAAATAGAACTGGTGTACATCCAAATACCGCTTTTGCTATGGCTTTTGCAATAGATTGGGCAAGAGCAACCAACGACAAAACTTTTGAAAATGAACTGATAGAGAAGTCCAAATATTTTTATTTAAAAGATGAAAAAACACCTGCATTTCTAGAACCAGATGGCAGCGATTTCTTCTCACCAAGTCTGCAAATCGCAGATTTGATGCGCCGTATTTTACCTCAAAAAGAATTTGCAACTTGGTTTGATAAATTTTACGAAGAAAGAAGCATTAAGAATATTTCTCAAACACCAATTATCAGCGATATTAATGATTTTCAAACAGTCCATTTGGTTGGTTTATCTTTCACAAAAGCTTGGTGTATGAAGGGAATTTCTGACGCTCTACCCAATAATCATCCAAAGAAAATTGAGTTGAAAAAAACAGCAGACATTTTTCTGAATAATGCATTACCATTAGTTTTCGAAGGCAATTATGGCGGAGATCATTGGTTGGCAAGTTTTGCCGTGTACGCACTTTCTCAGAAATAGTAGTATAAAATATCAAATTTAAAAATGAAAAAATTTTTATTCGTATTATCAATATTCATATTTACAATTTCTTGCGCTCAAAAAGATTTTCAAAATACAATTTCAGATAAAGAAGAATTTCTCAAACTTGCAGGAAAGCCACTTACAGATAAGTTTACCAACATTAAGTCTGTGAAAATAGTGTACGATTTTCCTGCAAAAAAACTGTACTTTTTTAATAGTGTGAAATTTACATATCACAAAGATTTTTGCGAGCAGATTTTAAAATTCAATCCTGCTCATGAAAATTTTAATGCTGTTAGTTATAATGCCACAAACAAACGAACGTATCTTCTGGCAAATCTTAATTTTATAGAGAAATCTGATGATTGGACTGTAGAATTGGCAGCTTCAGACGAAATGAATTCGCAAATGCTTCAGTTTTTTTTTAATGAAATAAAGAAAAATGTGTACTTCGGCGAAAAATTGAAGTTTTATTTGAATACACCAAGATTAATTGCCGAAAACGAAAAAATACCCTTTAAAATTCCTGTAGTATTTTCAGATTTTATTTTCCAAAATCTTACAGAGCAATCTATACAAAAGGGTAGTGCAATCGGAATTTTAAAGTTTTATGATTTAAAAAACAAAGCAGATTTCTATCCCAATGAAAATGAAATAATCATCATCAATAAAACGCCAGAAATAATTCCTGATGTGAAAGCGATTGTGGTTACAGAGTTTCAAACACCATTAAGTCATTTAGTTTTATTAGCCAAAAACCGGAAAATACCTTTGTATGTTGATAAAACTGCATTTGAAAATAAAAAATTTAAAAATTTAGCGGGCAAAAATGTAGAAATGTCAGTTTCTGAAAATGATTATAAAATTGCCGAAACTACCAAACCAATGATCATCGATAAAAAGAAAGCGAAAATAATATTACAAAAAAATTTAACGGTAAAAAATATCCTAGATTTAAACCTAAATTTACCTGCAAATCCACAAAACATTATCGGTTCGAAAGCTTCAAATTTAGCTTATTTAAAAATTATTGAAAAAAATCTTAAATCTTTCAAAACACCAGAATATGCTTATGCAATACCGTTTTATTATTATGATGAGCACATTAAAAATAACCAATTAGAAAATAAAATTTCAGAGATTTTAAGCTTACCAAAAAATTCTGAGCAGATTAAAATTAAATTAAAAGAACTTCGAAAATCCATAAAATCTTTTAAAGTAAATCCAGAACTTTTGGCTTTGGTATATGAGAAACTTAATGCACAAAGTGAATTTAAAAAATTTAAATTCCGTTCTTCCACCAATTCGGAAGATTTGGATGGCTTTAATGGTGCAGGTTTGTATGATTCTAAATCTGCAACTTTAGGCGATTCGGAAAAAACTATCGAAAAAGCGATTGTAGAAGTTTGGGCGAGTTTTTGGAATGAAAGAGCTTTCCGAGAGCGAGAAATTTATAATATTGATCAGCTATCTGGTGCAATGGGAATTTTAATTCACAGGTCTTTTCCAGATGAATTGGCAAATGGCGTTTTGATTACAAAAAATATTTATAGAGAAAAATATAAAGGAATTACTGTAAATGTACAAAAGGGAGAAAACTCTGTGGTAATGCCAGATGATGGCGTTACTTGTGATGAATTCTATGCGCACAATTTTAATATTGATAATTATAAAATCAGTGTAGATTATCGATCAACCTCAAATTTAAATGATAAAAAACCAGTGTTAAGTTTAGCCGAAATAGAAGGTTTATTTAAATTATCGCCAAAAATAGAGCAGCAATTATTTAATATTTGGAAGAAAAACAAAGTCTCTACCAAAAAAATGCCTTTAGATATTGAATTCAAAATTGTGGGCACCAAGCGAACACTTTACATCAAACAAGCGAGAGCATATATTGACTAAAAGGTCATTTTTATTACAAGACTATTTTCTATTAAATTGATAGATTTTACTTGAAAACTAAATTTTTCGAAATTGGTGTTTTCTTTTAAAAATTCTTTTTTCTCTCCATCATTTAATTTTAAAAAATCTAAAGTTGCTATTATTTCCATCGTATTTTTCTCAGAAATAGCAGGAGATTTTTTTTCTAAATATATCAACAGAATATAGGCAGAAACGATGACTAAATTTATTCCTAATAGAAACGCGAGGTTTGAAATTGGAAGCAAAACATCCAACATAGAAAGCGTAATAGAAACAAAAAGGAAGGTAATAGTTTGTATTGAAAAACTCTCTGTCCGAAATCTTAAAATTGAAAATATAGCAAAAAGCCCAAATCCTATCCCAATACTAACTTCTACTTTCATGAAAATAAGGCACATGAAAAAAGTGCAAATACTGATTAAACTAAAAAGCGGATGCAATTGAAATTTTCTGTTTCTATTCGTAAAAAAATAAATAATTGCTATGGAAATACATAAAATTATAAAGCGCTCAACAATTTCGAAGGTTTCCATATTCGCAATTTTTTAAAATTAAGCGTTTTCGTACTCGCTGATAAAATGCAATTTTACATTCGGAAATTTCTCTTGCGTCATCGTGATGGTAAAAGAAGAATCTGCTAAAAATACAGGTCTATTGTATTTATCCCTCGCCATGAATCTTTGTTTTAATCTCGCAAACTCTTTATATTCTTCCGTACTTTCATCGGCTTCTATCCAACAAGCTTTGTGTATGGAAAGTGGTTCGTACGTACATTTTGCGCCATATTCATGCTCCAGTCTGTATTGTATTACTTCATATTGCAAAGCACCTACAGTTCCAATTATTTTTCTGCCGTTCATATCCAAAGTGAATAGTTGTGCAACACCTTCATCCATCAATTGATCTATTCCTTTTGCCAATTGTTTTGCTTTTAGCGGATCATTATTGTTTATATATCTAAAATGCTCTGGAGAAAAACTTGGAATTCCTTTGAAATTTAAATCTTCTCCTGCAGTTAGCGTATCTCCAATTCTAAAATTTCCAGTATCGTGCAAACCGACAATATCTCCCGGAAAACTTTCATCAATTACTTCTTTTCTATCGGCAAAAAAAGTATTTGGAGAAGAAAATTTCATTTTTTTCTTTTCACGTACTAAGGTGTAATTTTCGTTTCTTTTGAAGGTACCAGAAACAATTTTTATAAATGCCAAACGATCGCGATGTTTAGGGTCCATATTTGCGTGAATTTTGAAAACAAAACCTGCAAATTGCTCTTCTTCTGGCTTTACTAGACGTTCTTCTGCTTTTTTTGGTTGTGGTTTTGGCGCAATTTCTATAAATGCATCTAGCAATTCTCTAACACCAAAATTATTAAGCGCAGAACCGAAAAATACGGGTTGTAAATTTCCCGCCAAATACGCTTCTCTATCAAATGGTGGATATACGCTAACTACTAATTCTACTTCTTCTCGCAGTTCTTTCGCAGCTTTTACGCCAACAGTTTTATCAATAATTTCATCAGTAATATCAGAAATTTTCAGTGTTTCGCTAATTTTTTGTTTGTTATCACCACTAAATAACTGAATATTTTTTTCCCAAATATTATAAATTCCTTGAAAATCGCTTCCCATACCAATTGGCAAAGAAAGTGGTGTTACTTGCAAACCTAATTTTTGTTCCACTTCATCCAAAAGATCAAAAGCATCTTTTCCTTCTCTATCCAGTTTATTAATGAAAACAAGCATCGGAATATTTCTCATTCTACAAACTTGCACCAATTTTTCCGTTTGTTCTTCTACACCTTTTGCAACGTCTATCACTACGATTACGGAATCTACGGCAGTTAAAGTTCGGTAAGTATCTTCTGCAAAATCTTTGTGACCGGGAGTATCTAGAATATTAATTTTATGATCTTTATATTCAAAAGCCAATACGGAAGTTGCCACAGAAATTCCTCTTTGACGCTCAATTTCCATGAAATCCGAAGTTGCGCCTTTCTTTATTTTGTTAGATTTTACGGCACCCGCTTCTTGTATTGCACCCCCAAAAAGTAGCAATTTTTCCGTCAAAGTAGTTTTTCCAGCATCTGGATGCGAGATGATACCGAATGTTTTTCTTTTATCTATTTCTTTTTGTAAAGACATTTTATTATTTTTTTTAAAAAAGGTCGAAAATTATTCCCAACCCTAAATGTGCACTTATGTTCACTAAATTAAAACGCAATTTTAAAAACAACTTATGTATTAAAGATAAATTTGTCTTTAGTTGAACGGTGCAAAAATCGTGATTTTAATTGACAATCAAAAACCATTTTTAATAGATTAAAGTTTTACTTTATATTTGCCAAAAATTATTAGGTTTTGGAGAATAAAAATTGGTTTAAATATACCTTAAAATGGGAGCAAATTGGAATTTTGCTCGCAGGATTTTTTGTAGGGCAAATGATAGCAGCAATTGTCGCCGCATTGATGGTTTTTATATTTAAAGTAGATTATAATACTTCAACATGGTTTCAAATTGCAGCTTATGTGCTGTCTTTTGGTTGTCCTATTCTATTTTTTGATTTGTTTGTAACCAGACCAAAAGGCAATAAACTCAATTTTAATTTCGCTTCAAAATCTTTTTACACCTACGTCTTAATATTTTCTATGATGTTGGGAATGATGTTGATTTCAGAATATCTAACATCTTTTATTCCTACAGAAGGATTTATATTTGGACCTTTATACAAACTTTTTGAGGAACAAATGAATTCAATTTCCATAGAACCTTTTTCTCTAATAATAATGGTTGCTGTTTTGGCACCAATTTTTGAGGAAATTTTATTTCGTGGGATTATTATGAAAGGAATGCTGAACAATAAGATAAATCCTTATCGGGCAATAGTAATTTCGGCGTTTATTTTTGGAGCAGTACATTTTTATCCTTGGCAATTTCTAGGTGCATTTCTTTTGGGTATGGTTTTAGGATTGGTTTATTGGAAAACAAAATCTTTGCTATTACCAATGTTGATGCATGCTTTTAATAATTTCATCGCTGCAATGTTGATGATTTTTGTGAAAGTAGATAGTTTGGAAGCTTTATTTAAAATAGATGCTATTTATCTTTTCGGTATTGGAATTTTGATATTTTCAGTTTCATTGTATCTATTTCTTTCAAAATACAAAACTGCAGAAGGAAAATTGTTTTAAAACTTTTTTTTCAGTATATGACAAAAAATAAAATGTGAAAAATTAACCACAAAAGGCACAAAAGCAGATGTTTTTTAGACAGAAAAAGATAAAAAAAGTTGAAAGTCAAATATTTTCAAACTTATTTTAACTTTTGAACTACTTTTTTAGCAGTTTCCTTTTGTTATTTTTGTGGTTTAAAATTTTTGTCGTGTACTAATAACTTTTTTACTTCTTATTAAACTACAAAACGAAGATTGACAGCGTCGAACAACTTTGTTAGGTTTCTTTCGCAAATCGAAGATTCGACGAACTCAATGACAAAATAAAATATAATATTTTAAAAAATTCATCAAACCAAATAAAACAACTTCATACAAGTTGAAACTAAATAATCAAACTCAATGGAACTTTTAATAGCCACACACAACATTCACAAAAAAGAAGAAATTCAACAAATCTTAGGTTCACAATTTTTAATAAAAAGCCTCACCGATTATGAAATTTTTGAAGAAATAGTTGAAGATGGAAATACTTTTGAAGAAAATGCCTTAATCAAAGCAAAATACTGTTTTGAAAAAACTGGAATTCCGAGTGTAGGAGATGATAGTGGTTTGGTAATAAATGCATTAGACGGGCGACCAGGAATTTATTCTGCAAGATATGCCGGAGATCATGATTTCCAAAAAAACATGGCAAAAGTTTTAGAAGAATTAGATGGAGTGGAAGAAAGAAGCGCTTATTTTATTACGGTTTTATGCTATTTTAATGAAAATGGCGCACAATATTTCACCGGAAAAGTGCACGGCACTATTTTAAAAGAAAATAAAGGTCATCAAGGTTTTGGCTATGATCCTATTTTTGTCCCAACTGCTTATAATATTACCTTCGCAGAAATGGATCCTGAAAAGAAAAACGAAATCAGCCATCGCAAACAAGCATTGGATTTGTTTATGAAAGATTTCAGTTGATTATTTAAAACAGAATCCTACGTCTAAGATTAGTAATATAAGCCATTTTTAATTCCTACATTTGTAATTTAATTTTCATTCAACGTTTAGAAAATAATATTTTGAGTAATTACCTCACCATCCTCGGTTTCAATTCTGCAATTCCTACCGTAAATTCTGCAACCACTGCACAATTTTTGCAAATGGAAAGCGATCATTTTCTGATAGATTGTGGCGAAGGTACACAAGTGCAATTGCGCAAGGCAAAAGTGAAATTTTCTAAAATAAACCACATTTTTATTTCTCATCTTCATGGCGATCATTGTTTTGGTTTGCCAGGTTTGGTTGCGTCTTTCCGGCTTTTGGGCAGGGAAAAACCATTGCATATTTTTGGACCAAAAGGCATCAAAGAAATGCTAGAAACTATTTTTAGAATAAGCGAAGTGCATAGTGGTTTTAAAATTATTTATCATGAATTAGAAAGCGAAAATTCGGAACTTATTTTCGAAAATAAAAGAGTAGAAGTATATACTATTCCGCTCAATCATAGAATTTACTGCAACGGATATTTATTTAAAGAAAAAAAGAAAGACCGCCATTTGGTGATGGAAGAAATTTCTAAATATGAAGAAATTGATATTTCAGATTTTCAAAATTTAAAAAATGGAAAAGATTTTACTTTAAATAATGGGAAAATCATTGAGAATAAAATGCTAACCAAAGATCCAGACGAAAGTATTTCTTATGCATTCTGCAGCGATACTCGATATCTGGAATCTGTAATTCCAATTATTAAAGAGGTAGATTTATTGTATCACGAAGCCACATTTTTACATGAATTGAAAGAAATGGCAGAATATACAGGACATACCACGGCTTTGGAAGCTGCAAAAATTGCAAAGGCGGCCAATGTTGGAAAATTAATTCTTGGACATTTCTCTAATAGATATGATGATCGAACGGTTTTCACGGATGAGGCAAGAGAAGTTTTCCCAAAATCTTACTTACCTATCGCATTAGAAGCTGTAAAAATTGAAAGTGCCAAGCAAAAAGCTTTATAAAAAATGAATTTTGAAGAACTGAAAGATTTTCTAGACGAGAAAGCAGATTTTTACAACAATTCAGATTTTATCGCCGAAGATCCACTACAAATTCCCCATCGTTTTTCTAAAAAGCAAGATGTTGAGATTGCCGCATTTCTGACGGCTACCATTTCTTGGGGAAATAGAAAATCCATCATCAATTCTGCTACAAAAATGATGCAATTGATGGATGATTCTCCGCATGATTTTATTTTGAATCATTCTGCAAAAGAGCTAGAATCTATTAGCCAAAATACTATCCATAGAACCTTCAAAGGCGAAGATTTTTCGCAATTTATTATCAATTTAAAAAAGATTTATAGCAAAAGTGAAAGTCTAGAAAATTCATTTAAACTAGTAAAAGGAGAGACAAATTTCAAGCATGGAATTGAAAGATTCCGATCGCAATTTCTTGGCGACACATTGCACAGAAGTAGTAAGCATATAAGTTCGCCACACAAAAATTCGTCTGCAAAAAGATTGATTATGTTTTTGCGCTGGATGATAAGAGAAGATGGCAGAAATGTGGATTTTGGACTATGGAAATCTCTTCCAAAACAATTCCTATCAATACCTTTGGATGTACATACAGGAAATATTTCTAGAAAATTGAATTTAATTTCCAGAACACAAAATGATTGGAAAGCAGTAGAGGAATTGGATGTAATCCTTAGAAAAATGGATGCAAAAGATCCTTCAAAATATGATTTTGCACTTTTTGGATTGGGTGTTTCAGGCGATTTTGATAAAGTTTAAATAATTTATCTTTTTACATTATTCTTCTTAAAAGAGGGCATTTAAGATTGTGTTTTTAAAAATATCGTTACATTTGTAGCAAATCATAAAAAATGCTAAATTATAGAATGAAAAACTACTATTTAATCTTTTTCGCTTTGTTTTTTTCTCAGAACTTATTTAGTCAAGACAGAAAAGTACCTTTAAATGAAAAAATAAGCGCTGCAGCCAAAGCTGGTCAATATATTGATGTTAATGTGCCTCCATATCCAGCATCAACATTTACACCAACTCAGCTGGTAACAGACGTGCTTATCGGTGTACAAAATACATGTGCTGCGCCAAATATTTCAAATGTATCTGTTTCTCCAAATCAATCTGTTTCTAACAATGATCGTTTTTGGGGATACTTTAACAAAACAACATCAACTTTTCCATTCAATGAAGGTATAATTTTAACTTCTGGTATTGCAAGAAGAGGTGGTAACGGTCCATTAGGAAACTTGAGCGATGGGAATGGCGGAGGAAGTGATCCAGACCTTCTAGCCGCTACAGGTGTTACTGCTTCAATTATCGATGCAGGTGTTTTAGAATTTGATTTTATACCTTCAAGTACGCAATTAACTTTTAGATATCTGTTTGCTTCAGAAGAATATGAAGGTTCGTTCATGTGTCCACCATTACCTTATGATGATGCATTTGCTCTTCTATTAAAGCCAAATACACCTGGATCTACTTACAGTAATTTAGCAGTGTTACCAGGTGGTTTAGGTCCCGTTGCAGTAAGTAATATTGTTGGAACTCAATTTTCCTGTCCTACAAATCAACAATTTTTTGGTGGCACAACGCTTAATGGCACAAATTATAATGGCATTACAATTCCTCTAACAGCAACAGCGACCGTAATTCCTGGGCAATCTTATCATATAAAAATGGTTATTGCGGATGTTAGAGATGGAAGTTATGATTCTGCAGTTTTTATTGAAGCCGGATCGTTCGATATAGGTGTTCAAATCTTGGATCCTGCCGGAGTAGCTTTGCCACCAACAATACAGGTTTGCAATAATACTCCTACAGTTCTTGCACCATCTGTTCAAGTTCCTAATTCTGTATATCAATGGTTTTTAAATGGAGTGGCAATTCCTGGTGCAACATCTGCAGCTTACACAGCGTTAGTACCTGGAATATACACAATTGAAGTTTTAATACCCGGAAATACTTGCCCAGGTTCTGCACAAGTAGAAATAATTGGTGGAACTTCACCTACCGTTAATAATGTTACTTTTACAGCTTGTTATGGTCCTGGAGATGTAACTTTTAATTTACCTTTAATCGCATCTGCAGTAAGCAGTGCTCCTGGTGCAGTGTATAGATATTATTTGAATCAGGCAGATGCCGTTGCTGCTAATGGTAATTTTATTGCAGATCCTACCACTTTTCAAAGTGCTGGTGGACAAACTGTTTTTGTATCTGTGAACAATAGTTTTTGCCCAGCAGTAGCATTTATCAATTTGGTGAAAGCGCCAGAAATGGTAGCTGTTATAGAGAATCCTCAGCCAATTAATTGTGCAAACCCAACCAGAACATTAATTGGAAATGCTTCTACATATCCTGTAGGTTCTACATTTTTGTGGCAAGCTTCCAATGGAGGTACCATAGTATCTGGTGGAAACACATTAAATGCTGTTGTCAGTACTGGTGGAACATACTCATTGACGATTGTAAAAACCTATCAACCAGGAGAGGTAGCTTGTACAGCAGTGAAAACGGTGAATGTAATTGTAGACACGGCGCCACCTTTGGTTGCAGTAACTGCACCAAAAACAACAATCTGTTTAGGAGAATCTATTACGTTGACGGCTTCTGGAGGAGCAAATTACCAATGGAGTGGAAGTCTTGTGATAGCAAATACGCTCACCGTTGCTCCTTTGGTTACTACCACATACACCGTATATTCCTTTGGCGCAAATGGTTGTAAATCCACAAATCCTGCAACTATAACGATTGAAGTTGTACCTGCCATCACTTCTACATTGCCTTCTATCAGTGGTTATATCTGCGCAGGAGATGTTATTACCCTAGATGCAGGAGTTGGTGCAAACTATAGCTATCTTTGGAGTACAGGGGAAACCACGCAAACAATCTCCACCGGAGTTGCTGGAGTTTATACGGTGACGATAAGTAATGGTATTTGTTCCAAAAATTTCTCTACATCTGTAATAGAAGCAATTGTGCCACAAGTTGTAGATGTACTTTTCGAGAATGGAATCCTTACAATTACAGCATCCAACCCAAGTAATGGTTTGCTAGAGTACTCTTTGGATGATGGTTTCACTTGGCAAAACTCAAATGTATTCACCAATGTACTTCCAAATTCAGATATTTTGATAAAAGTACGTGTGAAAACTACAACTTGTGTAGGTTCTTTAAGATTTTTCACATTTATGATGTTAAATGTACTCACGCCAAACGGAGATGGGTTAAACGATCAAATAGATTTATCGGGCATTAGCAAATATCCAAACTTTGGTGCTTCCATCTTTGATAGATATGGTAAAGAAATATTTAAAATGGATAAGAACATTTTCATTTGGGATGGAAAATTCCAAAGCAGACCATTACCAACTGCTACTTATTGGTTCCAATTGCAATATGAACATCCTGCGAGCAAAAAATTGATCCAAAATAATGGATGGATTTTAATTAAAAACAGAGACTAAATAGCAACAATAAATAATGGAAACCCTTCAATTGAAGGGTTTTCTTTATTAAAAGTAGTTTTAAACTTTTAGATTTTTAACGAATTTATTTTGAGTAAATCTGCTGCTTAAAAATTTGTAGGTCGACCTTAATAATTCATAGGCTCACCGTAATATTTTGTAGGCTCGCCTAAACATTTCGTAGGCTCGCCTTAATATTTCGTAGGCTCGCCTTAATATTTTGTAGGCTCACCGTAATATTTTGTAGGCTAGCCTTTACATTTCGTAGGCTCGCCTTACTATTTTAGAGGTTTGCCTTAATATTTCGTAGGCTCGCCTAAACATTTTGTAGGCTCGCCCTACTATTTCGTAGGCGCTGGTAGAAAATGTAGGGACATGAAATTTAGTCTAATAAATGCGATTAATAATGGTAGTACTACTTGTTGTGCATTTGGGAATAAATTTTTTAACGCAAAGAATTTCAATTACTTATATTTATTTTAAGTAAGCAAAGAATGCGAATATTCGCATTTGAAGCGAGTGCGTAATCAAATCTGCTTGCAGATTCTACTTTGCTAATTTAAATATGACGTAAAAAAAATAGACTCCGCGTTTAATTTTTTTTAATAAACTGATACTATAAGTTTTATATTTTAAACTCTGAAAGCACAACAGGTTATTCCTATTGTTTTATCTGCAAAAAGCCCTTCATTCAAAGGGCTTTTATATATTGGAATTTTTTCTGAGATTTTAAATTTTTGAATTATTTTCCTCCTTCCAAAGATTTGTGAACATGATGAAATCTGCCACGGAAAGTTCTTCTGCTCTTTTCGCCATAAATTCATGAAGTAATAAAGCTTCTGGAATTTCTAAAACCTTCAAAGAATTGGAAAGTTTTTTCCTCCGTTGATTAAACCCAGCTTTTACAATTTGTTTAAAAAGGATTTCGTTGCCCTTCAATCCATCTTTTATATTTCTTGTGAGTTTTATAACCCCAGATTTTACTTTTGGGGGTGGTGTAAAGACGTTTTCGTGCACTGTCTGTAGATATTCTACATCGTAATAAGCTTGCACCAAAATAGACAATATTCCGTAGGCTTTTGTTCTTGGTACGGCTGCAGTTCTTTCTGCAACCTCTTTTTGAAACATGCCTACCATTTCTGGAACAATTTCAAAATTATCTATTATTTTAAATAATATTTGTGAAGATATATTATACGGAAAATTCCCAATTACGGCTATTTGCTTTCCCTCATTAAAAGAAAAATCAGTTTTCAAAAAATCTCCGACAAAGGTATTCTCGTTTAAATTTAAATAAGTTTGATTTAAATATTCGATAGATTCTTCATCAATCTCCGCCAGAAATAGAGGAAAATCTTTTGCTAGAAGGTACTTTGTGAGTACACCAGTTCCCGGTCCAACTTCCACGATATTGTCATATCCAGATGTGCTTAGACTTTCTACAATACTTTCGGCAATATTTTCATCGTTTAAAAAATGCTGACCTAAATGTTTTTTTGCTCTTACGTTCAATTTATTTTAAGATTTAATTAACAGTACTTTATTATAATTGTCCCGCAATTTCGGAAGATTTTTTCTATTTTTGACAAAATTATTTAATTAATGGCAAAATCCGCAGAAGATTTTAATAAAAAAAGACTCAGATCTAGCAATATAACGGTAGTTGTGAGCATTGCACTAGTATTATTTCTCGTAGGCTTATTTGGGATTATTTTACTAAATGCTCAAAAATATTCTGATTATTTGAAAGAACAATTGGTAGTCAATGCATATTTTGATGAAAACTATGCGCCTGCAGATTCTGCAAAAATCGCAAATATTGAAGCAAAAGCAGTTGAGCAGATTCAACTTTTGCCTGCTGTGAAAAAAGTGAAGTATATTTCTAGAGACGAAGCTACTGTAGAAGCAAAAAATAGTTTGGGTATAGATAGTGATGCACTTTTTGAATCCAGTATTTTCCCAGCATCAGTAGAAGTTTCTTTGAAACCAGAATTTATAGATTCTACTCAAATAAATGGAGCGTTGAAACAAATTTCCTCGGTCTCTGGTGTCAAATCTGTGAAAAACGATTCCAACAATCAAAAAGTATACAGCAGTCTCAACAAAATTTTGAAATGGATTTTAGCTTTCTCTCTTCTGTTTTTGATTTTAGCGATGATTTTAATTAATAATTCCATCCGTTTAAAAATATTTTCTAAAAGATTTATCATCAAGACAATGCAATTGGTAGGTGCAAAGAGAAGTTTTATTTTAATGCCATTCATCAAACAAGCAGTTGTATTAGGTTTAATTGGTGCTTTGATAGGTTTGTTGGCACTTTTCGGTGTGTGGTATTATTTTACAGCCACCATACAAACGCCTTTTGTGCAAGATAATTCTCAGTATTTGTGGTTAATTTTGGGCGTTATAGCTCTTGGTATTTTCATCACTGTTATTAGTACTATCTTTGCAACTTGGAGATTCTTAAGAGCAAACATAGATGATCTTTATTACTCATAAAAATGGCAAAAAAAACAAAAGAATTTTCTGCATCTAATTTTGGAACAGAAGAAAAAACAATTGAACGTTCTACATTTTACTTCGGGAAAGAGAATTATAAATGGATGTTTATTGGTTTAGGATTAATCGTTTTAGGTTTTATTCTAATGATGGGAGCAGATGCAAACACAATAGACGGAAAATTTGATCCTACAAAATGGAACGAAGATATTTTTTCTATCCGCAGAATTAGAATTGCACCGTTTTTGGTAATTGCAGGTTTCGTAGTGCAAGTTTTTGCAATTTTGAAGAGACCGAAACAAGCCTAAATTAAATATTACAATACATCTACTTTGTCAAAGTTTTCATCTTTGACAAAGTTTTTTTTTAAAATAACAAGCACATTTATATGGATATACTTCACGCCATCATCATTGCCATTATAGAAGGCCTCACAGAATTTTTGCCTATTTCTTCTACTGCTCATATGGGATTTACGGCAAATTTGATGGGCATGGAGGAAACGGAATTTCTAAAAATGTTTCAGGTTTCTATACAATTTGGGGCAATTTTAGCAGTGGTCGCAGCATATTGGAAAAAGTTTTTTGATTTTACCAATCTCAACTTTTACTACAAATTGGCCTTCGCAGTTTTACCAGCACTAGGTTTAGGTTTTCTGCTAGATGATATTATAGAAAATCTTTTAGGCAATCAAATAGCTATTTCTGCAATGCTCGTATTTGGAGGTATCGTTTTGCTTTTCGCAGATTCTTGGTTCAAAAATCCGAAAATTGATGACGAAAAAGAAATGACCATCAAAAAAGCGGTGATTATCGGCTTTTGGCAATGTCTCGCAATGATGCCCGGAACAAGCAGAAGTGCAGCATCCATCATTGGAGGTATGACGCAAGGTTTAACCAGAAAAGCAGCCGCAGAATTTTCATTTTTCCTGGCGGTTCCAACGATGTTGGCTGTTACGGTTTACTCCATTTTTGTAAAAACTTGGGGGAAAGGAACGCCAAACGCAGCCAAAGGTTACGAAATGATTTTCTCATCTTCGGATAATATTGTTGCGTTTTTAGTTGGAAATGTAGTCGCATTTATTGTAGCATTAATCGCCATAAAATCATTCATCGGATTATTGAATAAATATGGTTTCAAACCTTGGGGTTGGTATAGAATTGTGGTGGGAATCGCTTTGTTGATTTATTTTTATAAGTTTCAATAGTAATTTTAGGGCACCAATTTCCGCCTTCCGTTCCCAATCTTTTTATGATTGCGATAGAAGTGAGGCTACAGGCTGAAAAGGCGTTTACTCGCAATAATAAAAAGGATTTCCACTCAAGTCGGGGTGCGCTGCGGTTTTAAATTTTAAAAATAGATATTCAATTGACAAGTACAGATTTTTTAGAAGGACAAATAATTCTCCTCGACAAACCTATGGATTGGACGAGTTTTCAAGCTGTAAATAAGCTTAAATACAAACTTAAAAACGAATTTGATCTTCCGAAAAAATTTAAAATCGGTCACGCCGGAACTTTAGATCCAAAAGCTACAGGTTTGCTCATCGTTTGCACCGGAAAATTCACCAAAAGAATATCGGAAATACAAGATGCACCCAAAGAATATTTGGTAGAATTAAAAATTGGCGCACAAACCATATCTTACGATACAGAACATCCAGAAATAGAGATTACAGATTTTTCTGAAATTACGGAAGCTCAAATTTTAGAAACTCTGGAAAAATTTAAAGGAGAAATAATGCAAACTCCACCCGTTTTTTCTGCCTTAAAAATCGAGGGAAACCGAGCATACGATCTTGCGAGAAAAGGAATAGAAGTAGAAATGAAAAGCCGACCAACAACGATAAATTATATAAATAATTTAGAGATTAATTTACCTTTTATTAGTTTTACCGTCGGTTGTAGCAAAGGAACATACATCCGCAGTTTAGCGCACGATATTGGGCAGGATTTGGGAGTTGGCGCTTATCTCACAAAATTGAGGAGATCTAAAATTGGAGATTATTTGGTAGAAGATTCTTCTGCAGAAATTTTAGTAGACGATTTCAAGTTTGCAACCTTAGAATCTAGAGAAAATATAGTCAAATTTTAAACAAGTATATTGGAAAAAACACGCATCAACAAATATTTAAGCGAAGTAGGATATTGCTCTAGAAGAGCAGCAGACGCGCTTTTGCTAGAAGGAAGAATCACCATCAATGGAGTAGTACCAGAAATGGGTACCAAAATTTCTGCACAAGACATCATTGAGGTTGATGGAAAATTGATTTCTGAAAGCACAGAAAAACCCGTTTATATCGCCTTCAATAAACCTGTTGGCATTGTTTGTACCACAGATTCTAAAAGGGAGCAAGATAATATCATAGATTACATCAACCATCCCACAAGAATTTTCCCAATCGGAAGGTTGGACAAGCCAAGTGAAGGGCTTATTTTGCTAACGAACGATGGAGATATTGTAAATAGAATTTTGCGCGCAAAATATTCTCACGAGAAAGAATATTTGGTAAGAGTAGACAAACCAATTTCGCCAAAATTTATAGAAAATATGAGAAATGGCGTTCCAATTTTGGGACAAGTGACCAATAAATGCGAGGTAGAAAAAATAGATACTCTTACATTTAGTATTGTGCTAACGCAAGGTTTGAATCGCCAAATTCGTAGAATGTGCGAATATCTTGGTTACGAAGTGAAAAAGCTGAAACGTGTGCGAATAATGAACATCAAACTAGACATGCCACTAGGAAAATGGCGAGATTTATCTAAAGAAGAATTTCTTGAAATGAATAGAATGCTAGAAAAATCTGAAGATCGAATAGATTAACATAAAAAAAATCCTGCAATGTGTTGTTGCAGGATTTTGTTTTCATCATGTGTTTTTAAATTCCTAATGTCATCATTTATGTATTGAGAATCGCATTTCAAAATATAACCGAAGATCTTTGTGTTTTCTTATTTTTTGATGGTACAAATGTACTAGATGTTCATCATTTTTTAAAAAAAAGCCCGTAGATATAATTCTGAATGCTTGTAGATAATTATCTACTCAAAATATTGACGATTTTTATTTTTAATTTTGTCTTTGTTAATGTTGCCTTTTCATTATTTCTATTAGCTCTACAATATTTTCTATTTGTAGTTTATCAAATAATCTTTTCTTATAAGTGCTCACAGTATTCTGCTTCACGTCTAGTTCGTTTGCAATTTCTAAGTTTCCAAAACCTTTTACATATAATTCAGCAATCTCTAATTCTCTTTCTGTAAGAGATTCTAGCGGATTCACTAAAGATGGATTTTTTACAGACTGCAATATCAATTGTTGCATTGTTGAAGAGTAGTATTCACCTTCCGAATAAATTTTTTGTATTGCATTTTTGATTTCAGACTCCTCGCTCAATTTGCTGATGAAACCGTTTGCACCAACTGCAAAGTATTTCAAAATTTGTGAATTTTCTTCTGTGCCAGAAAATAACAGGATTTTTGTTTCCACATTGTTTTCCCGTAATTGGGGTAAAATTTTCAAGAGATTTCCTTCTGGAAATTGCACATCTAGTATCGCAATTTCAATTTTTTCGTCACTTGTTATTTGCAGAATTTCCTCGAAATTGCTTGCTTGAAATATTTCAAATTGCAAATCCAATTCTTCTAGGAGAAAAATAATTCCTTGCCGGATCATGCTATGATCATCTGCGATCAGTATTTTTATTTTATTAATCATTTGAAATTTTTAAAATTAAATCAAAAGTTACATTGGTTCCTTTTCCATGCTCGCTATCTACAGAAATTGTACCATCAAAAAGTTCTACAATTTCTTTGCATAAGCTTAAACCCAAACCTGCACCTAGATTTTCTACTTCATCAGAAATAATACCTTGGTAATAAGGCTGAAAAATTTCTTTCAAATCTGAGGAAGATATACCAACACCAGTATCAGAAATAGTAGTTTTCATTATTAAAGTTTGGCTATTCTTTCTTTCAATATTTGTGGTTACCGTTATTTTTCCGTTTTCTGTAAATTTGTTTGCGTTGCCTAAAATATTAATAAAAATCTGATTTATTTTCGTAGAATCTGTATATACTTGTATTTCGGAATCTATGTTTTCATTTACAATAAATTTATTATTTCTGGTTTCTAAATAAGGTTCTATCGCTTCTATGATAGATTTAAATTCTTCTTTTAAATTAAAAGTTGTGAGATTTAATTTATTTTCAATATGCTGATTTTTCGTGTAGGCGAGAATTTGGTTTGCTTGCATCAATAAGGTATTATTCGTGAATTTAATAGATTTTAGATAAGATTTTACTTCTATATCTTCAGTTCTACTATTTATTCGTTTTATGAAAATACCTATAATTTTCAATGGTGATCGCAACTCATGGCTCAACATACCTAAAATTCTATTTTTAAATTTAAGGTTTTCTGTAATTTGCTCATTTGCAGCACTCAATTTATTTTCATAAATAAATGCAATTCTGGTAAAATACATGATGAGAATAGAAACCAAAAACATCAAACCCAACAGACCTGCAACCAGATAATTTCTTATTTTATTGGTTTTAGAATTTTGTGAAGCGATTTCATTTAGAAGGTCTTTTTTAGATTTTTTTACAGCAATCTCGTAGATGTTCATCAAGTTGTTTCCATTTGCTAGCAAATCTCTGTACATCGTAAATACATCAAAATATTTGTCTTTACTTTCTATTAAATCTTCCGTATCATTGTTTTTGCTTTTAGAATTTTCTTCTTTTCTTTTTTTAATTTCTACTACATAGTAATTATTTACAATATTTATTATACTATCCACTTCATTGTTTAGCTTTTCATTTGCAGCAGATATTTTAGCTTCTCGCATGGTTACTACAATACTATCTCTTTTTCGATCTTCTTTTCCAGATATTGCATCACCCAATCTTCCAAATAATCCTTTTTTGGCGGTAGTATCTTTAATGGTTTTTACTTCTATATCTGGTATCTCTAGTTTATAATTTACCTTTATCTTTTTTAATTCTGGCAAAGGATTACTAGTTTTTACTACAGATTTTGTAGTAAATTGAAACGTAGAATCTATAAGATCTTTCAAGTTTTTCTTTTCGCTCACAATTTTCTTTACTGAAAGCAGATTTTTTTTCAGGTAAACATTTTCAGCTTTAAAATCTTTTATGCTTTCAAGATTTTTATCCAACTTCTTTATATAGAAAAAATAATTTTCCAAATCTTCAGCTTTTTTGCTTTTTGTATAAGCTTGAAGATAATATTGCGCTTTGAAAAAATCTTCTTTCGATGCTTCTGTTAGGTTTTCTACAGTATTAATATCCGTTAATTGTTTTTCAAAAAATTGAATTTTATTTCTATTATTATATTCATTGTAAACGAAACCTGCGATTGCAATCTGTATCAGAATAATACACAGTATGAGAGAATAATGAACGGTTTTTCTCCACTTAAAATTTAATTTTTCAGGAAGAAATGTTTTTGTAAACATAGTTTAGTGAATTTTGAAAAAATGAGATGATTTTGAGTGAGAAATTAGTGCAAATTTAAAAATTAACTTTCAAATAAAATTTGGTATCGTGCAATGTGTAGAGATTATTCACATAAACTTCATGATCATCTTTCTAAAATGCGTTTGCAGAAGCCGTACTTTTTTAAGATAAAAACTATTCATCTTTATCTACTAAACTTTCCTTTAATTTTAATAATTCCGCTTTTACAAAAGATAATCTATCAATAATTGAAACAGTTTCAGAAATCTTGCTATTTGTTGTTAGTGCAACTCGTGCTCCATCCAAAGTATAGCCTTTCTCTTTTACAAGATGATAGATCATTTGCAAGTTTTTCAAATCTTCTGGAGTGAAATATCTATTGCCTTTTTTATTTTTTTTTGGCTTGATGATGGGAAATTCTTTTTCCCAATATCTTATCAATGAGGTATTTACGTCAAAAGCTTTGGCTACCTCACCAATGGAATAGTAGAGTTTATCTGGAAGTTGAAGAATCATATCGATATTAATAATAGAAAACCAAAGGTAAAGAAATTTTAATTCTAAAAATTATTCTTGTTTTAGCTATGAATTATAGCAAACAAAACCATTGTCATATTAAATAAATTGCTTAATTTTGCACCACTTTTGTGGGAAAGATTTGATAAAGTAAAATATCATCAACTAACATCTTCCGGTTTTCTTAATCCACAGAATTTCAAATCATTAAGAAATTAGGAATACAAAATTTTATTATTTATGTCCGAAACGACTAAAACAATGGAAGAAGCTGCAGCAAGCGACATCCAAAAACAAGACAAACACGAAGCGGTTTCTACAGTAAATCAAAACGTAGCACCAGACCAATTTGATTGGGATTCTTTCGAATCTGGATTAGATGCTGATGCAAGACAAGAAAAAACCGATTTAGAAGAAATCTACAACGGATCTTTGAAAAACCTAGAAGACAATGACGTTCTTACAGGTATAGTTGTAAGATTAACAGATAAAGAAGCTATCGTAGATATCAACTTTAAATCTGAAGGTGTAATTTCTTTAAATGAATTCCGTTACAACTCTGGCCTAAAAGTAGGTGATGAAGTAGAAGTAATGGTAGACAAAAGAGAAGACAAAACTGGTCAACTACAATTGTCTCACAAAAAAGCAAGAATGCTTAAAGCTTGGCAAACTGTCAACGAATTGCATGATTCTGGTGAGGTTGTTAATGGTCTTGTTAAATCTAGAACGAAAGGTGGTATGATCGTAGATATTCATGGAATTGAAGCGTTTTTACCAGGTTCTCAAATAGATGTGAAGCCTATTAAAGATTACGATCAATTCGTAGGAAAAACTATGGAATTCAAAGTTGTGAAAATCAACCCAGAATTTAAAAACGTAGTTGTTTCTCATAAAGCATTGATTGAAGCAGATATCGAAGATCAGAAAAAAGAAATCATCTCTCAATTAGAAAAAGGACAAGTATTAGAAGGTGTTGTGAAAAACATTACTTCTTATGGTGTATTTGTTGATCTTGGAGGTGTAGATGGTTTGATCCACATTACAGATCTTTCTTGGTCTAGAGTGAATCATCCATCAGAATTCATCGAAGATGGAGCAACTGTGAAAGTAGTTATTCTTGATTTTGATGAAGATAAAACTCGTATCCAATTAGGTATGAAACAATTAGAAGCTCATCCTTGGGATGCACTTTCTGATAGTATGAAAGTAGGAGATCAAGTAACTGGTAAAGTAGTAGTACTTGCAGATTACGGTGCATTTGTAGAAATTGCTCCAGGTGTAGAAGGTTTGATCCACGTTTCTGAAATGTCTTGGTCTACTCATTTGAGAAGTGCAGGTGATTTCGTGAAAGTTGGTGATGAAGTTCAAGCAGAAGTTCTTACTTTAGATAGAGAAGATAGAAAAATCTCTCTTGGTATGAAACAATTGACTAAAGATCCTTGGGAAAATATTGAAGCTAAATATCCAATCGGTTCTCAGCATACAGGTATTGTAAGAAACTTTACAAACTTTGGTGTTTTTGTAGAATTAGAAGAAGGTATCGATGGTTTGGTATACATCTCTGATCTTTCTTGGACTAAAAAAATCAAGCATCCATCTGAATTCTGCAACGTAGGAGACAAAATGGAAGTTACAGTTCTAGAATTAGACGTAAATGCAAGAAGAATCTCTTTAGGTCACAAACAATTACTAGAAAATCCATGGGATAAGTTCGAAAGCAAATATGCTGAAGGAACTACACATACTGGAAAAGCAGTAGATGTTTTTGATAAAGGTGCGCAAGTACAATTTGAAGACGAAGAAGTAGAAGCTTTCTGCCCTGCAAGATTGTTAGAAAAAGAAGACGGTTCTAAAATTAAAAAAGGTGATGATGCACAATTTTTGGTAATAGAATTTAACAAAGAATTCAAAAGAGTGGTTGTTTCCCATACAGGTATCTTCAAAGAAGAAGAGAAAAGAAATGTGAAAGCAGCAACTTCTAACAATAATTCTAACAGCAATAGCAACAATGAAGAGAAATCTACATTAGGAGATATTGATGTATTAGCAGAATTGAAAAAGAAAATGGAAGGAGGTGAATAATTAAATCATCCTAAAATTTATATAAATGAAGCCACTTTTTATTAAGTGGCTTTTTTTTTATATTTTACGTATATTAGTTTAAAAAAATTTCTATGCAAAGTAAATTACGTTTTCTATATATATTTCTACTTTTTCCCACAGTTTATTATGCGCAAAGAACTGAAACTATAATTCAAGATTATTTATTTACAAATAAAAATTTGGGCAACGCCATTTCTTTTAAAATAGAAAGTGAAGAATACAGCCCATCTATGAAAAGCACCGTTGTAAAACTGCAACAAACTATTGATGATATTCCCGTTCACAATGCAGTTGCAAGTGTTTTAATAAGGAAAAAAAAAATTCAATATTTTTCAAATCAATTTAATTTTAAGATAGAAAATTCTAGAAATTCCGCCCCAAAATTGTCAGCAAAAGATGTTTTTTCCATATTAATTTTAAATTTTAATAAAAATAAAACCAACTACCAAATCTTAAATTGGGAACAACCTGAATCTGGTATTCAAAATTTTGCAAAACAAAGGCCTGTCTATTTTATCAAAGATGAAAAACCCAATCTCGCTTACGAATTTATATTTCCCGAAAATAACTCACCCAATTTTTGGAATGTTTTTGCAGATGCATCTACTGGAGAGATTTTTCATAAACAAAATTTAAATTTAGCCTGTTTTCATCAAAATACAATACATGATATAACTTTTAAACATACTAAAACACAAGAATTTTCTTTTATAAATGATGAAAAAATCGCCCCAAATCTCGCTTCCTACCATGTGTTTGCATTACCGATAGAAAGCCCTAATTTTGGCAGCAGAAGTCTTGTTACCAATCCATATGTACTCAGTGCTTCGCCAGAAGGTTGGCATTCAGATGGCTCAAACTCATTCACCATAACTAGAGGAAACAATGTTTACGCGTACGATGATTTAGGTGGAAACAACCAAATAGGATCTTCACCAGATGGAGGAAATTCAAGAGATTTTAATTTCCCTTTAAACTTAAATCAGCCAGCAATCAACAATAAATCTGCGGCAATTACCAATTTATTTTACGTAAATAATAAAAGCCATGATAATTTTTATCAATTCGGTTTCACAGAATCTTCCCGAAATTTTCAAGCAAATAATTTTGGAAAAGGCGGAAAATCTGGAGATGCAGTTTTTGCAGAAGCGCAAGATGGTGGAGATTTTAACAATGCTAATTTTGCAACCCCACCAGATGGAACTTCACCTAGAATGCAAATGTATCTTTGGCAACCTGCTTCCATCCAAAGATTGTTCTACAATGCGCCAACTCTTGCAATACCTAGAACGCCAAACTCTCGAAATGCAGATTTTGGACAAGATCTTACAGCCGCAGGAATTACCGCAAATATAGAAGTTGCAAATATTGTAAACGCCTGCAATGCTCTTCCTGCAAATTCTATGAGCCAAAAAATAGGTTTGGCAGAAAGAGGAGATTGTAGTTTTGTAATAAAAGTGAAAAATATACAAAATGCTGGTGGAGTTGGAGCAATTATATACAATGCAGCTAATTCTGTAAATTTTAATACGATGGGAGGTACAGATGCAAGCATCACAATTCCTTCTATTTTAATTGAAAATACCGAAGGTGAATTTATAAAAACAACAATTGCGAATGGTACGACAGTGAATGTAAGTTTAAAACATGATTCTAATAATGATGTTTTCATAGATGGAAGTTTTGATAACGGAATTATTATTCACGAATATACACACGGAGTTTCCAATAGAAGCACAGGAAATGGCTATTCTTGTTTGGATAGAAATATTTCGAAAGAACAAATGGGAGAAGGTTGGTCAGATTTTTTTAGTTTAATGATGACGAATACACAAGATGCAACAGCCGCAAAACCGAGATCTATTTCCACATTTGCTGCAGGACAAGATGCCGCGGGAAATGGTATACGAATTGGGAAATATTCGCCAGATTTTGCTGTGGATGGTTTTACTTATGCTTCTACAAATGGCAGAGAATTTTTAGAAGATGGCGAGTTGAAACCAGATGTGCATGCAATTGGTTTTGTTTGGGCATCAATATTATGGGATATGCATTGGAAATTTGCAAACAAATTTGGATTTTCTTCAGATATTGTTGCCAATCCAAATAGTGGTAGCGCAAAAGTGACACAATTGGTGATGGATGGTTTAAAAATTCAAGAATGCAATCCTACTTTTATTTCTGGTAGAGATGCCATCATTGCTGCTGATATCGCATCTAATAATGGCGAAAACAGATGCATGATTTGGGAAACTTTTGCAAAAAGAGGAGTTGGTGTAGATGCATCTGCAGGTGCAAAAAATAATATTAATGATCAAACAGAAGATTACAAAATTCCGGAAGAATGCATTTCTGGAAATACAAATTCAGATTTTTTTATCTATCCCAATCCTGCGAATGTTGAATTTTCTATCAATTTTCCCATAAGTACTTTTGGAAAAGTTGTCGTGCAGATATATGATCTTTCTGGTAGATTAATCTCCACAACAGAAAAATTGGTGGTGAATTCTCGACAAAAATTTAGTACACAAAATCTTTCTAATGGTAATTATTTTGTGAAAATTAATTCAATTGGTGGTGAAAAAACCTTAAAATTGATTGTAGGAAAATAGAATTTTTGAAAAAAGCCTGAATTTTTTCTATAAATTGTTATTTTTTATAGTTCTTTCGTTGAAATTTATTATTGAAACTAAGTTTTAAGAATAAGAACAAAAAAAATCCCGCAATTTGCGGGATTTTATATTTAAAAAGTAACTATTTTTTTGTGTAAGCTACATCTTTTACTCTTGCTTTTTTACCTCTCAACTCTCTGAAATAGTAAATTCTTGCTCTTCTTACTTTACCTTTTCTATCTAAAGTAATGTTTTGCAATGCTGGCATATTCATTGGGAATACTCTTTCTACACCTACATCTCCACTCATTTTTCTGATGGTAAATGTTTTCGTGCGACCAGTTCCTCTAATTTGAATTACAGTTCCTTTAAAAAACTGCGTTCTTGTTTTAGCACCCTCACGAATTTCGTAATAAACGGTAATGCTGTCTCCAGATTTGAATACTGGGAAATCCTTTGTCTCAATGTACTTTTCTTGTACGTACTTTACTAAATCCATTATTAATAATAAAAAATAATTTGAAAGCTAAACAACATTCACGGTTTTCGTCAGAGGTTGATTAACAAGTTGCAAAAATAAGACAATTTTTCAATACTAGCAATAGTTGAGAAATAATATTTGTATAAAATAATTTGATTCTCAAAATCAATTATTTAAAGATTTAACTTTAGATTTAAAGATTATAATTTTTTAATTTAAAAAAAAACTAAGTTTTCAGTTTTGATGCTAAAAACATCATCGCGGCTTTATTTTCAAGGCATATTTGATTTTAGCGAGATTATATTTATTAAAAGAATTTAAATAAAAAAAAATTGTTACATTTTCCTCACTTCTAAAATTTAATTGTAAATTTAGCAACAATATTTGAACAATGAAGATTTAATTTTTCGATTAATTTCTTCGCAAAATTTTTAGAATAATGATTGATAAAAGAGTGAAAAACGTAGAAGAAGCCATTGCTGGAATTTCTGATGGAATGACTTTAATCCTCGGTGGATTTGGATTATGTGGTATCCCAGAAAACTCTATCAATGCCTTGGTAGAAAGCGGAGTTACAGATCTTACGTGTATTTCTAATAATGCAGGAGTAGATGATTTTGGCTTAGGATTACTTTTACAAAAAAAACAAATAAAAAAAATGATCGCTTCTTATGTTGGCGAAAATGCTGAATTTGAACGTCAAATGCTTTCCGGTGAATTGGAAGTAGAACTCACTCCACAAGGAACTTTAGCTGAAAAATGCCGAGCTGCACAATGTGGAATTCCTGCTTTTTATACACCTGCAGGTTTTGGAACAGAGGTAGCGGAAGGCAAAGAAACCAAAGAATTTGAGGGCAAAATGCACATTTTAGAGCATGCCTACAAAGCAGATTATTCTATTGTGAAAGCTTGGAAAGGAGATCATGCAGGAAATTTAATTTTTAAAGGAACGGCAAGAAATTTCAATGCGCCAATGGCAGGAGCAGGAAAAATAACCATCGCCGAAGTAGAAGAATTAGTAGCTCCAGGTGAATTAGATCCCAACGAAATTCACATTCCTGGAATTATGGTACAACGAATTTTTCAAGGTGAAAAGTTTGAGAAAAGAATTGAGCAGAGAACTGTGAGGAAGAGAGACTAGAATTTTAGGTTTATATTTTGAAAAATAAACATTTATTGTGAGGGAAATGTTTTTTTTGATGTCATATTTTGATTTGTAGGAATTGGATACTCTTTAATGATGTTAATTTTAATACACCAAAATTTAAAACAATAATAATTTTAAATATTGAGAAATAAAATAGAGAATAGTGACAGAATAAATTTTAAGATTGTTCTATATTATTCGAATCTGCGAAAAAAGCAGTTACAGAAAATAATAATTGATTTATTATATTTCAATTTGTCTTTCAATAATAGATAAATTTGTTAAAGTATTGAAATGGGATTTTAAATCTTTGCGTAACATCGACAATATATAATGTTTCTTGACTAAATTCAACAGCAAAACTATCTGCAAAAAGTAAATAGCACGCATCTCCATCATCCTCATTTGGTACTGCATGAAATTCATCATCTTCAATATGTAATAAAAGTTTGCGGAATGACAGCTTAAAGTCCTTGTCATCAAAATAATTTTGAACTACAATATTAAATGTTGAAATAAATTCATTTTCAACATTATTATTCTCATCATAAATATGATCTGAGAGTAAATTAAGAATATAAATAAAACTAAAAGGGATTAAAATATTATCTTTAAAATTGGGTTTTTCATAAAGAAGTCGACTTAAAAATTCTAATATAAATTGTTTGCTTAAATTCTCTTTTGTAAACAATTCAAAAACTAATTTGTAGTAATATTCATTAGGTTTTGAAGATAATGATACCGCAATTGCTAATTCATTTGAAATATTTGTATCGTAAAATAGTTTAACTGGAATCTCTGGAAGTTTTACAATATATTCAGCAGAAAGATATTCCTGCATTGATTTATGTACAAATTCAAAGCTATCATAAGATGATTTGATAATAATTCCGATATGACTTTCAATTTCTTTTATAACCTTTCTGCTTTCTGAAGAGAGTAGGTTGAAATCTGAACAGATTAGATTATATGTGTCCAAGAAAATATCTTCGTTGTATTTTTTCTGAGAGTAATTTATTGTTAATGTATATGCAAACTGTGTCAAAAACTCAAACTTTTGTTCATTATCAAAATTAGAATACTGCGATTCGCGAACAATTCCTCTTTGTTCATCCCATTCTTCAATTAAAATTCTTATTAATTTTTTATAAATTGACCTAGGTTTGTCATAAAACTTTCCCGTACGTTCATAAATAGCACATAAATGCGCAAGAGTTAAAGGCTTAAGCGAAAGATCATAAAATTTTGAATTATTTAATTCCTCAATAAAAGTAGTCGAATTTCCCGAGTTAATAAACCATTTTTTTGTAAAATCCGTTATTTGATCATGACTTAAGTCGCAAATCTCATATTCTAAAGAATTCTCGATATTGTAATTATATGACGGACTTCTAGATGTTAAAATCACTAAAGTAGTTGAAAGATTTGCCATTAACGATTCAATTTCCTTATAAAATTTAGCAATTCGGGTTGGCTTAACTTCATCGAATCCGTCAAGTATTAATATAGCTTTTAAGCTATTCAAATAAGAGTTGATATATTTATCTCTTAGCAGAATATCGTCTACGTTAAGTGTTTTATCTTTTTCTTTACTGAACACTTCAATACCGAGAATAGATTTTAAAACTGAGTAAATTGATTCCGAATCATTTATATCTCTAAGATTAATTAGGATTGGTAAGCAATAGTTAATTTCAATTTCTGTATATAAAACTAGTTGGCAGATGTGTTTAACTGTTGTTGTTTTTCCAGCTCCTGGACCTCCTAAAATTACAATATGTTGATTATTGTGGTTTGACGTTAAGATTTTCTCTATATTTTGCTTTTCATCATTTTCTTCTTTAGATTTTCTACTTCGCGCTTCTAATTGTATATCTAATTCAATATATATATCACTTAAACTTTTGCTTCCTTTTAAATCTTTAAATGAAACTGATTTTGTACTATTTATGACAAATTGATTATGGTTGTAAATTGCTTCTTCTAAATCTGAATTTGTTACAACCAATTCAATTTTTGTATTTTCTAATATTCTCTTTAAAGAATTAATTCCTTCTTTTATTAGTGAACCTAAGGTTGTTTTTAAGAGAAATTCAGCGATTGGCATTATTATAAAATATTTTTAACAAGTTATCAAATATACAAAAACATTACATTGTTTTAGCAACCATTTTCCTTTCCCCAATCTGCTGTCTCCACATCGCATAATACAAACCTTTTTCTTCTATTAAATTAAAGTGAGAACCCATTTCTATTACATTTCCTTTCTCCAAAACATAAATCCTGTCCGCATGCATTATGGTGCTTAATCTGTGTGCAATCAAAACCGTAATTTGCTCTTTTTCTTTAGAAATTTCTCGGATGGTAGAAGTTATTTCTTCTTCAGTAATGCTATCAAGTGCAGAAGTGGCTTCATCAAAAATAAGCAAATGTGGCTTTCGCAAAAGTGCTCTTGCAATCGCAATTCTTTGTTTTTCGCCACCGCTTAATTTTAATCCTGCTTCTCCTATTACGGTTTCTATCCCTTTTTCGGCGCGCTCGATTAATGCTGTACAACTAGATTTTTTTAAAGCCAATTCAATATCAGCTTCGGTAGCATTTGGATTTACAAATAGTAAATTTTCCTTTATCGTACCGGCAAAAAGTTGCGTGTCTTGCGTTACAAAACCAATCTGATTGCGCAATTCATCAAAATCAAATTCATTTCCATTGATGTTGTTATAGAATATAGCACCTTCTTTTGGTCGGTACAGACCTACCAATAATTTCACTAAAGTACTCTTTCCAGATCCACTTGGACCAACAAATGCAATCGTTTCGCCGTTTTTTACTTCAAAAGAAATATCGTTCAGTGCTTTATAGGATGCAGATTGATGTTGAAATGCTACTTTTTGAAATTGTAATTTCTCAATTGCGCCAATTTGTTTCGGCTTCAATGGTTTTTCTTCTACCGGTTTTTTCATCAAAGTATCAAAATTATGCAAAGATGCCTCCGCTTCTCTATAAGAAATAATGATGTTTCCAATCTCCTGCATTGGTCCGAAAATAAAGAATCCGTAGAAAACCAAAGATAAATATTGTCCTGGTGTTACCACATTTTTAAATATTAACAATAACAAGGTCAACGTGATCATCTGCTGTAAAAAATTCACCAAAGTTCCTTGTATGAAACTCAAAGAACGGATGCTTTTCACCTTTCGCAATTCTAATCCCAAAATTTTGTAAGTATTGTTATTCAGTCGTTTAACTTCTTGATTCGTTAAACCCAAACTTTTTACAATCTCAATATTCCGCAAACTTTCTGTAGTACTTCCGGCCAAACTTGTAGTTTCCGAAACGATATTTTTTTGAATGGTTTTTATTCTTTTACTTAATAAATTTGTAATAAATGCGATGAAAAATATTCCTACAATATATACAGGCATTATAGACCAGTGCAAACGAATTGCATAAATTGAAACGAAAATAATACTCACCAAAATTCCGAAGAATATATTGATGAAATTGGTGATAAATTTAACAGAATCTTCTCTTACTTTTGTCAATATCGACAACGTTTCTCCACTTCTTTGGTCTTCAAATTGTTGAAAGGGTAGTGCCATAGAATGTTGCAAACCATCTGTGAAAATATTGGCCCCAAATTTCTGGGTTATCACGCTTACCACATAATCTTGAAATGCTTTTGCAATTCTACTTACCATTGCGGTTCCTATCAGCAATCCTAAAAAATAAAATACACCGTGATACAAATCTGTACCTTTAAAAAATTCATCCATTGTTCTAGGCAGCAATTCCTCTTTATCGAAAAAATTTGGATGTGTAACCAATTGATCTAGAATGTTTCCCGTAATAGCAGGACTAAACAAAGAAAAAACTTGATTGACAGTTGCTAAAAAAAGCGATAATATAAGTAGCCATTTGTGCGGTTTCAAATAGCGAAGTAATGTTTTCATTTAAAAATAATTGAGTGCAAAATTACGGATATTTATTGTAATAAATTTCCTCAAAAAAAATCCTTCCAAAAAGAAAGGATTGATAAATTCTATTGCCAGTTGTACATTTAAGGACCAATTTTTAAACGCAAAGATTTTTTAATCACTCTAAATCTTTTGAGAGAGTGCAAAGAATGCGAATATTCTCATTTTAAGCGAACGCTTAATCAAATCTTCTTGCATATTCCTCTTTGCTTATTTAAATATGACATATTAAAAATAAATTTCGCGTTTAATTTTTTTTAGTTAACTGATAATGTGATTTTTATGATTTAAACTAAAGATGTGCAATAGGTTTTTTTATTTTTTCAAACATTTTTCCAAAAATTGATCTTGTTCCCAAAGTGTATGCAAAATATTTTCTTTGGCTCTGTATCCATGAGCTTCTCTTGGCAATAAAACCATACGAACTGGTGCTCCAAGATTTTTTAATGCTTGAAAATAACGTTCTGTCTGCAAAGTGAAAGTGCCTGGATTATTATCTGCAGCTCCATGAATCAATAGTAATGGTGTTTTCATTTTATCTGCGTTCATAAAAGGAGACATGGTATTGTATAATTCTGGTACGTCCCAATAATTTCTTTGCTCAGATTGAAATCCAAAAGGAGTTAAAGTTCTATTATATGCACCAGATCTTGCAATTCCGCAAGCATAATCTTTGGAATGTGTGAGTAAATTTGCCGTCATAAAGGCTCCGTAAGAATGGCCACCAACTGCAACTTTTGTTCTATCAATATATCCTAATGCATCTACTGCATCTATTGCAGCACGTCCATCTGCAACCAATTGCGTGATGAAAGTATCATTTGGTTCGGTTTTTCCTTCGCCAATAATTGGGAAAGATGCATCGTCTAAAACGGCATAACCTTTTGTAACCCAATAGATAAAAGAACCATAACTTGGAAAAGTGAAATCATTTGGGTTTTGAGAATTTTGACCAGCCGTACTTTTATCTTTATATTCTCTTGGATAAGCCCAAATTAGCAGTGGTAATTTCACATTTTTCGCTTTTCTATCGTAGTTTGCAGGCAAATATAAAGTTCCAGTAAGTTCTACACCATCGTTTCTTTTGTAAGAAATAACTTCTTTATACACGTTTTTAATACTTTCAAAAGGATTTTTCAAATCGGTAACGGCTACGGTTTTTTTAGTTTTAAAATTTCTCTTGAAATAATTAGGATATTGCGTTGGAGATTGCTCTACAACCAAAATATCACCTTTTTTTATGTCTAAAATATCAATTATTTTCTCGCTAGAATTTTTCAATTGAGAAGTGTACAATCTTTTTTTTGTGGTTGATGTCAAGTTCATTTCATCTATAAAAGGGAATTGTCCATCTTTTGTAAATCCTTCTCCAATCAAATAGGCATTTCCATTTTGCACATCAATCACATTTCTACCAAACTGGTTTTTGGTCTGATTAAAATATCCTGGATCTTTGTAAATATCTTGAGAATTTCTATCTTCGATGGTTTTGAAACTTCCATCTTTTAAATTAATTAAAAAAGATTTACTATTTCTAGTATCATACCAAGATTCTGAAACGACAGCATAATTAGAGTTAGCCCAATCTATACCTGCAAAACGCTGTTTAGTCTTAAAAAAAGAAACGGGAGCAGAAGAAAAAGGTGCTTTCCAAGTAAAAATCTCATCACGAAACTCTGTTGCTTTGCTTTGATCTCCGCCATCCAAAGCTTCCACAAAGACTAATGTTGCAGCTTCATCATCTCTCCAAGACATCGCTCTTTTTCCTGCACGAGTAGAAGAAAATCCTTTAGGCATTATTTCGTTTAGTGGAATATCACTCACCGTTTTCACAAAATTCCCAGAAATATCATATATATCGCTAGTCATTGGAAATCTACTTAATGGTACGATGTAAGAAAAAGGTTCTTTCAAATAGGTAAGCATCAGTAAGTTACCATCTGGAGAATAAGAATTTGAAATATAAAGATTTTGCTCTTTAAATTTTTTCAAATTACCATCCAAATTTACGGTATATAATTCTGAGGCAACCAAAGTTTTAAAATTTTGCTCATCTTGTGGATTTTTCAATAAATCTTGATAAGTTCTATTTTGAGAAACTTTTCCATCTGCTGTAGAAACTGTTGGTCCAGTTGGTAAATCGTCTTCAGAATTGAGCAAATTTTCTCTGTTTGTGGGTAAAACTTTTATTAGAAATGATTGGCTGTCCTTATTCCAACTATAAGGATTTCCAACGTTTGCATTTAAATTATCATTAGTAATTTTTTTTGCGGTATAGTTTTCCAAATCTACAACCCAAAGTTCTACACCTTTTCCTGTGGTATTGGTAAAAGCTAGTTTTTTTTCATCTGGAGAAAAAGAAAAGTACGCCATTTGTGGATTTTGTGGTAGACTTTTTACCTGTTGTTCTTTTTTGTCAGCCATTTTTCTAATTTTTAGGTTATCAGAATAGGTAACGCTGCTTCCAATATTGGTAACAGGATTTATCCTCAAACCTCCTAATTTCATTTCTTTCTGGCTGAGATCTTGTAAAGTTGCATAGGTTGGACGAAAAGTCATCACCAACCAATCTTTTTTACTATTCGTCATTATAGATGGAGGACGCTCGTAATCTGCAAGTTGCAAAATTTCTGCTGAAGGTTTTTGGTAAGTTAAATTTTCTTGAGCGTAAGAAAAATTAAATAATAAAAAAACGAAAAAGGTAAATATAAGTTTCATATAATTATTTAAAAATAGTTGAATCTAGCTTTTAAAGATAATGAGAATTTTCAATTTTATTGAGGTAAAATTAAAGTAATTACAAATATTTTAATTTTTTTATAGTTGCTAATTGAATTTTTAATAAATTGCAGCATAAGATTAAACTATGCTTACAAAAGAACAAATTGCGCAAAGAATTTCCAAAGAAGTACAAGATCGATATTACGTAAACCTTGGAATTGGAATTCCTACTTTGGTTGCAAATTATGTATCAGATACTTTAAATGTTGAATTCCAAAGTGAAAATGGCGTTCTTGGAATGGGTCCTTTTCCATTTGAAGGAGAAGAAGATGCAGATCTAATTAATGCGGGAAAGCAAACAATCACAACTCTTCCCGGAGCATCTTTTTTCGACTCTTCTTTTAGTTTTGGGATGATTCGCAGCAAAAAAGTAGATTTAACAATACTTGGTGCCATGGAAGTTTCTGAAAACGGGGATATTGCCAACTGGAAAATTCCTGGTAAAATGGTGAAAGGTATGGGCGGAGCAATGGATTTGGTAGCATCTGCAGAAAATATAATTGTAGCGATGATGCACGTTAATAAAAAAGGCGAATCTAAAATTTTGAAGAATTGTACATTACCTTTAACGGGAGTTGGCTGCGTGAAAAAAGTTGTTACAGAAATGGCAGTATTAGAAATTACACCAAACGGTTTTAAACTTTTGGAAAGAGCACCAGGAGTTTCCGTGGAAGAAATTATTAAATCTACAGAAGCAGAATTGATTATTGACGGTGAAATTCCAGAGATGGAGTTCTAAAAATTTTAAATGAAGACTTCCAAATTATATCTATATTTATCCATTGCTTCAATACTTTTGACTTTTGTGACAGGAATAGGGTTTATATTAATTATAGTTATACCTTTTTTAATCCGTTCTGAAAAAAACTTTGTTGTTAAAATATAATCCAATATATCTTCGAGAAGAACTTAAGGATTTAAAAAATGCGAAAAAACTTTCAATAATTAATTTAGCGTTAAATTTCGTCTTGCTTATTTTATTAATTTTAGTGATATTACTTATTGGATATGCTTACATTTTCGGATGTTCCAATTACGGTAGATAACTTAGAATCAATTTATGGTTCAAAAGTTTCAAATTTTCCATTATCATAAAACAGTACAATTCTCTTTACTTTAACTGCTTGATTTTCAATTGTTTTATTAGTTTCAAATTTTTCCTCAATGTCTAATCGTTGAGAATCGTCTAAAATACTTTTTTTTAGAGATTGTCCAGCTGTGGGATAATCTGGAACAATAGGTTTCAAGACTTTATCTTCACTCTCAGTCGCACCAAAATTTTCGTCATCAATCAAAGAAAATAAATCGGGTAGAGTAGCTGCCTTTGGTTTTTCTATTTCTCCTTTTTTAGTTTCAACTTTCTCAATGTTTTCAATTTTATCTGTTTCGGATTTTTGCATTTCTCCCTCACCATATATCATCCAATCCCAAGTGAAGGTCGGGAACTCATTTTTAATCTTTACCAGAAAATCTAAAGATGGTTTGTTCCTTCCAGATATAATATGAGAAATGGAGGAGCGAGGTACTTCAATTGCATCGGCAAATTCTGAATTTGAAAGTTGAGAATGCTCAATTATCTTTTCAATTCTTTCATTTATATTTTTCATCAATGTAAATTTACTTAATTACAAATGTAAATAAAAATAAGTTGGTTTTCATTACAATTGTAAATAAACGAAGTTTAATATCGTTACAAATGTAAATACGCCTTAAAGTACTATATATAAGCTACTTAAAAGTAATTTGTGGATAAACTACCATGATTATTACTTTAAATATTCTTTTTGTGGATAAGTGTTTTGCCAAGAAAAGGCAGATGCTTCATTATATCCGCCAATAAATGTACTTCCATACTTACCTCATGATACTATAAAGTTTAATTTCTATTATAGATCAGAAAACTGCTTAAAAAATAAGATTCAGCATAAAAGTCCTGTTTATGGTACTTTTAAAACTTGATTTTCAATTTAAGGCTTTTTTAGCAGATTATTCAAAGAACAATTTACTATAAAATTCCTTTAAACGCGTTGAAGTATTGTTTAAAAAATGGCTTTTGAAACAAATGTAAACTCGTTAATTTATCTTACTTAATAATTTTATGTTTCGTTTAATGTTAGTTTCAGCAATTGAGGAAATACGCATGTTTTTAACTTAAAGCTAGTTTCATTATTATATTTAATTGATGGCTATAAATAATTGATTAATAGTGATTTGTAAATTATTTTTATTGAATATTTAATTAACAAAAATATCAACAGACATTCTGACATTTACACTTGTTTAAAGAATTTACAAATGTAATCATTTGCACTGTAAGAAATAAAAAATTATTTTTGATGAATATAAAATTGTAAACAATGAAAATTGTAGAACACTACCTACAGAATCCAAATTTTCCTAATCGCTATATTTCCCCTGAAATATTATTTTCTTACCTACAGAAGAATTACAGCGATTATATTTCAGAAATTGGTACATCCTATTTAGGAAAACCGATCTATCTATTTTCTATGGGTACAGGAATTTGTAATATTCTTGCATGGTCACAAATGCATGGCAATGAAAGTAATGCAACTCATGCAATGCTAGATTTGCTGGAAATTAAAAAGAATAATGAAGCACTATTCACAGATATTTTCGAAAATATTTCTTTAGATTTTGTTTTTATGCTCAATCCGGATGGATCTGAATCTTGGAACCGCAGAAATGCTTTAGATATTGATTTGAATAGAGATTATAAAATGGAATCTAGCAAGGAATTTCCAATTCTGAAAAATTTGATAAAGAAAAAAAAATACGATTATGCCTTAAATCTGCATGAGCAACGTACCATATTCAGCACAGATAGACAAAATCCGGCAACTTTATCTTTTCTCGCGCCTGCAGAAAATGTAGAAAAAGAAATTACGGATACCAGGAAAAAGGCAATGTCTGTGATATCTTATGTAAACGATCAAATGCAAAATTTAATTCCAAACCATGTTGGAAGGTATAACGATGAATTTTACCCAAATTCTACGGGAGATAATTTCACCAAATCTGGAATTCCTACCCTACTCTTTGAAGGCGGACATTTTCCAAATGATTATCTTAGAATACAAACCAGAAAATATTACACAATTGCACTCTATATAGCTTTAGAACAAATTTCAAAAGAAACAGGCAGCACCAAAAATTGGGAACAATATTTTGAAATTCCAGAAAATATAGAATCTCATTATGATATTATCTACAGAAATGTGAAGTTAAATACAGATTTTCACTGTATTTTAGACGTTGCTGTTCAATACAGAGAAGATTACAGAAAAGATCAAGATGAAATCTCATTTACGCCAATTGTTGCAGAAGTAGGAGATATTGGTAAGAAAAAAGGCTGGAAAGAAATAGATTGTACTGGCAAATTTTTCAAATGCGAAACAAAATTTCCCAAGTTGGAGGCAGAAGTAAATTTTGAAATCATCTGATACAATGTTATATTTACACAGAATTTGTTTTTATGAAGTCATTTGCCTTATTTCTTGCGTTTAGTTTTATTGTATTTTCTTGCGGAAGTTCCAAAAATGTTGTTGCAAAATCCTCAGGTAAGAAAGTAGTGGTAAAAAATGCAAGTTTAAAAAATATAGAATCCAATTATTCTGGAAAAAATAGCTCAGCAATAAATAAAATTTTGAAAGATGCAGAAAAATACATCGGTGTTCCTTATAAGTATGCAGGAAATACATCCGATGGATTTGATTGCTCGGGATTAGTTTGCAAAGTATTTATAGAAAATGATAAAAAAATAGCAAGAAGATCTTCAGATCAGGCTTTAGAAGGCAAGGAAATAAACAATAAGGAAATTAGACCTGGAGATTTGGTATTTTTTGCAACTTCTGGTGGAACAAAAGTTTCGCATGTTGGCATTGTGCACACCATCAACAGCGATGGAGAAATTACCTTTATCCATGCATCAACCTCAAAAGGAGTGATGATTTCTTCATTAAATAATAAATATTGGAACAAAGCCTACCTTTTCGCAAGAAGAGTTTTGTAAATTTGCAGCCATCAAAAAAATATAAAATAAATAAATAATGACTTTACAACAAACCATAGAAAATATTTGGGACAACCGAGAATTGCTACAAAGTGATGATAGCGGAAAAAGCATCCGAGAAGTTATTCGTCAATTAGATTTAGGCGAACTTCGCGTGGCAGAACCTACAGAAAACGGTTGGAAGGTAAACGAATGGGTGAAAAAAGCAGTCGTAATGTACTTCCCAATTCAAAAAATGGAAACCATAGAAGTGGGTCCGTTTGAATTTCACGATAAAATGCCGTTAAAAAGAAATTACGCCGAAAAAGGTGTTCGTGTAGTTCCGCACGCAGTTGCAAGAGAAGGTGCATACATCGCTTCTGGCGTTATTTTGATGCCATCTTATGTAAATATTGGTGCCTATGTAGATTCTGGAACTATGGTAGATACTTGGGCAACCGTTGGAAGTTGTGCACAAATTGGCAAAAACGTACATTTAAGTGGTGGAGTAGGAATTGGTGGCGTTTTAGAACCGCTTCAAGCAGCACCTGTAATTATAGAAGATGATGCCTTCATAGGTTCACGTTGTATCGTGGTAGAAGGTGTTCGCGTAGGAAAAGAAGCAGTTTTGGGTGCCAATGTTTGCCTCACAATGTCTACCAAAATTATAGATGTTACAGGAGATTCGCCAGTAGAAACCAAAGGATATGTGCCAGAACGTTCTGTGGTAATTCCTGGAAGCTACACCAAAAAATTTCCTGCTGGAGAATTTCAAGTTCCTTGCGCTTTAATTATTGGTAAAAGAAAAGAATCTACAGACAAAAAAACCTCTCTAAATGATGCTTTGAGAGAAAATAACGTAGCTGTTTAATATATTTAGAATTATTTAGGCAGCTTAATCCGCCTTCCGTTCCCAATCTTTTTGTCATTGCGAACGAAGTGAAGAAATCCGTTGAAAATGTATTTACTCGCAATGAAAAAAAGGATTTCCACTCAAGTCGGGCTGCAAACTTTCGCTGTTATCAATATTTTAGATCAATTTAAATACTCAATCCATTTTGAAAGAAAAATTTTTAAAATTCATCTCAAATCCCAAATATATTTTTGGGATTTATATCCTAGTTTCCATCATTTCGGCAATAACAAAATTTGTAGGTGGTGAAGGGAAGTACAACAATTATATGATTTTTAAAAATGTATTCACCAATACCTTAGCTCAAAAAAACATCTATCTTTTGTATCCAGATGTCCATTTTGATTCCAATCATTATGGTATTTTATTTAGTGTTCTAATTGCACCTTTTGCAATTTTACCAGATTGGTTGGGTATTGTTTTGTGGAATGTTGCCAATACCGCTATATTTTTATTTGCCATTCATAAATTGCCATTTTCAACGGCTAAAAAGGCGTTTTTTGCGTGGCTTTGTCTGCAAGAATTCATCACGGCAGCAGTAAGTTTACAATTTAATATCGCGTTAACGGGTTTATTAATGCTTTCTGCAACCTACATTTACGAAAGAAAAGAAACCCAATCTGCAATGGCTATCATGATTGGTTTTTTTGTAAAATTATACGGAATAGCCGGACTTTCTGCCTTTTTCTTTGTGAAAAATAAATGGAAATTTATTCTTTCATTAGTTGGTTTTGGAGCATTATTTTTAATCTTACCCATGTTGCTTTCTAGTACGCATTTTGGTTTGCAATCTTATGCAGATTGGTTTCAATCTTTATCCGAAAAAAATGCTGCTAATCAGGTTTTGGGCAACCGTCAAGATTATTCTTTAATGGGCATTGTACGCCGAGTTTTGGGAGATGCTTCAATCTCTAATTTAGTATTTTTAATCCCAGGAATGGCCGTTTTTGCTTTGCCTTATGTAAGAATTAAGCAATATAAAAACTTAGCATTTCAATTGATGATTTTGGCTTCTACGCTTTTATTTATCGTTCTTTTTAGTTCAAGTTCAGAATCTCCAACCTACATTATTGCAGTTTCAGGTGTCATGATTTGGTTCATTATCCAAAAAGAAAAATCTCCTTTGATTATCGGAATGCTACTTTTTGTTATTATTTTAACGTGCTTTTCTTTTTCAGATTTGTTTCCAAAATTCATAAAAGACGATTACATCATGAAATATTCTTTGAAAGCCTTACCTTGTTGCATCGTTTGGTTTAGAATTATTTATGAATTAATGACCAAAGATTTCGAGAAAAATTATCAACTAAATTAATTTTGTGAAAAAGATTTCCCTCGTCATTCCCGCTCATAATGAAGAAGATAATGTCGCTTTGATTCATCAAAAAATCAAGGAAGTTTTTTCTGGGCTCAAAAATTACAGATTTGAAATTATTTTTGTAAATGATGGAAGTAGAGACCAAACACAGCAAAAATTAGAAGAATTATCTAGAAATTTTGAAGAAGTAAAATTCATAGAATTTTCTCGAAATTTTGGGCATCAACCAGCTGTAAAAGCTGGTTTGGATTGTGCAGATGGAAACGCCGTGATTTCTATGGATGCAGATTTGCAACATCCACCAGAATTAATCTCAGAAATGATTGCAAAATGGGAAGAAGGTTTTGATATCGTTTATACAATCAGAAAATATCCCAAACAAATATCCCGATTTAAAAGAAAAACCTCTGCATTATATTATAAATTTTTAGCCGGTATATCTGATGTTAATTTGCGTGAAGGTGGCGGTTCAGATTTCAGATTGATGGATTCTTCTGTGGTAGATGTTGTACGAAATATGAATGAAGCAGACGTTTTTCTGCGAGGTTTATCCAACTGGATGGGTTTTAAACAAACGGGAATTCATTTTACAGCAGGAGAAAGAGCAAGTGGAGAAAGCAGTTATGATTTACAAAAAATGATGAAATTTGCCTTTACAGGAATTACATCTTTTAGTGTAAAACCCTTATATTTAGCGGCTTATCTTGGATTTATATTCTCAGCAATTGCTATTTTCGGATATGGAATTTATGTAATTCACGCTTTTTTTGCAGAAACAGAAATTTCTGGTTGGGCATCTTTAATAATGACGGTTGTCTTTTTCGGTGGCTTACAATTGATAATCTTAGGTATAATCGGAATTTATTTAGGTAAAATTTTCAAACAAGTGAAGGAAAGACCAAACTACATTATCCGAAGTAAAAATTTTTAGCAAAGAAATCGCAGAAAAGTAAATTTTGTGAAAAAAATTAGATTTCATAAAGATTCCATTTGACCTTAAAAAAAATAAATAACTGCAAATGAAAATTGGATTTGATGCCAAAAGATTTTTCAATAACAGCTCTGGTTTAGGCAACTATTCCCGAGATTTGGTGCGAATTTTAGCCACTTACTTTCCTGAAAATCAATCTATATTATTTAATAATAATCTTTCTGAAAAAGGAAAAAAAATTCTGGAATTCCCCAATGTTTCCTTCGTAGAAACTACAAAAGGAAATTTTTCTCGACAGTTGAAAATGGGGAAAGATGCACAAAATTCTGGTTGTGATATTTTCCACGGACTTTCTGGTGAATTACCTTTGAAATGGAACGAAAAACCTATTAAAAAAGTGGTTACCATCCATGATTTAATTTTCATGCGGTTTCCAAAATATTATTCTTTTTTAGATCGCAAAATTCATTTCTGGAAATTTAAAAAAGCTTGCGAAAACGCAGATCTTATCATTGCAATTTCCCTACAAACGAAACGTGATATTATTCAATATTTAAAAATCCCGGAAGATAAGATTCGTATTGTTTATCAAGGTTGTCATTCAGTTTTTAAAGAAAATCAAGATGCGCAATTTTTAAATTTAATAAAAGAAAAATATAATTTACCAGAAAGATTTATCTTAAACGTTGGAACAATAGAGGAGCGAAAAAATCTTTTAAACATCGTAAAAGCAATTGATAAAACTGAAATTCCATTAGTTGTAATTGGTAGAAAAACGAAGTATTTTAAAAAAGTTCAAAAATTCATCAATAAAAATTCGCTTCAAACTCAAGTTCAATTTCTAGAAAATGTTTCGATGGAGGAGCTTGCTGCAATTTATAAACTGGCAGAAATCTTCGTTTATCCCAGCTTTTTCGAAGGATTTGGGATTCCAATTATTGAGGCACATTTCTCTAATACTGTTGTGATTACAAGCAATTTAAGTTGTTTACCAGAAGCTGGTGGAGAAGATTCTATGTATGTAAACCCAAATGATTATTTAGATATAAAGTCCAAAATAGAATTTCTGTGGAACAATGAGGCGGAGAGAAAGCGTCGCGCTGAAAATAGTCTTAATTTTGTTCAAAAATTTAATGATGAAATAATTGGCAAAAATTTAATGTCTGTTTATCAAGAACTTATCTTTTAATTTTAAATTAAATTTGCATTCTAAAATAATTATCACCTATATTTGCACCAGTTAAAAAGATATGAAAAATTCAATCGCTTTATTCCATCATTATCATCTCATCTAAAAAGACGAGTTGATTAATTGTGGTCCTAAGTGACTAAAAATAATATAAACCGTCTGAGCAAAGACGGTTTTTTTGTATTCAAAATTAATGCGTTTGTTCAGACTAGAAATAAAAAATTCAAAAATGAACAAATTAAAAATCGCGATTCAAAAAAGTGGACGCTTAAGCGAAAAATCTCTAGAACTCTTAAAAGAATGTGGAATTAAAATTCCAGATTTTAAAAGTAAACTTAAAAATACTGCAAGCAATTTCCCGCTGGAAATTCTTTTCCTTCGCGATGATGATATTCCAAAATATGTTGAGCAAGGAATTGTAGACATCGGAATCCTCGGAGAAAATGAGGTTTTGGAACAAGAGAAAAATGTAGATTTAGTAAGAAAGTTAGGTTTTGCAAATTGCCGTCTTTCATTAGCCATTCCAAAAGACGTAGATTATCCGGGAATTCAATTTTTTCAAAATAAAAAAATTGCGACATCTTACCCTGCGATTGTAAAAAATTATTTTGAAAGTAAAAATATTGCAACAGAAATCGTTGAGATTTCTGGAAGTGTAGAAATTGCACCAAGTATAGGTTTAGCAGATACTATCGCCGATTTGGTGAGTTCTGGTAGTACTTTACTGCACAATGGATTGAAGGAAGTTGAAAAAGTTTTAGAGAGTGAAGCTGTTTTAATTTCTAATAGGAATCTACCAGAAGATGTTTCTATAATTTTAGAATCGTTTCTTTTTAGGATTCAAGCGGTAATTAATTCTCGAGAAAATAAATACATTTTATTAAATGCACCGAACGAATCCATTGAAAAAATAATTGAAGTTTTGCCAGGTATGAAATCACCTACGGTTTTACCATTGGCAAAAACTGGGTGGAGCAGTATTCACTCTGTTGTACGCGAAAATGAATTTTGGAGAATAATAGATGAGTTGAAAAAATTTGGAGCAGAAGGTATTTTGGTGATTCCAATAGAAAAAATGGTGATGTAAATTTTGAAAGAATGATAAATATAACAAAATATCCAGAATCAAATATTTGGGAAGGACTTTTAGAAAGACCCGCTTTAGAGAAAAAAAATTTAAGAGCTACTGTTCAAGATATTTTCTTAAAAGTTAAAAACGAAGGAGATGCTGCTTTAAAAGATTTGTCTTTCAAATTTGATAAAGTGCAAATCAACAATATTTTAGTTTCTGAAGCCGAGATTAATTTTGCAATTGGCCAAGTTTCGAATGAATTAAAAACAGCGATCTTGCAGGCAAAAGAAAATATTTTCCGATTTCACCTTGCACAAAAAGCGGAAATAAACGAAATAGAAACTACCGAAGGTGTAGTTTGTTGGCGAGAATCTAGAGCCATTGAAAATGTTGGATTGTACATTCCAGGTGGAACAGCGCCACTTTTTTCTACAGTGTTAATGTTGGCCGTTCCTGCAAAAATTGCAGATTGCAAGGAAATAATTTTATGCACTCCGCCACAGAAAGACGGATCTATCAATCCTGCAATTTTATACACAGCTCAATTGTGTGGAATTACAAAAATATACAAAGTTGGTGGTGCACAAGCAGTTGCAGCTTTCACTTTTGGAACTGAGACTATTTTAAAAGTTGATAAAATTTTTGGTCCGGGCAACCAATATGTGACGCAAGCTAAGCAATTAGCGATGGAATACAATGTAGCTATAGATTTACCTGCAGGTCCAAGCGAAGTTTTGGTGATTGCAGATAAAACCGCAAATCCACAATTTTGTGCTGCAGATTTATTGTCTCAAGCAGAACATGGTATTGATTCTCAAGTTATTTTTATTGCAACAGATGAATTCATTTTTAATGATACTTTAAAAGAAATTGAAAAACAGCTGGCGGAACTTCCGAGAAATGAAATAGCAAAAATTGCCATTGAAAATAGTCAGTTTATTTTGATGAAATCTATTGATGAAGCGATTGAGATGAGTAATACTTACGCGCCAGAACACTTAATTTTATCCGTGGATAAACCAAGAAATTATATTTCAAGGATACGGAATGCAGGTTCAATTTTTCTTGGAAACTATACACCAGAATCAGCTGGAGATTATGCAAGTGGTACCAATCATACATTGCCAACCAACGGTTTTGCTAGAAATTATAGCGGTGTATCTTTAGATAGTTTTGTAAAGAAAATTACGGTACAGGAAATCTCAAAAAAAGGAATTCAAAATATTGGAAAAACAATTGAATTGATGGCAGCCGCAGAAGGTTTGGATGCTCACAAAAATGCTGTTTCACTTCGTTTAAAATTTTTAGATAATGAAATTTAATTTAGATACCATGGTTCGCCCACATTTGCTTGGAGCGAAATCTTATAAAAGCTTAAGGAATTCTTATTTGGATCAAAAAATGGATTTTTTGGATGCGAACGAGAATCCATTTGGAGAATTTAATCGTTATCCAGATTCTGAACATCTTCAATTAAAAAACAAGTTGGCAGAAATTAATGAAGTACAAGCCACGCAATTATTTCTAGGAAATGGGAGTGATGAATTGATTGATTTAGCGATGCGTGTATTTTGTGAGCCCACGAAAGATGCGATCATGATGATGAATCCAAGTTTTGTGATGTATGAAATGTCTGCAAAGTTGAATAATTTAAAAGTTGAAAAGCTACAGTTAGATGAGGATTTTCAGATAGATAGAAATAAATTTGAGGAGGAAATTTCTAAAACGAAAGCCAAAATTTTATTTTTATGTTCCCCAAATAATCCGACAGGAAATTCGATTAATGATTTAGAATTTTACATTCAGAATTTTGATGGAGTTGTAATTGTGGATGAAGCTTACATTGAATTTTCAAAACAGAAATCTGCGGTAGATTTACTTAGCAAATATCCAAACTTAATTGTATTAAAAACATTGTCAAAAGCTTATGGAATGGCAGGTTTGCGTATAGGATACGGTATTTCTTCACCCGAAATTGCGGATTTGTTTAATCAGTTTAAACCGCCGTACAATATTGGTTCTGAAAGTCAAAAATTGGCTCTGGAACAGTTGAAAAATACTGAACAATTGAAACAAAATATTTCTATCGTTTTAGAAAATAGAGAAAGATTAAAAATTGATTTGCAAGAAATTGAAACAGTTTTAAAAATTTATCCTTCTGATGCTAATTTTTTTCTGGTCGAATTTAAAGATGCTGAAATTATTTATGAAAAATTACTAAATGCAAATATATTAACGAGTTTAAGGCATCCTGCTTTACAAAATTGTCTGCGAATTACTGTTGGAACTGCTGAAGAAAATTCAAAATTATTAAAAATATTATCTCAAATATAATCATGAAAAAAATATTATTTATCGATCGTGACGGAACAATAATTTTGGAACCACCTACAGATTTTCAAGTAGATTCTTTGGAAAAATTAGAATTTTATCCGAAAGTGCTGCAAAATTTAGCCAAAATAGTAAAGGAATTAGATTATGAATTGGTGATGGTTACGAATCAAGATGGTTTGGGAACAGATTCTTTTCCAGAAGAAGATTTCAATTTACCACAGGATAAAATGATGAAAACTCTTGAAAATGAGAACATTATTTTTTCTGAAATTTTAATTGATAGAAGTTTTGAAGCTGAAAATTCGCCAAATCGCAAACCGAGAACTGGAATGCTTCAAAAGTACATTTATGGAAACTATGATTTGAAAAATTCCTTCGTGATTGGCGATCGAAAAACAGACGTAGAATTGGCAAAAAATCTAGGATCACAATCTATTTTTATAGCCGAAGAAAATTTTGAAGAAGCGACTTTAACCACAACAAACTGGGACGAAATTTATCAATATTTAAAGCAAATTCCTCGCAGAGCAAAAGTGCAAAGAAACACCAATGAAACCAAAATTTTAGTTGAATTAAACCTTGATGGAAGTGGAAAATCTAATATCAATACGGGTTTAGCGTTTTTTGATCACATGTTGGAACAGATTTCTAAACACGGGAATTTTGATTTAGAAGTGAATGTTGATGGCGATTTGCAAGTAGATGAGCATCACACGATTGAAGATACGGCGATTGTTTTGGGCGAATGTTTTTTGCAAGCATTAGGAAATAAAAAAGGCATTGAAAGATATGCGTTTTTGTTGCCAATGGATGATTGTTTGGCGCAAATTGCCCTTGATTTTGGAGGTAGAAATTGGTTAGTTTGGGATGTAGATTTTAAACGTGAAAAAATTGGCGAATTGCCTACAGAAATGTTTTACCACTTTTTCAAATCTTTTTCAGATGCTTCTAAGAGCAATTTAAATATAAAATGTGAAGGCGAAAATGAGCACCACAAAATAGAATCAATTTTCAAAGCATTTGCAAAAGTTTTAAGAGCTGCTGTGAAACAAGATGAAAATAATTTTTCCATACCAAGTACAAAAGGAATTTTATGATTGCAATAATAGATTATGGCGCGGGAAATGTAAAATCGGTAGAAAATGCGGTGAGAAAACTAGGTTTTGAAACTAAAATCACTTCCAATTTAGAAGAAATAAAACAAGCCGATAAGGTGATTTTTCCTGGAGTTGGAGAAGCTTCTACCGCGATGAAATATTTGAAATTGAAAGGTTTAGATGTTTTAATTCCTACTTTGAAACAAGCTTTTTTGGGCATTTGTTTAGGTCAGCAATTGTTGTGTAAATTTTCTGAAGAAGGAAATACAAAATGTCTCGGAATTTTTGATTTGAAAGTAAAGCAATTTCCTGCGACAGATATTGTTCCACACATGGGATGGAATAATTTAATAAAAACAAAAACTTCTTTATTTGAAGGCGTTTCAGACGAAGATAATTTCTATTTTGTCCACAGTTATTATTGTGAAATTGGCGAAAATACGACATCAGAATGCGATTATATTTTGCCATTTAGTGCAACTTTGCAGAAAGATAATTTTTATGGAACGCAATTTCATCCCGAGAAATCAGGAGATATTGGTTCTAAAATTTTAGAAAACTTCTTAAAACTTTAATCATTTAACCAGAAATTTAATTATGAAAATAATTCCAGCTATAGACATCATCGACGGAAAATGTGTTCGGCTATCCAAAGGTGATTATGATACCAAGAAAATTTACAATGAAAATCCGATAGAAGTAGCCAAAGATTTTGAAGCAAACGGTATCAAATATTTGCATTTGGTGGATTTGGATGGTGCAAAATCTGGCTCAATAAAAAATGCAAAAGTTTTAGAAAACATTGCCAAAAACACTAATTTAATAATTGATTTTGGAGGCGGAATAAAATCTGATGAAGCTATAGAAACTGCTTTCAATGCAGGTGCAAACCAAATTACTATTGGAAGTATTGCCGTTGCAAACAAAGAAAAATGTGTAGAATGGATTGCAAAATATGGCGAAAAAAAAATAATTTTAGGCGCTGATTGTTTAGATAGAAAAATAAAAACTTCGGGTTGGTTAGAAGATTCAGATTTAGAGGTCATCGATTTTATAAAAATGTACAAGACATTGGGTTTAAACGATGTAATTTGCACCGATATTTCTAAAGATGGAATGCTTGAAGGTGCTTCAAATGAATTATATGAAGATATTTTAAGTGAAATTAATATTAATTTAATTGCAAGTGGTGGTGTTTCTTCTGTTCAAGATTTAGAAGTTTTACAAAAAATTGGTTGCAGCGGTGCAATTGTAGGAAAGGCGTTCTACGAAGGGAAAATTACGTTTAAAGAACTTCAAAAATTTCTGTAATTATGTTGAAAAAAAGAATAATTCCTTGTTTGGATATTAAAGACGGCAGAACGGTAAAAGGGATCAATTTTATTGGACTTCGTGATGCGGGAGATCCAGTAGAATTGGCAAAAAAATATGTAAATGATGGAGCAGACGAATTGGTTTTCTTAGATATTACCGCAACTTTAGAAGGTAGAAAAACATTGATAGAATTGGTAGAAAAACTAAGTTTAGAAATCAATATTCCTTTCACAATTGGTGGAGGAATTTCTTCTGTGGATGATGTAGAAGCTTTGCTAAAAGCTGGTGCAGATAAAGTTTCCATAAATTCTGCTGCAGTAAGACGACCAGAATTGGTGCAAGAAATTGCGCAACAATTCGGTAACCAATGTGTGGTTGTTGCGATTGATACCAAAAATATTGATGGTGAAGATTACGTTTTCATCAATGGAGGAAAAATAAAAACAGAATTGAAAACCATTGATTGGGTAAAAACTGTCACAGAATTAGGAGCTGGAGAAATATTACTAACTTCCATGGATTTTGACGGCACAAAAAATGGATTCGATACGAGAATGCTGAAAAATATATCGCAGATTTGTCAACTTCCAATCATTGCTTCTGGTGGTGCTGGAAAAATGGAAGATTTTACGGAAGTTTTTTCAGAAACTACTGCAACTGGAGCTTTAGCTGCAAGTATATTTCACTTCAACGAAATTAAAATATCAGACTTAAAAGAAAATTTAAAACAAAATAAAATAGCTATACGATGAACTTAGATTTTGAAAAAGGGAATGGATTACTTCCTGCAATTATACAAGATAGCCGCACTCAACAGGTTTTAATGTTGGGATATATGAACGAAGAAGCTCTAGAATTGACGAAAAATGATGGTAGAGTTCATTTCTTTAGCCGAACAAAAAATAGAATTTGGTTGAAAGGCGAAACCTCAGAAAATTATCTTTATGTAAAAAACATCAAAGAAGATTGTGATTCTGATGCGCTCTTAATTCAAGTAAAACCTGCCGGAAATGTTTGTCACACTGGAACTTACAGTTGTTTTGAAGAAAAGACTTCTAAAGGATTTTTATATGAATTAGAAGAAACTATTTCTGAAAGAATAGACCAAAAAGTGGAGAAATCTTACACCTACGATTTATACCAACGCGGCATCAATAAAATGGCGCAGAAAGTAGGAGAGGAAGCTGTAGAATTAGTGATAGAGGCAAAAGACGACGATGCCAATTTATTTAAAGGTGAAGCTGCAGATTTATTGTACCACTTTTTGATACTTTTGAAAGCAAAATCTTTTAAACTATCAGATATCGAAGAAATTTTAATGGAAAGAAGATAATATCAAACTTTTTTGAATAAATTGCTCAATTTCTTTTAAAATTTTTTCATTGTTTACTTGTCCTTTTGGCTGTCTTTGCTTTTTTGCGCAGAATCTTTACTTTGCAAAGCATTTAAAAAATTGCGCAAATATTGATCTAAACATGGTTTGTAAGAACTATGATTTGGATTTCTAAAGAAAGCGCTTAATTCGTGCTTACTCATTTTAACTGCGGATTTGTGAAATAATTCTAGTATTTGGTCGGAATCTAAATTCAACGCAATTTTTAGTTTTTTTAAGATGATATTATTGTTCAAAACTTTTTCAGGTTTTGGAGATTCACCTTCTCGTTTTCCGCGTTTTTCTATGATTAATCCGTCTAAAAATGTTGCAAAATCTACGTCTCGCATTTCTACAAAATTTTCTTCGTCTTCTCGTTTTAGCCAATTAACAATCTGACTTTCATCTGTTTTGTAATTGGTTAAATTGTAGATGCGTTGCATTTTGGCATCTGGATAATTAAATAAAAATCTTATTCTTCGGAATATGTCGTTGTTGGTCATGGAATAGTTTTGCGTTAATAAAAATGCGATTTAGTCTTCATTTTTCAACTTTCTCGCAGATTTTAATGTGTTATAGTAATTGCTATTAACTCATTCTGCGAGAAATTTTTTATGAAAAATTTTAGGATTATGGGTGATCTGTGATTACAAAATTAAGCATCTTTTAAATCTTTAACTTCATACAGATCTTTTCTACGATCGCTCATCGTTCTTACAGCACCGTTGTAATGCAAATCTTTCAATAAATTTAAATCTACATCTACAATCAATGTCATTTCAGAATTTGGCGTGGCTTCACCTTTCACTGCATTGCTTGGGAAAGCAAAATCTGATGGTGTAAAGACTGCGGCTTGGCCAAACTGAATATCCATATTATTTACACCCGGAAGATTTCCTACACAACCTGCAATCGCAACATAGCATTCATTTTCCACTGCTCTTGCTGCAGCACAAACGCGAACTCTGGTATATGCATTTTGAGTATCTGTGAGGTAAGGAACGAATAAAATTTTCATCCCTTGATCTGCCAAAAGTCTTGGTAATTCTGGAAATTCAACATCATAACAGATAATTAAACCAATTTTTCCGCAGTCTGTATCAAAAACTTTGATGCTATCTCCACCTTTCATCCCGTAATAGCGTTTTTCATTCGGTGTGATGTGTATTTTGCGGTATTCATCTATTTTCCCATCACGATGAAGAAGGTATGAAATATTAAAAAGTTCGCCATTTTCTTCAATCGGCATACTTCCAGAAATGATATTTACGTTATAAGAAATAGCAAATTCTGAAATTTTATTTTTAATTTCTTCTGTTAATTTTGCCAATTCAAACATACTTTCTCGCTCTTTCATATGGTTGAAAGGTGCGAGTAGAGGCGTATTGAACAATTCTGGAAACAATACGAAATCTGATTTGTAATCTCCCAAAGTATTTACAAAAAATTCTACCTGATCATAAAAATCTTCAATTGTTTTAAAATGTCGCATTTGCCATTGCACCAATCCTAAACGAATGATGCTATCTTGCATGGTAGAAACTGTATTTTTTTTGCTGTAGTAAATGTTATTCCATTGAAGTAGAACTGCGTTTTCTTTGGAAGATTCGTCTTCTGGAAGATAATTTTTTAAAACTCTTACGGGCAAAAAATTATTCGCAAGCTGAAAGCTTAAAACTGAATCGTATATTTCTTTGTCGCGTACTTTTTCAATATACATTCTAGGCGTCAAATCTTTACTATATTCCCCATAATTTGGAATTCTACCACCTAAAATTATCGATTTTAAATTTAATTGTTCGCACAATTCTTTTCTGGCATCATATAATCTTCTTGCCAATCGCAATTCTCTGAATTTTGGATCTACAAAAACCTCAATTCCATAAAGTACATTTCCGTTTTCTGTATGCGTATTGAAGGTATAATCTCCGGTAACTTCTTTGTATGTATGCTCGTCTCCAAATAATTCATACCGAACAATTATCGAGAGAGAAACTGCTGCCAATTCTCCATCAACAGTAATACAGATTTGCCCATCTGGAAATATTTTCGTTAATTTTTGAATGCTTTTTTCTTGCCAAACATATTCCTTCATTTGTGGATATGCCTTTTTCATTACTGAAATAAGGGCTTCATAATCTGAAAAAGCGAGAGGTCTGATGTTGATATCCATAGAGAAATATTGTTTTTTTTAAATTAGACAATTGAAAAAGTATTTTAAAACTTTTTAAATAATGATGATTTGAATTTTTACTATAAAAATAGAAAAATGAAATGAATTAATTATAATTGAAATGAAATAAGATTTTTATTGCATATTTTTCATTCGTCAATATAAATAACTTCCGAAATATTTATTACTAACGTTAGTGTAAATTTAAGGCTGTGGTTATTATTTTAAATTAAATTTTTCTTAGACAATTTTAAAAATCTCATTATTAATAAAAAAGCAGAGATTGTTAAGCCAATTCCAAGTGCAATCCACATTCCGTAAGCACCCAATTCCATCTTTACGCAAAGATAATATCCTAATGGAATAGTGATAATCCAATAAGCAATAAATGTGATGATGCTTGGTATTTTCACATCTTGCATGCCACGCAAAGCGCCCAAAGAAAGGACTTGCAAACCATCGGAAAGTTGAAAAAGTGCAGCTATTATTATTAAACTTGAAGCCAAATGTATCACTTCTAAATCTCCAGGTTGCGTGAAAAATGTAGGTAAAATATTTCTACCTAATATAAAGATAATTCCGCAGAAAACCATGAAAAGAAATACAATTTTTAAATTATTAATACCAACTTCTCGCAATGCTGCGTAATTTTTTTCCCCAAATCTGTTTCCCGTCATTATCGTAGTTGCAATACTAAAACCGATGCAAAGATTGAACGTAAATGAGGCTAAACTTAAAGCTATTTGATGAGCAGCAATATCGGTAGCAGAAACAAGTCCGCAAATAAATGCTGCCGCTGCGAAGGCTGTAATTTCAAAAAACATTTGCAATGCAGTTGGAACTCCCAATTTAATTAACTTTTGGAACATAGATTTCTGAAAAAGCTTGGCTTTTAAGCTAAAATCATTCATATATCTTTTCGTAGTTGGATGTTTTTTCATTACAAAAAATAGGAATACCGCCATAAATACGCGCGCAATGAATGATGCATAAGCAGAACCATCTACTCCCATAGATTCAATGCCAAACAATCCTTTGATGAAAACATAATTCAAAAAAATATTGATCACGTTTGCAATAATAGTTGCTTTGGTAACGCCAATTGTAAAACTTAAGCCTTCGGAAACTTCTCGCATCGTCTGAAAAACCATAAAAGGTAAAATACTGATAATTGAAATCCGAAGATAACTTTCCGTATCAGGAATTATTTTTGCGGGTTGATCTAAATGATATAAAATGGGCAATGCAAGCAACATGATGATGACCAATGCCAAACCTATACTCATATTTAAAACAAAACCATGGCGGAAAATTCTATTAATTCTAGTATGATCATTTTGAGATTGCGCTTCTGAAACTAAGGGCGGAATTGCTAAAGAAAAACCCAAAGCCAATACAAAAATGGAAAAAAACACGCCATTGGCCAAAGAAACCGAAGCTAGAGCATCTGCTCCCAATAATTTGCCCACCATTATGTTATCAAATAATTGGACGGTCACTTGTCCAACCTGCGTTACCATCACTGGAAGTGCCAATTGGAATAATCTTTTGGTATGAGTGGGATTTAAAATTTGCATAAATTTTGTAAAAAAAATTTGCGGCAAAATTACCGCAAATAAAAGTGAAATTAAGTGTAAATGAGTTTTATTTTCTCACAAAATTTGCAACATCTTCTGCAGAAACAGGATTGCTACCCAAAATGATCAATCTTTCTACAACATTTCGCAATTCTCGAATGTTACCTGTCCAACTAAAATTTTCTAAATCTTTAATGGCTTCATCAGAAAAACTAACCATTGCGTTGCCATGTTCTTCGGAAATAACTTTGGCAAAATGTTCTATTAAAATCCTGATATCTTCTTTTCTTTCATCCAAAGGTGGTACGTAAATTTCTATAACAGAAAGGCGATGATACAAATCTTCTCGAAATCTTGAAGCTGCAATTTCTTCTTTCATGTTTTTATTTGTCGCAGCTAATACGCGCACATCTACCCGCACAGATTTGTCGCTTCCTACGGGAGAAACTTTACTTTCTTGTAACACACGCAATACTTTTGCTTGTGCTATAAGGCTCATATCTCCAATTTCGTCTAAAAATATTGTTCCATTATTGGCGAGTTCAAATTTTCCTTGCTTGTCTTTTATAGCACCAGTGAAAGATCCTTTCACGTGACCGAAAAGTTCGGATTCAATTAATTCTGAAGGAATTGCGGCGCAATTTACTTCTATCATTGGTCCTTTGCTTCTGTTGCTTTGGGAATGCAGCGCATGCGCAACCAATTCTTTTCCCGCTCCATTTGGTCCGGTTATGAGAACTCTAGCATCAGATTCTGCCACTTTTTCAATCATATCCTGAATTTTTTTCAACGCAGGACTTTCGCCAATCATCGTAAATCTTTTATGAACTTTTTTCTTAAGAGATTTATTTTCCGTTTGCAAAGTTTGATTTTCTGCGAGCAATTTTTCTTTATCTAAAGCGTTTTTCACACTCGTTAATAGTCGATTGATATCGATAGGTTTAGAAATAAAATCATAAGCTCCGTTTTTTAAGGAATCTATTGCAGTATCGATATCTGCGTGGCCAGACATCATCACAAAAGTAATCTCTGGTTTTAGTTGCAATGCTTGTTTCAGGAGTTCTGTGCCATTTAGTTTTGGCATTTTTATATCAGAGATTACGAGAGCGAAATCGTCTTTTTCTATCAATTTATAGCCTTCCAAACCATCTTCTGCAATCACAAATTCGTAATCTTTTAGCTCGTCAGAAAGAATACTTTCTAAAACACCAGAAATGGCTTTTTCATCTTCAACAATTAGGATTTTTGGCATATTTTATATTTTATTTTAAATTTAATTCTGAGAATGGGGAAGCAAATATCGTTCCTTTGGAAAATTTTTTGCATGAGAAATTATTTCCAATCTTTCTAAAGATTTTAGGATATAACTCGCTTTTCAACGATATCATATTTTTTTTAAATTTCGTCAGCAAAAATATATTATCTTTTTTTGATCAATTTCGGAATTTCATCTTGCTGGTATTCTCCATACTTCTTAATATATTCTCCATTTGGTTCGATAATAATGTAATTCCCACAAAAATCTGCATTTCCAAAAAGCAATTTTTTTATTTCTCCATTTTTGTCTTCCACAACTTTTTTACTTTTATAATTATACATTTGCTCTACTATATAATATTGAATTATATTTTTGTATTTTTTCAAAAATTTTAGATATAATTTGTCATTTATATAATAATCTATGCAAGAGCCATTAGGTTCTGTTTTTGGTTTAATAAAAAAATTCAATATTATGGTATTAGTTTTTTCAATTTTTGAACCAGTCAGTTGGGATAATTCCTCAACTAATTCAGTTCTACTTTCAACTGACAGAATTCCCTTATTAGAATCTTGTGAATGAATATTAATGCAAAAAAAAATTAACCCAATTAAAATTATTTTTTTCATTAAACATTAAATAAAGGCTTTAATCGACTATCTACTCCCAAAAATTGCCGAACCAACTCTCACGGAATTTGCGCCACATTCTATTGCAGTTTCATAATCTCCGCTCATTCCCATAGATAATGTATGTTCTGTTTTATTTAAATTCAGATCATTAAAAAGATTTTGCAAAACAGAAAATTCTTGTTTCAGTTGTTGAGTATCGTCGGTAAAAGTTGCCATTCCCATCAAGCCTGAAAATGCTACGAAAGAATATTTGTTGTTGATTATTTCTGTAAATAAAATTTTTGCTTCATCAAGTGTTAAACCATATTTAGAATCTTCTTCGGCGATTTTTACTTGTAATAAAATTTTTATTTTTCTATTATTTTTTGCAGCTTCTTTATTTATTTCTTTCAAAATTTTTTCAGAATCTACACTTTGTATCGTATCTACAAAAGCAGCGATGTATTTCACTTTATTGGTTTGCAAGTGCCCAATCAAATGCCATTCGATATCTTTTGGCAGAATTTCCTGCTTTTCTACCAATTCTTGCACTTTATTTTCGCCAAAAACTCTTTGACCTTCATCATAAATTTCTTGAATTATTTCTGAAGGATGTGTTTTCGAAACTGCTACCAGCGTTACATCTTTAGGCAGCGAAGATTTTATTTTATGAAAATTTTCTGTAATACTCATTTTAATTTATTTTTTTGCCATTAAAACCGGCAGCAATCGCCGCATACCATCCGTTGCCGTAGTTTTGTAGCATTTTTTTTCTTCTGTAAATTTTGTTTCCAAGTTCGGATCTATCACAAATATCTCACAATTTTTTGGTACATAATTAATCAATCCAGCTGCAGGATAAACTTGCATTGACGTTCCAATAATTATTAATAAATCTGCTTCTGCACAAATTTCCATAGCGCGATCCATTTCTGGCACCATTTCGCCAAACCAATCAATATGCGGACGAAGTTGAATCCCATTTTGATCTAAATCGCCTAAATTTAAATCTTCTTTCCATTCTATAATTGATGTTTCAGAATTGATGGGTTTTGCTTTCAACAATTCGCCATGAAGATGGATAATTTTTGTAGAACCAGCTCTTTCATGCAGATCATCAACATTTTGAGTGATAATTTGTACATCAAAATACGCCTCTAAATCTGCTAAAATTGTGTGCGCATCATTAGGTTTTACGCTATTCAATTGTTGACGACGGAGATTATAAAATTGAAAAACCAAATCTGGATTTCTCGCAAAACCTCCTGGACTTGCAACATCTTCTACACGATGATTTTCCCACAATCCATTAGAATCTCGAAAAGTACTGATGCCACTTTCTGCAGAAATTCCAGCACCAGAAAGTACTACGAGTTTTTTCTTTTTCATATTAATTCTAATTTTAAAAGAAAGTTTAAAAAAATAATTGAAAATCTGTTTGTAAATTCATCGAAAAGAAATTGTGAGTGTATTGGGAACCTTTTCTACCGTTTAATTTTAAATAATTTACCGAAATATCGCTAAAGATTATCTGAGCAAAAATTGGATAATATCAAAAATTATCCTTGTTTATTTCGCATTGCTTTTGTCTGTTCTAGATTTTCATCGCAACTGAAATTTTCATATTCAGTACTTTCCATAGGAACCAAAGCTACTTTGCTATCATCATTAAAGTGAAAACCGAAACCGTATCTTTTTGCCAAAGCGGAAGAGCGAAGACAAGGTTGACCTTTAGAAAAAAATGTTTCTCTAGCAGATTTTCTTTCGCTTTCAGTTATGTTATTTTTTTGAGCAAAACATTCAAACAAAACATCATCGGAAGTATGTTTGTAAGGGTTGGCAGCCAGCATTTCATATTGAATATTTGCCAAAGTTTTGTTCCTTTTTACAGCAGGAATTTCAGATTTTTCTACAGAAATATCTTCTGCAACTTTTATGAAATTATTTTTATAGTTAGTAGTGTGTACTTTCATTAGTTTTTAATTTAAAATAGATAATAAAATGAATTTTTTGATTGTGCAAATTTATCAATTTTTACTTTTCTTTTTCTTCTTTTTTTTCGGTTCTGTAATTGTTTTAATAAAATCTGCAATTTCCAAATTTTCTATTTCAGATTTTTTCTTTTTCTTTTTTAAATCACCATCAGATTTAAATATATTTTTTAAATCATCGGTTTTTAAAGTTTTGTCCAAAATCATTTTCTGCACCATTGCAAGACTAGAATCATCAAAATGTTTCTCTAGAAGTTGATTAATTAAATGGCTCTTATAATCTTCGTAAGAAATTTCTACATAATATTTGAAAATTCTGCCTTCTTTTTTGGTAGAAACAAATTTTTTCTCTCTTAAAATTTTTAAATAAGTAGAAACGGTATTTTGATGCGGTTTCGGATTGATCTGTGCTTCCATTATATCCTTAAGATAAGCAGAATCTAAAGACCAGATAACCATCATTATCATTTCTTCAGTATTGGTAAGGTCGTTCATTTTTTATGTTTTAATTATAAGAAAATTATCCAATCTGCATTTGGATAAAGGTATAAAGGTAAGCAAAAGAAACTACTGTCGAAAGTAAAAAGCCCATCAATACCTCTTTTGGCGTATGCCTTTTTACAATAATTCTAGAAATTCCCACTAGAATTGAAATTAAAATCCAAGTGATACCTAACCAAAAATTCTGAGAAATAAATAACGCTGCAACAAAGAAATTGAGCGCTGTATGCATAGAACTTTTGATGAAAAAATTGCTCACTTGCATTATTAATAAAAGGACAAGAAGGAAAAACATCATCACATCAAATGATTCCTTCACAAAAAAGTCAAACAGTAAGTAAATAAATATAGAACTATTGATAAAGATATAGAGAGATTTCCGTTTTACCCTATTAGAAACATCTAAATTTTGATAATTCCCTTTTTTCACGTTATAAAAAATCCATAAACTTGAGGGTAAGATTATAATTAAAAATATGGGCAAAAATCTTTCGATAGAATCATGGAACGTAAAATTTTTGTAACTAAAATATATAAAGTAAAGGACTAAGGAGGTGAAAGGATTAAAAAAATTTGAAATAAATTTTGAAACCTTTTTTAAGAAAGAATTTTCTTTGATGATCATAAATAAATTTAGAATTTCAAAAATAAGATAAAAAGATTAAAAAAAAGTACTCCATATCGGAACAATCATTATTAAAAAGATAAAGTTTTTTCTTATTTTTGCTTTTTAATAGAAATTACAATGAAAGAATTTTCGCAAGATGTTTACCTTCAATGGTATAAAGATATGGAAATGTGGAGAAGATTTGAAGACAAATGCAGATCTCTCTATCTAAAACAAAAGATTAGAGGTTTTTTACATTTATATAATGGTCAAGAAGCTATTCCTGCAGGATTTGCTCACGCGATGGATTTATCTAAAGATAGTATGATTACTGCATATAGATGCCACATTTTGCCAATGGCAATGGGAGTTGATCCTAAAAGAATAATGGCAGAATTGTGTGGAAAAGCTACTGGAACATCTGGTGGAATGGGAGGTTCTATGCATATTTTTAGCAAAGAACATCGTTTCTATGGCGGTCATGGAATTGTAGGTGGTCAAATACCTTTGGGAGCAGGAATTGCGTTTGCAGATAAATATTTTGGAACTGGAGGCGTAAATATTTGCTACTTCGGAGATGGTGCTTCCAGACAAGGATCTTTACATGAGACTTTCAATATGGCAATGAATTGGAAACTTCCAGTAGTTTTTGTTGTAGAAAATAATCAATATGCAATGGGAACTTCTGTAAATAGAACTGCCAATCATGATGATATCTACAAATTGGGATTAGGATATGAAATGCCTTGTTTAGCTGTAGATGCAATGGATCCTGAGAAAGTAGCAGAAGTCGCTTTTGAAGCTATTGAAAGAGCAAGAAGAGGAGATGGACCAACATTTATAGAAGCTAGAACATACAGATACAGAGGACATTCTATGTCTGATGCAGAACCTTACCGAACAAAAGAAGAGGTAGAAATGCATAAGAAAGATGATCCTATTGAATTGGTGAAAGCTAGAATTTTGTCCAACAATTGGGCTACAGAAACAGAACTAGAAAGTTATGTACAAGATGCAAGAGTTTTTGTAGATGAATGCATAGAGTTTATGGAAAATTCTCCATATCCAGAAGTAGACAAAGTATATGAATACGTTTATGAACAAGAAGATTATCCCTTTTTAAATCAGTTCGAGAACGGTAAATAATTTAAAATTTGATCATTTAAAAATGTGCATATTCTACATAATAGCATACTAAAAAAATATAAAAACTATGGCAGATGTAATTACAATGCCTCGTCTATCTGATACGATGGAAGAAGGTAAAGTGGCAAAATGGCACAAAAAAGTTGGTGATGCTGTGAAGGAAGGCGAAATACTAGCAGAAATAGAAACAGACAAAGCAGTACAAGATTTTGAATCCGAAATTGATGGTGTAATGCTCCACATTGGCGTAGAAGAAGGAAATGCAGCACCAGTAGATTCTATTCTTTGCATTATCGGAGAAGAAGGTGAAGATATTTCTAATTTATTAGGAGGAAATACCACTGCTAAAGTAGAAAATTCTGAAGTTAATTCTGATAAAAATGATGATTCCGTAGAAATTGAAAATACCGCTAACAATAACTCTGGAGAAATTCCGGCAGGTGTGGAAATTATCAATATGCCAAGACTTTCTGATACGATGTCGGAAGGAAAGGTTGCCAATTGGAACAAAAATGTAGGAGACCAAGTAAAAGAAGGCGACATCATCGCAGAAATAGAAACTGATAAAGCTGTTCAAGATTTTGAATCCGAATTTGATGGCGTTTTACTTTTTCAAGGAGTAGAAGAAGGTGGAGCGGCACCAGTTGATACTATTTTGGCAATCATTGGTCCTGCAGGAACAGATATTTCATCATTAACTTCTGGAAAAGCAAAAAATTCTGAAAAGAAAACAGAAAAAACTGCTGATTCTAGAGTTGAAACTGAAGGAGATGAAATTGATGAAGCAGACCATTCTAAAAAAGTAGAAGCTAAAAATGATAGTGGTAGAATAGCAATTTCGCCTTTAGCCAAAAAAATGGCCGAAGAAAAAGGATTGCAAATTTCCGAAATGCAAGGTTCTGGCGAAAATGGTAGAATCGTGAAGAAAGATGTAGAAAACTATCAACCGAGCGCGAAAACAGAGGCTGCAACAGTGCCACAAAAAGCTGCAGAAGCAAGTGCAAAACCAGTAGCTGTTCAAATGCCAACGAATTTTGTTGCAGGAGAAACTACAGAAACGCCAAACTCACAAGTAAGAAATATCATCGCAAAAAGACTTTCAGAAAGCAAATTTACAGCACCACATTATTATTTGATTGTAGAAATCAATATGGACAAAGCCATCATTGCCCGTTCAGAAATTAATGCTTTGCCAGATACAAAAATTTCTTACAACGATATGATTATCAAAGCTGTAGCAATGGCTTTGCGCAAGCATCCACAAGTAAATTCTACTTGGAAAGCAGATAAAATTATCCATCATGGGGAAATTAATGTTGGTGTAGCCGTTGCCATTCCAGATGGTTTGGTGGTTCCAGTATTGAAAAATACAGACTTCATGAATTACACTCAAATTTCTGCAGCCGTGAAAGATATGGCAGGAAGAGCAAAATCTAAAGGATTGAAAGCCAACGAAATGGAAGGATCGACTTTTTCAGTTTCTAATTTAGGAATGTTTGGTATCGAGACTTTTACTTCTATTATTAATCAACCGAATTCTGCGATTTTATCTGTTGGTGCCATTATAGAAAAACCTGTGGTAAAAGACGGTCAAATTGTGGTAGGAAATACGATGAAGCTTTCTCTAGCATGCGATCATAGAGTAGTAGATGGCGCAACTGGCGCACAATTCCTACAAACTTTGAGAACGTATTTGGAAAGTCCGTTGAGTTTATTGTTGTAATTTAATTTTAATATTTGTAAATTTATTTTGGGCAGCAATTTCCGCCTTCCGTTCCCAATCTTTTTTTTTGCAAAAAAAGGATTTCCACTCAAGTCGGGCTGCAAAGTATCTCAAGTTGAAAAGTTACTTTTATGATTTTAATTAAATACCATCAAAAATTATTTACCTTATTATTTTTGATTTCATGTGTATTAAGTTGTGATTATAAAAGTAACAATTTCAAAAAAGAAACAACTTTAAGAAAAATTGAAATACTTGAAATTCCAAAAAAGAATATTTCAATTATTGAAGCTGCAAAAAAATATGGCCCAGAAGTATCTTCTACATATAAAAAAGCAGTGTGTACAGAATTTTTAATACAAATATTAGAAAAGTCTGAAAATTTAACTTCTTTAGATAAAAGTAGAATAAGGATAATCACCAACGACGATATTCAAGATTTATTAAAAAATAAATCCATGATCCAAAAGGAGTATATTTTGCTTTGATTGAAAAAGGAATTGATATTCCAATAGACGATCAGAAAAAGGTAGTGGAAGGAGATTTGGTTCAATTTTGGACAGAAACTTGGGGACATTGTGGTATTGTAAAAAGCATTAATCCTTCAGACAATACAATGGAATTATATTCATCATTTCCATCTACAAATGGTTATGGTATTCAGAAATTTGAAATTCCTAATAATACATTTTTTGTAAGACTGAAATAAAGTTTTATAAAACTTACAATAGTAAAACTATGATCCAAGCAAAAAATATACATAAATTCTACGGAGATTTAGAAGTGCTGAAAGGTGTAGATCTTCATATCAAACAAGGCGAAGTAGTTTCGATTGTAGGAGAATCAGGCGCTGGAAAATCTACCCTTCTACAAATTTTAGGTACCTTAGATTCACCCTCAAATGTGAAAAAATACGGTACAGAAATAAGTATTGATGGCAATTCTTTCATCTATATGAGCGACAAGCAAATTTCTAAATTTAGAAATTCTAATATTGGTTTTGTATTTCAATTTCACCAATTATTACCAGAATTTACAGCTTTGGAAAATGTACTATTGCCCACAAAAATTTCTGGAAGAAATGATGCAGAATCTATGGAAAAAGCCATTCAGCTTTTCGAAGATTTGAATATTGCCCACAGATTGCACCACAAACCAAGCGAAATGTCTGGTGGAGAAGCACAAAGAGCTGCGGTTGCAAGAGCATTGATCAATTCCCCGAAGATAATTTTTGCAGATGAGCCAACAGGAAATTTAGATTCCAAAAATGCAGACGATCTTCATCAATTATTCTTTGATTTGCGCGATAAATACAATCAAACTTTTGTCATCGTTACGCACAATCCAAATTTAGCAGACGTTACAGATAGAAAATTGGAAATGAAAGACGGGATGATTATTTAAGAAGTATTCAGTCTGGAGTCCTTAAGTATGAAATAATAAAATTGTCTAAAGTAAATATTTAGAATTATTTTGTCATGTTTAAATTCTTTCTGTTTCATAATAATTTTTTTCAACTTTTGCTTTAAAAATCAATTTCCAAATTCAATAATGAAATATATTCATTTTTTAAATTTTCTATTCATCTTTCTGCTTTGCATCAATTGTAAAGGCGATGCACAAATACCGAAATCTAACGTTAAAATTGAAAATAAAAAACCAACGATTTCTGCAGAAAAAATTTCTTCTTTACAAAATTTTATAAAAAATAAGATCTATAATCAAGAATTGGCCATCTTCATAGATTTCAAAATTCCATCCAACAAATTCAGATTTTTTCTGTATGATTTGAAAAATGAAAAAATTCTAGAAAAAGGCTTGGTTGCACATGGTTCTGGAAGCGAAATTCCTGGTAGTGCCGAACTTCAATTTAGCAATATTGAAAATTCTCTTCAATCTTCTTTGGGAAAATACGAAATTAGCAGTTCTTATGTTGGTAGTTTTGGAAAATCTTATCGACTAAAAGGTCTTGATAAAACCAACGATTTAGCGATGAAACGTGCAATAGTAATGCATCCATTATCTTGCATGCAAGATGTGGAGCAAAAATATCCGTCTTGTCTAAGTTGGGGTTGCCCAATGCTTTCTCAAAATTTTTTCGATAAAATCGCAAAATATATTGATGCTTCAAAAAAGCCAATAATCTTGTATTGTTATTACTAAAAATTTTATCTTTGAACAGATTTTAGATCAATTAATCATTACGCAACCATCAATTATTTCAAAATGTCCATAAAATTTCTTGCTGAAGACGATAGACCGAGAGAAAAAATGATGTTGAAAGGCAAAAGTGCTTTGTCAGATTCAGAATTGTTGGCAATCATCATGAGAAATGGAAGCCGAGAAGAAACTGCAGTAGAATTGGCACGAAGAATTTTAAATTCTGTAGACAACAATTGGCACAATTTAAGCAAATTGTCCCTACCAGATTTAATGAAATTTAAAGGAGTAGGACAAGTAAAAGCCATAGAAATAACCACAGCTTTAGAAATTGGTAAGAGAAGAGCAGCGCAAGAAATTCCTGAAAAAATTAAAATTGCTTCTAGCAAAGATATTTTCCATGTTTTGCATCCATATCTGGGAGATTTGCAAACCGAAGAATTTTGGGCAATATTCCTCAATCAAAATAATAAAATCTTACACAAAACTAGACTTACTTCTGGCGGAATTAATCAATCTGTTGTCGACATCCGCATTTTATTTAAAATCGCATGTGAGCATTTTGCGACCGGAATTATAATCTCTCACAATCACCCTTCCGGAAATTTGAAGCCTAGCCAAGAAGATTTTAAAATTACAAAAAGCATCAAAGAAGCTTCTAGAATTATGCAAATCACGCTAATAGATCACATTATAATTGCGCAAAATTCTTATTATAGTTTCGCAGACGAAGGAGAATTATGATTAGAAAAGTATCATATAAAGATATTGATTTTCAAAAATATGAAAAGTGTTTAGAAAATTCTGTGCAGAGAAATTTCTATGCAAAAAGAGAAATTTTAGATTTTTTGTGCGAAGCTTGGGAACTGCTAATTTATGGTGATTATCAATATATAATGCCAATACCAATAAAAAATAAATTTGGCTTAAACATCGCTTTAATTCCACTTTTTTGCCAACAACTTGGAGTGTATAGTTTAGAAAAAAACACCAATGTAGAGCAAGAATTTTTAGAATATTTTAGAGTAAATTATAAAATTTATCTGTATCCTTTTAATTCATCAAATAGCTTTGAAGAACAATTAGCGCCGAAAAAAAATTACATTATTGAAAAAACGGCTTATTCTTCATTAAAAAAGCGATATTATAAAGGTAGAAAATCTGCGGTTAAATCTGCACAATATCTTAATTTGCAGATAGTTTCACTTGACGCTAATATTTTAAATTTCATCAATACCCATTTCAAAGGTTTGGATAAAAACTCGGATAAGATTTTTTTTCAGGCATATCTAGAATTTCTATCTGCACAAGCTTTTTTAAAATGTTATGCTGCTTTTGAAAATGATCAATTATTGAGTCTCGCAATTGTAATTCAAGATGATGATACCAATTATTTATTAGGTTTAATGAATGATCCGGAATTTTTAAATAAAAATGCTGCTTCATTTTTACTAGATAAAATTTTTGAAAAAGAAATTGCAAATAAAAAATTTAGTTTTATGGGAGGCAGCATTCGAGGTATCGAGCTGTTTTTTAAGAGTTTTGGGGCAGAATTAGAGTGTTTTCCGATTTTACAAAATAATAAAAAACAATTGTTAATGAGTTTATTTAGATAGCTTATTATTTATTTAATGAGAGTTTTGGTGCAAAAGTTTCTGAATATCTTTCAATACAGCATTCAAAAAAAGATTTAGTTAAATATTACTTAAAAAGTTTATAAATTATTAAAAAATTTTTCAGATTATTTAGAAACTGAAAAGCCTTATTTTTCACTTTCACAATTGCATGAAATGAAGAAAATGGGTTTCGCTATTGGTAATCATAGTAGAAGTCACGCTCGTTTTCCAAAAATTGATTTTGAAATACAAAAAGCAGAACTTTTGGAAGCAAATTCCATTTTGTTGAAAGAAAATTTATCAGAAGATCTCAATTTTTGCTTTCCTTTTGGTGATGATTCTGTGAATAATGAATTTTTTGAGTGGATGTATTCTGAAGCAAATATCTTGAAATCTTTTGGGACAGCAGGTTTAAAAAAGGATCATTTTATAAATCATCTTCATAGAATTTTGATGGAACATGAAAATTTTGATGCTTCAGAAATCATTAAATCTGAATATATTTATTATTTTTTAAAAAGCTTTTTTAATAAAAATAAAATTCGAAGATGATAAAAGTTTTTTATAAATAAATATTTCCGAAGAAATTCCGAAACGATATCCATATCCATATCCGAAAAGTAAAAGCAATTTTTTTGAAAGGTGACAATTTCTATTGCCCTTGCTGTCAAAAATCTTCTTCAAAATTTTTGAAAAAAGGAAATGTCTTAGTTTGCATAGAAAACGCTGTTTGTCCACATTGTGGTTCTTTGGAAAGGTCTAGATTATTAAAATTATTTTTAGAAAATGAAACTAAAATATTTAACGATAATCCTAAAATCCTTCATTTTGCGCCAGAAGATTCTTTAAAAAATATTCTAAAAGCAAATCCAAATTATCAGGATGTAGATTTAAATCCAAATTTAGCATCGCTACAAATGGATATTACAGATTTAAAATTCTCTGATAATACATTTGATTTTATTATTTGCGCTCATGTTTTGGGGCATATTCCTGATGAAAAGAAAGCGCTAAGCGAAATGTATAGAGTTTTAAAATCTGGTGGAAAATTATTTCTATTATCATTAATGAATCTAAATTCCGAAGAAACCTTGGAAAATTTTGAAAATAATACACCAGAAAAAAAATTGAAAGCCTATGGAGAATTTGATTTGCAAAGATTATATGGTTTAGATTTTGAAAATAGACTACAATCTAAGCAAGTTGTAATAAAAAAAATAGATTATCGAAAGAATTTTGGAAAAGCTGAAAGGGAAAAATGTCTTTGGGTAATGGAGAAAGAGAAATAATTTATCAAGTTACAAAGCTTTAAATTCCCACGGATAGTTGACAATTATCAGCAATTTTTACATTTAAAAATTTCGTAAATTTGCGATTATTAAAGTAGCAATGGACTCTCTAAACGAAATTTTTTCCGAACCATATTTTCCTTACGCATTCGCGTTGGTTTTTATAATTCCGATCATTTTTTTATTGAGACTTTTCGTTTTTAAATATATTGAATTTAAAAATAGAGAATTTAAAATGCTTACTGTAAAAGGGAATGCAGAAAATAAAAGCCAATCTTATGAAAGGATGGCACTTTTTTTAGAAAGGATAAAACCTTCTAATTTGGTTTCTAATTTCGATGCTAAATTAGAAAAGCATGAATTTCTTTTTTTAACGGAAAAATCTATAATAGAAGAATTTAATTATAATACGTCTCAACAAATTTACATTACCAAAAATACGTGGTCTTCTGTAGTTATGGCTAAAGATGAAGTTATAAAATTGTTGCAAGAAACATACAATAAGATTGGAGAAAACGCCAATTTAGAAGAATATAAAACACTTTTGCTGCTCAATTATATGAACGGTGAAGATTATATCAGCCAGACAATTGATGAATTGAAGCGAGAAGTTTTGCTGGTTACCTAATACAATTAATTTTACACAAAATGATACCAAATTTTAAAGCACATCCATGGCACGGAATTTCCGTAGGGGAAGAATGTCCAGACGTAGTGAATGTTTTTATAGAAATAGTACCTTCGGATACTATAAAATATGAAGTAGATAAGGAAAGTGGTTTCCTAAAAGTAGATCGCCCACAGCAATTTTCTAATATAATTCCTGCATTGTATGGTTTTGTACCTAGAACATATTGCCACGATGAAGTTTTGAGACTAGCTTTAGAAAGTGGAGCAGAAGACGTAACTATTGGAGATAATGATCCTTTGGATATCTGTGTTTTGAGTTCTCATAATATTCACTCTGGCGGAATGTTGATGGAAGCTTTGCCAATTGGTGGTTTTAAAATGATAGATGCAGGTGAAGCAGACGATAAAATTGTAGCAGTAATGAAAGGAGATCACGCTTTCGGGCATTTCCGAGATATTTCTGAATTGCCGCAAGCTGAAGTAAAACGTTTGATGCACTATTTCCTTACCTACAAAAATTTACCAGACGAACCTGCAAAATGTAGAATTCATGAAGTTTACGGAGCTGATCATGCAAAAGAAGTAGTTTTAGCTTCTATGCGAGATTATGCAAGTAAATTTGGCGGATAACATTAAACAATATCCAAATTTCATAAATTTTTACGGTAAATTCATAGTTTTTGCCTGTTAAATTTTTAAACATCAGAATTATTTATGTACTTTTGATTTTCTTTAAATAATTTAACAGAAATTAACATTAAACAAAAACTATGAATAATCTTTTCTATTTGGTACCAATATTTGGTGTCATTGCTCTTATTTACACTTTTATCCAAAGTGCATGGGTTACCAAACAACCAGACGGCGATAGCCGCATGAAAGAAATTGCTGGCTATATTGCAGATGGAGCAATGGCTTTCTTAAAAGCAGAATACAAAGTAATGAGTTACTTTGTTGTAGTAGCTGCTCTATTGTTAGGTGTAATGGGATATGCGGATAAAAATAGCCACTGGTCTATTGCATTGGCATTTATCTTTGGTGCATTTTTCAGTGCTTTAGCCGGATTCTTAGGAATGAGGATCGCTACAAAATCCAACGTAAGAACTGCAGAAGCTGCAAAAACATCACTTTCAAAAGCATTGAAGGTTTCCTTTACAGGAGGTTCTGTAATGGGAATGGGAGTTGCTGGTTTGGCTGTTTTGGGTTTAGGTAGTTTGTTTATTATTTTAAAAATGGTATTTGCTCCAGATTCTGCTGTAGACAGCGAAGAAATGAAGCGTGCTATTGAAATCCTGACAGGTTTTTCTTTGGGTGCAGAATCTATCGCACTTTTTGCAAGAGTAGGAGGTGGAATATACACTAAAGCGGCAGATGTAGGTGCGGATTTAGTAGGAAAAGTAGAAGCAGGAATACCAGAAGACGATCCAAGAAATCCGGCAACTATTGCAGATAACGTAGGAGATAATGTAGGAGATGTAGCAGGAATGGGAGCAGATTTATTCGGTTCTTATGTAGCTACCGTTTTAGCAACTATGGTTTTGGGTAGAGAAACTACTGGTATAGATTTAAATCCATTAGTTGATGGATTTGGAGGTTTATCTCCGATTTTATTGCCGATGCTTATTGCAGGTGTTGGTATCATACTTTCGATAATAGGTACTTTTTTCGTTCGTATCTCGGAAAGTGCAGGATTGAATACTTCGACTGTGCAAAATGCATTAAATATGGGGAATTATGGTTCCATTGTATTAACCGCAATTGCATGTTTCTTCTTAGTTACCAATATTTTGCCAGCAGAAATGTCTTTAAGAGGCTTTAATTTCACTAGTATGGATGTTTTTTATTCCATTTTAGTTGGTTTAGCAGTTGGTACTTTAATGAGCATCATTACAGAATATTATACAGCAATGGGGAAAAGACCAGTGCAAAGTATTGTAGATCAATCTTCTACTGGTCATGCAACAAATATTATTGGTGGATTGGCAGTAGGAATGGAATCTACATTTTTACCAATTTTGGTTTTAGCAGCGGGAATTTTTGGATCTTACCATTTTGCAGGTTTGTACGGTGTTGCTATTGCAGCAGCCGGAATGATGGCTACAACAGCAATGCAATTAGCAATTGATGCTTTTGGTCCAATTGCAGATAATGCAGGTGGAATTGCAGAAATGAGCGAATTGCCTGCAGAAGTTAGAGAAAAAACAGATATTCTAGATGCAGTAGGAAATACCACAGCTGCTACAGGAAAAGGATTTGCAATTGCTTCTGCGGCTTTAACGGCTTTAGCATTATTTGCAGCGTTCGTAGGAATTGCAGGAATTGATGGTATCGATATTTATAGAGCAGATGTACTTGCAGGTTTATTTGTGGGAGCTATGATTCCATTTATATTTTCTTCTTTAGCTATTCGTGCTGTTGGAGAAGCTGCAATGGCAATGGTAGAAGAAGTTAGAAGACAATTTCGTGAAATTCCAGGAATTTTGGAAGGAACAGGAAAACCGGAATATGACAAATGTGTAGCAATATCTACAGAAGCATCTTTGAGAAAAATGATGTTACCTGGTGCAATTGCTATCGTTTCTCCGCTAATTGTTGGTTTCCTTTTAGGTCCAGAAGTTTTAGGTGGATTTTTAGCAGGAGCTACTGTTTCTGGAGTATTGATGGGTATGTTCCAAAATAATGCTGGTGGAGCTTGGGATAATGCAAAAAAATCTTTCGAGCAAGGTGTAGATATTAAAGGTGAAAAATTCTACAAAGGATCTGAACCTCACAAAGCATCTGTAACAGGTGATACTGTAGGAGATCCTTTCAAAGATACTTCTGGTCCATCTATGAATATTTTAATTAAATTAATGTCTATCGTTTCTTTAGTTATTGCACCTACTTTAGCGGTGATACACGCAGATCAAATAAAGGAAAATAGAGCAGCGAAATTAAAAGTAATTACATTAGCTCAAATTAAAGCAGACAATCCAAACGGAGAAGCTGCTGTAGATTTGGCCGCAATTTCTACGATGAAAGGAGCATTGAATGCAGATGGAGATTTCGTGTATGAAACAGGCGAAATGCAAGAAGTTTCTTTAATGAATGGAAAAAAAATCATGATAGGAAATAGCAGTTCTATATTTAATATGGTGAAAAGTATTGAAGGAAAAGATGAATCTATTTTAAATAAAGATGTTTGGTTTACCATAGAAAATCTTTATTTTGATACTGGAAAAAGTACCATTAAAGCAAGTTCTATGGTTGAATTACAGAATATTGCAGAAGTTTTGAAAGCCAACGAAAATTTAAAGATAAAACTTGGTGGGTACACAGATAATTCTGGTTCACAAGAAATCAACCAACCACTATCTCTCCAAAGAGCAGAAAGTGCAAAAAAACAATTGACAGCAATGGGAATTGCCGCAGACAGAATTGAGGCAGAAGGATACGGAAGTGAATTTCCTGTTTGTGCTGCAAATGATACTCCAGAATGCAAAGCTCAAAACAGAAGAATAGCTGTGAGAGTTACAGAATTATAGAATTTTTTATTTTAAAAAGATAAACGCCTCAAAGTTTTTGAGGCGTTTTTTTATTATCATTTTTTATAATTTAAGAATTTCATTGCTAAATTTAATATTCGTAATTACCTTAATAATTATTTGTTTATAAAATCTTTTTAAGTAAACATAATCCTGAATATATTTTTTAATACATATACTTGCAAATATTAGTTTTAATAAGTTTAATGTTCTCCAAAAAAACATAAATTAATGATTAAAATACTAAACAGAATCTGAATAGAATTACAATAGAACTATCGATAGCATTATTGGTAAGAAGAAAGCGCAGAATCAATAATTTTATATGTAGTATTCTTCATAAAATGTGATGCCAACTACAAATGTGCGCACAACTATTTTTAGTATGATGAAGATAAGGAATTGGTTCAATAAAAAAGACCTATCAAATTTGATAAGTCTTTTTGCTTTTTTTATTGTACGATTTAGAAATTAAAATGTGGAACAGCAAGTTTTAATTTGAAAATCATCATAATACCAAACTACATTTTCTGCATTAGGAACATCTACAGTGAAAGAAACTCCTCCTCTGTTTTTTAGTACATCATTAAATTTTTGAGCATCATCCGCTGCATTCACAGAGGGAACTATTGTCCATTGCCCATATTCATTACTTGGCAACACATTGTTTGAAGCCAAAGCAATTGGAATTTTAATTGATGTAAATACTCCCTTATTTGCAACAATTTTATAAGGGTCTTTCAATTTAAAAACTGCTCTGTAGGTAGAATTGTAAAAGTTGGTAGTATTATACAATTCCATTGCATTTTCTGCAGTGGCATCTCCAACTGCATTTAATGCTACTTTGTAATATATATCGCAACCAGTTGCGATAAGATTAGCCGTTAAAAAATTAGAATTGAAGGTAGTAGAAACACCAGATCCATCTGTGAATTTCATGGCTTTGTTGGTGTTTCCTACCGGAAAATTTGCAACAATACCAGTTCCATTGATGGTTGTCCAACCGTTGACATTATTTAAGGTTGCGGTCTCAAAATTTTCTGTGTAGGTGAAAGTACTGCAATCTTGAGATACATAAACACAATCTTCGCTTCTAGAACAATTAGAAAATAAGAAGAGTATATTGAAATAGAATATATATTTTATATTTTTCATTTTAATAGGATTATTTAATTATAAAAATAGTATTACTATGCGGTTTAGAACATAGTAATACCAAGATAAGATTTATTTTTTTTGATCCGGACAGATAACTTTCATTTCCGTTCTACGATTCACTTCATGTTCTGCATCGGTACATTTTGCGCCGTTTATACATTGGTTCAAAATGGCTTTTTCGCCCATTCCTATTGCAATCAATCTTGATTTTGTAATTCCGTTTGTAATCAAATAGTCTACTACAGATTTTGCTCTTTCGTTAGATAATCTTTGGTTGTATTCATCACTACCTCTCGCATCTGTATGAGAAGAAAGCTCCACATTTGCGTTTGGATTATCTTTCAAGAATTGCAATAATTTATTTAATTCTGGGTATGCTTCTATTCTTAATGTAGCTTTATCAAAATCATAATAAATTTTGTTTAGGGTAACTTTATTACCACAACCAGCATTATCTGCGCAAATATTCAATTCCATATATACAGATCCACCTACAGTTTTAGATGTTGTAATCTCTTTAATTTCAGAGAAATACAATTCTTTTGAAGCATAGATTCTGTATCTTAAATTATTTTGCAATATCATAGTGAAATTTCCATTTGCATCAGACTTGGCAGTTTTATTATATTCCGGACTATTACTTTCTGCATATATCAAAGCATTTTTCAGTGGTAATTTTGTTTTGCAATCCGTAATGTTTCCTCTCACAATGATGTGATTTTGAGTATAATAGATATTCTTACGAACGATAGGGTTTTTATCAAACTCTGCACTGTCTACCGTTGTAACTTCTAGTGGTTCGCCATAAAAAGCTGAATTGATTGTGTAAGTATCATAAGGTAGGTTTTTAAATGTAACACTTCCAGATCCGTCTGTAGTTTCTTCTCCAATCGGTTCACCGGTAGAATCAAATAAATTAACCTTTACGCCAGCAAGAAACTCTTTCGTTATTTTATCGAACGTGTTTACAATGATGGTGTTGTCTTGTGACTTTGGAATTTCAATCAATGGTTCTGGCTCAATCTGTTTCTTTTTGATGCCAAATCTATAATTAAGTCCTAAGGTAACACCATAAGAATCAAAATCGCAGTTGCATTCCGAATTTCTAAATTTTACGTTATCCGTTACAACGTTGGTATTATTCACATCGTTGAATTCTCTGTAAGCAGTATAACTAGATCCGCTTAAAAGCTCGGTAGTTTTCTGATGCTTTATGTAGTATCCTCCAATACTTAAAGCAACATCTTCTTGGATGTTGAACATCACATTCAATCCACCTTTGAAGGTAAGAAGGCTTTTAGAATCAAAGCCATTGTATTTATTAAGGGTTACGTTTGCAGTATTGTCTCTCAACAATAATTCTCCACCAGTTATATTGGAAAGTCCGACTCTTCCATACAATTCTGCACTTATTTTCTTTGCTTCGTTGGTCTTGAAACTTGGTCCAACACCAAAAAATAACCTCGAAATTTTACCTTCTGTATTTTGAAGATTTGTTAACGAGGTAGCGCCAAACTTTAGATTGGTGGTTGGATAAAGATTTTTCATGTTATTTTGAAAATAATCAACATCAAAACCAACACCGAAATATTTCCAGTAATAATTCAAATTCACACCGAATTTTAGCCCATTTTGAATCTCTGCATACGCAAGATGATTTTTGACAGTGGGAATGTCATACCCTATATTTGCACCTATTTGAAAATAATTAGTAGTAGCGGGCAAATCTGGTTTTATGATGGTATCTTGTTTAATACTCATCATTTTAGAATGATTTTCACTGAAAATTAATTCAGTATTTCTAATATTTGATTTTATTTGGATACTCCAAAGTAAAATCAAACTCAGAAACAGCAAAGTTTGTTTTGTTTTCATAAAATAGTTAGTTTTTTTAATGGAAACAAAAATAACGCTATTTAGCCTTATAGCAATGCTTTTTTAAAATTTTCATCAATTAAAATTGAATTTTCCCTTACTTTAAAAAAAATCTCATACTTTTTCATGTATTTTCGTCACAAAAATTTAGCTATTCGCCTTTGTACAAGTCCAAATAGAGCCATTTTTAGTATTGAATTTTTCAATTTTTTCGTCCGCAAGGAGTTGATCTAAAATCGCGTCGGTTTCGGAGCGATTTATACCCGACAATACTGAGAATTCTAAAGCAGTCATCGTTTCAAATTTTGAAAAAAGAGATTCCCAATCTTTTTTATAGCTTTCAGTTTTAATGCTGGGATTTATTTTTTTTAAAATCGCCTCATAACTTTCATATGGTTTTACGCCATACATTATTTCAGATTTCCCTTCATTGTTGATGAAAAATAGCGTAGGAAAACCTCTTACACCCAATTTTCTAGCAAAATTCAAATCTTCTTGAAATAAGAGATTTGCTGCATTTTCGTAATCTTCTTTAAATTTCACCATATTTAAATCACATTTTTCTGCGGCGAAAGCCAAATTTTCCCAGTCGCAGATATTTTTCTTCTGCAAAAAAACCATTTCTTTTATTTCTCGTAGAAAATCTTGGGCTTTCTTTTCATCTTGAATTTGTGCCGCTTTGAATGCAATACTTGGTGGATAAGAAGAATGCAACGGATTTTCTAACCATATATCTCCATCAATTGGCATATCATAATGCGCGCTTACTTCGTCCCAATGTTCTGCAACATCAGAAGGTTTGCTGATGCCACCACTATTGTAGGACCAATCTTTTAGCAAACCGCCCATTCTATATTCAATTTCTATATCATTTCCATATTCCAATTTCAGTTTTCTCAATTGTGGTTCTATTCCCCAACAAGATGAGCAAATAGGATCTGTAAAATAGATGATTTTCACCGATTTTTCTTTTGAATTTTCATCAAAATTTTCAGCATTTTTTGTTGAATTATCTTCGGCTATTTCGCAAATTCCTGTATCTATATCGCACAATAGTGGATTTTTTTCTTCTTGCATAATTTAAATTTTAAATATGAATTTTGTTCTAGCACTTTATCTTTTAAGGAATTCTATTTCCAAATATTTTCCGCCAGTAAATGGTGTTTATTTGGTAAAATTAGTTTTAATTTTTTGTGTATAGTTACATTTTATTCCTTTCTATGAAGCAAATTTTTAATTTCCAGATACACTTTGTTATTTAATACAAAAGTATTTGAAAATTTATTATTTAGATGCATTTCAAAATTATATGCTAAACCTGGTCCAGTTCTTCCATTTTTAGTATAGTAAAACGATGTTGGCAATAAATTAATTAAACATAGAAGATTTCGTTTAAATGATCTACTAAAATTTGGACGATTGCCGTAATCATCTACAACCTTCAATTTAAATATTTTCTTTCCTAAAGTTTGTCCTGTTAAAGTTTCAGAAATAGCACCAATAATTATTACCATTGGAATAGAATACAAAAAACTTAGAAACGGATTTAACTTAAATATAAAGATCAAAATAAAAATATTTGGTATTAAATCTATTACTTTAGATAACAGTCTTGCTGTATGATTGTCCTTAGATTTTGTATCGAATTTAAAATCATAATCAATCGCTTGGTAAATTCTATTTCCACCTGCATCAAAATTTTGTGTTGGTCTATGAATTAATCTTTTTTCCTTTATTTCTGAAATTTTCACTTTTTAATGATTAAATTTTAACAAAAATATTTCCTCAAATTCGCCACAGCTTCTTCCAAAGTTTCATCTTTTTTTGCAAAACTAATTCGCAGTTTACCCGTATTTTTTTCGTCATGATAGAAAGCAGAGTAGGGAATTGTTGCCACTTTTGCTTTTTCTATTAGTAATAATGAAAAATCTTTGTCGCTTATTTTGGAATTAATGTTGGTGAAATCAAAGGTTTGTGCATAGCCACTTTTCGCTTTTTCAGAAATAGTGAAAGGTACATCTTCCATTAATGTTAAAAAATAATCTCTTTTATTTTGGAAATAGATGCGATTCTCTTTTTCATCGAAAATTTCTAAAAATTTTGCCAAAGCATATTGTGCATGAAGATTGGTGGTGAAGCAAATATATTGATGCACAGATTGCAAATGTGCCGTCAACTTTTCCGAAGCCAAAATATAACTCGTTTTCCAGCCAAATAAATAGAACATTTTTTCCAAAGAAAAAAGGCAAACACATCTTTCTTTTATTTCTGGATGGTGATATGCGCTGTAAAATTGATGATCATCAAAAACCAAAACATCATAAACTTCATCAGATAGAATGACGATATTTCTATCTTTTATTAGTTCCCAAAGTGTATCCCAATCTTCTTTATTCCAAATTTTTCCAGTTGGATTATGAGGAAAATTTACAATAATCACCCTCGTTTTTTCCGTGATTGAATCTTCTAAAACCGACCATTCTAAAGGAGAATTATCTTTGGAACTGATAAAAATTGGTTTGGCTTTTCGCATTTCTACCAATGGAAGATAGGTTTCATAGCAAGGTTCTATGATGATTACTTCATCGTTTTCTTGCACAAGCGCTTGCATCGCAATATGCAATCCATAAGTAGCACCTGGAATTATAGAAATTTCTTTCTCAGTAATGAAAAGGGGATTTTCTCTTCTCTTATTAAATTGTAATATATTTTCAATTAAAATGGGAAGAGCAGGAGCAGATGCAAATTTTTTAAAATCCTTTTCTGCAGATTCTTTTAAAAATTGAGATAATCTAGAATCCATCGGGAAATCTGGTGCATTTTGTGCAAGATTTATAGCGGAATGAAGCCTAGAATGATTGCCAATATCTGTAAAAATATTAACTTCTTTTGCAGAATGTATTTTATTGAAATTCATAATTTCCTATTTTTAAATCTAACTAGAACAACATTTTTTGCTTTTAAAAATTAAAGATTTCTTAAATTTTCCACTGCTTTTATTATGGTTTCCTCTTTTTTTGCAAAACAAAATCTTACGGTTCCTGTATTTTTTTCATTGTGGAAAAATGCAGAAGTAGGAATTAAGGCCACTTTTTTTTCTACAGTTAGCCAAATTGCAAATTCTTTATCCGTCATTTTAGGTTTTATATTGGTAAATTTTCCCAATTGAAAATAGCTTCCATTTGCTTTTTCATTAATGATGAAGGGTGTTTCTTGCATCAAATCAAAAAATAAATCGCGTTTATTTTGCATTATTCTTTTATTTTCTACCACATCAAAAACTTCTAGATATTTTGCCAAGGCTCTTTGCGACGGAGAATTAACGCAGAACGTCATATATTGATGCACTTGCCTGAAAGCCATACTCAATTCTTCTTCCGCAAAAATATACCCGATTTTCCAGCCTGTTGCATGAAACATTTTACCAAAAGAATAAATGCAAATAGATCTTTTTCTTAATTCTGGATGATGAAAAACAGACATCAACTCTAGATCATCGTAAATTAAAAGATCATAAACTTCATCCGAAATTACTATAATATCTTTATCCTTTATATAAGAATATAATTTTTCTAAAGATTCTTTGGTCCAGACTTTACCGGTAGGATTATGCGGGGAATTCACAATTACGGCCTTCGTTTTTTCTGTAATTGCATTTTCAAAATGATCCCAATTCAATTCAAAATCATTATCTAACTGCACAAAAACAGGAATACCGCCATTCATCTCAATTGAAGGAACGTAAGAATCATAGCAAGGTTCAAATACAATAACTTCATCACCAAAATCTATTATTGTTTTGAGGGCGCAATATATTCCGTAGGTTGCTCCAGGTATTATGGTGATGTTTTCCTTATCTATTAATATTGGTAATTTTCTATTTTTATTAAAAATTGATAAATTTTCTACCAGTAATGGATCTCCTTGAAGTGGTGTATATTGATTGTGATTTTCTAAAGTTGCTTGTGCTAAAAAGTTTTTCAACCGAATATCGATTTCATTATCTGGAAATCCCTGTGCAAGATTTACAGCATGATGTTTATTTGCCAAGGCAGACATTTCCGAAAAAATGGTAAGATCTCTGCCAGAATGTTTTTTTGAAAGCTTCATATGGTAAATTTAGTAAGATAAAATAGAGAATTTGCAAATAATTTGATATTTTTAACAAAAAATTGAGATGGATAAAAAAATAATTGCACTTTTTTCTATTATTGCTCTTAACTCTTGTACTGCACAAGTTGGTTTTGAAAGCAAAGCGTTTAAAAATTCTTACGAAACTATCACTGCTTCAGATTTAAAAAAGCATTTGTACATCATAGCTGGTGATGAAATGGAAGGTAGAGATACAGGATCTGAAGGTCAGAAAAAAGCAGGAAGATATATGATAGAGGAATACAAAAAAATGGGAATTTCTCAACCAAAATCTATGGCGGATTATTATCAAAAAGTTCCGGCAGAATTTATGAATGGAAAAAGAGGAAGTTTACCAGATTCTGAAAATATTCTTGCTTTTATAGAAGGCAGCGAAAAACCAGAAGAGATTATTGTAATTTCTGCGCATTATGATCATGTAGGAATGGATTCTAAAGGTGTAGTTTACAATGGTGCAGATGATGATGGAAGTGGAACTGTGGGTGTAATGGAAATTGCAGAAGCATTTCAATTTGCGAAAAAAAATGGAAACGGACCAAAAAGATCGATACTTTTTCTTCATGTAACTGGCGAAGAACATGGTTTGCACGGTTCTAGATATTATGCAGAAAATCCTGTTTTCCCGATGGCAAATACAGTGGTAGATTTAAATATAGATATGATCGGTAGAGACGATCCTGCAAATAGAGGGAAAGATTACGTGTATGTGATTGGTTCTGAAATGCTTTCGAAAGAATTGAAAGTTATAAATGAAACCTCAAATAGCAAAACAGTAAAACTGGAATTGAATTACAAATACGACGATAAAAATGATCCAGATAGATTGTACTACAGATCTGATCATTACAACTTTGCTAAAAATGGAATTCCGGTAATTTTTTATTTTGATGGAATTCATGAAGATTACCACAAACCAACAGATACACCAGACAAAATTGATTACGAATTGCTGAAAAAACGCACGCAATTGGTTTTTGCTACTGCATGGGAATTGGCAAATAGAGAGGCACGAATTAAAGTTGACTAACTAAATTTCTTATGTAAAAACGATATTATAAAATTTTGTTAAAATTCATTTGTGTGCATTTATTTATCTTTTTTAAGATTTATATTTGCACCGTGAATTTTAAGAATTTTATAGTAAGTATTATTTCCTGCGTCTTTCTACTATCAATGGTAGAGGGAAAATCTGGCGACTACCTTAGTTATCAAAATTCTTTTAAAGCCGCTACTTCTCAAAATTTTAAATCAAAACCTCAACTAGAGAAAAATTTTAAAAAAAATCATTTAGTTATTCAAGACTCTTCAAATAATTTCATATTTGAAAGTTTAGATGATTTTTCAATCTTAGATAATTTTTCAAATTCTATTGGTTTTTCTACTGCTGATTTCAGTTTATTCTGCAAAGCATTAGACCCATCCAAAAATCTAGTTTCGAAAAGTGTTTTTGCAAATGCAGAACTTCACCCAGTAAAAACGTATATTCTGATTGAATCTTTCAGAATTTAGACCAACTTTCTTTTTCTATTTAATCTAAATTCTATTTTAGATCAAACATTTTTGAGTTTATTTTTAAACTCAATATCAGCCTATTCCATTATTTTCCCTTAATAAATTAGATTTTTTGCTATGAAAAAATTCGCATCCTTATTTGCGTTTGTTTTGTTGTTGTCGTTAACGAACTGCACCAACAAAGCAGAAGAAAAAGAAACCGCAGAAGTATTTCCAGTAACTACTGCACTTCAAAAAGATACCATTGTAACGAAAGAATATGTATCTCAAATCCGCTCTGTAAAAAATATAGAAATACGAGCACAAGAAAAAGGCTTTCTGCAAAATGTATACGTAGACGAAGGTCAGTACGTAAAAGCAGGTCAACCATTATTTCGCATTATGCCACAATTGTATCAGGCAGAATACCAAAAAGCAATGGCAGAAGTAGAAGAAGCCAAAATAGAATTGCAAAATGCAAGCACTCTGGCAAATAACAATGTAGTTTCTAAAAATGAACAACGTATGGCCAAAGCTAAATTAGATGGCGCCAAAGCTGAAGCAAATTTAGCCAATTTGCACTTATCTTTTACCAATGTGAGAGCGCCATTTTCTGGCATTATCAATCGTTTACCAATGAAATTGGGAAGCTTGGTAGATGAAGGGGATTTGCTAACGAGCCTTTCAGATAACGGAGATATTTATGCATATTTCAATGTGTCTGAGCCAGAATACATTTCCTACCAAACAAAAATGGCAGATAGAGGAGATGTGCATGTCAATTTACTAATGGCAAATGGTGAGCAATTTCCACAAGCCGGAATTATACAAACTATTGAAGGAGAATTTGATGCAGAAACTGGAAATATTGCCTTCCGCGCAAAGTTTCCAAATCCGAATGCTCTGCTAAGAAATGGCGAAACGGGTAAAATTTTGATGAATTTTCCTTTAAATAATGCCTTAATTATTCCGCAGAAAGCAACCTACGAAATTCAAGATCAGAAATATGTTTTTGTGGTGGATAAAACAGGTAAAGTAGTGTCTAGAAATATAAAAATTGCCTACGAATTACCAGATGTTTACGTGGTGAGTTCTGGGCTATCTGCAAAAGATAAATTTGTAGTAGACGGCGTGCAAAAATTAAAAGAGAACCAAAAGGTGAAGGTTAAATATCAGCAAGCTCAACAAGTGATTTCTTCTTTGAAACTACAAGCAGATTAATTTTTAAAAATTATACATTATGTTTAAAAGATTTATCCGAAGACCAGTATTATCCATAGTGATATCGCTGATCATAGTTTTTTTGGGAATTTTATCACTCGTTGCACTTCCAGTTACTCAGTTTCCGTCTATTTCGCCACCAAAAGTGAATATTACGGCAGAATTTCCGGGTGCGAATAATGAATTGCTCATAAAATCTGTAGTAATTCCCCTAGAAAGAGCCATAAATGGTGTTCCGGGAATGAAATATATGGCTTCAGATGCTGGAAATGATGGCGAAGCATCTATACAAGTAGTGTTTGATTTGGGTACCGATCCAAATGTAGCTGCCGTGAATGTGCAGAATAGAATTTCTTCTGCAATTAATAAATTACCACCGTTAGTAGTAAGAGAAGGTGTGAAAATTACAAGAGAAGAACCAAATATGCTTTTGTATGTTAATATTTACAGTGACGACCCAAAAGCCAACCAGAAATTTTTATTCAATTACGCAGATATCAATGTAACTTCAGAATTAAATAGAATAAAAGGAGTAGGAGATGTAGATATTTTGGGAACACGGGAATATGCAATGAGAATTTGGTTGAAACCAGACCGTTTAATTGCTTATGATATCTCTGCAGATGAAGTAATGGCAGCATTAGATGAGCAAAGTATAGAGGCATCACCAGGAAAAACAGGCGAAAGTTCTGGCAAACGTTCGCAATCTTTTGAGTATGTTCTAAAATATCCGGGAAGATATACCACAGAAGCGCAGTATGGCAACATCATCTTAAAAGCAAAATCTGGTGGAGAATTTGTCCGCTTAAAAGATGTTGCAAATATTGAGTTTGGTAGTTCTATGTATGATATTTATTCCACATTCAAAGGAAAACCTGCCGCATCTATCATGGTGAAACAGTCTTACGGTTCTAATGCAAGCGACGTTATAAAAAATGTAAAAGTTTTGATGGCAGATTTGCAGAAAAACAATTTCCCAAAAGGAATGCACTATGATTTAAGTTATGATGCTTCCACATTTTTAGATGCATCTATAGAAAAAGTGATTCACACTTTATTTGAAGCCTTTATTTTAGTAGGAATAGTGGTGTTTTTATTTTTAGGAGATTGGCGATCTACTTTAATTCCAACTATAGCCGTTCCCGTTTCGTTGATAGGAACATTTGCAATTATGTCTGCATTTGGTATTACCTTAAATATGATATCGCTCTTTGCTTTGGTTATGGCAATTGGTGTGGTTGTAGATGATGCCATCGTCGTCATAGAAGCAGTTCATGCCAAGATGGAAGAAAAAGGTTTGTCCCCATTGAAAGCCACAGAAGAAGCCATGCACGAAATTAGTGGAGCTATTATCGCCATTACATTGGTGATGGCATCTGTTTTTATTCCAGTTGCTTTTATGAGTGGACCAGTAGGAATTTTCTACAGACAATTTTCTGTAACTATGGTTTCCTCAATCATATTATCTGGTGTAGTTGCATTAACCTTGACACCAGCTTTATGCGCTTTAATATTAAAAAACAACCACGGCAAAGTTAAAAAGCAAAGCCTTGTAGACAAAGGTTTAGAAAAATTTAATAAAACCTTCAACCGTGGAGCAGATAAATACAAAAATGTATTAAATAAAACTGTTTCCAAAAAGATGATAACGCTACCAGTGTTACTTATTTTCTGCTTAGGAATCTATTTAATTGGCAATAAATTGCCTTCTGGTTTCATACCAACGGAAGATCAAGGGATGATTTATGCCATCATACAAACGCCACCTGGTTCCACGTTGGAAAGAACAAATCAAATTGCTTTAAATCTTCAAAAGAAAGCAGAAGAAGTGGAAGGTGTACAATCTGTATCTTCTCTAGCAGGTTTTGAAATTTTGACGGAAGGTACTGGTTCCAACTCAGGTTCATGTATTATTAATTTAAAAAATTGGAGCGATCGTTCTAGTTCTGCGGTAGATATTATGGGAAAATTAGAAGAAAAAGCCAAGGAAATTCCCGGTGCAGATATAGAATTTTTCCAACCACCTTCTATTCCCGGTTATGGAGCAGCAGGAGGTTTTGAGCTGCGGCTTCTGGATAAAGCCGGAAGTGGAGATTACCACAATATGGAAAAAGTGAGCAAAGATTTTGTTTCAGAATTGAAGAAAAGACCAGAGTTAGGCTCTGCATTTACATTCTATTCCGCAAGTTTTCCGCAATATATGTTGAAAATAGACAATGATTTGGCAGAGCAAAAAGGTGTGAGTATTTCTAAAGCCATGGACAATCTTTCTACTTTGATAGGTTCTAATTACGAAACCAGCTTTATTAAATTTGATAGACCTTACAAAGTAATTGTGCAAGCAAGTCCAGAATATCGAGCTCTACCCAGTGATTTGCTAAAATTATATGTGAAAAATGATAAAGATGAAATGGTGCCTTATTCAGATTTTATGCATCTGGAAAAAGTGTACGGACTGTCTGAAATCACCCGGCATAATATGTATAACGCTGCAGAAGTAAGCGGAACACCAGCCAATGGATACAGTTCTGGGCAAACCATAAAAGCCATACAAGAAGTAGCAGATAAAACCTTGCCACGTGGTTTTGGTATAGATTGGGCAGGAATTTCTAAAGATGAAGTTTCTCGTGGAAACGAAGCTGTTTATATATTTTTAATATGTTTGGGTTTTGTCTACCTCATATTATCTGCACAATATGAAAGTTTTATTTTGCCATTGCCCGTAATTTTATCCTTACCAACTGGAATTTTTGGGGCATTTCTTTGCTTGTCTCTTTTAGGTTTAGAAAATAATATCTACGCACAAGTTGCAATGGTGATGCTCATTGGATTGCTCGGAAAAAATGCAGTTTTAATTGTAGAATTTGCCGTCCAGAGAAAAGCCGAAGGAATTGGCGTTCGCGAAGCTGCTATAGAAGGCGCTTATGCAAGATTTCGCCCAATTTTGATGACATCTTTTGCATTCATTGCAGGTTTGTTGCCATTAGTAATTGCAAGCGGACCAGGTGCAATTGGAAACAGAACAATCGGTACTGCAGCAGCAGGTGGAATGCTTATAGGAACACTTTTCGGGGTGTTTATTATACCAGGATTATACTTTATTTTCGGAAGTATTGCCGCCAAAATGAAAATGGCAAAATATGAATCTGAATCCCCATTAACAGAACAAACAGAACCATACTTACACGATGATAAATTTGAAGATTAAACCAGCAATTGCCATTACAGTTTTCCTTGCGCTTGCAAGTTGTAGAGCACCAATGGCAACAGTGATAAAAGATGAAGTAAAGGAAACTTTGCCACCAAAATTCGCCGAAGAAAATACCACAGAAATAAACAGTGGCACTACACCATGGCGACAATTTTTTACAGATGCAGATCTGATAAATTTAATAGAAATTGCGCTGAAAAATAACCAAGAATTGCTCATCACGCTACAAAATATAGAAATAGCAAAATCCAACGTCCTTTTTCAAAATGGAAAATTGAACCCAACATTTATTGCAGCAGCAAGTGTTGGCGTAGAAAAAGTAGGAAGATACACCAGTACTGGAGCAGGAGATGCAAGTACAGAAATCACCGAAGGAAAAGAAGTTCCGGATAATTTGGGCAATCTAGACGTTGGTGTTTCTGCAAATTGGGAGGTAGATATCTGGCACAAATTGCGTACGGAAAAGCAAGCTGCAGTTGCCAAATATCTTTCTACAGTAGAAGGCAAAAATTTTTTGCTGTCTAATTTAATTCAAGAAATAGCCACAGATTATTATGAATTATTAACCTTAGACAATCAATTAGATGTCATACAGCAATACACCGTTTTGCAAACCAAAGCATTGGCAGTGGCAAAAATTCAAAAACAAGCAGCGGCAACCACAGAATTGGCGGTGAAAAAATTTGAAGCTGAATTGGCAAAATCTAAAGCTGGAGAATTTACCTACAAGCAAAATATTGTAGAGAAAGAAAACGCTATCAATGTGCTTTTGGGCAGATATCCGCAAGCTATTGTGCGCCATAAAGAAAATTTTATGACGAGCATTCCGCAATTGGTTTATACAGGAATTCCTTCTGAATTGCTCTCTAATCGTCCAGATATAAAGCAAGCAGAATTAGAATTGCAAGCAGCAAAATTAGACGTTCAGGCGGCGAGAAAAGAATTTTATCCCTCTTTAGAAATATCTACAGCTTTAGGATTAAATGCCTTCAAACCGGGCTATTTGTTAAAACTTCCAGAATCTGTTGCCTATAGTTTGGCAGGAGATTTAGCTGGACCATTAATAAATAAATCTGCCATAAAAGCCAATTTTGCGAGTGCAGATGCCATGCAAATACAGGCACTTTATGAATATGATAAAACGATTTTAAATTCCTACATAGAAATTTCTAATTTAATGAGTAAAGTAAAAAACATCGAGCAGTATTATCAATTAAAGTCTCAGGAAACGGAAGCTTTAAATCAATCTATCAATATTGCAGATATTTCATTTAAAAATTCTCGAGCAGATTATCTAGAAGTTTTGATGACGCAAAGAGACGCTTTAGATTCTAAAATGGAATTGATAGAAGCAAAAAAGCAGCAATTAACAACAGTTGTAGATGTCTACAAAGGACTTGGTGGTGGCTGGAAATAGAGAAGATAAAAGAAAGACCATTTCATACAATTGAAATGGTCTTTCTTTTATCTGATTTTTCATTGAAATAAATGATTGTAGAGAATTCCTAACTTCAAATGAGAATTATTTTCATCTGTATATAATTTTTTTTAAAAAATGAATTTGAGAAAAAATATTTTCTTTACGAATATTTAGGATTTGCAACTGAAGTTAGCACAAAAAACCTTGCTTTTGAGGGCAAGGTTTTATTGTAAAAAATTAATTATTTTAATAAAGTTACATGACCAACATAATTATGTTTTTTACGTTGAATAAATTCAATTGGTTTTGTAATTCCATTTAAAGTAGAAGAAGCGGATTCTATTTTTATTAGATTCATATCACCATTTTCTAAAATTTCTACTATCGATTTTACACTCACTATTTCTTTGGTTTTAGGGTTTGTAAAAGTTGAATTTAATCGATGACCATCTTCTGGATCTTCAACCATTAATTCGGATAAATCAATAGTACTTGCAGTTGCCCAACCTTCAGTTAATTTTGGATTATGAGGTAAAAATGCTTCTATTTTATCAACTTTAATAGCAATACTTGATATTTTCATACAACTAAAATCAAACCTTCTATTGTAAGAGATAGTATTGATTGGCGCACCATTTATTGTTGTGCTTGCAAATGGTAAATGACTTGCATCTAATAATTTTATAGAGTAAGGTGGAGAATAACAAGCAGTGGTATTTCCTGGCACAAATGGTTCATATACAATTCCGCTCGGCGAAGTAATTTCTAAAACTGCACCTACAGAAGTTGTGCCTCCCATTGCAAAACTTACTTGTCCTGTAAAATCACCTGCATGTAATCCATGTACAATTGTACAACATTTTTTTAATAAAGTAACATTTGCAGAAGTGGGTGTTGGTGGTGATGCAACATTCACGGTAACACATCCTAAAGTAGTTGTACAACCTGAAGAAGTGCAAGTTGCAATGATACAAATTGTATTAGTTCCTTCATTCAAATCATTGAATGAAACTGTCATGCTTCCATTATTAGAAGTAAGTAGATAGTTATTTGTTGTTCCTAAAGGAGAAGTTCTATTTAAAGCGAAAGAATCAACACCATTTATTAAAACTTTAATTTTTGTAGCCCAAACACCACTTGACAAACTATTTGAATGAGGTCGATAATTAATTGTTAAGGTTTTTGTATTGTTGCTTGCATTATAAGGTATATTTAATACCGACCCAATATTTGCACTTGTACCTGAACCACTTGGAAACTGAACAGAAGCTGTCGGATCTGGTGTACATCCACAAGTAGTAGTTGTTTTATTAGAATTAGAATTTTCTGTAACTCCATCCCAACCTTTGTATTCACTTTCAGCAAGTCCATCCCAACCTTTTCTTGGTTTGCCAAAGGCAATACTCAATCCTACATTTACGCCAAGTGCAGAATAACTGGTGCTTTTGGTTTCTCCTTTTACATACGTTCCGTTGTTCACAAAATTTGCTTCGTAAAATCCGGCCTGGTTTGGTGGTCCAGTTGGTACCAAAGTACTTATTTGTGTTTCCACTTTCGGACCTAAAATATAACTGGCATCTGCAAATAATCCCAAATTTTGAGTAATCCAATATTGCATTCTTACTTTTGGGGTAATTGCTAAACCACTTGTTTTGGTTTCTGGCAAAGTCCACAAAGCTTTTTCGTAGGTTTGTCCGTTGTATTGTGTGGTTTGCACGGCACTCAATTCTTTTTGTGTCATAGAGAAATATTCTGCCAAAACCATTGGAGAAATGGTAAATTTTTCTCCCAAATTAAAATTTACTTGTGGTCCAATTCCTATTCTAAATCCTGGGTTTCTTGGATCAACTCCTTTATAAGCTACAGAAATTGAAGTGCTACCAAAAATTGGAAAAGTATTTGGTAATGCAGCACTTGGGTTTCCGCTGCCACCAAAGTTGTATTGTCCGCCAATGTTTATACCTAGTGTTGTTTTTGGCCAACCGTCCCAACCTTTGCGAAAAGCTATAAGTGGTTGGTAATAATCTAAACTTACTCCAGATGAATTGGTTATATAAGCATTTTTTGTGGTGCTACTTGGCATTGTGCTTCCGTAACCAACAGATATTGCGGATTTTGTAATACCGTTCCATCCTTTTACGATGTCATCTTTCTTTGAACTTTCTTGCGCATTTGCGAACAGTATTGTTCCTAAAAGAAAAGCTGTTAAAATTGTTTTTGTTTTCATAATTTTTATTTTAAATTTTTTCTTTTTTAATGAATTTAATTTTTAGTGGAAAATTTTAAGATTATTATTCCACAAATGTGAAAAGAATTTGTACATAAAAAAATCCCTAAAAGTAGGGATGAAGGAGATTTGAGACTTCGAGATTTAGGGATTACACGTTTTTGTAATACCAAGCAATGGCTTCTCCTAAAGAAGAGATGTGCAATTTTTCGTAGATGTTTTTTGTATGAGAATTTACTGTGGAATAACTTACACCCAAAAAATCCGCAACCATTTTGTAGCTTTTGCCTTCTGCAAGAGATTTCAGAACTTCTTGCTCTTTTGGCGTAAGGAATTCCAGATTTTTCTTTGGAGCAAAATACTCCAAAACCTTTTTTGCAATCGCAGGATTGATGGAAGCGCCGCCTTCATAAACTTCTTCTATCGCTTGCAAAATTCTGGTGGCAGAATCAGATTTTAAGATGTAACCACTTGCTCCACCAGTAATACTTTTGAAAATTTTATCGCTGTCATCAAATGCAGTTTGTATCAATACCTTTATCTGTGGAAGATTTGTTTTAATGATTTTCAAACCTTCCAAACCATCTACTTCTGGCATATTAATATCCATCAATACTACATCTGGCTTAAATTCTTGCATTATGGCAAGTACGTTTGCACAGTTTTCGGCTTCACCAATGTATTCCAAATTTTCGCTCATAGAAATAAGGGCTTTCAAACTTTGGAGCCTTTCTTTGCTATCATCAAATGCGAAAATTCTAATCATTTTTTTACCAGCTAATATTGTACAAAGATATACGGAAAAACAGCTATTTTTTCTCCCTAATTATAGGGATACTTACAATTATCTTAGTTCCATCGTGGTTTATTAATTCAAATGTGCCACCTAATTCTTCGGCTCTTTTTTTCATATTATCAATGCCATTTCCTTTTTTTGCAGCCTCAGAGAAACCAATGCCATCATCTTCAATTTCTAACACATAATTGCCCTCTATTTTTTGCAATGTAACGCAGACTTCATTTGGATGTGCGTGTTTTAGAATATTATTAAAGGCTTCTTTGCAAATTAGTATGATGTTTTTTCGGGTTGCAAAATCTTTTATTTCAGAATCTACACTTCCATCTAATAACAACCCGTAATGTATATCTGCATTGCCCAATATTTCGCTGGTAATATTTTTTATTCTGGTACTCACAGACATAAATTCATCATTTGAAGGCTTTAAACTCCAAATGATATCACCTATGTTTTCAGAAATATTTTTTGCTTGAGCTTCTATTTTTTCTAAAATTTTTTTTACTTCAGTTGGGTTTTTATCTAAATATTTCTGAGCTATTGCACTGTTTATCTGCAAACTGCTCAGTGAAGCGCCCAAATCGTCGTGCAGATTGGCTGTAATTTCATTTCTTTGATGTTCTAAAGCCAATTGTTTTTCAAATGCAATTTTTTGCTTTTCCAATTTTCTTCTGTTGTAATACATAAACAATAAGCCAGAAAAAAGAAAAGTTAGCAAACTCCAAAATAATATCGATTGAAAAAACGGCGTTTGAATCTCAAATTTTAATTGAATCTCGCTCTGGTGGATTTCATTATTTTCATCTACTGCTCTTATTTTCAATAGGGTAGTGCCATTATTTAATTTTAAATTTAAAAAATTACCAGATATATTTAGAAAATTAGAATCATTCACAGAATATTGAAAATTTTTGAAATGCCCAGAAATATCTACTCCTGCAAGTTCTAAAGAATTATTGTTTTGATCGCTTTTTAACTTGAAATTATTGGCTAATGATACTACCTTACCATTTATTTTCAGTTCTATTAATTTTGGGAAAAGACGATACCGATAGTGGTAATTTCGCTCTGGAATTTTGGATATCCCTACATCTGTTGCAGCGTATACCGTATCATTTTTTACATCTAAAAAATTGATGGTATTGGAAGATAATCCGTCTGAAGTAGTGAGCTTTGTAATATCTGCATCTGCTTTATTTTTAAAATTCAAAATGGTAATTCCTGTTTTAGAGGCAATCCAAAGTTTGTTCTTAATGCATAACAAGTAAGAAATATTGATGGGAATTCTAGGATCACCAATAAATTTTTTTAGTATTTTTTTATTCTTGACTAGGTATAGATTTCCTTTGTAGGTGCTTATCCAAATTCCCAAATTATCGCCGGCTTCAAAGTATTGTATCCTATCATTTTGCAAAAGAATGTTGGGTATAATGAGTTGATATTGGTTTGAAATAATATCATATTCATACAAACCATCATTGGCAGAAAAATAGAAAATTTGGTTGTTTTTTCTTTTTATATTTAAAATTCTTTGCTTCGGAAAATTTAATAATGAATACTTTTCAGTAGCAATATCGTATTTCATCAATCCTGCAATAGTGCCCAAAATAAGTGTCTCATTATTCAATTTCGCAGATGATTTTAAATTTAATGTAGATTTTGCATCATTTAAAATGGCCAAAGTTTTTTTGAAATTTATATTCAATCCGATATCACTAACAACGATGGTTTTATCTGGAAAAAAGTGAATGTTTCTAATCCACAAATTATTTTTAAAGGTATGATTAAAAAAATACTGTTTCTCTGTTTTCCCATCTTTCATGTAAATTTCACCTTGATAATTACCCGCATATAATTTACCATCATCAGACATTTTTGCACACAAAAAATTGGTGATATCTTTTGCCGCATAATTCACTTTTTTGATGGTTTTGTGAGTGTAGTACATCAATCCGTTGTTCAAAGTGGCTATCCAAACATTGTTTTGATCGTCTACAAAAGCAGTGTTTACATTGTATTTGTTTTTAATAATAGAAAGCAATTTCAAGGTATTTTCATCATATATTAAGATGGTACCATCATTACAAGTGATGCTCAATTTAGTTTTAGAAAATTGAAACCACTTTACAGACTGCTCAATTTTTTTATTGGTAATTTCAATTTGAAAATTTTTTATACTTTTTACGTTAAACTTGCATATTTTGTGTGGACTAAATCTATAAATAGAATTGTTGTTGAAATAGCTATTGATCACATCATCGGTAAATTCTTCTTTTATAGTACCAATATGCTTATTGTTGATGTAAAATTTGCTTTCAGTAGTTTTTCTATTATTTACTTTTTTCTCGGTATATATGGTTTCAACAAACTGATTTTTTAGATAAAAGGACAAATTATTTTGGTTTTTGCTTAGTCTTTTTCTATTTTCAATATATTTATCTTTCACCGTAAAACTGCCTGCATTACTCATGAAAAACAATTCGTTATCTCTGATAGGATATATCGCGTTGAAGAGAGAATTGCTTACATCTGCAACAGTTTTGTCTTTTTCTAAGCAAACAAATTGGTTCAACTTAACATCAAAATAGCTAGGAGCTTGCTTGTAGCAAATTGCCCAAATGCTGCCATCTTTTTGCTTGATGATTTGAATTACATCATTGGAAGGCAATCCGTTTTTTGTGGTATAATTGATGAATCTTTTCCCATCAAACCGAGAAATTCCATTGTCTGTGGCTACCCAAATAAAACCTTCATCATCCAACAAACATTGATACACCAAATTGCTTGGCAAACCATCTTTTGTAGAAAAAGAATTGGTGAGATTGTAATTTTGGGCATAAAAATTTTGTCCGAAAAACAGAATGTAGAAATAAAACAGATATTTCAATAATTTTTTAATAATCTAAGAAAATTACAGTAAGCTAATGTATTACTATTTCAAGATTTATGTATAAATTAATTATTTTTTTTTTTGAATTAAAAAGCATGAATGTTCTCAGAACTTTTTGTAAAAAAATGTCATATTAAGGAGAATCCATTTGTATTTCTTGCTTCAAAATTTTCAACAATTCTTTTCTAGAAATTCCTTTTTTTGAGGTTATTTTTAAGTTGAGAAGCCGAACATCTTCTGAAGTATATTTCTTTTTGATAATTGTTTCCGTTAAATGATCTAACCTGAAATTTTGCGCATCTATATTTGTAATGAATCCATCTTTTTCACTAATAGTATAAAAAGATTTTCCTTCATCAGTTTCTAAATAGGTTGCTATTATTTCAACTTTGTCAGTTTTGTAATGAAATAATTCTGAATTGTGGTACAAAGAATAGGAACCAAAAATTAGTAGAAAATTAAAAGCAGTATGAAACAAGACACCATACCAAAAGCCAATTTTTAAACGCAGGTATCCCAATATAATCCCAGTTGAAATCTGAGAAAATGTGATGAGTGGAGCACACAAAAAGAATAAAAGTGTTTTCTCATTTTGAAAATTGAAAGCGTGAATAAGACCAAAACAAATAGCAAAACCATAGAAATACCAACTATAATTTTTTCGCCAATGATATTCTAATTTATTTTTACCCAATAGTTTATTGATACCTCTAAAAATATAATTATTCTTAAATCTCAAAGGAAATCGAAAAACAAATTCCTCCCAAAGTGGTGCAAAGACACAACCGAAAAGTAAAATTTCAAGTAGAGAGAATGAACCAAGATCGGCTTCCTTTAAATCTAGAATATAATCTGCAAAAGAATAAATCGGGATCACTACCAAAATCCACAAAAATTGCACGACCAATAAAATGGAGAAAATTTTCGCTTTTGTATCGAAAGATTGCTTTGCAGGTGAAAGTTCTCTCGGGTTTTTAAGAAAACTTATAAATGCTTTAGTTTCTTCTTTGAATTCTAATATTGCTTTATTTATCATAGTTTACATCAATACTATACAAATTACTGCAATAGATTTTTATACAAAGAATAATTCTCATCATCAAAACACACAAAAATGATGTTTTTAATCGTTTCACTTTTCCATTGAGTTACTGTTTCAAAAGCAATTTTAGCTGCTTTGTCTTTTGGGAAACCGTAAATTCCTGTACTGATATTAGGAAATGCAATACTTGTCAAATTATTTGCTTCTGCTAATTTTAAACATTCTATATAGCAAGATCGTAATTTTTCTTCCTCGTTTGAATTTCCATTATTCCATCTAGGACCAACGGTATGTATAATTTTTTCAGCACTTAGATTTCCAGCATTTGTAATTACAGCTTCGCCAACTTTACAGCCACCTTGTTTATTTCTAATTGTGTAGCATTCTTCTAAAATTTTTGGACCTCCAGCTTTGTGAATTGCTCCATCTACACCACCACCTCCTAGTAAACTAGTGTTTGCTGCATTTACTATTGCGTCAACTTTAATTTTAGTTATATCTCCTTTTAGTAATTCAATTTTCATATCAAGAGGTTTTAAAATTTCTTACGTAAAGTAATTACAAGATTTATTAATTCTCAAATTCTCAAATTAACTTCTCCGCAATATACTTCGCTGTTTTAGATATTTTATTTTTTGCTAAATTTTCTGGCGTACCTTCAAATACGATTACGCCACCATGTTTACCGGCTTCTGGACCGAGATCTATCACCCAATCTGCAGATTTTATAATGTCTGGTTGATGCTCAATTACGATTACAGAATGTCCTAATTCTATTAAAGCATTGAAGGAAATTAGCAACTTTTTGATATCATGAAAATGCAAACCAGTGGAAGGTTCGTCGAAAATAAATAAGACTTTTTCTGCCGTTTTTCCTTTCACCAAAAATGAGGCAAGTTTCACACGTTGCGCTTCTCCACCAGAAAGTGTGGAAGAACTTTGTCCTAGTTGCAGATAGCCCAAACCAACATCTTGCAAAGGTTGCAATTTCGTGGCTATTTTATTTTGTTTATTATCATTAAAAAACTCGATAGATTCGTCTACCGTCATGTGCAAAATATCCGAAATATTCTTTTCGTCATATTTAACTTCTAAAATTTCTTTTTTGAAACGCGCACCTTTGCAAACTTCGCATTCCAATTCTATATCTGCCATAAATTGCATTGCAACCGTGATAACGCCTTCTCCTTTGCACTCATCACATCTTCCACCATCTACATTGAAGGAGAAATGTTTGGTTTTGTAGCCCATCATCACAGATAATTTTTGCTTGGCATACAATTCTCGAATATCGTCGTAGGCTTTCAAATAGGTAACAGGATTGGATCTGGAAGATTTCCCAATAGGATTTTGATCTATTAATTCTATATTTCTCACCAAATTTAATGGAAATTCTACAGAATCATAATCCATTTTTTTGCCACCCATTCCCAATTGAATTTGCACTTCTCGGGTCAGAACTTCTTTCATTAAGGTAGATTTTCCACTACCAGAAACGCCCGAAATTACAACCAAACATTCCAAAGGAATATTTACATCTACATTTTTAAGATTATTTTCTCTCGCACCTTTTATTTTAATAAATTCTTTGGCTTTCCTTCTCTTCGTGGGAATTTCTAATTCTAATTTTCCAGTGAGATAGTCGGAGGTTAATGTATTTGCGTTTTTCAATTCATCATAAACTCCAGCAAAAACCAATTCGCCACCTAAATATCCAGCTTCCGGACCAATATCTATAATGTAATCTGCAGCTTTCATCATATCTTCATCATGTTCTACAACGATGACGGTGTTTCCAAGATCTCGCAGATTTTTTAAAACTTGGATGAGGTTTTCTGTATCGCGAGAATGCAAACCGATGGAAGGCTCATCAAGAATATAAATACTCCCAACCAAAGAACTTCCGAGAGATGTTGCTAAATTTATCCGCTGACTTTCCCCACCAGAAAGGGTATTTGACGTTCTGTTGATGCTCAAGTATCCTAGACCAACTTTCATCAAGAATTCTAATCTTGTGATGATTTCGTAGAGCAATCTTTTGGCAATTTCTGCATCATGATCCGTTAAATTTAAACCTTTCATCAATGGTAAAAGCTCGTCCAAAGGCAATTCTACGGTAGATTGTATGTTGTGGCCATCAATTTTTACCCAAGAAGATTCTTCTCGCAAACGCAAACCATCACAGCTATAGCATTTGGTTTTGCCACGAAATCTGGAAAGCATTACACGGTATTGGATTTTGTATAAATTTTCTTCTACCATTTTGAAGAAATTATCTATAGAAGGAAAATCTTTCTTGCCATCTCCTTTCCACAAATAGTTTTTTTGCTCTTTAGATAATTCAAAATAGGGTTTGTGTATCGGGAAATCTTTTGCAGCTTTGATGAATTTTCTTTTCCATTCACTCATAGAGTCGCCTTTCCAAGCGGTAACTGCATCTTCAAAAACGGATAGATTTTTATTTGTAATTACTAAATCTTCATCAATACCAATCACTTTTCCGTAGCCTTCGCAAGTTGGGCAAGCTCCTAAAGGATTATTAAAACTGAATAAATGTACGGTTGGTTCTAAAAATTCTTTGCCGTCTAATTCAAATTTGTTAGAAAATTCTCGTATTTCATTAGTCTCCATGTTTTTTAGAGAGCAATATCCATGACCTTCGTAGAATGCCATTTGTATAGAATCTGCTAATCTTTGCTGAAAACTTTCATCTTCTTCATAGTTAAATCTATCGATGACCAGATGAATTTCCATATCTTTTTCTGGCACAAATCCAAAACTTTCTAAATCTTCTATTCCGGCTACATTTCCATTTACTTCCAATCTTGTGAAACCTAGCAATTTTAAAGATTTTAAACTTTCTTCAAATTTTTCTGTTTCAAAGACTAAAGGCGTTCTTAATAAAAAAGAAACATCTTTTCCTGCTTTTTTGATGAAATCCATTACATCAGAAACGGAATCTTTCTTCACTTCCTCGCCAGAAATTGGGGAAAATGTGTGGCCGATTCTCGCAAAGAGTAACTTCATATAATCGTAGATTTCTGTAGAAGTTCCTACGGTAGAGCGAGGGTTGCTAGAAATAACCTTTTGCTGAATAGCGATAGATGGAGCCAAACCCTTGATATCGTCGATTTTCGGTTTTTCTAATTTTCCAAGAAATTGGCGTGCATAAGAACTCAAACTTTCTACGTATCTGCGTTGTCCTTCTGCATAAATAGTATCAAAAGCGAGGGAAGATTTTCCGCTGCCAGAAACACCTGTGATCACGATTAATTTATTTTTCGGAATAAGTACATCTATATTTTTTAAATTATTTAGATGCGCATTTTTTACGAAAAGTTGAGTTTTTATATTGATATTTTCTAGTGTAACCATGGTAAAATTAAGACTAACAAAATTACGGAAAATATGTGGATTTAATTTGTTGCATTTGGATGAAATCTTTCTTAATAAATGATTTTTCTTATAAAAAATGATGATCGATAACTCTTATTTTAACTTCTTGTTTTTTATATTTGCGCAAAATTCATTTAAATTTATCTTTTATAATTATCAATAACGGATTTTTTGGCTTGCTATATTTTGAATTCCGACATGAGCGAAAGTCTTTTTTTGACCAAATAAAATTGTAAGCAGAAGGCATAAGCAAAATTATAGCGAAGGCATTATTCGAAGGATACAAAACGAAATTCAAGCTAACCAAAAAATCATATTAGAAATCCTAACTAAAATTTATGCTAAAAAAAATAATTCCAATTTCAGTATTATTATTCTCTTTAAATGCTTATTCTCAAGAAAAAGAGGTAGCAATTGAGGAAGTACTATTGCATGATAAATTTCTGAACTTGAAATATGAGAATGCCAATGAAAATGTAGTGGTAATAACTAAAAAAGATATAGAAAATTCTCCTGCGCAAAGTATAGACGATCTTTTGCAACAATACGTTGGAATGGATGTAAAAAGACGAGGAGCCAATGGCGTACAAAGTGATATTTCCATAAGAGGTGGCAGTTTTGAGCAGGTTTTGATCCTATTAAATGGCATCCGAATGAATGATTCTCAAACTGGCCACAATTCATTCAATATTCCTGTAGATGTGAGCAATGTAGAACGTATAGAAATTATAAAAGGTCCTGCTGCAAGACGTTTCGGACAGAATGCTTATGCGGGAGTTATCAATATCGTAACGAAAACATCTTCTGAAGAAACGATAAAAAGCTCCATAGAAGTTGGTGATTTTAATACTAGAAATTTAACGGCAAGTGGAACTTTTGGTACGGAAAAATTTACAAATTTAATCCAAGTTAGTTCTGCAAAATCCGATGGCTATAGATATAATACAGATTATGATATTGCGAATTTTTATTATCAAAACCAATATAAACTGAAAAACGGTAAAATCCTTTTTCAAGGAGGATATTCTGAAAAGAAATTTGGAGCAAATGGATTTTATGCATCACCAAAAGCGACGGAACAATATGAAGAAGTGCAAGCATCTGTAGTAAGTTTGGGTTTGGAACAAAAATTTGAAAAATTTAATTTTAATACCAGTATTTCCTGGAGAAGAGGGCAGGATATGTATCTTTTCAATCGAGAAAAACCGGAAATTTATAGAAATATACACATCGGCAATAATCTGCAGGCAGAGGCAAATGGAAGTTATCAATCTAAATTGGGTACTACAGGATTGGGCGTAGAATATAGAAAAGAGTTTTTGGTAAGCAATAATCTTGGGGAAAGAGAAAGAGATGTGACGCAACTTTTTTTTGAACATCATTTTTCCCTTTTAAATAATAAATTAACGATTTCGCCTGGAATTTCTTGGGCTAATTTTTCTGGAAAAGACAACTTTTTTTATCCAGGTTTAGATGTTGGATATGCTATAAATGATCAAAATAAAATTTATGGTAACGTAGCGAAAGTACATAGAATTCCTACGTTTACAGATTTGTATTATGTAAGTGGAACGGAACAAGGAAATCCGGAATTGAACCCAGAAAGCGCAATTTCTTACGAATTTGGTTACCGCTTTGAAAAAAATAATTGGTTGGCAAAAGCGAGTGTATTTGGAAGAAATTCTGAAGATGCAATAGATTTTGTGAAACAAACGCTTGCTGATAAATGGATGGCGGAAAATATTGGAAATATAGACACCAAAGGTTTGGAGGTTGAACTGAAAAAAACGGCAAACAATTTTATAAAATCATATTCCCTCGGTTACGTATTTCTGGAAAATAGATTGAGTCAAAGTCAACCTTTTTCTAGATATGTTTTAGATAATTTCAAGCATCAGCTTATTGGTAAATTAGAGAATAAATTTGGTAAATATGTTTCTACTCAATTGATTTATAGATACCAAGAAAGGATGAATAAAGACAGTTATCATCTTCTAGATGCAAGAGTAAACCTGGATTATAAAGATGTAACGCTATTTGTATTGGTAAATAATGTAACCAACACCAAATATACAGAAGCTTTTGGAGTTCCGATGCCAAATAGATGGTTTCATGTTGGGGTTTCTTATGAAATTCAATTTAAAAAATAAAATTCAATTTTTCATAAAAAAAAGAGCAATAATTAATTTGCTCTTTTTTTATATTTTATTTAAATAATTATTAATTATTCAAATCTGTTGGTTCTTCTTTTATTTCAATTTTTGGCTTAGTAGAATTCCCTAGATGTTTTTTTGCTAGATTTGCAGTTGCTTCATCTTCACCCTTTAGATAATTGGGTAAATTAAGACCTGCCATATTGAAAAGATCATTCAAAGGTGGTACAGATTTCATCATTCCCGATACAAAATTTGATGTAGAAGTGCTACCATCTGCATTATTTCCGCCATCCCAAACGGTAATTTTATCAATTTTAATATTCTTAACAGCTTCTACTTGGGTTTTAACCAATTCTGGTAGTTTTTCTATTAATAATAATTGGAAGGCAGAATTTGTATCTCCACCTGCAGCTTTCACAATTTTATCATAACCATCTGCTTGTTTCGTCAAAATTTCATACAAACCTCTCGCTTCTGCGTCCATTTTTGCAAAGATTGCATCTGCTTCTCCACGAGCTTGCAATCTTATTTTTTCTGCATCTGCTTCTGCATCTATTATTTGCTTTTGTTTTGCAATTTCTGCTGGTATTACGATATTCGCATTTTGGGTTGCTCTTTCTCTTTCTGCACGGGCTTTTTCTGCCTTTTGCTCTGCAACATAAGATTCTTCTAAAGCTCTTGCAGCTTGCACTTTTTCTGCAGTCATTGCTAATTTTGTAGCTTCTGCTTCTTTTTCTCTTCGTAACGCATCAGATTGAGCGATGGTTATTTTCGCTTCGTTTTCTCCTTTCACAGCAATAGAGTCTGCTTCTGAAGTTGCGATTCTAGATTCTTTCATTGCAACAGCTCTACCAATACTTTCATCTTTTGCGGCAGAAGCAATGCTTACTTCTCTATCTTTATTGGTGATTGCAATTTTTACATCACGATCTCTGTGCGTTTCTGCAATCTGTGTTTCACGTTCTCTATCTGCAATTGCTTTTCCTGTTTCCCCAATTTTTTCTTGTTCTGCAACAGAAATTTTCGCCTCGTTGATTGCTTTTGCAGCGGCTTCTTTTCCTAATGCTTCTATATAACCAGATTCATCTTTGATGTCTGTTACGTTAACGTTGATCAATTTTAAACCAATTTTTTTCAATTCATTGTCTACGTTTTTCGCAATATTTTCTAGAAATTTATCTCTGTCTGAGTTAATCTCCTCAATCGTCATCATCGCAACAACCAAACGCAATTGCCCGAAAAGTATATCTTTAGATAATTCTTGAATTTGCTCCGTCGTTAAACCCAATAATCTTTCTGCAGCATTTCCCATAGAATCTGATTCTGTAGAAATTGCAATTGTAAATCTACAAGGTACATCTACACGAATATTTTGTTTGGAAAGTGCATTGGTAAGATTGGCTTCAATAGAAATTGGTTTTAAATCCAAATAAGCATAATCTTGTATCACTGGCCAAATAAATGCACCTCCACCATGTATGCATTTCGCAGATGTGCCACCAGTTTTACCATAAATTACCAAAACTTTGTCCGAGGGACATCTTTTATATCTTGAGATAAGTGCGAGTATGGTTGCAAATACTACTACTGCAGCTACTCCTATTAAAATAAATCCTTCCATCATTGATTATGTTATTTTTAATTAATTTTTAAATTTTTTCTACAAATACTATTTTATTTTCTATTTTCATCACCTTTACAATGCTGCCTGCCTCAATTTTTTCTTTTTCATGTGTCATTGCATCCAATTCATGAATGCTTCCTTTAATGCTTATTTGCACTTTACCAGAACCAGTTTCATGCCCAGGAATTGTCATATAAATTTCTCCAGATTTTCCCAGTACATTATTTAAATCAAAAGTATTGTCTTCTTGTAATTTTAAAATTTGTTTGATGATGACAAAAAATATTGCAACAAATATAAGTCCTACTACAAAGGCGAATAATACTAATAAAGTTTCACTAAATTTTCCATAGAAAGCAGCGCCCGTCCAGCCAAAACCTAGCAGAAAATTAATTAAATTTCTGAAAGTAAAAAGTTCAAAAGGTGCATCAATATGTTGAAAATCTCCATTAAAATCCGCATCTACATCTGCAGAAGCATCTGAACCTATAAAAGTAAGGATGGTTTGAAATATAAAAATTAACGAGGCAAAAAAAGCGAGATACCAAAATGATTGCAGCAAAGTTGGCATTTCAGAAAAATATTCTGGAAACATAATGTTATTTAATACTGCTAATATAATTAAAAGAAAATAATTAAATTGAAATAATTTCTGAACTTAAAAAATCAAATATTTATCAATCCAAAATACCTCTTATTTCTGGATATTCAGATATTTTTTTAAATTGATATTTTTTAGATTTTTGCAAACTAGCAATCAATAATTTTAATTCCTTTACAGAATTCTCGTCTCTCAAATATTGATCATGCGTAAGAATTACCAAATGTTTTGATGTTTTTTCTAAATTATTTTTAAAAATACTATCAATGTTTGCGATCATCACTTTATGATCTTCCGCAAGTTTCATATCCTTTGTTGGTCGCCATTCAAGATCCCAACCAACTACTTTAAAACCATCTTTGTATAGCAAATCTGCAGCTGATTTGGAAGATTTGATGTCCGTAGAATTTACATTTTTCATTCTCCATATATTTCTACCTGGTGTTCTTACAATTTTGGTTTTTAAATTCAAACTATCTTTTGCGTTTCTAAAATCTGCAAGTACATTTTCGGGATTTTTATAAAATTCGCTGTATTGATTCTTAGCGTGAGAATAGCTGTGGTTTGCAATTTCAAATAGGGAATCTGCTTCCAATTGTTCATACATTTTCTTTTGAAAGCTGCTGCTTTTTGCATGCTTCGCAACAATAAATGTTGTAACAGGAATTTTGGCTTCATCAATAATTTTAATCAGATTGTCTGTTCCATTATTAGGTCCATCATCAAAAGTAAAATATAATGTTCTGCGTTCGTCTACAATTTCTGGATTTTCTACGTAATTATCTTTTGCATCTTTTTTTATTTTTTCCTCATCTTTATGTGAGGATTTCATCGTTGCAATTTTTTTCTGATCTCCTACATTAGATTTTAAAAAGTGATAAGAAATTGCAGATGCAAACAAGACAGCAAAACCGACAAGAATTTTTACTTTAGGTTCTGTCGCAGAAAATTTTTTCATGTAATTGGAAGTGTTAAATTTAGTTAAAGTTTATTAAATTATCTTAACAAAAAATATGCCAAATTGAAATTTTTACTAAAATTTTTCTAAAAAAAAATGTCCTCCATTTAGAAGAACAATTTTAAGTAAAGAGAAAGATTAAGTAAGCAATTATTGATTGCCACCTGGTAAACTATCTCTCGTATTCTTTTGCACTGCAATAGCACCAAACAATGCTAAAAGAAAGGCAAATGCATAAAATCCCTTTTCACTTGGCAAGATTGTAGCGTTCCACAAACCAACAATTAATAAGCAGATTGATAGTATTGTGGCAAACCAGCAAATACCATAATAGATATTGGTAACGGGAAGACCTTCTAATTTATCTCGCACACTTTTTTGTAGAGATATAACACCAAAAAGTCCGAACATCAAAACGGTGAAATAATATCCTTGCTCATTCAATTCCATTTCTGCGCGAAATAACCCAATTAAAAATCCTATTGTTCCAGATCCGAGTGCTATCCAAGAAGCAGCTACGAAGGCATTAGAAGTTTTTTGCATCATGTTTTTATTTTATAAATTATTGTTCAAAAATAAACTTTTTTCTGAGATACTAAATTTTAAATTTCATAAATATATTTATTTATCAGAATTTTTTCACAAATTTCCATTTGAATAAATATTTTATGAATACCTTTAATAAAAAAATCATGAAAAATAAAACTGTTTTCCAATTTATTTCAGAACCAAGCGACGTAAACTACGGTGGGAATGTGCATGGCGGAAGTGTGATGAAATGGATAGACCAAGCAGGATATGCTTGCGCAAGTAGTTGGTCTTCTAGTTATTGTGTAACCGTTTATGTAGGCGGAATCAGGTTTTATTCTCCCATAAAAATAGGACACTTGGTGAAAGTGGAAGCGGAAGTAATTTATACGGGAGAAACAAGTATGCAGATAAGCATCAATGTATTTTCTAGAAACATAAAACACAAAATTTTTGAAAAGAAAACGCATTGCATCATCGTTTTTGTTGCGGTAGACGACGAAGGAAAATCCGTTTCTGTGCCCAAGTTTTTTCCGAAATCTAAAAAAGACAAAAAGATGGAAAAATATGCAATAAAATTAATGAAATTGAGAAAAAATATTGAAGAAGAAATGAAACCGTTTTTGTAGATAATTTACTGTTTAATATCCTTTACAACAGTTCGTATTGCAATTTTACTTTTTTAGAAATACGGTGTTTTTTATTGCCTCGTTCTTCTCAAGATTTGCAAATTGACCAGTGAAATTCTTATGGAATTGTTTAATTTTTGATTTTGCAAAATTAAAATTAGCAGTTAAAGTCCATTCAAAAACTCTTCCGCATTTTTATAATGTGCACTACGTTTCTCCTCATCCATTTTAGTAAAAGTATGGTACATCATACCAACTCTCGGATTTCCTTTGAAAAAATCTTGATTTTCACCAACAAACCTCCAAAATAATCCGTCCCAAATTTTGTCCCAATCTCCAGAAGGGTAGTTGCTCATTTTTTTGATGTAATTAGAACCGCTTAAATACGGTTTGGTAGCGAAAGTTCCACCATCTGCAAATTGGCTCATTCCGTAGATATTGGGAACCATCACCCAATCATAAGCATCAATAAATAATTCCATAAACCACTGGTACACTTCATCTGGATCTATTTCGCAAAGCAACATGAAATTTCCCAAAACCATTAATCTTTCGATATGATGACAATATCCGGTTTTCAAAACTTTTTTTATCGTCTCATCAATTGCTGGAATTCCCGTAGTTCCATCATAAAAACTTTTTGGCATTTTTCTCTTGAAACCAAAGAAATTTTTATTTCTAGAAAATACGCCTTTTGCCAAATACATTCCGTGAATAAACTCGCGCCAACCTATAATTTGACGAATAAAACCTTCCAAAGAATTGAGTGGAATTTCGTTCTTCTTTGCAAAATTTAAGGTTCGTTCAACAACTTGCATTGGCGTAAGTAAACCTGCATTCATCAACGGAGAAAGCAAACTATGGTTAAGAAAATGTTCTTTTTCTACTATCGCATCTTCATAAATACCAAAATCGTGGAAACGAAAATCTAAAAACTGCTCCAACCAATTTTCTGCTTCTTCATGTGTTGCTGGATAATATGAATTTTCTGAAATTTCGCCTAAACTTTGAGCAAAATTATTTTGAACATAAAGTACTGCTTCCTTCCAATACGCAGATTTTTCTGGAAAATCTATGCTTGGTGGAATTTTATTTTTCGGATATTTCTTGCGATTATCTGCATCATACGTCCATTTTCCACCTTCGGGATTTCCGTTTTCGTCAATTAATATATTTAAACGAATTCTTTCTTCTTTATAAAATGAAGTTTGGAAATAGGATTTTTTATTGGGATCAAAAAATTTTTGCAAATCTTTGAGATTATTGATGAAATAAGGAGTTTCTAAAATATTTAGTTGAATGTTTTCCGAAACTTTTGCCAATCTTTTTTCCAAATTAAAATCTGCAGGATAAAGCACATTTATTTCTGTAATATTTTTAGAATCTATTTCTTTATTAAATTTTCTAATATCAGAGCATTCAGTTTCACTTTCTATATAATGTACTTTTGCTCCTTTTTCTTCTAAATATTTTTGATAATATTTCATAGAAGCACGATGAAAAGCCAACTTTTGTTTATGAAATTTGTATTGTTGGAAAAATAAATATTCTTCTACCAAATAAAAATCGCCTTTATTTTCTAGTAAAGGATTATCTGCAATCAACTGATGCGGAAAAACTATATTGATTATTTTAGACATATTTTATTTATTTCTACGGCATTTTTCACTGCAATATTTCACTTCTTCCCAATTTTTCTCCCATTTTTTTCTCCAAGAAAAAGGAAGTTTACAGACTGGGCAAATTTTTGTGGGCAAATCAGATTTTTTCATTCAAACTCTGGTATTTCCGACGTTCTTACGTATGGAAAAGTGTCTAATTTGGATAAACTATAATAAGAATTTAAACCTGAAATTCCTGCAGATTTAGATTTTTGTAAATCTATTTGTCCTAAATTATTCACCAAATCATCTGCTAAAATTAATTGCTCCACATTACCAATAATAAATTTGCAATCGTTTGGTAAATCTATAATGCTAGATAATTTCATTCCAATTTTAATGGGACTTTCTTTTACAAATGGTGCGAAAAAATCTTCTACATATTCTTTTTCAATGTTCATTCTATCAAATTCAGATTCTTCCGAACCTAATTTTGCAGAAGTATAATGCGCTTTTTTTATTAAATTTTCTGGAATGTGGTTGATGCTGTACCTTTCCGTGGATTTAATATTTTTAAAAGTATCGCTTTCTTTTTCTACTTGCGGTCTCAAAACGAACGCCAATTGTGCAGGATGAGAACCCAAATGTACAACGGAAGAAATAACGGCAACATTTTCTACACCTTCTTCAGATTTTGTTGCTATTAAGTTGGCAGGTTTTATTCCGGTGATGGAATTGATGAGATTTAATCTGTATTTACGTTCCAGATTTTCTATTTTTGATTTTTTTAAATTCATAAATTGTAATTTTTAACAACTCTCGCAGATTTTTCAAATTTTGCAGATTTTTGTATAAAAATAAATAATCTGCATCATTAGCAAAATCTGCGAGAGAAAGATCTTTTTAATTTTCAAATTCTTTTTGCAACACTTTTTTAATTTTTTTCCAGAAATTAAAAAATGAAGGAAAATCGCCGTAAATATTGGTCAATGTCTCTCTTTCTTCTTTAATTCCCAAATAATGAGCATTGGTTGGATGTTCTTTATAAATAATATTTTCTTTTGAAATAATTTTATTTAAATCAGAAAATTCACTAATAATAATTTTTATATTAGGAATATTTTCGGATAAATTTAGAGCAAAATCTAGACATTTTTCTGATACGGGAAATTGCTTAAAATGGGAAGTTTCTAATAATAATATTCTTTGAAAATTGTCTTCTAAATGCCAATTGAAATCTAAATTGTAGTAATTGTAAACTAGAGTTTTTTCATTATTAAGGATAGGATTTTCTATTTTTGGAAGCATTGTTTGCAAATTCAAAACCTCTACATCTTTTAAAATTTCGGGAATTTGTAAATCAGGTAATGTAGAATAATCAACATCCATGAAAGTATCTTTCTGATTACCTTCAAAATATTTATTAAAATTTTCTTGATTTGCAAAATATTTTTTGCTAGAAAAACTTCCAGCAACCCATTGCCAACTTAAATGATTGCTTGCCAAATCTCCATCTAGCAAATTATAATACAACCATTTTGCAGGATTGAACCAGTGAGAATGTGCAATATTACAAGTGATAGAAGCAATGTACATCCGCAAATGGTTGTGAATATATCCGCTTGTATAAAGTTCAGAAATGCCTTTGTCTATAATATTTATCCCAGTATTTCCTACAAAAATTGCCTTTGGAATTTCCCAATTTTCTACATTTTCTTGCATTTTCTTTAAATCTGAAAATATCAAATCTTGTTTTGCTTTGTAAACTTCTTGAAAAAAATCTCTCCAAGCCAATTCTTGCACTAATCTTTCTACCTCAAACCATTGCAAATTTAAAGTTTTCAAATGCTCAAAAACCATTTTTGTAGATATTGCACCACGAGAAATGTACGGGCTTAAATGCGTGACAGCACCATTTCCAAAATTTCTAGTGGAAGAATATTTTACAGGATTTATCTCAGAAATCCTTGTTTTTATCGCTGATATGGAAGTTGGGAAGTCTATCGCTTTGAAATTTTATTGTTGGAAATTGCATTCTGCCGAGAACATTTGAAGCGAGAAATATCATCGCTTCGTTTTTTGAGGTGTTTTTTGCTAACACCAGAATTCACTCGTTTTCGCCATAATTTGAAAGAACTTTCTTTCAATTCGGTGCGCATTAGTTGAATAACATCTGCTTCTGCAAAGCCAAATTGGAATTTTATGGCTTCAAAAGGCGTTCTATCTTCCCATGCCATTTCTATGATTCTATCTGTTTGTCTGTCTGTCATGCTGTTAGGTTCAAAATTTAAAATTCAATGGTTTAAAGTTTTTAAGAATTAAATCTTAATCAATTATCATTTTTCATTTATATTTAAAGTTTCTCTGTCAAATATTTCCAATATCTTTTTGGTACGTGTTGGTAGTGTAATTTCAAGTTTTTTCGTTCGGGTATATTTGTTTTAAAAAAGTAGCGTTGCCACAACTTTTGGTATCTTTTTTCTTCATCATGCAGCAATTCATCTATCTTTTGAAACTGATATATTTGGTCAGATTCTGGATTAAAAAATTCCATTGTTTTCAAATCGTAAAAAACGCCGTAGTGTCTTTTCAAATCGTAAATCATCCACTTTTGGTCTTGATATCGATCTTTAAAGTGCTTCACAATTAAGGGTAAAACATTAAAATCTGGTTCAATCTTCGCAAAATAAACATCATCTTTCAATTTTTCAAACCGTACAAAAGCGTGCATTCTGTGGATTTCTCTATTGACGGATTTATTTATTTTTGCAATTTCCAAAATTTCATCGTCGCTGTAATTTAATAAAACATCAACAGTAGGATTTTTAATTGATTTTTTTACGGCATTTAAAACTAAAAATTCTACATCTTTTCTTTCGGATAAATATACTTTCAGCAATTTTGAAACTCCAGTTTTACCGATATTTTTTTCTAATTTTTTTAAAACTCTATCTGATTTTTCAATAGAAGTTAGCACTTCATGAAGATTTGAAAACATGTTTTCACTCAAATAATTTTCTTTAGCAATTATTTCTGCTGGCTCATATTTATATTCAAAAACCTCGAATATTGCGGTAAATAAGCCTTCAAAACTGCCATCATAGAGTAGAGTAGTCATTTAAAATAAACTAAGTTGCTCTGAAAAAGGGTTCTGAAATTTCGATTTCATACTATTCATTATAATTTTTTTAAAATTTTGCTCCTCAATATATTTGTTGAAAATATTTGGATTGTCAAATTCAACAAAATATTTTGCTCTATTTAAAGCAACGCCCATTTTCTTTAAATTTTCTAAAGTCAGTTTTTGAAAACGTCTTGCATTAATGATTTTATTCACCGATTTTCCGCCAATTCCTGGAATTCTCATCAGCATTCCTTTGGATGCAGTATTTACGTTGATAGGAAATTGCTCGCGATGACGCAAAGCCCAAGCCAATTTTGGATCTACTTCTAGGTCTAAAAATGGATTTTCTTTCTCCAAAATTTCATGTGCTTTAAAACCATAAAAACGCATCAACCAATCTGCTTGGTACAATCTATTTTCTCGCAGCATTGGAACTTGAGAATCTATGGAAGGCAATCTCGCATCCGTCAACATTGGCACGTAGCCAGAATAATAAACTCTTTTTAGATTGAAATTTTGATAAAAATGATCTGCAACTTTTATAATTTTTAAATCGGTTTCGTCTGTTGCTCCCACAATCATTTGGGTAGATTGTCCGGCAGGTGCAAATTTTGGAACTTTTCTAAAGATTTTTTTCTCTTCTTTGTACAATGCCAATTCATTTTTTACAAAACCCATTGGTTTGATCATCTCGGAATGAGATTTTTCTGGTGCTAATAATTTTAAACCTTTTTCTGTAGGAATTTCTATATTGATAGAAAGTCTATCTGCATAAAGTCCTGCTTCTTTCATGATTTCATCACTTGCGCCAGGAATGGATTTTAAGTGAATATATCCGTTAAAATTATGCTCTAAACGTAATTTTTTTGCTACCCGAACCAAACGTTCCATGGTGGTATCTGAATCTTTGAAGATCCCAGAACTTAAAAATAAACCTTCAATATAATTTCTACGGTAGAAATTCATCGTCAAATCTACCACCTCTTCTACAGTGAAGGCTGCACGTTTGATATCGTTTGTTTTGCGGGAAACGCAGTAGGCACAATCATAGATGCAATGATTGGTTAAAAGAATTTTTAAAAGTGAAACGCATCGTCCATCTTCAGTGTACGAATGGCAAATACCGGAAGCATGACTGTTTCCTAAGCCGCCGTTGTTTTTACGATTTCCACCACTAGAAGAGCAAGAAACATCGTATTTTGCTGCATCTGCGAGGATTTCTAATTTTTCTTTTATGCGTTCTAAATTCATTAATTTATTAAAATTTAATGATGTAAAAATACAAAAATAAAGTAAGAAAACATTCTAAAATTAACTTATTTGAATTTATTTATACCTTTATTGATTTAGAGCAATCGTTTATTGTTATTTCCTAATCCATTTTAGAATTTCGGGAAGTATAATTTTTTCACGTTTTTCTTTACTGAAAAATCTAGGGACATGACCCGTTTTCATCATATAAATTAGTTTGTGATCTACCTTATGTAAAAATAATACGGAATCTAAAGCAAGACCTTGTTTTCTATTTACAAGCAAATCTTGATCTCCTTGAAATAAAAGTGTTGGCACATTTGAAACTTGATAAATTGGACTTGCTATTTTAAAGCTTTCAGGAATTTTTTTTCTATTAAATTTTTCACCAACAACATCTTGAATTGTTGGCAACGCGTATCTAGAGTAGGTGGTAGCTAGAAATTGAGGTGTATAAAAATCAGTAGGTCCGCTTAGAGATATGATTTTCGAAATTAATTGGGGATTTTGATACCCATACAAAAGCGCTAAATGTGCGCCCGCACTCTCTCCTAAAATAATGAAATTGTCTTCTGGTAAAAGTGTTTTTGTAGAAAACTCGTTAAATTTTTTGATGGCAGATTCTATATCCTCTAGTTGATCTTTGTAGGTAATTCCCTTTCTCACGAGTCTATAATTGATATTAATTGTAGGAATATTTTTGCTGTGCAAATAATTCTGAATCATAATCATTTTTTGTTTTCTACCTCTTTTCCAAGCGCCACCATGCACAATAACGACTGCAGATCTATCTCTTTCGAAATATGCTGGTAAGAAAACATCCATATTTTGTTTTTTTTCTTCGCCGTATTTTAAATTATAAATTTTTTGCTCATTATTTTCTCCTACCCAGATTTTGTATTGAGAAGTACAAGATTGCAGTGCAAAGGATAACAAACCGAGAAACCAAAATATATAATTGAAGAATAATTTTTTCATAAACGTAGGTGGAAATGAGATAATAATTTCCGAAAAAGATAAGCCAAAATTAAACCAAAAAAAAGAGACTTTTTTAAAAAGTCTCTTTTGGTTTTTTGGGAATATTAATTGAAAAAATCTCGAACCTTGTCGAAGAAAGTTTTTTCTTTTCCAGAAGGTTCTGCAAGCATTTCGCCATTTTCCACTTGTTTTTTGAAAAAATCTTCTTGAGAATCAGTCAATTTTTGGGGTGTCCACACATTGATGTGAACGTACATATCTCCTTTTCCGTAAGATTCTAAACTTGGTAAACCTTTGCCTGCCAATCTCAAAATTTTACCAGATTGCGTACCTGCATCAATTTTAATCTTAACTTTACCTCCAACGGTATTTATTTCTTTTGAAGTTCCCAAAGCTGCTTCTGCAAAAGAAATATATAATTCTTGGTGAAGGTTATCGCCTTCTCTTTTTATATTTTCATCGGCTTGTTCTTCTACCACAACCAACAAATCTCCTGGAATTCCGCCAAAAGGTGCATCGTTCCCTTTTCCGCGAACATTGAGTTGAATTCCATCTCTTGCACCTGCAGGAATAGAAATCGTTACTTCTTCGTCTTCTTTTCTTAAACCTTGATTATTTGCGCCTTCAGGAATTTTGTCGGCAATTTTTCCAACTCCTTGGCAAGTACTACAAGTGGTTTGCGTTTGCATTTGCCCGAACATGGTATTCATCAATTTGATTTGTGCACCAGTTCCGTTGCAAGTAGTACAAGTTTTTGAAGTAGCTCCTGGAACTACTTTCAATCTTTTTACTTTAATAGTTTTTTGCGTCCCGTTGACAATATCTTCCAAAGAAAGTTTGATTCTCACTCTCAAATTGGAACCTCGAACTTGTTGAGTTCTGGTTTGACCGCCGCCAAAACCACCACCTCCTCCAAAAATATCTCCAAATTGACTGAAAATATCATCCATATTCATACCGCCGCCAAAACCGCCTCCTCCGAAGCCGCCGTTTCCGCTCATTCCAGCGTGTCCGTATTGGTCGTATCTGGCTTTTTTGTTGCCATCACTTAAAACTTCGTAGGCTTCTGCAGCTTCTTTAAATTTTTCTTCAGCAGATTTGTCATCTGGATTTTTATCTGGGTGAAATTTAATTGCCATCTTTCGATAGGCCTTTTTTATTTCGTCTGCACTTGCAGATTTAGATATTTCTAATATTTCGTAATAGTCTCTTTTCGCCATTTTTTTTTAATATAATTGATAGATGAATGATGTTTACATTTTGATAAATAAGATGCATTAATCAATAATCTATCATCATTTATTTTTTATTGTCCCGTTACTACTTTTGCAAAGCGAATTACTCTATCGTGCAATTGATAACCAGTTTCTACTACATCTACAATTTTCCCTTTTAAATCTTCTGATGGTGCGGGAATGCTTGTAATACCTTCGTGCAAATCCACATTAAAGACATCTCCAACATTCACTTCCATTGGTTTTAGACCTTTTTCTACTAATTTATTTTTCAATTTTGTATAAATTAATTCTATTCCGCTTTTATCTGCTTCATCTGAAATATTTTTCAACGCTCTTTCAAAATCGTCTAAAACGCCAAGCATAGAAATCATTAAATCTTGATTTGCGTATTGAAAAAAGTTCATTTTTTCTTTGGCCGTACGTTTTTTGTAGTTTTCAAATTCTGCATACAATCTTATGTATCTGTCTTTTTCTTCTGCCAAAAGTTCCTCGGGAGTTTTTACCACTGGCTCATTTTCAGCTGAATTTTCTTCTGAAATTTCAGAATTTACATCGGTATTGTTAGTTTCATTTTCTAGAAATTCTGCGTCGTCTGTGTGCGTATCTTTATTATCTATCATAATTTTTTCTTTTTAATAAATTGCAGTTCGCAAAGATTTTGCCAATTTTTTTAGTTGGACAATTAGGCAGATAAATTTTTTAAGTAATTTGTAATTCGGTCAATTAAGTTTTGAAAATTTAAATTTAAAAAAAATAAATTTCAACGTAGGAAGAATAAATTTTGACGATAATTTGCAGCCCGACTTGAGTGGAAATCCTTTTTTGCAAAAAAAGATTGGGAACGGAAGGCGGATTATGCTGCCCAAAAAACTGACACCTACTTTACGTTTGTGTAGATGAGATTTCTGCAGGAAAATAAACTTTGCTTTTTAAAGGATTGTTATTGTGTTTTTTTACACTAAGCCAGGAAAAACTGTTTCTATTAAAAGATAAATATTTAGCGTTAAAATGATAGCAGCAATGAAGAATATTACAATTTTCAGCCATGTTTTGTTTACGAATTCGCCCATTTTCGCTTTTGAATTCGTGAACATTACTAATGGAATGACGGCAAAACTGAGTTGCATTGAAAGGATAACTTGGCTTAAAACAAGCAAGTCCATTGTCCCTTTTTCGCCGTAAATAATGGCGACAGCTAGTGCTGGAATTATTGCAATCAATCTGGTGATTAAGCGGCGTAACCATGGTTTTAATTTGATGTTTAAAAAACCTTCCATCACTATTTGTCCGGCTAAAGTACCTGTTAATGTTGAATTTTGACCAGAAGCGAGCAGTGCAACGGCAAAAAATATGCTTGCTAAACTGGTGCCCAAAAGTGGCGACAGCAATTCATGTGCATCAAAAATATCTGCAACATCTTGATAGCCCGTATTGTGGAATGTGGCTGCGGCAACAATTAAAATTGCTGCATTTACAAAAAATGCTAAAAACAAGGAAAATGTGCTGTCTATGGTTGCGAATTTAATTGCCATTTTTTTCCCTTCTCTGTCTCTGCTATAATTTCGCGTTTGAACGATTGAACTATGCAAATACAGATTGTGCGGCATTACTGTTGCGCCCAAAATTCCGATGGCGATGTAGAGCATTGATGGATTGTAGACAATTTGTGTTGTAGGAATTAAACCTTTCAACATTGGGAAAATATCTGGTTTGCTGGCTAATATTTCGTAGCCAAAACATGCGAAAATTACAAAAATTAGACCTGCTACAAATGCTTCTATCCATCTGAAACCTTTGGATTGTAATAATAAGATAATGAAAACATCAATACCTGTAATCACAATTCCCCAAGTAAGTGGAATGCCGAATAGTAAATTTAAAGCTATTGCAGAACCAATTACTTCGGCTAAATCGCATGCTGCAATTGCAATTTCGCATAGGAGCCAAAGTATGAAATTGGTAGTTGGCTTGAAATGGTCTCGGCAAGCTTGGGCTAAATCTCGTTCTGCAACCACACCTAATTTTAAGGATAAATGTTGCAATATAATTGCGAAAATATTTGAAATTAGAATAACTGAAAGCAAGGCATATCCAAATTTTGCACCTCCTGCAATATCAGTTGCCCAATTTCCAGGATCCATATATCCAACAGCTACCATTAATCCAGGTCCTGTGAATGCTATTAATTTTTTCCAAAATCCAGCATCTTTAGGTATATTTATAGATGAATAAACTTCTGAAAGGGAATTCTGATGTTTTTCTTTTCGCCAAGCTCTGCTCATAAATCAAATGTTAGTTTGAACTAACAAATTTAGTATAAAATTTCTAACTATTTAGTTTTTAATTTAATAAATTCATTTTTAAAATTTGAAATAAAAAAAATCCCGATAGAAATCGGGATTTTTTTATAAATGTTGATTGTAATTATTTTGCAAATCTTACAGCCATTTTTCTATCAACTGCTCTGTCTTCTACACTTGCAGTAGCTGGCAATGTTGCAAAATCGCTTCCGTAACCATCTGCAGCAATTACTTGTGCAGCAACTCCTTTATCGGAAAGCCATTTTTTAATATATTCTGCTCTTGCTTTTGATAATGTTTTATTTGATGCCTCATTTCCGCTTTTATCTGTATATCCAGCAACTTTAATCTTAGATTCTGGGAAAGCTTTTAGTATCGCTAGAAGATTGTCCATTTGTCCTTCGGATCCTGCTTCAAAAACGGTAGAAGAACCAATTTTGAAATTTACATGATCAAAAGAATACCAAACATTTTTCAAAGCTTCATCATCTGCTGCATTTTTATAATTTCCATATTTTAAGAAAGTGATCATTTGCTCTTCCATTCCACCTTTGTAGCCTTTTAGCATTACACCATTCAAATCAATATCTGCATCTTCTTTTGTCATTGTAGTTGATGTAGAATTTGCTGCGTTTAAAGTATCTGCAGGAGTACTGTTATTCATCATTGTAGAATCTTCAGTATTTGCAGGAGTAACTACATCTTTCTTACCTTCACATTTTTTCCACAAAAATATAGAAACAGCTATTAATAATAATAAAGGAAGGAGCCATTTCCAAATTGAACCTCCACCATTATTATCGTTATTATTTTCTACTGTAGGAATGTTTTCTCTTACATTTGAAACTTTGCTTGAAGCGCTAGAAGTTACGGAACTTGCAGCAGAAGATACTGAACCTGCTGCGGAAGAAATCGTATTTGTAGCAGAAGTAATACTTTCATTTGCACTTCCAAACACATCACCTAAACCTAAAGAACCTAAAGAAAGTCCTGCTGGTAAAAGTGTAGAAACAATTCCTTTTTGATCTTTTAGCAAAGAAGAAACTCCAGAAGCACCAAGATTATTATCCGCTGCATATTTTCCTACAGAACCTAGTGTAGCACCAGTAACCATATTTAATAATGAGTTTGAAGTTGAATTACTTACTCCAGAAAAACTAGAAACAGCGTTCATTAATCCACCAATTTTGTCTCCAAAAACTGAAGATAAAATTGTAGTAATCATAGAATTATTAGAGGAACCTCCTAATAAATTACCGAGCATTCCACTAGATGCTGCACCTGTAATAGCATCCAAAACTCCTGGTTTTTCTGCATTGTTCGCCATACCACCAACAATGGCAGGTAATAAAGCTGAAATTGCTTTAGAAATACCCGATTCACTTTCCCCAAATTGAGTAGCTGCTTGAGATACTAAAGCTGGACCTAGTTGCCCTTTAATAAGATCAATAATGTTTAATGACATAATAGTTTTTTTATTTGATTAATAATCAAAGGTAAGGATTTTTCTTGTATAGAAATTTAATATCATGTAGATATTTATCTATTATTCACAATTTATTAATATGATTTAGCGAAAATTACACGTTGAATCGACTTTTTACCAGAAATTAATGAAACTCCATCTTCTAAAGGATTTTCCAATGGAATACATCTAATAGTTGCTTTTGTATCTTGTTTTATTTTTTCTTCTTCTTCTGGAGTACCATCCCAATGTGCAGAAATAAAACCTCCTTTTTCTTGTAGTACTTTTTTAAATTCTTCGTAAGTATCTACTTTTGTGATATTATCTTGTTGAAAATCTTTTGCTTTTGTATAAATATCTGTTTGTATTGTTTTCAAAAGTTCATCTATATAAGTGTCTAAATTTTCTAAAGGTTGAACTTCTTTTGTAAGATTATCTCTTCTTGCAACTTCTACAGATTTATTTTCCAAATCTTTAGGACCAATCGCCAATCTAATTGGAACACCTTTTAATTCGTATTCTGCAAATTTCCAGCCTGGTTTATTTTGATCGTCATTATCATATTTCACAGAAATTCCTTTGGATTCTAATTTTGCTTTTATATCAAAAACGACATTATCAATTTCTGCTAGTTGCTCTTCATTCCTAAAAATTGGAACAATCACAACTTGAATTGGCGCAAGTAGTGGTGGCAATACCAATCCTTTATCATCTGAGTGTGCCATTATTAAAGCACCCATCAATCTTGTAGAAACTCCCCAAGAAGTTGCCCATGCGTATTCTATTTTCCCTTCTTTATTGGTAAACTTCACATCAAATGCCTTGGCAAAATTTTGCGCGAGAAAATGTGAAGTTCCAGCTTGCAAAGCTTTTCCATCTTGCATCATTGCTTCTATGCAATAGGTTTCTTCAGCTCCTGCAAATTTTTCACTGTCGGTTTTCAATCCTTTAATCACAGGAACAGCCATGAAATTTTGTACAAAATTTGCGTACACGTGAATCATCTTTTCAGTTTCTTCTACAGCTTCTGCAGAAGTTGCATGTGCAGTATGTCCTTCTTGCCAAAGAAATTCTGTTGTTCTCAAAAATAAACGTGTTCGCATTTCCCAACGCACAACGTTTGCCCATTGGTTAATTAAAATTGGTAAATCTCTATAACTTTGAACCCAATTTTTGTAAGTACTCCAAATGATTGCCTCAGAAGTAGGTCTTACGATAAGCTCTTCTTCTAATTTTGCATCTGGGTCTACAATTAATTTCTGCGGATTGTTAGGATCGGTTTTTAATCTGTAGTGCGTTACAACTGCACACTCTTTTGCAAAACCTTCTGCATTCTTTTCTTCAGCTTCAAAAAGACTCTTTGGTACAAATAGAGGAAAATATGCATTTTGATGCCCAGTTTCTTTAAATTTTCTATCCAATTCCTCCTTCATTTTCTCCCAGATTGCATAACCGTATGGTTTGATAACCATACAACCTCGAACTCCAGAATTTTCTGCAAGATCTGCTTGCACAACAAGTTCATTGTACCACTTGCTGTAATCTTCACTTCTTGCTGTTAATTTTGCCATAATAAATCAATTTATAATTTAACATTTTAGATTAATCGAATCTAAAAATAAAGTAGTATTTTTATAAAAATTTCCAATTAATAGTTTGGAATATTTTTTGTATTAATTGCAAATATAAATTAATTAAAACTTTTTCAAGATGAAAAATATAAATTTACTCTACGATAGCTTAAAAATAGTGAGGAAAAATGCATTATATATTATGGCTAGCAGTTTTCTCCTTATTTCTTGCGGCACGCAAATGGGAGGATACACAGAAACAGACGGTGTCTACTATGATCCAAATACGGATACACTCCCACAAGGTGTAATCATCAACAACGAAGGAAATGTGGTAGGTGATTACTATGATTATCAAAATACTTCGTCTGTTATCTCAAATAGTGAAATGGTATCACAAGAACAAGATAGCAGATACCAAGATTGGAATTCAAATTCGAACTCAAATGCTACGGATTCTGATTGGGGTTCTTTTGCAGGAAGTGATCTAAATTATTATAACAACAATTTTTATGGATGGAATTCTCCATGGGGATTTGGCTATAATAATTTTGGCGGAGGTTTCGGATGGGGCGGAGGTTTCGGATACGGTATTGGATTTGGAAATTATGGATGGGGAGGTTTTGGATATAATAATTACTGGGGTTCACCTTGGGGTTATGGTTACAATTCTTATTTCGGATTTAATCCTTACAACAATTTTTATGGAGGATATTACGGAAACGGATTATTTGGAAATAATTTTTATGGCAATGGATATTATGGAAACGCAATAAGATACAAAAGAAGCGGAGCAAATGGTAGAGTTTATAATTCTAATTCAAATGGCTTCATTCAAAATGGAAATAAGCAGAATTCTAACGCCTTTAGAAATGCTAATAATCAAAACAACGGAAGATTTAGAAATGAAAATTCTAACAGAGTAGGAGAGAGAACCAACAATACGCCAAGATATAGAAATCAGTCTATGCAAAATTCTACAAATGGTAATTCTGTTCCTAGATTTAGAAATCCATCTACACAGCAAACTCCATCGACGAATAATACGAGAAACAATTCCTACAGAAACGATACTAACGTACGTCCAACGCAACAATCTTCGCCAGTTAGAAGTAATTCAAATTCTGGTAGTTATAATTCTGGTACTAGGTCCAGTGGAAGTTCTAGCAGCGGAAGTTCTAGCGGAGGATCAAGATCTGGCGGTTTCAGAAGATAATTTTATTAAAATAATATTCAACACATGTTAAAAAAATCTTTAATTATTTGCAGTATTTCCGTAGCATATTTTATACATGCTCAAGATGCTTCTACAATTACTAATACAATCGATGTATATTCAAATGGAGCTATGCAAGGTTCTGCTAAATATAATGCAATGGTAGGTTCTACTGGAGCTTTAGGCGGAGATGGAACATCTTTACTAAACAATCCTGCAGGTTTGGGTGTTGCAATCTCAGGAAGTTTTTCTGGAACTCTGGTAGTAGACAATTATAAAAATACAAGTAATTTACAGGGGAATTCTTTTGGTTATAAAAATACCAATACAGATGGTAATTTTAGTGGTATTACAACATTTCAATTGTTGACGGAATCTCCTTGGAAGTTTGTAAACGTGGGAATTAATTACACAAGTCAAAATTTAGATAATTATGTAGAAACACCTGGTAATTCTAATATCAAATTGCAGAAAAATTTATTAGATTCTAATAATAATGCAGTGACTGGAAATTTATCTTATCTAAGACACGCTTACAATAGAACAGGAAATTTATCTAAGTTAGGAATTGGAGTAGGTGCAAATTATGACAATAGATTGTATGTAGGAATTGGATTAAATATCCATTCCGCAGAAGTTACACAATACGATTCTGCTGCTTTTGGTTTGGATCTAGATAATTCTGTTACAAATTTTGACAAGCAATTTACCCCTTTTTCCGAATCTAGTAGTGGGTTTTCTGCGAATGTTGGGGTTATTGGAAAAATTACCAATACCTTGAGACTTGGTGCAGCTATAGAATCGCCAACATTCTGGAATATTCAGAGGGTTTTTTCAGAATATTATGAAGATAATTCTGGTTTTATTTCATATGAGAATTTCACAGAAGATAGAACATTAACTACACCAATGAAGGCAATATTAAGCGCTTCGCTAGTTCCTACCAAAAATTTTGCAGTAAATGTAGATTATACAATTGGGGTTACTAAATCTAAATATAAAAATCAAGGTCCTGCTGAACAAGAACTAAATGATTTCTTTAAAGAAAATTCTAAAAATACTTCGGAAATTAAAGTTGGTGCTGAATATAGAATTAAGGCATTGCGTTTGAGAGGTGGATACGCTTATGCAGCAAATCCGTTTGATGAAATTTCTCTATCTGCATACAATGCTGCAGGAATTGCGGGAACAGCATCATCTGATAATTTATTTTTAGGAAGTAGAAATACAATTGGTGCAGGAATTGGATATGATTGGAAATCGTTTTTTCTAGATGCTGCATATCAAAACATTAATTCTAAATATGATAGCCCTTTTCTTGCAGGTACTGTTGGGACTCCTAGTCAAATAGGAACTGGCTACTATTCGCAAGATTTTGATGCTACAAATCCAGTATCCGCGGTTTCTCAAGTAGAAAACAAAAGAAATTTATTTTCTTTAACGCTTGGTTGGAAATTCTAAAATAAAAATTGGTATTAAATTATGAAGCTCTGGATTTTTCCAGAGCTTTTTTTATTAATGTACATGAAAAAAATGCAAACAAAATCCCGCAGCAATTCCTAACAGCACTGCTCCAGTTTTTTCCCAATCTATATTGTGATTTTTATTGCTCTCAAAAATAATAACAGAAGATATATGCAGAAATATACCAGCTACTATTGCTAGAAAATATGTTTGGTATTCTGGATTGATAAATTTGCCTAAAAACATTCCTAAAGGTGATGCCAAGGCAAAAAGAATAATAATAATCCAAGATGTAGCGTTGAATTTTTTATTTTTAAATAAAAAAGCACCTAATATAAAAGAAATAGGAATATTGTGGATTAATATTCCCTGCAAAAATGGCGAGAATAGTGTGCTCTCATCTGCAAGTGGAATTCCCTCTATAAATGCATGTATGAATAATCCAAACATCAAAGTTATGGGTAAAATTCCTTCTTCCGTTGGATGATGAAAGTGCCCGTGTTCAAAGCCTTTTGTAAATATTTCTAACAGCATTTGCAGCAAAACGCCACCTATTACAAAAAATGCGATATGTGGTTTTCCAGAAAGATAAATTTCGGGAAAAATTTCGTTTAGACAGACTGTGATTAGAAATCCTGCGCTTAAAATTAGAATAAATTTTGCCAATTTTTTCTGCTGTCCAAAAAATTTACCAAGCATTATACCAATAAAAACACTCGATATTAATAGTATTGCAATCATTTTCTTTTAAATATAGTAATGCACCTTGGTGAAATTTGATTGTCAAAATTATTTAATTGATAATCTCCAAACAGTTTTACTCTTTCAAAGTTAAATTTTTTCGATATCATTTCTATTTCATTTTCTGTGTGCAATTTCACTTTTTCGAAAAAATGAAAGTCCTGTCCATTGTCTGTAAATCTAATATCTTTTATTATATGTTGATTTTCAATTCTTTTAGAAATTTTAAAAGTGATGTTATCTTTTACGATTGTATGCTCCTCTTGCAAATTATTTTTCACAAAAGTTTCATTTAAAAAATCTAAAACAAAAAAGCCACTATCTTTTAAGATTCCATCCACGGATTGGAAAACTTTTTCATCATCTTCCAAACTTTCAAAATAGCCAAAACTTGTGAAAAGATTGAACACAGCATCTACTTTTTCAGTGATGATTTTTCCAAAAATTGGTTCACGCATATCATGAACTTCAAAGGATACTTTAGAACTTGCTCCATACTTTTCTGCTAAAATTTTGTTGTGATTGATGCTTTCTTCAGATAAATCTAATCCCAAAACGTCAAATCCCAATTTATATAAGAAAAGAGAATGTCTTCCCTTTCCGCAAGCCAAATCAATTATTTTAGAACCGTTTTTTAGATCTAAATCTTTGACTAACAATGAAATAAAATTTTCTGCTTCTGCAAAATCCCTGTCTTTATAAAGAATATGATAATAAGGTGTATTAAACCAATTTTTAAACCAAGTCATTTTGCAAAAATAGATTAAATTTGCAAAACTATGAATACAGATAACTTACAAATTCAGATAAAAACATTTTTCGGATTAGAACCTATCCTTGCAGAAGAGATAAAAAAACTGGGCGGGAAAAACGTAGAGATTAAAAATAGAGCCGTAAACTGCGAAGGAGATCTTGGCTTTCTATACAAAATTAATTATTCCGCGAGAACAGCTTTGAAGATAATGGTTCCATTAATGACTTTTAAAGCATGGGACGAAGATCGTTTCTATGATAAATTAGTCAAATTTGAGTGGGACGAATATTTAGATATAGACCAAACTTTTGCCATAGATGCAACCGTATATTCGGAGAGATTTAAGCATTCTCAGTATATGTCTTTGAAAATGAAAGATGCTATTGTAGATTATTACAAGGCAAAATACAATTCCAGACCAGATGTAGATGCGAAAAATCCACAAATAAAATTTCATTTACATATTGATAGAGAATTAGTGACTATTTCTTTGGATTCTTCCGGAGATGCTTTGTACAAAAGAGGTTACAGACAAGATCATGGAGATGCACCCATCAATGAAGTTTTGGCTTCTGGGATGTTGCAACTTTCTGGTTGGGACGGAAAAGGCAATTTCTTGGATCCAATGTGTGGATCTGGAACTTTATTAATAGAAGCTGCAATGATAGCGATGGATCTGCCTGCACAAATTTTCCGAAAAGAATTTTCTTTTCAAAATTGGAAAAATTATGATCATGCTTTGTTTACAGAAATAAAAGAAGCAAGAGTAAATAAATTAAAAGATTTCACAGGTAAAATTGTTGGTTATGATATTAATCCAGAGATGATTGCAGCTACAGAAATTAACATTAGAAATGCGGAGATGGAAGATGTGATAGAGGTGAGGCAACAAGATTTCTTTGAAAGTAAAAAAGAACTTTTCCCATTGCACATTGTATTCAATCCGCCTTACGACGAGCGTTTAGAAATTTCTGATACAGATTTTTATCAAAAAATTGGAGATACCTTCAAGCATAAATACCCAAATACATTGGCGTGGTTTATATCTGCAGATTTGGATGCCTTGAAAAAAGTTGGTTTAAGACCGAGTAGAAAAATTAAACTATTTAATGGGAAATTAGAATGCAGATTCTTGCAATACGAAATGTACGAAGGCACCAAACGAACGCATAAATTTGAAGATAAAAAAGAGGAAGAATCTTAATATTTAATAGAAAAAACATTAAATTTATACAAAATTTCCAAATCAGAGGAATTTAATAAACTTTTAAGGCTAAAATTAAATCTATTATGCTGAAAATAGTATTATAAATTTTATCTTTGTATTTTAAAATAAGAGCGTATGTACGAAAAATTAGTTAGGAAAGAAGTGATGAAAATGCTAGACGGAAACGTGATGGGCTACATCAATGATTTTCTGACACCTATAGAAAAAATTTGGCAACCTTCGGATTATCTTCCAGATCCAACGAGTTCCAATTTCCAGTATGAAGTTGAGGAGTTGCAAACATTTGCAAGAGAAATGCCGTATGATCTTTTTGTAACATTGATTGGAGATTGCATTACCGAAGAAGCTCTTCCATCCTATGAAACTTGGATTATGGGAATAGAAGGTATAGACCAACACAATGGTAATAATTGGTCTAAATGGGTAAGATCTTGGACTGCTGAAGAAAATAGACATGGAGATTTACTCAATAAATATTTGTATTTGTGTGGAAGAGTAAATATGCGAGAAATGGAAGTTACTACGCAATATTTAATCGCAGATGGCTTTGATTTAGGTACTGCAAACGATCCTTACAAAAACTTTGTTTATACAAGCTTTCAAGAAACAGCAACTAATATTTCACATAGAAGAGTAGGAACTTTAGCAAAGCAATCTGGTAACAAAAAATTGGCTCAAATGTGTGGTCTAATTGCTGCAGATGAAGCCAGACACGCAAAAGCATATTCTCACTTTGTAAAAGAAATTTTCAAATTAGATCCATCAGAAATGATGATTGCGTTTGAAGAAATGATGAGAAATAAAATTGTAATGCCTGCACATTTAATGCGTCAATCCGGACAAAAAGCTGGTGAACTTTGGGAGCATTTTTCGGATGCTGCACAAAGATGTTCCGTTTATACTGGTCAGGATTACATCAATATATTGAGCGATCTTTTGCAAGATTGGAAAATTGAACATATCGATGGTTTGAGCGAGAAGGCACAAAAAGCACAAGAATATCTGATGAAACTACCGAAAAGATTACAAAAAATTACGGAAAGAATGGCAACGCCAGATAGAGATTGTACTTTTAAATGGGTGGCAATCTAATATTTTTTTCATAAAGATAATATAGAGGTGATGGATTTATTCCATCACTTTTTTTATTTCGTATATTTGCAATTCAAACACTCAAAGTATGAAAAGCAACAAAAAATTAGCAATTGATTTTGACGGTACCGTAGTTCATGACGGTTACCCAGGTATAGGAAAGCCGAGAACATTCGCATTTGAAACTTTAAAAAAATTACAATCTGAAGGATATAGATTAATTTTATGGACCTACAGAAGTGGAAAATATTTGGATGAAGCTGTAGAATTTTGCAAAGATAATGGCCTGATATTTTATGCCATCAATTCCAGTTTTGAAGGAGAAGTATTTGATATTCAATCACAATCTAGAAAAATAGATGCAGATCTTTTTATAGATGATCGTAATTTAGGTGGATTTCCTGGTTGGGGAGAAATCTATAATATCATCACAGATAAAATTGAATTTCGTGTAGAAGGTAATGAAGTTCTTGCCTATTCTAAAATGAAAAAAGAGAAGAAAAAAGGTCTTTTCTGGTAGTATTAAAACAATTTAAAATTTACGAGTTTCGCAATATAACAATTGTATCTCTTTTAAATTTTCACATTATTAAATTTATTAAATGATCAAATTAAAATCCCTAGAAGAAATCTATATCATGCGAGAAAGTGCGCAATTGGTTTCTAAAACTTTGGGTATGCTCGCAAAAGAAATAAAACCAGGATGCACAACTTTGCATTTAGACAATCTAGGTGCAGAATTTATCCGTGATAATGGTGGCGTTCCTGCATTTTTAGGCCTGTATGGTTTTCCAAAAAATTTATGCATTTCGCCAAACGAAGAAGTTGTGCATGGAATACCAAATGAAAAACCATTGGAAGAAGGTGATATTCTTTCTGTAGATTGTGGCGTACTGATGAATGGATATGTCGGAGATCATGCTTATTCTTTTGAAGTAGGAAATGCGAAACCGGAAACTAAAAAATTATTGAAAATAACTAAAGAATCATTGTACAAAGGTATCGAGCAGTGTGTGCGCGGAAAGAGAATAGGAGATATTTCTTACGCGATACAATCTTACTGCGAAAATAATGGATATGGTGTAGTGAAAGAATTGGTAGGACATGGATTGGGAAAAGAAATGCACGAAGATCCATCGGTTCCAAACTATGGAAGAAGAGGAAGTGGAAAAGTGATAAAAGATGGCTTGACAATCGCGATTGAACCCATGATAAATCTTGGAACAGATAAAGTGAAATTCCATAGTGATGGTTGGACGGTTACAAGTTTAGACAATTCTCCATCTGCACATTTTGAGCATAATGTGGCCGTTATAAACGGAAAACCAGTTTTACTTTCCACATTTAAATTCATTTATGAAGCTTTGGGAATAGAAAGTGATGAGGAAGAACCTTTCTTTTATGATTTTTCTTAATATTAAAACTTTAGTTTGAAAAAAATTTCTAAATTTATTTTAAATAAAATTCCAAGACCTTTTCTCATCTCGTTAAGTGTTTTTTTTCGTCCCTTGATCATTCTATTTTTTAAAGGAAATAAATTTACAGATCCTATAGATGGGAATTCTTACCGAAAATTTTTGCCTTATGGTTACGGAAAATCTCGTGAAAACGCGCTTTCGCCCGGAACTTTAAGTTTGGAACGTCACCGCCAGATGTGGCTTTTTCTTGAAAATGAAACTGAATTTTTCACAAAAAATTTAAAGGTTTTGCATATTGCCCCAGAGCAAGAATTTCTTCGCAAATTCAAAAAAATGAAAAATTTGGACTATACTTCTGCAGATTTATATTCGCCAATTGTAGATGTGAAAGCAGATATTTTGAATTTACCATTTGCGGATGAAACTTATGACGTTGTTTTCTGCAATCATGTTTTAGAACATATAGAAGACGATGCAAAGGCAATGAGCGAACTTTATCGAGTGATGAAAAAAGGAAGTTGGGGCATTTTTCAAGTTCCGATGAAAAATTCTTTAGCCAAAACTTTTGAAGATTTTACAATCACAGATCCGAAAGAACGTCAGAAACATTTCGGACAGTATGATCACGTTCGTTGGTATGGTTTAGATTATTTTGATAGGTTGCGAAATTCAGGATTTCAAACAGAAATTTCATATTATTCTCAAAAATTTTCATCTGAAGAAATTGAAAAATTTGGATTGATGAAAAACGAAATTTTGCCAGTGGTCTATAAAAATTAATGAAATTTAAGAAGTCAAAATTTAAAACTTCTTTTAATTGAAATTTAAAAAAAGTTTTATGGCATTTTGTGTGTAAGTTGAATACGTTTTATTTAAATTAATCCACAATTCTGCGTTCGATATCCATTGGCAATCTTGCTAAAAGTTCATAATTTAATTGATTGCTAAATTCGCTAAAGGAAGAAACTGTCAACTCTTGATCGCCTTGTTTACCTATTAAAACCACTTCATCGCCAATTTTTGCATTGGGCAGATTCGTAATATCAATAGTTAGCATATTCATATTTATCGTACCAATCACATCTTCCCGATTTCCATTTATTAAAACCTTACCCTGATTGCTTAAACCTCTAGCATAGCCAAAAGCATAACCAACTGGTAAGATGGCTATTTTTGTAGGAATATTGGTGTAAAATGCGGTACCATAACCAATAAATTCACCCGCTTTCACAATTTTGGTTTCTATAATATTTGTTTTCCAAGAAATTACACGCTTCAAAGGATTTTCTTGAATTTTATTTTTCAATGCGTAATATATAAAAGTTTCGTTGTTTGGAAAATATCCGTATTGCAAAATTCCAACTCTTGCCATATCAAAAACATACTTTGGGTACCGAAGAATTCCAGCGGAACAAGCAACATGATATAGCGGTTTCAAATGCTCTTCTGTAGCAAATCTCTTTTTTATTTTTTTAAATACTTTTATCTGGTCAGCAATTCTCTTAAAATTCGTAACGCTTTCAGAACCTGCTAAATGCGTACAAACACCTTTTATTTCTAATAAATTTTCATTTTCCTTTATTAATGAAATTACTTTCTCCAAACGAGAAAAATCTATACCAGTCCGGTTCATTCCTGTTTCAAATTCTAAATGAATTTTCGCAGATTTTGATAGTTTTTTGGCACATTTCAAAGCTCTTTCCAGCGATGAAATATTGATGATATAAAATTCTACACCATTTTCTATGGCCCAAATCATTTCTGTTTTAGTTAAATTTCCTAAAATCAAAAGAGTATAATCACCATTGATAGCATTTAAAAATCTTTCAGCTTCTTGAGCTCCATAAAGAGAAAAATGCCTAACTCCACAATCATATGCAAGTTGGCAATAGGTTTCTATATCGTGCCCATAAGCATTTCCTTTTACTACAGAAGATAAAATAGTTTTTTCGCCCAACATATTTTGGATGAAATCTATGTTGTTCTTCAATGCGCTTTTAGATAATTCTAGCCAAGAAGTAGTTTTTAGTTTAGATTGCATTTTCAAGAATTTTATAAAATAAAGTAGCGGCAGTTTCTGTAATTTCGTCTGGAAAATCGTAATCTGGATTATGCAAAGCTGGGCAATCTACTCCAGAACCAATACCAAACATTGCCCCAGAAATTTTTTGGGTAAACAATCCAAAATCTTCTCCCCATTTAAAAGGATTTTCTAATTTTTGATGATTTAAATTTAAATTCTCCGCAGATTTTTTAATTATTTTCACCGCATTTTTATCGTTTTGATTAGAGAAAAACTCTTGTGTCCACGATGTTTTAATTTTTAAAGAATATTTTTCAGCGATTAGATCTAAATAGTTTTGCAAAATTTCTACACGTTTATCAAACCATTTTGGATCCCAACTTCTAATGGTTAAATGTAATTCTCCACTTCCTGCAGAAATACCATAATCTTTTGTTCCAAACTCCGAATAAATAGGGGTAATTAAAAAGAATTTGTCTTTTTTTACATCTTTTTCTGTCAATTTTTCGCAAAATTGTAAAATTTCGGAAATCGCTAATGCGGGATTTTCGCCATGTTCTGGTTCTGCTGCATGTGCTGTTCTGCCGTTTAATTCTATTATTAAACTTCTCACATTTGCGGTAAAAGCTCCAGATTTGTATACTATTTTATTAAGTGGAATTCCTGGCAAATTGTGTAAAGCAAAAACCTGATTTATATTCAATTTTTTGAATACTTTATCTGCCATCACAGCTTTCGCGCCCGTTCCGTTTTCTTCGGCAGGTTGCCAAAGTAAAACTATTTTGCCTTTATTTATTGGTTTCTCTGTCAGCAATTCTGCAACGGCTAATAAAATCGTCGTATGTCCATCATGTCCACATTTATGAGAAACTTTTGGATCTGTAGATTTGTGCTCAAAATCGTTGGTTTCTGTTATTGGCAATGCATCAATATCTGCACGAAGCATTATTGTTTTACCTTTTTTTTTACCTTCAAAAGTTGCGATAATGCCAGTTCCCCCTACTTTAGAAATTTTTGCGTCTGTATTTTCTATTAGATAATCAAATATTTTCTGGCAAGTTCGGAATTCTTGTGTTGATAATTCAGCAAAATTTTTGTGAAGGTCTTTGCGAATGAGCTCTAAATTTTTGAAAAGTGTTTTGGACATTTATTTTTGTTAGAATTTGAAGGTTCAATTCAAGAAGATTACCAACAAATTGAACACTTATTTCTCAAAAATAAGAAAATTATCTGTCAATTCTAAATTTACGCGGCAATAATATATTTTTTTGCTGATTAAAAATTCAAATGAAATGCACTAATTAGCTGCTAAAATATTATAGTTTACTCATAATTTCAGTAACTTTGTGAAATTAAATATTCATTAAAGAAAACGAAAATATTGGAAAATTCTAAAAAGCATCAAGCCGGATTTGTAAACATAGTAGGGAAACCAAACGCTGGGAAATCCACCTTGCTCAACAATTTAATGGGCGAAAAATTGGCTATTGTTACGCAAAAGGCACAAACTACAAGACATAGAATTTTCGGAATTTATAATGAAGAAGATTTGCAAATTGTATTCTCTGATACTCCTGGAGTGATGGAACCAAAATATGGCTTGCAAGAAAAAATGATGGATTTTGTGAAAGATTCTTTACAGGATGCAGATGTATTTCTATTTATTATTGATATTACAGATGAGACGGAAGCGAATGCTTATTTAATTGATAGATTGAATAAAATACCAGTTCCTGTGCTTATTTTAATAAATAAAATAGATGTTTCTACTCAAGAAAATTTAGAGAAAATAATAGAAGAATGGCATGAGCGGATTCCAAAGGCAGAAATATTGCCGATATCCGCAAAAGAAGCCATTAATACTGCATTGATTTTACCGAAATTAAAATCTATGTTGCCAGAAAGTCCACCATATTACGGCAAAGATCAATTGACGGATAAGCCAGAACGTTTTTTCGTAAACGAAGCTATTCGCGAGAAAATTCTTTTAAATTACGAGAAAGAAATTCCATATTCTGTAGAAGTAGTTACAGAAATATTCAAAGAAAAAGACAACGCTATTGTGATAGAGGCGGTAATTTACGTAGAAAGAGATTCTCAAAAAGGTATTATCATTGGGCACAAAGGTGAAATGATAAAAAAAGTAGGTACTGAAGCAAGATTAGATTTAGAGAAATTCTTTGGAAAAAAGATACATTTAAGTCTTTTTGTGAAAGTGAAAAAGGATTGGAGGAAAAATGACAGAGATCTAAAGAATTTTGGATACTCTTAGTATTTCCAAAGCTTTTTTTGAATTTAAACCTTTTTACTATTTTTGATTAAAATTACAAACCTATGATTCAAAGCTCAAAGAAATTTTTTATTTTCTTCCAAAATTCTATTTTGTTAATTGTAAGAATGTTGGTTGGTCTAGCGATGTTGAGTCATGGTTTTCCAAAATTGCAGACGCTTATAAATGGAGGGAAAATTGAGTTCTATAATTTTTTAGGATTAAGTTCTACGATTTCATTAGGTCTTACGGTTTTTTCAGAATTTGTTTGCTCTATCTTTTTAATTCTTGGTTTGTTTTCTAGATATGCTGCTTTTTTTCTAGCATTTACAATGATTATTGCAGCTTTTGTATTTCATGGTGGAGATCCTTGGGAAAAGCAAGAGATGTCGATTATTTATTTATGCTCTTATTTTTTGTTATTGGCTTTTGGTGCAGGTAAATTTTCTATAGATAGTTTAATTGATAAAAGAAAAAGCACTAAAATTTATTAGTCAAAATCTTCGCATCTCTAAATTATTAGTAACAGTATTTTTAAAAAGATTAGTTATAAGTGAATCTACTTATAAACTTAAATATAAGTCATTTCGCTTATAATTTGAAATATAAGTGAATTCGCTTATAAAATGAATTATAAGCGATTTTGCTTATAATGTTAATAAAATGTACAAATGATTTGTTGTAATTGCAATAATGTTTTACTAAAAAAAGTATCTTTGTAGAATGAAAGCCGTGATAACTGCAGACATCATAAATTCTACCAAATCATCATCTAATTCTTGGATAGTTGATCTAAAAAAAGCACTAAAAAATTTCGGGAAAGAAGGGAAAGATTGGGAAATTTTTCGTGGTGATGAGTTTCAAATACTTTTGGACAAGCCAGAATTAGCCTTCATCATATCTGTAATGATAAAAGCATCGCTAAATTCAAACGGAATAGATGCAAAGATGGCGATTGGATTAGGCGAAATAAGCTATCATGGTAAAACGATAAAGGAAAGCAACGGCTCTGCATTTATTAATTCTGGTAGAACTTTAGATATATTAAAGGGCGAAAAATATCAAAAACTAGCCCTAAAAAGTGATATTTCTGGTTTTGACGAGCAATTTAAACTTATCTTTCAACTATTAGAAACTACTTTTGACAACTGGACAGAAAGCTCTGCGAAAGCCATACTTGCATATCTTCAAAATCAAGAATTAAACCAAATAGAGATTGCAAAAAAGTTGGGAATATCTCAAAGTGCATTCAGCCAATTTCTGAAAAAAACGAATGCAGAAGCAATTATTGCTACAGACCAATATTATAGAAAAAAAATAGCTGAAATTTCATGATATTTTTACTTCTCATATTGGCGCATCTGCTTGGAGATTTTATTCTTCAACCAAATTCTTGGGTAGCTGATAAAGAGAAGAAAAAGTTAAAAAGCATTTATTTGTACATTCACGTGTTGATTCATGCTGCACTAACAGCTATATTTCTTTGGGATTTACAGCTTTGGTGGATGGTTGCAATTATTGCTATAAGTCATTTTTTGATAGATGCCGCAAAATTATTATATCAAAAAGCAAATAATAGAAAATTTTGGTTTTTTCTAGATCAGGCGCTTCACATTTTTATAATTTTAGGTTTACTATTTATTTTAAATGGTCTCGATTTTAATTTTGAAATCACCCATCAAACTGTGAAAATAATAACAGGTTTTGTATTTATAACAGTTCCTACCTCTATTTTAATAAAAAATTTACTTTCAGCTTGGTCACCAATTACTATAGATCATAGCAAAATACAAACAGAATCTCTTGTAAACGCAGGAAAGTATATTGGGATTTTAGAAAGAGTTTTGGTTTTCATATTCATAATCGTCAATCATTGGGAAGGAGTTGGATTTATGATTGCCGCAAAATCCGTTTTTAGATTTAGTGATTTGGCAGAGGCAAAACAAAGAAAATTAACAGAATATGTATTAATAGGAACATTATTAAGTTTTGGAATCGCAATTTTAACCGCAATGGCAATCAATTATTAGTTTATAAAAATTAAAAAATCATGAGTAACAAAGGAGCCTTATTATACGAAGGAAAAGCAAAACAAGTATTTGAAACAGATAAAGCAGATGAAGTAATCGTGAGATTTAAAGATGATGCAACTGCATTTAACGCTCAAAAAAGAGGGCAAGTAGATCTAAAGGGCGAGATGAATAATGCCATCACAACACTTATCTTTGAGTATTTGAATGCGCAAAATATAGAAACTCATTTCATTTCCAAAATTTCTGAAAGGGAACAACTGGTAAAAAAAGTAAGCATTATTCCAATAGAAATGGTAGTAAGAAACTATTCTGCAGGAAGCATGGCGCAAAGATTGGGAATAGAAGAAGGTATAAAATCTCCAATTACCATTTTTGATCTTTGTTTGAAAGATGATGCTCTTGGAGATCCTTTGATAAATGATTATCACGCAATTTTTCTAGGAGCTGCAACCAGAGAAGATCTAAGCGAAATGTATGCTTTGACAGAAAAAATAAATAAGATTTTAATACAATTATTTGATGAGATAGGAATTATCTTGGTTGATTTTAAAATAGAACTTGGCAAAACATCCGATGGCAAAATAATATTAGCAGACGAAATTTCGCCAGATACTTGCAGACTTTGGGACAAAGAAACTATGAAAAAGCTAGATAAAGATAGATTCCGAAGAGATTTGGGAGATGTAACGGAGGCTTATGTCGAAATTTACAACAGATTGAAAAATCATTTAAACAAATAATTCTACCAAGAATATTTTATGGATCAAACAAAAAATCATAAAGAAAATTACCTTCAACAGTTTAAAGAGAGAAGCTACGGAAGAAATCTCTTTAGAACTAAAGAAGAAGAGCAACTAGACTCTCCAACAGAAGAATGTGGCATATTTGGTTTATATTCGAGAGATGACGTAGATACATTTTCCCTGTCCCAATTTGGCTTATTTGCCTTGCAACATCGTGGACAAGAAGCCTGTGGAATTTCCGTAATGAAAGAGGGAAATATTTTTAATCTAAAAGATGAAGGTCTTGTTCTAGATATTTTTAAAACAATACGAGAACCAGAAGCATTCATGGGAAATTCTGTAATTGGGCACACAAGATATACCACTGCAGGAGATAAAAAGAAATATAACTTTCAACCATTTTTTGCTAAAAATGAATATGACCAAATCATATTATCCATCGCTCACAATGGAAATTTAACCAATGCCAACAAACTAAAAAAAGAGTTGGAAGCAGAAGGTGTTGTATTTCGTGCCACTTCAGATTCTGAGGTGATCCTTCGTTTAATTCAAAAAAATCTAGATTTAGGATTGCGTGGGGCAATAAAAGCGACCATGGAGAAAATAGAAGGTGCCTATTCTGTAGTTGGAATGACGCGTAATAAATTCTTTGCATTTCGTGATTTTAACGGAATCCGCCCATTGGTTTTGGGAGAAATAGATGAGAAAACATTTGTTGTAGCATCAGAGACTGCAGCTTTGGATGCTGTTGGTGGAAAATACATTCGTGATATAAAACCTGGCGAAATTGTTTTTTCTAACGAAAACGAGACCGGTTTGCACAGTTTTATGGTGAAAGAAAATTGCGAAAATAAAATTTGCTCTTTTGAGTATATCTATTTTGCAAGACCAGATACAGATTTAGAAAACATTAGTGTTTACGATATTCGAGAAAAATCTGGCGAGAAAATTTGGGAGCAAGCTCCAGTAGAAGCAGATATTGTGATAGGTGTTCCAGATTCTGGAATTCCGGCTGCAATAGGATTTTCCAAAGCTTCTGGTATTCCGTATCGTCCAGTTTTAATTAAAAATAGATATATTGGAAGATCCTTCATCGTGCCATCTCAAGAAATGAGAGAGCGCATCGTGAATTTGAAATTAAACCCAATAGTACGCGAAATTAAAGGGAAAAGAGTAGTGATAATAGATGATTCTATTGTTCGTGGTACAACTTCTAAAAGATTAGTGAAAATTTTGAAAGATGCAGGTGTAAAAGAAATTCACTTCCGAAGTGTTTCTCCGCCCATTATTGCGCCTTGCTTTTTGGGTATAGATACGCCATCAAAAGATGATCTTATCTGTGCAAATATGTCTAAGGATGAATTGCGAGATTATCTAGGTGTAGATAGTTTGGAATTTCTGAGTATGGATAATTTAAAAACAATATTAGGCTCTTCAAATCATTGTTTTGGCTGCTTTACAGAGAAGTATCCTGTAGAAAAAGGCGAAGAAATAGGATTATTTTAAAATACAAAAAAGCCTGAAATTAAATTTCAGGCTTTTCCTTTTATCGTAATATATTTTACAAATTCTAGAATTTGTAACCTAGTCCTACTTGAAATACATTATTCATAACTTTGTCTCCAGATACTCTATCTTTTGCAACATCTGTAACTCCTGCTACATATCTTGCATTGATTCCGATATTATTTGTAATCCAATATCCAGCTCCGATACCAACACCAAAATTGAATGTATTAACATTATCTTTGATATCAGTCGTTCCGTTTGTAGAAATGGTATTTGTGTTTCCTCCGCCAGTTGTGGTAACAGAAGAATCCCCTTTTTGTTTAGCACTCATCAAAAATCCAAATTCTGGACCTGCTTCCAAATATAAAGATGGAATTAATTTATACTGAAACATTACTGGAACAGCTATGTAATCCAAATCCTGAGAGAAAGAATTTTTTTCTGTAATGGTAGTTGCTCCAAAAGTTGAAACAGTTGTACCATCTACTTTACTTCCATATTGAGAATACAAAACCTCTGGTTGAATACTAAAACTTTCAGAAACTGGTAGATTTACAAAAACTCCCGCATTAAAACCGATTTTAGATTTTTGATCGCTAAGATCTGCGTCTTTAGATAAAGAAGATACATTCATCCCTCCTTTAATTCCGAATTGTTGTGCAAATGTTAAAGAACTTGCTGCTACTGCAACTGCTAATACTAATTTTTTCATAATTTTAAATTTAAATTTATTTATTTTTATTTGAGCAAAAATAATGAAAATATGAATTGCGTTATTTATAAATATTTATACAAATGTTGCACAATTTATACTCAAATCATTCTTTTGCTATTAGTCACCTCGCAAACAAGATGCCAAAAAATAATAAATCTGATAAATTGAAAATATAAACATTTGTTTAATTTTAGTTCATTTTTAACTTACTGTAGTACAGTCGCTTAGATAATGATGAAATTTAGCGTTTAAGTTGGATTTTATTTTTAAAGTATCTTTATAAATTTGATAATTAACTCCAGATGAAGCAAATTTAGAATTTAATTAAAAAACACACCTTAATTTTAAATCTATTTACTATAAAATTCAATGGAATTTTTAATGTTTTTCTCTGCACATTCCACATTGTAACTACAATTTCCTACAGATGTAATTAAAGAAAACATTACTTTTGAATTCTTATTTTTCTTATCATTTTTCATCAAGGCTAAGATGTCGTCTATTACAAAATTTAAATTTTTCTTTGGGAAATAGTTGAAAATCTTATCAATAATATGATTTGATAATTCTAAATCTATTAAATTCTCTAAATAAGAAAGCCTGGTTTCGCAAATCATCCCAATTGCAACGGCTTCTCCATGAGAAATCGGATTGCCAGATCTTAAAAATAAACTTTCCACGGCATGTCCAATTGTATGTCCAAAATTTAAAATTTTACGGATATTTTTCTCATGAAAATCTTGGTTGATGATGTTTTGCTTGATCATCATTGATTCTTTAATATATGCTGAAATACTATCTACAGTGATTTCTTCAATCTGAATTAAATTTTCCCAATGATTTTTGCTATCTACCAAGCCATGTTTCAGCATTTCTGCAAAACCACTTATCAATTCTTTTTGAGGCAAAGTTTTCAGAAAATTTGGATTCGCAAAAACGGAATCTGCTAATGCAAACGTACCCACCAAATTTTTTAAACTCTCCAAGTCTACACCAGTTTTCCCACCAATAGAAGCATCACACATTCCCAAAAGACTGGTTGGAATATTGATGAAGTCTATTCCTCTTTTATATATACTTGCTGCAAAACCACCCAAATCTGTGATTACTCCACCGCCTAAATTTATAACTAAAGCATTTCTATCTGCTTCAAATTCTGCAAATACGGTAAGTAAATTGCAAACTGTTTCTAAAGTTTTATTTTCTTCGCCAGATTCTAATTCTATTATTTCAAAGGGGATATCGATTTCTAAATCACTCAAAAGTATTGGTAAGCAATGTTCGTGCGTATTTTCATCAACGATAATAAATAATATACTTGGCGATTTTTCTTCTAAATAAGAATTTAACTCTTGAAAATCTTCTGATAAAAATTGTATTTTGGTTTCCATTTTGCAAAATTATTATTAAAAAGTGAATATTTAATCATATTTGAATTTTTTTGAAATTTCAATTTCATATCTTTGCAAAAAATAGAAAACAATGGGCAGAGATAATAGCAACAATGATAAGAAAAAGAAGTCAACAGGTTTTAAGCCAAGAGAAGTTGCTTCAAAACAATCAGGAAGTAGAGGTGCTGCTCAAGATACAAGCTATAAAGGCAAAAGCGATTATGGTCCAAGCAAATCTGCACCAAAACCGACATTCAAAAAACCTTTTGATAAAAAACAAGATGATGCAGAAAAAACCAGATCTTTTGTACAAAAAAGAAGATTTGACAAAATTGCAAAAGCAGTTCCAAAAGAAACAATTCGTCTTAATAAGTATATCGCAAATTCTGGAATGTGCAGCAGAAGAGAAGCAGATGAATTGATAACCCAAGGATTGGTAACCGTAAATGGAAAAACTATTTCCGAAATGGGATACCAAGTTTTGAGAACAGATAAAGTAATTTTTGATGGACAAGGAATTGTACCAGAAAAACCAGTGTACGTACTTTTAAACAAACCAAAAGGTTATATTTCTGATACAAAATTTGATAAAGCAGATAAAAATGTAACAGATTTAGTTGCGAATGCATCACCATACAAACTTTATCCCGTTGGCAAATTGGATAGAACTTCTTTGGGAGTAATTTTGTTGACAAACGACCAATTGATGTTGAAAAAAATGACGCATCCTGCATTTACCCTTAAAAATATATATCAAGTAGCACTAGATAAAAAATTGGATAAAGACGATCTACAAGCCATAAAAGATGGGATAAGATTGGACGAAGGTATTGCGGAAGTAGATCACATTTCTTATATAGAAGGACAGGCAAAAAATGAAATTGGTATAGAATTACATTTAGGATGGAACAGAATTGTGCGCAGAATTTTCTCTAAAGTTGGCTATGAAGTAGAAGTTTTGGATAGAGTTATGTTTGCCGGATTGACGAAGAAAAACATCAAACGTGGACATTGGAGAATATTGACAGACCAAGAAGTGAATAATTTAAAGATGCTTTAATATTTAAATTTTTGAACATAAAAAAACTACAATTGTTGAAATTGTAGTTTTTTTTTGCATTAAATTATTTAGAAAATTTATCCTAAAATCGTTACGCCATTTTGCAATAATGTAAAGATGGTTTCTTTATCATTTCCTGGCTTTGCGTTCACAGCTTTGGTTCCGTTAAAGTGTAGGCAAGTAAGATATCCATTTGCTACAGCATCCAAACATGTATATTTGACGCAATAATCTAAAGCCAAACCAACAATTTCCACTAATTGTATATCTTTAGATTTTAAATAATCATCTAGATCTGTTTTTGTGAAATGATTGTTATCCTGAAAAGCACTGTAACTATCAATTTCAATATTCAAACCTTTTTGCACAATGTGCGTTGCTTTTTCGATGTTTAAATCTTTTTGAAATTCTGCACCGAAAGTATTTTGAACACAATGATCTGGCCACATAAATTGATTGATACCATTCAATTTGATAATATCTCCCACTTTTCTACCATTATTAGAAGCAAAACTTTTATGATTTGCAGGATGCCAATCTTGAGAAAGCACAATTTCGTCGTAATTATTATCTTCCATCAAAAGATTGATGTATGGTATAATCTGGTTTGCATCTGGAACGGCTAAACTTCCGCCTTCGCAAAAATCGTTTTGTACATCTACAATTATTAGGGCTTTTTTCATGCTGGCGTTTTATAAATAAAGGGAAGTAAAATTTTTAATTTTTAGATTTAATTTATTTTAATTAAATTGGCTACAAATTTATAAATAATATGGGCTTTTTAAATAATATATTTAATAAAAATTCTGAAGAAAACACTTCAACTTTTTGGAAAAACATAAATTCAGTAGAAGATTTGAATAATGCAATTGCAGAATCAAAAACTAAAAAAGTAATCATTTTTAAACATTCAACCCGTTGTCATATCAGCAAAATGGTGCTGTCGAGATTTGAAAAAGACGCTGAAAATTTTGAAGGTGATGCAGAATTTTATTTTCTAGATCTGATTGCACATAGAGATGTCTCAAATATAATAGCGGAAAATTTGGATGTTACGCATCAAAGTCCGCAATTATTAATATTGGAAAATGGAGTAGTGGTAAAGCATGCTTCTCACAATGATGCAAGTTTTAATCTGGTCGAATAGATTATTTCGCTTTCTTCAATTCCGTTAAAATTTTATTTTGCTCTGCCATTAATTTATTAATATTTGTAAGATCAAAACTATTGGTGTTTTGATATTTTTCTATTTCTGGCAAGGTTTTAAAAATTTTGAAAGAATCGTAATTATCATTGATAATAGTAATATTACTTTTTGCTGCAGCAATATAGTTTCTCACATTTGCAGTTTTCTCGGCGTAATTATTAAAACTATTTACCATCACACTATCCACTTTTTTTCTCATAAGGGAATCTTTGAAGGTGGTGGTTTTTTGCTGTGCATCTTTATAATAGTTGTCAGAATTGGCGAGCACATTTTCGTAGACGGAGATAGTTTCCGTGGTTTTTGTATTCAGATTTTTAATTTGTGTATCCAATTTTGCAAGATTTTTATCTTTTAAAAGTAATTGGCTATAGATATCTTCCACCATTCCAGCATTGGTTCTATATGTTTTCTGGAAGGGATCGGTAGATTTTGTTTCTATATTTTCCACCACATTTTTTTCTTCACTCGGTAAATCTGCATTCTTTTTTATAGAAGAGTTTTCTTTGCAAGAAAATAATAGAATTGGTAGAAGTAAAAAGCCGAATTTTTTCATTGAATTTGATGATTTTGAAAGATGATTGTTTTTGTGCCAAAAAGATACAAAAAAAATGCAAAATATCTAGTATTTTGCATTTTTAATTTTAAAAAATAATTCGAAAATTATTTCCCTAGATAAGATTTCAATATTTTACTTCTCGTATTATGTTTCAATCTTTTGATGGCTTTTTCTTTTATCTGTCTTACTCTTTCTCTTGTAAGATCGAATGTTTCGCCTATTTCTTCTAAAGTCATTGGATGTTTTCCGTTCAAACCGAAATACAATCTTACCAAATCTGCTTCTCTAGAAGTTAATGTTTGCAAAGCTCTTTCAATTTCTATTTGTAGAGATTCTAGCATCAAATCTTTATCCGGACTAGGAGATTCTCCCGAACGCAATACATCATAAAGGTTAGAGTCTTCTCCTTCTACCAAAGGTGCATCCATAGAAAGGTGACGTCCAGAATTCTTCATAGATTCTTTGATGTCTTCCTCGCTCATATCCAAAACTTCAGAAAGTTCTTCCGGAGATGGTGGTCTTTCATTCTCTTGCTCAAGATGTGCGTATGCTTTATTAATTTTATTAATAGAACCAATTTTGTTCAGCGGCAATCTCACAATTCTAGATTGTTCTGCCAAAGCTTGCAAAATAGATTGGCGAATCCACCAAACAGCGTAAGAAATAAATTTAAAACCTCTTGTTTCATCATATCTTTTCGCAGCCTTCATCAATCCAAGATTTCCTTCGTTGATTAAATCTGGCAAAGAAAGTCCCTGATTTTGATATTGTTTAGAAACAGAAACTACAAAACGAAGATTGGCTTTTATCAATTTTTCTAGTGCAACCTTATCACCTGCGCGAATTCTTTGCGCCAATTCTACCTCTTCATCTGCGTTGATAAGATCTACCTTACCAATTTCTTGCAAATATTTGTCTAGTGAAGCGGTTTCTCTATTAGTTACCTGTTTGGTTATTTTTAATTGTCTCATATATTTTTTGACGTTTAATTTTGATATACAATTATTATACGATACAAAACATAAAAAGGTTACAAAACATTTGATAATTATTATATTTCAAAAAGATTTGGGCAGCATAATCCGCCTTCCGTTCCCATTCTTTTTTTGCAAAAAAGGAATTCCACTCAAGTCGGGCTGCAAAGTTTCGCTTTATAAAAAGGTAATTAATGATGTAAAAACAAGAAGTATTATCAACTAAATAATAAAAATTTAATGAGGTTAATAGAAATAAAACCTTTCTAAAAAAACTTTATCAATCAATTTATTATCAGCATAAAATTCATTAATTTTGTAGAATTGCACTTTCTGCAATATACTTGAATATAAAATGAGCGACAAAAAAGAATATATAGAAGTTTACGGCGCGCGTGAACACAATCTCAAAAATATAGACGTAAAAATTCCCCGAAATGAACTCGTAGTTATCACGGGATTATCTGGCAGCGGAAAGTCTTCCTTGGCTTTTGATACCATTTTTGCAGAAGGACAGCGTAGATATATAGAAACCTTTTCTGCTTATGCACGTCAATTTCTTGGCGGCTTGGAACGTCCAGATGTAGATAAAATAGAAGGACTTTCTCCCGTAATTGCGATTGAACAAAAAACCACCAACAAAAATCCACGTTCTACAGTGGGTACAGTTACAGAATTGTATGATTTTTTACGTTTGCTTTTTGCCAGAGTTTCGGATGCTTACTCCCTTACTTCTGGTAGAAAAATGGTGAATTATACCGAAGAGCAAATTTTAGAAACTTTGATAAATAATTATCAAGGAGAAAAATTATTATTAACGGCTCCAGTTGTGCGCTCCAGAAAAGGACATTACAATGAACTTTTTATCCAAATGGCAAGAAAAGGATACGGACAAGCCAGAATTGATGGAGAATTGGTAGATATTGAATACGATTTGAAACTAGATCGCTACAAGACCCACGAAATAGATATTGTAATAGATAGATGGATCATCGGAGAGAATGCTACCGAATCTAGAATGCCGCAATCTCTGAAAACTGCCATGGAAATGGGAGAAGGAACCATTGGTATTCAAAAATTAGGAGACACAGAAATAGAATATTATTCTAAAAACCTGATGGATGAAGAAACTGGAAACTCTTTAGAATTACCAGAACCAAATACGTTTTCCTTTAATTCACCAAAAGGAAGTTGCCCAAATTGCCGTGGTTTGGGAGTAATAAAAGAGATCAATACCAAATATTTTGTAGAAAAACCAACATTATCCATCAACCAAGGCGGATTGCTACCTTTAGAAGATATAAAATCTAATAAATATGTGCTAAGCCAAATTAAAAATATACTAGAATTATTTGATTTAGATCTTTCTACGCCGATTGAAAAAATTCCAAAAGAAGCGATGGATTTTATTTATAATGGACATCATAGAGAGCTTACAAAAGAATTGAAACATGCGGGAATTACAAAAAAAATAAAAGTAAATTTTGATGGATTAATTGCTTATATGCAAGAATTAATTGATGATAAAGATAATTACGAAGCCGTACTTTTGGAAAGACATTTCACCACGGAAGAAGTTTGCCCAGAGTGCAAAGGTGCAAGATTAAAGCAAAGTAGTTTAAGTTTTAAAATCGATGGAAAAAATATTGCAGAAGTTAACGCCTTGAGTTTAACGGATCTTAAAATATGGATAAAAGAAATCGAAAACTCCTTTTCTGCAAAAAATAAAATAATTGCCTACGAAATTTTAAAAGAATTAGAAACCAGATTACAATTTTTGTTGGATGTTGGTTTAGAATATCTAAGTTTAAGCAGAAGCACAAGAACGCTTTCTGGTGGCGAATCTCAGAGAATTCGTTTGGCTACGCAAATTGGGTCTCAATTGGTGAATGTGCTCTATATTCTAGACGAACCTTCCATTGGTTTGCATCAAAGAGATAACGAAAGATTAATAAAATCTTTGAAGAATCTGAGAGATATCGGAAATTCTGTTCTCGTTGTAGAACATGATAAAGATATGATTTTAGAAGCTGATGAAGTATTAGACATTGGGCCAAAAGCTGGGAAATTTGGAGGTGAAGTTCTTTGGCAAGGCAAACCAGCAGATTTACTAAATGCAGATACCGTAACGGCAGATTACCTAACGGGAAAACGAAAAATTGAAATTCCTGCAGAAAGAAGACCAGGAAATGGCAAAAAAATTGTGCTGAAAGGTGCAACTGGAAATAACTTGAAAAATGTAAATCTCGAAGTTCCACTAGGGAAACTAGTTGTGGTAACGGGAGTTTCCGGTGGCGGAAAATCTTCATTAATCAATGGAACTTTGTATCCAATCCTCAATAAACATATTTATAGAGGTGTAAAAGAACCTTTGCCTTACAAAAAAATTGAAGGTTTGGATGAGATTGACAAAATTGTAGACGTAGATCAGTCGCCGATTGGAAGAACTCCTCGTTCCAATCCGGCTACTTATACAGGAATGTTTACCACAATTCGTACTTTATTTTCAGAAATGCCAGAAAGCAAAATACGTGGGTACAAACCAGGTCGTTTTTCCTTTAATGTAAAAGGTGGCCGTTGCGAAACCTGTCAAGGTGGTGGTTTGAAAGTGATAGAAATGAATTTTCTGCCAGATGTTTACGTGCATTGCGAAACTTGCAACGGAAAAAGATTCAATAGAGAAACTTTAGAAATTCGCTACAAAGGAAAATCTATTTCAGATGTTCTAGAAATGACTGTGGATGAAGCGGTAGAATCTTTCTCTAAAATTCCAAAAATTTATTTAAAAGTAAAAACCATGCAAGATGTTGGTTTGGGTTACATTACACTTGGTCAGCAATCTACCACACTTTCTGGCGGAGAAGCGCAACGTATAAAACTCGCCACAGAATTAAGCAAAAGACAAACAGGAAATACTTTATATATTCTAGACGAACCAACCACAGGTTTGCATTTTGAAGATGTAAAAGTATTGATGGATGCTATCAATCAGTTGGTAGATTTAGGAAATTCCTTCATCATTATTGAGCACAATATGGATGTGATAAAATTAGCAGATCACATTATAGATGTTGGTCCAGATGGTGGAAAAAACGGAGGAACCATCGTCGCAATTGGAACTCCAGAAGAGATTATTAAAAATAAAAAAAGTGTAACTGCGAGGTTTTTAAAAGCGGAATTGGAGGCTTAATTTATCTGCATCCACTTTGTCAAAGTTTCAATCCCGATAGCAATCGGGATGACAAAGTTTTTTTATGAACTGCGGATTTTTTACCGTTAAGGCAGTTAAGGAATTAAGGACATGAAGAATTTAAATAAGGAACAAACAAGTTTGTTCTCATTAAGGGAATTAAGAAACTATTTTTTAATAGTAGACGAAGTTCAAATTTCTTTAAAAAGCTTGATTTTACGACATTTTATCAGATTGAAGATTCGATGGATTTTAATTTTAAATAGTGCCAAATAGTTATCGTTAATTGAGTAAATTTTGTGGTTTAATTTTTAAATATAAATACAGTGAATCCCTTTCTTGATGTAGCTTTACGAAGCATTGCCGTTTATTTTTTCATGTTTGCTGCAATCAGAATTTTTGGTAAAAACCAACTGTCACAGCTAAATGCGGGAGACATTGTCTTGCTTTTGCTTATTTCCAATGCGGTGCAAAATGCGATGGTGGGTTCCAACAATTCTTTAGAAGGCGGTTTGGTTGCAGCAACTGTTCTGTTTGCTCTAAATTTTTTAGTAAAAAAAATAATTTTTAAAAATCCTATAATTAAAAGTTTAATTGAATCTGATCCTGTTGTTTTAATTAAAGACGGAATAGTAGATAATATTAAAATGAAAGAACAGCAAGTAAGTTTTGATGAATTAGAAGAAGTCGTTCGCGAACATGGCGTAGAAAATATAGGAGATGTGAAATTAGCTGTTTTGGAAGTTGATGGTAATATTAGCGTAATTTCAATGGATATAGAAAACAATCAAACTAAATTTACACATCATAAAAGAAAATTCCCAAGAAAAAGCCACAAATATTAATTTTTAGAATAATTTTATAAAGAAATGAACTACAAAATAAGACCAATGCTTCCCAAAGATGCTACACGCGTTTTGCAAATTTTCCAGCAAGGAATTGATGGCGGAAATGCCACTTTTGATCAGCATATTCCAACTTGGGAACAGTGGGATGAAGAACATGTGGACCAATGCCGTTTTTCTCTACTAGATGAAAATGATAAAGTGGTTGGTTGGTGCGCTTTGCTGAAGGTCAGCTCTCGTGAATGCTTTCAAGGTGTGGCAGAATTGAGCATTTATGTAGATAATGACAATCACGGGAAAGGTTTGGGTACCATTCTCTTGGAAAAAATAATTTTAGATAGCGAAGAAAATGGATTCTGGACCTTGCAAAGTGGAATTTTTCCGGAGAATACAGGTTCTATTCACTTGCACGAAAAATTAGGATTTAGAATTATTGGAAATCGAGAAAAAATAGGTAAATCCAATGGGAAATGGCGAGATATTATTTTGATGGAAAGAAGAAGTACGACTGTAGGAATTTGAAAATTTATAAATTTGAGAATTTGCGAATATTTGATTTTGTAATTAAATGTACCACATAAAATTTTAAAAAGCCAATCACTTTATGCGATTGGCTTTTTAAAATTATAGCTAAATAAATTTCAAAAATATAGTAGAATTTAGTTTACTTCTCTTTTGTAATATGCTAATCCAAAAGGATTTGTATTTGTAGTAATTGTAGTTTCTGGTGTTATTATATTTCCATTAATTGTGTAGGTAGAAACCGTATTCGACATAGAACCAGAATGTGTAACAAACATTTTGTTTCCTGCTTCATTCACTACTACATTGTGTGGAATTGCACTCAAAGTACTTACAGCACTTCCGTTTAATGCACTATTTGCGGAATTTATAGAATACACTTGGCTTCCCGTAAAATTGGTTACAAAAAGCGTACTTTGGCTCGGAGAAGGTATTATTCCGTGAGCACCAACCAATGTAGTAGTTGATATTAAACTAAAATCATTTGCATTCAAAGTATAAAATTGATTAGAAACTTGACAGGGAACATATAATTTGTTGGTAGAAGGTAGCGCGTAAAGATGTGGATCTTTTCCAACATTCACTTCACCGGTTTTTGCAAAGGTAGAAGTTGAATACATGAAAACTCTATCTGGCATAGACGGATTAAAATCTAAAATAGAAACATAAGCCTTTGTTCCATCACTATTTAAAAATACATCATGAGGAACAAAGCCAACATTAATGGTTTGCACAACGGTATTGGAATTTAAATCTATTACGGAAATGGTTTTATCTACATCATTTACTACCCAAAGTTGTTTCCCAAGACCATCTGCCCACATGTGAAAAACGCCAACTCCAACATTAATAGAACTTTCTACCTCTTTTGTTTTTGGGTTAATAATGTGCACTTTATTTTGAAATGCATCGCCAACATACAATTTATCTTTCGTTGGAACATAAACTACATACATTGGTGCAGCTCCTGGAATTGATAATGTTTTTAATACCTGATTGGTTTTGGCATCTAGAAAACTTACGCTTCCTGCATTTCGATTTGCAATCAGTACATTTTCTTCAAATACTTTTGGAGGTGCAATTATTTCATCTTCTGTGCTGTTACAAGAAACTAAAAAGGCAGAAAACATTACAATTGAAAGAACAGATAATAATACTTTTTTCATAATTATTTTTTTTAAATAGTCATTTGCAGATCTACGTATTTACTAAGAAATATATACGTAAGAAATGTATTTTAAATATTTATCAAAAATTAATTATCTCGAATTTTCTTTAATTAAATAAAAAGATAAACACACAGCAAACCAATTCCACCCAAAACGATGGTGTAAGGAAGCGCCATTTTCACCATTCTTCCGTACGATAAATCAATTAATGGTGCTAAAGAAGAAGTCAATAAAAATAGAAAAGCGGCTTGTCCGTTTGGTGTTGCAACACTTGGAAGATTAGTACCAGTATTGATGGCTATTGCTAATTGATGCATGTGCTCTTCCGTTATTTCGCCACGCTCAAATGCACCATGAACTTCATTGATATAAACCGTCGCTACAAATACATTATCGCTGATTGCAGATAATAGTCCATTGGCTACATAAAATATAGAAGGTTGCTGTTCAATAGGTTGTGCTAAAGCAAATTCTATAATTGGTTTGAATAAGTGCTGATCGTGAATCATAGAAACAATTACAAAAAATACTACCAACAAAGCAGTAAAAGGTAATGCTTCTGTGAACGCTTTTCCTATGGCATGTTCATCCGTAATTCCCATAAAAGCTGTTTGCAAGATGATAATTGCCAAACCGATAAATCCAACGGGTGCAATGTGCAAAGCCAAAGCAATTACCAATAATCCTGCGGCAACACCTTGAACTATCAACCCATATTTATCTGCTTTAGAACGTTTTGCAGAATTTTCTTCGGTGTAATTTTCGATTATTGTTCTTACATTTGAAGGTAATTCGGCGCCATATCCAAAAATTTTAAATTTTTCTAATAAGATGGTAGTAAGCAATCCACAAATGAAAACTGGAATAGTAACAGGTACCATATGCACAAAAAATGCAATGAAATCTTCGCCCATCTTTTCGCCTATTAATAAATTTTGTGGCTCACCAACTAAGGTCATTACACCACCCAAAGCAGTTCCTACAACACCATGCATGATGATGCTTCTCAAAAATGAACGAAACTGTACCAATGTATCCTTTATTTCTTCACTATCTGGTATACCATCATGATTATAATCTGCAGAATAATCTGATCGTATTTTATGATAAATTTCAAAAAATCCTACACAAACGCTTATCAAAACAGCAGTTACTGTCAATGCATCTAAAAATGCTGAAAGCAAGGCTGCGATAAAAACAACAGAAAATGAAAGTAAAATTTTGGATTTTACCTTCACAAAAACACGGCTAAAAATATACATTAATAGTGGTTTCATGAAATAAATTCCCGCAATCATAAAAAGCAAAAGAAGTAAAACCTCTAGATTTGCACCTACTTCTAGATACGCATTTTTTGCCGTCGTCAATCCTAGAACTACAATTTGAACTGCCAACAAACCACCACTTTGCAAAGGATAGCATTTTAAAGCCATACCCAAACAGAAAATAAATTCTGCGATGAACAACCAAGAAACTATTTGATGGGCAACATGGATATCCATAAAAAGCGGCAACCCAAAAAAGAGCAACATATTTAAGACCAATAAGCCGAGAATTGTAAATTTGAACCAAGATGGACTATTGCCCAGAAAACTTTTAAACATGAAAATAATTTTAACTTTTATAAGTCGGCAAATTTACAAAAACTCAATTTAAGAAAGGTCAAATTTCCCTATATTCTAGAATATTGTAAATTCAGTTCGGTTTTAAAAATGATTACAGCTTCACCAAATTTTTTAGAAATGATTTCAGAAATATTTACCAATTCGTTTACTATAAATTCTTCCCGCAAATTTTCATCATCAAAAATTAATAGTAGATTGTAATTTTTTCCTTCTGTGATGTAATCACTCGCCACTTCGGAGAAATAATATTTTTCTACTTGGTACAAATTTTCTACCAGTTGTTTTAATTCTTTTTGAGTATAAATTTCAAAATTTTCTAGATTATCTTGGTTCGTATGAAAAGTTAGACTTAATAGGCTCATTTAATTAATTTTTTAAGTGTTTTTTTGAAAATATATTGGGCAAAAATCGGTAAATATTTTGTAAATTAGCCCGTCAGTTTAATTAAAATAAAAATGAATTTTTTAAATTTTAAAACTTACTGATTATCAAATAATTAAAAAATATTTATGGAGAAAGAAGGAGAAAGGTTAATACCTATCAATATTGTAGATGAGATGAAATCTTCTTATATAGATTATTCTATGTCTGTTATCGTTTCTAGAGCATTACCAGATGTAAGAGATGGTTTGAAACCTGTGCACAGAAGGGTTTTATATGGAATGTACGGTTTGGGAAATTTCTTCAGTAAAAAACATCTAAAATCTGCAAGAATAGTAGGGGAAGTGCTTGGTAAATACCATCCACACGGAGATACTTCCGTTTATGATGCGATGGTGAGAATGGCACAACCTTGGAGTTTGAGATATCAACAAGTTCATGGCCAAGGAAATTTTGGTTCTATGGATGGAGATCCACCTGCAGCAATGCGTTATACAGAAGCAAAACTTCAAAAAATTGCAGATGACATTTTAGGAGATTTAGATAAAGATACCGTAGATTTTCAAAATAATTTTGATGATAGCCTTACGGAACCTAAAGTTTTGCCAACCAAAATTCCAAATTTATTGGTAAATGGTGCTTCCGGTATTGCAGTTGGGATGGCTACAAATATGGCACCGCACAATTTAACAGAAGTAATAGATGGAATTTGCGCTTATATAGATGATAACGAAATATCTATTGATGATTTGATGAAGCACATCATTGCGCCAGATTTTCCTACAGGTGGTATTATTTATGGTTATGAAGGTGTTCGAGATGCTTTCCATACAGGAAGAGGTAGAATTGTGCTTCGTGCAAAAGTAAATTTTGAAGAGATTGGCAATAGAAATGCCATTATCGTTACAGAAATTCCTTACCAGGTAAACAAAGCGGAGATGATTATCCGTACTGCAGATTTGGTGAAAGACGAAAAATTGGTTGGAATTCACGAAATACGTGATGAATCTGATAGAAACGGAATGCGTGTTGTTTATGAATTGAAAAATGACGCAATACCAAATGTAGTTCTTAATCTTTTGTATAAATATACTGCGCTACAAACTTCTTTCAGCGTTAATAATATTGCATTGGTACACGGAAGACCAGTACAATTAAATGTGAAAGATATGATTCATCATTTTGTGGATCATCGTCATGTGGTAGTAGTAAGAAGAACAGAATATGAACTTCGAAAAGCGAAAGAAAGAGCGCATATTCTAGAAGGCTTCATGAAGGTGATTGGTACGCAAGATGATTTGGATAGAGCAATCTACATCATTCGTCATAGTGCAAATCCAGCTGAAGCAAAAGAAGGTTTGATAAAAGAATTTGAGCTTTCTGAAATTCAAGCACAAGCAATTTTAGATTTAAGATTGGCGCGTCTTACCGGAATGGAGTTGGACAAAATCCGCGCAGAATACGACGAAATAATGGCTATGATTGCAGATCTAGACGATATTTTGGCAAATGAAGCTCGTAGATTTCAAATCATCAGAGACGAAATGCTGGAAATGAAAGAAAAATATGGAGATGAAAGACGTACAGAAATAGATTTTTCTGGTGGAGAAATGTCCATAGAAGATTTTATTCCAAATGAAAGAGTAGTTTTAACTATTTCTCACGCAGGATATGTGAAAAGAACATCGCTTTCTGAATATAAAATTCAGAGTAGAGGTGGTGTAGGAAATCGCGGTGCAACTACAAGAGAAGAAGATTTCTTAGAATATATTGTTTCTGCAACAAACCATCAATATATGCTTTTCTTTACAGAAAAAGGAAAATGCTACTGGTTGCGTGTTTTTGAAATACCAGAAGGTTCTAAAACTGCCAAAGGTAGAGCAGTACAAAATCTGATCAATATAGAACCAGATGATAAAATTAAAGCATATATCCGTACCAATGATTTAAAGGATACAGAATACATTAATCAAATGAACGTTGTAATGCTGACCAAAAATGGTACCGTGAAGAAAACTTCTTTGGAAGCGTATTCTAGACCGAGAATTAATGGTGTAAATGCAATTGAAATTCGTGAAAATGATCAACTATTGAGCGCAAGATTGACGGATGGAACTTCCCAGATAATGATTGCAACCAAAAATGGTAAATGCATCCGTTTTCCAGAAGAAAAAGCAAGAGCAGTTGGTCGTGGATCCATTGGTGTACGTGGTATCTCTCTTGAGAAAGGTGATGAAGCTATTGGAATGATCGTTGTGAACGACATGGAAAATGATACCGTTTTGGTAGTTTCTGAAAGAGGTTACGGAAAAAGAACCGCAGTTCTAGATTATAGAGAAACCAATCGTGGTGGAAAAGGTGTTATCACACTAAACATTACCGAAAAAACAGGTAATCTTATTGCCATACAATCTGTAACAGATGATGATGGATTGATGATTATCAATAAATCTGGTGTGGCTATTAGAATGAGCATGGATCAAATGAGAGTGATGGGTAGAAATACGCAAGGTGTAAAAGTGATCAATCTTAAAAAAGACGATGAAATAGCTGCAATTGCAAAAATAGAAATGGACAAAGAAGTTGCAGAAGAATTGGAAGAAAATGAAGGAGATGAAATCACAGATAGCAACAATCCAGAATTTGAAACAGAAGAGCAAACCGGAGATAATTCTTTCACAAATTTGGGTGATCCAGAAGTTTTAGAAACTATTGAGGAGGAGGAAGAAGAGTCTAAAAATGATGATAAATCTGATGAAGTTTAAAATTTAATAATAAAATCCAACAAATTAAAATTCTTATGAAAAAAATTATTTTAAGTATAGCAGTACTTTCTGCAACGTTTGCATTTGCACAAGAGAAAGAAATTAAAGCTGCAAACGACGCTGTTTCAAAAAAAGATATAGCAACTGCTAAAACTCAAATTGAAGCTGCTGACGCAAAATTAAACGGAAAGTTATATTTATTAGAACCAGAAATTCAAGAGCAATATCTATTTTCCAAAGGCTTTATTTTGTTACAAAGTGGTAAATCTGCAGAAGCTGCAGAAATGATTGGAAAAATATCCGAATTAGGGCAAAATAAAATTTACACTGGGAAAAATTCAAATAAAGAAAGAGTATATTATATTGGTAAAGCAGATGCAGATGCTTCTGGCGTTGCTGGTTTGAAAGAAGAAACTTACCAACCAAAAACATTGGAAACAATAAAACAGTTTGTTGGTCCATTGCTGCAAAAATCTAACCAGGAAGCAGTTGATGCATACAATTCCAAAAACTATAATGTTGCTGGTCCTAAATTTAAAGAAGTTTATAACTTCATGAAATCTATAGGACAAGAAAATAAACAATATTTGTACAATGCAGCTTTAAGTTATGGTTTAGCCAATGATTATTCCGAGGCAAATAGACTTTTCACACAGCTTTTAAATGGTGGTTATGATGGTGTAGAAACTACCTACACTGCTAAAGATAAAGATGGCAAAGTTGAACCTTATAGCAAAGCAGTTTGGGAACAATTAAAAAAGAATTCTACCTACAGTGAATTTAAAACTGAAAAAAGCAAAAGTATAGAAAGTGATTTGTATGATGCTGCTGTTAAAATACAAATTGAAGGTAAATTGTATGATGAAGCTTTGGTAACGATAGACAAAGGTTTACAAAAATTTCCTAAAAACTCTTATTTAGCAACTCAAAAAGGTGTTGTTTTATTTAAAACCGGGAAAACAAGTAAATTTATTGCAAGTTTGAAACAAACTTTGGCTCAAAATCCTAATGATTCAAGCAATTGGTTCAATCTTGGCGTGATGCAAAGTAATGATGCTACAATGCTAGATGACGCGAAAAAATCTTATGCTAAAGCGATAGAGATTGACCCAAAAATGAAAGATGCTTATCGAAATTTAACCTATTTAGAAATTGGAGACGATGCTAAAACGATTGAAGAGTATGGCAAAATGAAAAAATCTGGCAATATGGAAGAAGCCAACAAAATTTTGAAAGCAAGAAGAGAAAGATTTATAAATGCGATTCCGAATGCAGAAAAATGGTACCAAGCAGATCCTACAAATGTGGAAATAGTTTCTCTATTGAAAAACTTTTATCAAACAAGTGGGAACGATGCAAAATTTAAAGAATTTAAAGAAAAAGAAAACTCGATGAGTAAATAATAATCTTATTTTAAGTTATTTTTTAGAAGCAGCGTAATTTTTATTACGCTGTTTTTTATTTTTTCACCAACAGTTTCTCGGAAGCTTTTCCACTGAAAGTCGAATTTTTCCCATCTATTTTGACTAAAACACTGTGATCAAAATTTTCTATTTTTAAAACCTCAATTTTACAGCCCAATTGTATTTTTTTATCATTCAAATATTCCAAAAAATCTGAATCAGAGAAAGTTACAGACTTAAATATGACAATATCTCCTACTTTGCATTGGCTCAATTTAAGTAAATCTTGTGATATTATATTGCCTTCCTTATCTGGTATTGCTTCTCCATGAGGATCAAATTTTGGAAAGTTCAAAATTTCATCCATTTTCTCAAAGAATATTTCAGATTGTAAATGTTCTAGTTGTTCTGCAATTTCATGTACGTTTTCCCAACCAAAATTCATTTTCTCTACCAAAAACATTTCTGTTAATCTATGTTTTCTTACAATTAATGCAGCTTGTTTCATCCCTTCCTCCGTCACGATTATGGGTTTGTAACTTTCAAAAATCACCCATTTTTTTTCATGAAATTTTTTCATCATGTTATTAATAGAAGGCATTTTTAAATCTAAAAATTTGCTCACTTCATTTACGGTCACTTTTTTATCATCACTACAAAGATGGAAAAGAGCTTTCAAATAATTTTCTTCTGTGGTGGTATTTTTCAAATTGTTAGATTATATTAAATGCAAAACTAACACTAAAAAAAATAAATCCCAGGTTTCTGGGATCTAAATTATTTTAAAATAGTTTTTTTAAGGAGTTTGCTGAAAAACTACATTTAATTCTCCGGCATATTCTCCCGCACTTGTTATAGTAGGATATGCAGCTGCAGCAGCAACACCAGTACCATATATAAAATTATTGTAGATAATATTACCAATTGTCAAGGGATAGCTAGTTAAAGCTGGACCTGCAGAACTACCATAGTAATAATAACCAGCTACATTCATAGTCACGGTATATTGTTTGTCTTTCTGCAAAGCAAGTGCGGCAATATTTTTTGTAATTACGGTGTTATTTGCATTTACGTCTACTACCTCAGTTCTAATTATAGCTTGTGTAGAAGTATCCCAAATAGTTACACGTACTGCATTATTTATAATAGGTAGTTTTATTTGTAATGCATTCAAATTCCCTTGTACTTTTGGGGAAATTACCACTCCTACTTCGTAATTTGCACCATTCACAGTATTAGGAGTAGTATCACTCAAGCTTGCCATGTACGCAGACATGGGGCTTTCTACTGCATAAACGACTGTTGGTATTATAAGTTCGTCGTTATCTTTTCTACAAGATTCTAGAGCGAACATGAATACGAATATCAGTAGCATCTTGCTAAATAAATTTTTTGAGGTTGAAAATGTGTTTGTTTTCATAATTAAATTTTTAGTTGGTTTTTATAGATTTAAATTTCTACTGCAAAGGTTCAGCTTTTAAGCATAAATTATTTAAGTGAAAACACTATTTTTTAATAGGTGTTTTTCCTCTATTTTTGTATTTTTACTTGATGAAATATTCATTCAAAAACGATTACTCCGAAGGTTGCCATCCAAATATCTTAAAAGCATTATTAGAAACAAATGAGCACCAGCAAAATGGCTATGGATTAGACGATTACAGTATCGAAGCGCAAAATTTAATAAAGAAAAATATTAAAAATTATGACGCCAAAGTATATTTTGTTTCCGGTGGTACGCAAGCAAATATTATTGTAATTTCTGCTTTTTTGCGTCCTCATGAATGCGTAATTTCTGCAGATCTTGGTCATATCTTAAATAATGAAACTGCTGCGATAGAAGCAACTGGGCACAAAATAATATCTATTCCAACGGAAGATGGTAAAATAAATCCAAAGCAAATTCAAGACATTATAGATACGCACCAAAATAAACCTCATCAAGTAAAGCCAAAGTTGGTTTATATTTCAAATTCTACAGAAATTGGGACTACCTATTCTAAAAATGAATTGCAAATACTTTCTGATTTTTGTATGGAAAATGAGCTTTATCTTTTTATGGATGGTGCAAGGTTAGGAAATGCAATAATGGCAGAAAACACAGATTTATCTTTAGAAGATATCGCAAAATATACTGATGCTTTCTATCTCGGAGGTACTAAAAATGGTGCACTTTTAGGCGAAGCAATCATCATTAATAATAAAAATTTGCAACCAGAATTTGATTTTCACATCAAACAAAAAGGCGCACTGCTCGCAAAAGGTAGACTTTTGGGTATTCAATTTTTAGAATTGATGAAAGACAATTTGTATTTTCAACTTGCCAAGAAAGCCAATAATCACGCGATGAAAATAAAAGAAGCTTTCGCAAATAAGGGAATCTTTTTCTACACAGAAAATTTCACCAATCAATTATTTCCAATTTTAAATCTTGCACAAATAGAAAGCTTAGCAGAAAACTTTGATTTCTATGTCTGGAAAAAAATAGACGAACAAAATTCTGTTATTAGAATCATCACATCTTGGCAAACTCAAGATATTGCTGTTGAGCAATTAACGAATAAAATCCAAGAATTTTAATCAATCCTTAATTCAATCCATTATAAAAATTGTCCTTAAATTAATTTCTAAAAACTATTTTTCTTTGTAAATTACACTCAAATAATAAATTCTATGACTTCCGCAGAAAAAATTTCTCTTCTTCGTCAGAAAATGACAGAAAATAACATCAACGCATTCATCGTTTATTCCGCAGATCCACACATGAGCGAATATTTGCCAGCAGAATGGCAAGAAAGAACATGGCTTTCAGGGTTCACAGGTTCGGCTGGTTTTGTAGTAATTACGAAAGAAAATGCAGGTTTGTGGACAGATGGTAGATATTTTGTGCAAGCTCCCAAAGAATTAGCAGGTTCTGGTATAGATTTATTTAAAGATGGTATGGATGGAACGCCTAATTATATAGATTGGATCATCTCGGAAATCCCAGAAAACGGGACTGTTGCCGTAAATGCAATCGCAACTTCTCATGCAAATTGGGAACTTTTGAGTGAGAAATTAAATTCAAAAAATAGAAAATTAGTAGATCTTCCTTTATTAAAAGAAATTTGGAAAGATAGAAATTCCAATCTTCAAAAAAATCCTATTTACACGCAACCAATAGAAAGAGCCGGAAAATCTGTTGCAGATAAATTGAATGATATCCGCAATGAAATGCTCGTTTTAGATGCATCTATTCATATTATTTCAAGTTTGGATGACGTTGCTTGGACCTTAAATTTACGTGGAAGCGATGTACAATCCAATCCAGTATTTCTAGCTTACATTATATTAACTAAAAATGAAACTAAACTTTTCGTAGATGTAGAAAAATTAGATGTAGATGCTAGAAAACAACTAGATGATGCTTGGGTGAAAGTCTTTCCTTATGAATATTTTGAGAAAGATTTAAAAAACTACTCCAACGAAAAAGTATTGATTTCGCCGAATAGCAACCAATCTATTTTTGAAAATCTAAAAGAAAACAATACCTTTATAAAAGCTCCAGTTCCAGGAAATTTAATGAAAGCCATAAAAAATGATACCGAACTAGAAGGTTTTAGAATTGTGATGCAAAGAGATGGCGTTGCGATGGTGAAATTTCTACATTGGCTTACAAAAAATGTTGGCAATGAAACAATGAATGAATTTTCTATCGGCGAAAAACTACGTGGATTTCGTGCAGAAGGGAAAAACTTTGTTGGCGAAAGTTTTGGTAGCATCGTTGGTTTTAAAGAAAATGGTGCCATAATGCATTATTCTGCTCCAGAAATTGGAAGCAAAGAAGTGACGAAAGAAGATACTATTTTGGTAGATTCTGGCGGGCAGTATTTGGAAGGTACGACAGATATTACCAGAACTTTTGCATTGGCAACAGCTTCGGAACAATTTAAAATAGATTGCACGTTAGCTCTAAAAGGTATGATACAACTTTCTATGGTTAAATTTCCAAAAGGAACGCGTGGTGTGCAATTAGACGCTTTTGCGAGAATGGCACTTTGGAAAGAAGGCAAAGATTATAACCATGGAACGGGACATGGTGTTGGAAGTTTTATGAATGTGCATGAAGGTCCGCAAAACATCCGTAAAGATATGAACAATCAGGAATTAATTCCCGGAATGGTTTTGTCTAACGAACCAGGATTCTACTATAATGATCATTATGGTATTCGTCATGAAAATTTAATCGCCGTTCGGAAAGTAGAAACCACAGATTTTGGTACTTTCTACGATTTTGAAACCTTAACTATTTGCCCTTTTGATAGAAATGTTTTGGCTTTAGAAATAATGACAGAATCAGAAATCCAATGGTTAAATAATTACCATAATTGGTGCCAAGAGAAACTAGAAAATAGTTTGGAAGGCGAAGTGAAAGAATGGTTTTTGGAGCAGGTAAAAGCGATTTAAAAGTATTAAATACAATAATATCAAAGGTTTATGAAATATGTAGTTGTAGTATTAGCATTGTTTTTTTATACACCAGCTTTTGCAGATTCTAGTTTTTTGTCTGGATTAAATTTCACTACTACGTATAGAGAAAATGGCGACAATCAATATGAAAGCATCAGTGAGAAAGGAATTTCTACAACCAGTTTTTTATCCAAAATAAATGACGGAAAGGCGACTTTAGGCAGCAAAGTAGCTTTGCTAGAAGCTCTTTCTTCCTATTATGAATGGGCAGAAAAACCGAAGGGAAATTTTAAGTCTTTTCAAAATGCATTTGCTGCATCTTTGCAAAAAATTAAGTCTGCGGATAATGAAAAGTATGAAAACGAACTGCTAATGCAGTTGATGTCTGATTATGGAACATCTTCGCCGGATGTATTGAAATACCAATCTTTAGCAAAAAAAATGCCCAATAGTTTGACAGCACAAACGGTTTCCGTTATGGCTTATGCTTATGATATTTTGTACAACGATAGAAATGATTTTCAAAATATTCAGAATTTTAGAATGAATTTTTTGAATCCTTACAATGAAAATATAAACAAATTTATTGCAGATGTTCCCATTGAAGTGGCAGAATTATCTGTCGCAGAACTTGTACAATACACCTTTGATTGTGAAGGCAGATTGAATTGTTTGGTAGATACTTCTAGTCCAAAATCTACCATAGATGGTTTGGATATTCTGTCCAATACCATAAAAGACAACATCAACTCTGGTGTGAAAATAGGAGAGATGTACTCTTCAGATTGGTTTGCAACAAAAGATACAGCGTACAATTGGATTAATATTACCGAGAAAAACATTGAAAAACTAAAAGCTTCCGAAATACAAAAAGCTGAAATGAGGTATTTTTTCAATAACACTTTGTATCAGCTAATGCACAACATAGATTATCTTACTATAAAATTTACCAGTGGTTCTCTAAACAACGAGCTAAAGAAGTACAAAGCTAAATGCAAGATGGATGCAGTTTGTGCCGCAGATCTTTATGTGAAAAGTGCCAATACGCAACTTACAAAAAACGGAATCTCTGCAAAAGATATCCAAGCTTTAGAAGCCATCAAAACTGAATATGCAGTAGTTTTTTCTGCAAACGTGAATGGATTTGATGGCGCATTTGCCGTTGCAAGCACAGATGGTACACCCGTTTATAATTTTACCAGCAATTTTGATACGCTTCACTATTTGATGATTTATCTTTACGCCAATCCAGAAAAAATTTCAGAGATGTATAATATGGAATAGTAATAAGTAACAGATGTATTTCATTTCTGCAGCCATTCATCCTAGGCCCACAAACGCTCTATAAATCGTTTCGCATTATTAAAACTTAAATTCTCAACCAATTCTTTTCCAAAGCGTTCCTCAAATCCTTTGTTTAATGTTGGGTAGCAAGCTGCATTCTCGTGCGCGGGAAAATAGAAAGGCAATCTTCCTAAATCTGTAGTTCCTTTGGTGTAAAAATAATCTGCGCCATAGGCAATTGCATGTTCGGCACCCAAACTTACACCGTGCTGCAAATGATTCGTCAATGCATTTTCATTTTCTAGGTTTACGAAAGCGCGCACGAAATTCAAACCAATAACACCATTTCTATGGATGATTTCTTTTGCAAGATCATCTGGTAAATTTCTCGGATGATCAAATATCGGACGGTAATTGGAATGACTGGCAAGAATAGGTATTTGCAAATTTTGTTTGCTCAAATAGTCCAAAATATCATAAGCCAAAGCATCACTTGTATGCGAAAAATCTATGGCAATATCACGATCAGATAGGTAATCGATCAAGGCTTTTCCATCGTTTTTCAAACCAGCAGTGGCATAGTTTCCACCGCCAAAACGATTTTCTGCATGATGGGTGAAACTGATGTACAAGACATTTCCTACGTTATCAATAATTCTTTCTAGGTTTTCAAAACCTTTTTTCAGGGGCAATTCTTCATCACAAAAAGCAGACGCACTTTCTATAGAAGCAATCATTGCTATGTTTTCCTCGGTTTCAAAAGTGGATAGATGCTGCTTTTCAAAACGATACAATTCATTATCTTCTTCATTCAACTTATGGAAGATTTCGCTTTGTTGCAAACCAAATTCGTGGCTTTTTGCTTCCACCGGTGCAAATATCGCCATGGTTTGCAACTTCACATTCCCCGACTTCAAATAGGGAATTGCGCAACCAATTTCTGATGTATCATATATGGTAGCATTCGTTTTGGTAAGATAGCTTAGTAGATCGCAGTGAAGATCGATGATGGGTTCGCTCATGGTTTTTATTTATGTTTGAATTAATTTTATTGATAATGAGTTTGCAAAGTTAATCATTCACCAATAAAATCTTCCCTATATGCTCGCTGCTTTCCATCAATCGTTGTGCATCTGCAGCTTGGGCGAGCGGAAAAGTTTTGTAAACCACAGGTTGTATTTCTTTAGAAAGAAACATCGGCCATATATTTTCTTGTACTTCTTTTGCAATGCGGGTTTTCACTTCTGCAGGTTGCGGCTTTAGAAAACTACCCGTCAATACTAGATTCTTGGCCATTATGGTACGCAGGTTGATGTTCACATCCATGCTATTCATCCCGTTGATGTAGACCAAACGGCCTTTCTGATTCAAGATAGTCAGATTTTTTTGTGTGTAATCTCCGCCCACCATATCTAGAATTACGTCTATTTTCTCGTCTTTCCAGATATTTTCAAAGCTTTCTTTCTTATAGTTAATCACTTTATCCACGCCCATGTTCTTTAGGTATGCTACTTTATCATCCGTTCCAGCAGTTGCGTAGGTTTCGCAACCCCAGGCTTTTGCCATTTGCAATCCCATGGTACCAATGCCACTAGTGCCGCCATGAATTAATAATTTCTCGCCTGGTTTCAAGTTTCCATGGTGGAATATATTAAACCAAACCGTGAAAACTGTCTCCGGTATTGCCGCGGCATCTATAAGATTAATGCCTTCTGGAATGGGAAGACAGTGAGAACTTTCTACCGCTACAAATTCTGCATAGCCGCCATCTGCAATAAGAGCACAAACCAGATCTCCCACTTTTTTGTCTGTCACAGCTGCTCCAAGTTCTATCACCTCGCCAGAAACTTCTAGACCGGGAATTAAGCTTGTTGGGGAATTTTTGCCGTAGGTATTTGTATTTTCTCTGGTGATGATGTCGCTTCTATTGATGCCGGCTGCTTTTATTTTTATCAATACCTGATGGCTTTCTGGTTTTGGTGTAGGCGTATCTTGTAATTCTAAAACTTCCGGTCCACCGGATTTTGTGATGTGTATTGCTTGCATTGTGTTTTTATTTAATTTCTTTCTTCTTCGTCTTTTTCACTTTCTCTTTGCTAAAAAGGTCTTTGGTGTACTTTTCATACAGTTCAAAAAGGAATACCATTCTATTGGCTTCACTGGCAAAAGCTTGCGGTCTGTAGGCAAGATCTACCATTTTATCTAGTTCATTGTGGGCTTTTACGAGTGCAGGTGGCATCGTAAGAGGATCATAAAGATCTGCCAAAGAGCTTGTAGGGAATTGCAACCTTGCATCTAAAACCTTTTGTGCTGCCGCTTCTATATTAGCAATTTGTTTCTCTGTTGGGTTCTCTGGCCAAGGGAAGTTATTGTAAACTATTGTATTTGAATATCTGTAATCGCTTTTCAATCTGCCACAAACAATACTTGTCCAAGACATATGCATAACTGATGTTAAAATTCCGAAGTGGAATAGAGTTGACTTCTCTAATGCAAAAGCACTATCACTTATTATATTATCTGATTTTAAATAACCAATGGGAATATATTTTCTATTTTCAGATGATACTCGTGGGATAATTATATAATCATCTGTTGGCTGTCTCTCCTCAATGAATAGTGATGGCAAATCTGCCCATCTTCTCGTAGCGGCTTTAGTGCTTTTAAGTCTAAAATTTTTAACACTATCTAATCTAATTAATAATTTTTTATTTATTTTAATTTCTTGGGGGCTAACATTCTTTAACCATAAACACCATCGAGATTTATTGTTAATAAACTCAAAACTTCCCACATATCGTTTTATAAAATTTATATTATCCTTGTCTTCATTAACTAAATTGCATTTATCGTCATCACTTAAAAGTAAAAAACCACCATCTGTGGGTGAGCTACCTTTGATCATTTCAGGAACTTTGCAAAGAGGCTTAGATCTTCTTCCAATAATAATATTTGTTGCATCTACTAAATAAGGATTAATGTTGTTAGCCTTAATTTCATGCGCTTCTCCTTTTATATCTTCATATTCGAAAATTGACTTTTTTACAATATCAAAATTAGCAAAACCGATTATTACGCAAAATACCGCTGCATTACCTTTTGCTTCATTACTCCATTTAAACGTTCTGTGTGCAAAATGAATTTTAATATCATAAATGTTGAGCATTTGTCCCCAAAGAATATTCGTTTGCTCGCCTTGTACTATAGAATTTGTAGAAACAAAAGCCACCTTAATATCTGTGTTTTGAATGTACTTCGCCGCTTTTATATACCAACCACTCACATAATCTAATGTGCCACTCCCTTTGCAATTATCTAATTCTTTCACAATTTGATTTCTTTGTAATTGCGTCATAATATTAGCTCCAATAAAGGGCGGATTGCCGAGAATGTAATTTAAATCAGATGTAGCAACTACACTTTCCCATTCTGTTTCCAATGCGTCACCATGCACAATCTTCGCAGATTTCGTTAGTGGCAAACGCACAAAGTATTGTCCAAATTCATTGCTTATCTGCATATTCATTTGGTGGTCTATCAGCCACATCGCTACTTCGGCAATTCTAGCAGGGAATTCTTCGTATTCAATTCCATACATCATATCCACATTTAACCAAATGATTTCGCCAATGTTTAGAAAGCCTTGTCCGCTAGTGTTGCTTGCACGCAAAATTTCCATTTCTAGCAAACGCAATTCTCTATAAGTAATAACCAAGAAGTTTCCGCAACCGCACGCAGGATCTAGAAATTTCAATTCACTTACTTTTTTATGAAATGCGGGTAGTTTGTTCTTATTGGTTTTTATGCTTTCAAACTCTGCCCAAAGCTCATCTAGAAAGAGAGGCTTTATAAGTTTGAGGATATTCTTTTCACTTGTGTAGTGCGCTCCCAGATTTCTGCGCTCTTTCGGGTTCATTACACTTTGGAACATCGAGCCAAAAATAGCTGGCGATATTTTGCTCCAATCTAAGATGCAACAATCTAGCAAGGCTTGTCGCATTTTGGTATCAAAGCTTGCGGTGGGCAATATCTCTTCAAATAATTTCCCGTTCACGTAGGGAAAATCTGCCAATTGCTCGTCAAGATTTTTAAAACGTTTGTCTTCTGCAGTATTTAAAACCTGAAAAAGCTCTTGCAATTTACCCGCAAGATCGCTCCCATCGATAGCAGTGCGTTGTTCTACATACTCTTGAAATTGATCTTTGTTGAAGATGGTAGTATCTTCTGCAAACAACAAAAATAAAATTCGAACAAGATAAACCTCCAAAGGATGCCCGGTGTAGCCAATCTCTTCTAAGCGATCATGCAGTTTTCCCATTAGTTCTGCTGCACGTATATTCGCCGGATCTTGTTCTTTGTATAGCTTCTTTTGGTAGCCTAAGAGATATCCAAAATGCTGTACATTCTGCACAAGATCTTTTAATTGGAATTCAATGGTTTTGCTTTCTTCCAAATCGTATAAGCGGAAGTTCTCAAAATCGCAGATCAATATGTATTTCGGAAGTTCGTGTTGTTTCAAACCATGCGTATAGTCGATGGCTTGTTGGTAAGCTTTGTCTAGATTTTTACCTCGGCTTTTCATTTCTATTAAGATGGTGCCTTTCCAAAGAAGATCGATATAGCCATCTCTATCATCCAATTTTTTCACCTTATGTTCAAAAGTAGAAACACGTTTTCTGGTGATACCAAATACATTGAAAAATTCTACGAGAAAAGGTTTGGCGTCGGCTTCTTCATTAGAGGTATCTGCCCATTCTTTGCTAAATTGTAGCGCACGGTCCTTTATTTCGTTCCAGCTTAAAGCCATATAATTTGATGTTAGGTGAGAAAATTTTTATTTTCTGGTGAATAGAAAATCTAAAAAGTAAATATACTAAAGTAAACTTTAAAACTGGCTACAGTCTATATATAAGTATCATTTTTTGTTGAGTGTAGTAATGTTTTTATAAACCAATACCACCCCCAAAAAAAAAACCTGCGCACGTTTCAAAATAAACATGCGCATGTTCGGAGGGAAACATGCGCATGATTGAAGGCAAACATGCGCATGTTTGAAGGTAAACATGCGCATGTTTTTTAAATTCTACTTTTCTTTGGTGAAAGTGGCTGTTTTCAGAGCATCGCTGATGCGTTTTCCCGGTCGGTAGTTCACTTTTGCACCTTTGATCATGCTGACATTAAATTTATCTTCGGATATTGCTCCCTCACTAGAAATACCTGGCGAAAAACTGCCGAGCTTATCCATACGGACCGTTTTTCCATTGGCGAGTTCTTTCTGAATTACATTTTCTAAAGCGATGATGACGCCCCGAATGTCTGCCTCACTTAGTGCGGAGAATTTCTCAATTTCTTGCACTAATTCATCTATGGTAGTCTCGCCGTCGGATTTTACGAGCGCATACCATTTTTTTGTGCCGCCACCCGTGATCCCAGGTTCACCGCGCTCAATAACTGAATACTTAATTGGCATAATGTTTTGTTTTTAGTTAATTATTAATGTGAAATAAGCGTATTCCTATTGTTAAAAGGATTTTTAAATTTACATAAATAATTCATTACAAATGCAAGCTTAAATAATTAAATTTATAAGGAATTTGTAATCTTGTAATGATACCAATAAAGCTGTGGTTTTAAAATTCAACAAAAACATTATAAACCAAGACTCTGCCGATGTTGCTTCCATATTTTTCTTAAATTTGAAGAACTTACCCATCACTAATGAAAAAACTAGGCACCATCCTTTTCCTCATCTTCGCCATCTTTATTTCTGCGCAACTTTCGCCCCTAGAAAAAGTGCTGGAAGAGGCAGATGCTCATTACAACAAAAACGAATATGCACTTGCGATACCTTTGTACAAAGAGTATTTTGAAAATGATCAAAAAGATTATGAATCCTATGATCGTTTGGGAATTTGCTACTACAGAATAGATGATTTTGAAAACGCTAGGCAAAATTTTCGTCGGGCAGCATTGCTCTGTCCCGTAGATCAGAAAACAAAACTCGCCAGTTATTATTCCAATTTGTCGGCTGCTTATTCTCATCTCGATGATAATGGAAAAGCGTTTGACTATGCCTTAAAAGCATATCGAATAGATCAAACTTCGCATACACTTTTCAATGCGGCATCTATGGCAAATAATATTGGACGCTGCACAGAAGGTTTGAAACTGCTAGACGACACCAAATTGCCTATGGAAAATGAATACAACGCGCTCTACGGTATGTGCAACTATAGAGAAGGCAGGTATGAAGATGCCATCAGGTATTATGAATTATTCTTTTCCAGTTTTGATGCAAAGACAAATACGGTAGATTTCATAATCCCGGATGAGAAATTTATTTTGATGAAATGCTATATAAAATCTGCGACAGAAGCTGAAAATGAACTGAGCGAAGAGCGGGTGCAAAAGATAACAACACTCTATCTAGATCTTTCTAAAGATAAAGTAACACAGAAAAAAATGCTAAGATATCTTGCGGTAGAAGACAACAGTTGGAATAAAAATGAAATTTCTGTGAGGCTGGTGAAAAATTTAATTAAGAAGAATGAGCGTGAGATTTCTGCGAAGGATAAAATCTTTATGAAGCTGGCAGAAAAAGGTTTGAAAGATACCTACAAGATAGCAGATGATTATCTAAAAACAAATACCATCACGGATGAGAAGGAATTGTTTGTAATGAAAACCTTTAGATATCTTGGTTATTTGTATACCGTAATTGGTGATGATGCAGATACCACACTTGTGATTGCTGAGGCAGACATTAAAAAGCTTAAATTTCTTTTTGATGATATCTATCCGAAAAAGGACTACACAGACGAAGAAATGCTGGAGTCAATGTTGATTCCTCTGCACACAACTTTGGACGTTTTCAGAAAAATTGCAAAAACACCGGAGAACCAAAAAATATTTGTGCCTACTGTGAGAAAAATAGTTGGGGACTTTCCGAATACGAAATACCGAGATTTTTTGCGCAAACTGATGGATGCTGGTTATCTAGAGAATTAACGGCTTTAAATATAGAGCAGACACTCAACAAAATCATCAAACCTGATACATCGCAATTGCAGAAAGAAAAAGCATATTTCTTTTTTACTTAAATTTGAATTCTGGATACTAGCCGAAAAATAATACATGTAGATATGGATGCATTTTATGCATCTGTAGAGCAAATGGATTTCCCAGAATTGCGCGGGAAAGCATTGGCAGTTGGTGGCGAAACGCGTGGAGTAGTAGCTGCAGCAAGCTATGAAGCTCGGAAATTTGGCGTGCGGTCTGCAATGCCGAGTTCTATAGCCAAGCAGAAATGTCCGCATCTAATATTCGTGAAACCACGGTTTGCGCGCTACAAAGAAATCTCTCAACAGATACGCAAGATCTTCTATGATTATACAGATCTGGTAGAGCCACTTTCTTTGGATGAAGCCTATCTAGATGTGACAGAAAATAAAAAGAATATTGCATCTGCGAATGATCTCGCCAGGGAAATACGGAAGAGAATCTACGAAGAAGTTGGCATTACGGCTTCTGCGGGTATTTCTATCAATAAATTCCTTGCAAAAGTAGGGTCGGATATCAACAAACCCAACGGGCAGAAAACCATACATCCCACCCAAGTGTTGGAGTTTCTAGAAGCTTTGCCCATAGAGAAATTTTACGGTGTAGGAAAAGTGACGGCCGCAAAAATGCATACCTTGAAGATTTTCACGGGTGCAGATTTAAAAATAAGAAGTCTGGAAGATCTCACCAATATATTCGGAAAGTCTGGGCTTTTTTATTACAATGTAGTTCGCGGCATCCATACGAGCGAGGTGAAGCCTAATCGCATACAGAAGAGTGTTGCCGTAGAAGAGACCTTCTGGGAAAATTTGGGAGATGAAGCAGAAGTATTTGAGCAATTGCAAATCTTGAGCGAAGAACTTGTGAATAGATTGTCAAAGAAAGAGATTAAAGGAAAAACGCTGACATTAAAGATAAAATACGAAGATTTTTCGCAATTTACGAGAAGCAATACGCAGGAAATTTATTTCGAAAGCGTGGGTGATTACTATCTTACTGCCAAAAATCTCTGGCAATTGCGACCTTATGACAAAGCAATTCGGCTTTTGGGATTATCGCTTTCTAATCTCAACACAAACGAGAAGAAGCAAGTTTCTGTACAACTGAAAATCCCGTTCGAAGGTTTTTATTGATTATTTGTATTCTTTCCCGTTGAATTTTAAGATTTTAGTTTTTGTAGATTTCGTTTCTGCAAAATCACAATCGCCGTTTTTCAAGAAGTTATGTGTTTTGGTAATGTTGAATTTAACTTTAATATTTTTAAGGTCTTTACTTTTTTCCTTCGTTAGATCTATCAATCCTATGGAATCTACAAAATCGCCGGCACAATTGGTATCCCATTCTCCATTAGATTTATCGAGTTCAAAATCATCTAAAACTTTCACCAACTGATTGTTTTTAATCATGAACAAAGAAAAGAGCGTAATATCATAAGGATTTGGTCTGCTCATTCCGATAAAGTTCACGCGAATTCCAAAAGCTCTGGTCTTTTCATTTAAGTTGTAAAGACCGGTATCTATTACGATATTGTCTAATCTTACAGCATCGGAAGTGTAGGCATTTAAAACTTGGTATTTTGCAACAATTTTCCCGGTGGTATTGTTGGCAATGATGATGTTTACATCTATATCGAAATAATTTTCATCAAAATTTTCTTTCCCATCTTCCGAATATTTTGGTAAGATGTAGATAGAATTATCTGGCGAATTGGGCATTTGCTTTTCGCTATACAATTGTAGTTGAATAGCACTTTCTGGTATCTTTAGTTCCTTCAAAATTTTGCTAGCAATTGGGCTTAAATTTTCTTGTGCAGATATTACTGGAGAAAATAGAGCAAGTAAGATGATGAGGATTATATTTTTTGTCATGGTTGATCTTTTAGATTACTATTGAATTATAATCAATTCAGCACTTGTATAAACTTTATATTTTACACCGATTGATTCATATTTTCAAGAAATCAAATTTAATAAATTTTAAAATATGAACCTATTGTGCATTTAGATTTTAAAGTATAAAACTCTTAATATCAATTAACTAAAAAATTGAAACGCAAAGTTATTTTAGTGATATCACAATTGAGAAAGCAAAGAGGAATCTGCAAGCAGATTTGATTAAGCGTTCGCTTCAAATGCGAATATTCGCATTCTTTGCTTACTTAATGTAAATGTAATTGATTGAAATTCTTTGCGTTTAAAAATATGTAGACGAATGAAAGACAGATAATATGAGTATATCTGGAGCACAATCATATTATGTAAATGAATAGTGGTTTTAGGGAAATCAATAATCAATGCAGTAAATATCAACCAAGAATATTTTAAATAATTGTAATTTTGCGGTATGAACAATCATCTCAATCAAGATACTATTTGTGCTATTGCAACTGCTAATGGAATTGGCGCCATAGGAATAATCAGAATTTCTGGAGAAAAATCCATAGAAATTGCTCAGAAATGTTTCAAAGGAGAAGATCTAACGAAAGTAAGTTCTCACACTGTTCACTATGGTTTTATTGTTGAAAAGAGCCAAGAATCAAGTGCCAAGAATGAAGACTTGGATATCAATCATCTTTCAATAAATATCGAAGAAATCAAACCTGATGAACTAATAGATGAGGTAATGGTTGCGGTTTATAAAGCGCCGAAAACCTTTACTGCAGAAGATTCTGTCGAGATTTCTTATCATGGTTCGCCGCATATTGCCAAGAAAATACTAGAAGTTTTGGTGAAAAACGGTGCAAGATTAGCAAAAGCGGGAGAGTTTACCATGCGTGCATTTATGAACGGCAGGATAGATCTTGCACAAGCAGAATCCATCGCAGATTTGATTGCAAGTGAAAATGAAGCCTCTAGAAAAGTAGCATTGAATCAACTTAAAGGTGGAATTTCAAATGAAATATCTTTGTTGCGTGGCGAATTATTAAACTTTACTTCTTTTTTAGAATTAGAATTAGATTTTGGAGAAGAAGATGTAGAATTTGCAGATAGAACAGCTTTGAATGCACTTTTAGATAAGATAGAGCATAAATTGAACTCGTTAATTGAAAGTTTTCAGTATGGAAATGCGGTGAAAAATGGGGTAGAAGTTGCCATAATAGGAAAACCAAATGCAGGAAAATCTACGCTTCTCAATGCATTGTTAAAAGAAGAAAGAGCCATCGTTTCGGATATTGCAGGAACTACCAGAGATACGATAGAGGAAGTGTTGCACATCAAAGGAAATGCATTCAGATTTATTGATACTGCAGGTTTACGCGAAACTGCGGACGAAATAGAAAAGATTGGGGTTGCAAAAGCGAAGGAAAAAATAGCTTCTGCAAAAATCCTCTTGTATTTGTATGATGAATTTGATTCTAGCGCAGCAGAAGTGATCAGTTTCATAAAAGAATTTGAGCGCAAGGATTTGAAAATCATTTTATTGCACAATAAAATAGATTTGAACGGTGGTTATTTTGAAAATGAATTAGACACCAAAATAAAAAATGCTTTGTTTCCAGATGTTACCAATACCATAATCGGAATTTCTGCAAAAAACGCAGAAAGCGTTGAAGCCATAAAAACGGAACTTTCGCATTATATAGAAGATTTAAAAGATACAGAAAGCAATGTGATCGTTACAAATCAAAGGCATTATGAAGCTTTGAAAAACTCTTTAAGTGCAATCAATTTAGTAAAAGAGACGATAGCATCTCAAATCTCATCGGAACTTTTGGCTTTTGAACTTCGAAACGCTTTAGAAAACCTGGGAGAAATCTCTGGAGAATTTACAAATGATGAAGTTTTGGGAAATATTTTTTCTAAGTTTTGTATCGGGAAATAAATATGTTTTCTTTTAGTTTCTTTTGTATTCTTTTGTTTGATAATCAGTAATTTATGCAGTTTTTGTTTTCGTATGTTGTTCTTTGTTAGTACTTTTGTTTCTACTTAAGTACTACTTTATTTATCATTATTGATTAAAGTAGTACAAGTAATACAAATTGCAATTTATGAAAATCTCATTAAATAAAAGAAAATTGAAGGATGGAAGATTAAGTCTTTCTATTGAATATTACAAAGGATCGGAAATTAACGATGAAGGAAAGCGAAGACACCTTCGTAATTATGAAAATTTAGATTCTTATTTATTATCAGATCCAAAAACTGCTAAAGAAAAAAAGGAGAATAAAGAAACATTGGAGTTTGCGGAAAATGTTCTCGCAATTAGAAAAGCAGAATTTGTCCAGGGAAAATTTGATATTAAAAATTCTACTAAATCCAAAAGGACATTTCTTAAATATTTTGAAGAGCTTACTGAAGAAAAGCAGAAAAAAGATTCGTCTAATAATTATGGCAATTGGTATTCAACATTGCAACATCTAAAAAATGTTATTTCCAAGAATGTAACATTTGACGATATTGACGAAATTTTTGTAAAAAAAGTTCGCACCTATTTCGAGAATGAAGCCATTACTAAAAGTAATCTATCGCTCTCCCAAAATTCTAAATATTCTTATTTCAATAAATTTAAAGCTTCGCTAAGAAGTGCATTTGATGATGGTTATTTATCAATAAACTACGCCACTAAAACAAAATCGTTTGACCAAGCAGAAAGTCAGCGAGAGTATTTGACATTTGATGAAATGCAATCTCTCGCAAAATCTGACTGTAAATATCCAGTTTTAAGAAATGCTTTTCTATTTTCTTGTCTTTCCGGCTTACGTTGGTCAGATATTAATAATTTATTGTGGTCTGAAGTACGAGAAGAAGGAGAAAATATTAAAATAAATTTTCGACAACAGAAGACTGATGGAGTAGAGTATCTCTATATTTCAAAGCAAGCTCGTGAATTATTGGGATTAAGAAAATCTCAAATGGATAGGGTGTTCACTGGTTTAAAATATGGAATGACTTACAATACCGAATTAGTGCGATGGTGCAATCGTGCCGGAGTTTCAAAACATATTACTTTTCATTCTGCCAGACACACTAATGCGGTTTTGCTTTTGGAAAATGGTGCAGATATTTATACGGTTTCCAAGAGATTAGGACATCGTGAAATTAGAACTACAGCGATTTATGCTAAAATAGTGGACAAAAAAATGCAGGAAGCGGCGGAGATTATACCTGAATTAAATTTAACTTTTTAAAAAATAAATATGGAACTCATTTACTTTGGTGACAAAACGAAAAATAATCAATTGCTAATCTTGTTAATACCTTCATTATTAGTACTTAATTTTCTAAACATAAGATTTTTTGAAAGTATCAATATTTTTAAATTACTAATTGGTGTAGGAACGATAATTTACATGTTTTTATTCTTGAAAAAATTACTAAGTGTATATCAATCTAAAAATTTTGTTGAGTACCTATCTTGCGAATTTCAAAGAAGTAAAGTATTGATGAGTGTGATTTTTATTATATTAATGGGTTATTCCATATATTTAGTTTCAGAAAAAGAAATCACATTTTACGGGTATAAAGTACTTTTCTATCAAAGGTCAATTGCAATTACGCTTTTTGTTGTTTGCTTGATGAATTTAAAGGTTTTAAAAGATTTAATATCTGTCAAGTTTTTAGCTTATCCTGAAAAAAATCTTCCAGAAAAAATTGAAAATTTTAGCGTTAATACTACTGATTCTGATGAAATTTTTGATTTGCAGACATTACTTCTAAAAAGCAAAAGTAAATATTTAGGTGTTAGTTTTTCGAATCAATATGATTATTACAAAATAGGAGAAGATTTATTTGATTTTAAATTTATAACAAACAAAGAAAATAACAAAGAATCCGTAATTCATGATTTTGTAAATTTTATTGAGGGTAATCCCTTGAAATTTGAACTACTTTGGATTGATAAAAATCCAACAAGTACTAAAGAAGTTACCTATTCATGTTTATTGTTGTTACTAAAAAATATTGGGATAAAACAAGCCGCAGATTCTCGCGATAAATTTATTAAAAATAGACTCATGAATAACATAAAGTTTTATGGAAAAATTGCAAAGATTGGTTCGATTAAATCTGCTTTTTCTAAAACACACAAAAATCAAAATTCTGATTGAAGAAATTTAATAATTGATATAGTTGTAAAATCTAAAAGAGACTAACATATCTTTTTGTTAGTCTATTATTCTTTATTAGTCTATTGCTACGTTTTTAGTTCTTTTATTCCTTTGTCGGATAAATTTAATAAAAACAATTATGAGCAAAGATGAAGTAATTCTATCAGTTTTAAATCAACTACTTGAAGAGTTGGGTGTAATAAAAGAAAACTTATTTTTATCAAAGAAAATTTTCAACGTAAAGGATTTTAGTAAATATAGTGGATTTAAAGAGTCATATATTTATAAAATCAGAGGGGATATAAATTATTCGAAACCAAATGGAAAAATGGTATTCTTTAAAAAGGACGATGTTGAAAATTATCTTTTAAGAAATCCGAGCAAATCCAAATTTGCTATAGAGCAGGAAGCGATTGAATTTTCTACTAAGAAAAAATAGTCAAACATGCTCAATGATAAGACTTTTATTTCTAAACCTCGCAAGAAAGTTCTTTTCTCAAATGATTTTCGAGAGGTTTTAATTACGCAAGATACTTCGATTATAGAGCAAAGAATAATTACTATTATTCTTACTTCGATAAAAGATGCACAATCTCTATTAATCCCAATTAAAGTTCAATTTGACAATTCTACTATTAAGCAATTGTCTTTTGATGATTGTTATGATGGTTGGGCAAATCAAGGAGTCTGCGAGTTTTTAATTTCTTTAAATCAATTAAATCCAGAAAGAAAAATGAGAAATTCTGCGATACAAACAGCATTGGTAAATATGTCTAACATTAATTGGTTCAGATTAAGAGATGAGACGATCAATGGTTATAAAGCTGTTCCATTTATTATCGAACCAAGATGGAATACACAGAACATTTATTTCAAAATGGATAAGGCTGTGATGAAACATTTGCTAAATATGAGCCAGTTTTTTCCTTTAAGAAATGATCTAACATTTAAAGCTTCAACTCCAAATACATTAAAATTCTTATTATGGCTTTTAAAATATCAAAAATTTGGTGGCGTAGAAAAAGAGTACTTCCAACTTTTAAAGGAATTGGCAATTCATATAAATAAATACGATAGCAAATACAGATTTGAGCGAGATTTTCTAAAATCAGTTAAAGCAGATCTGGACAGTGATAATGATATTAGCTTCAATTACAGCTTCAGTAATAATAAATACCGATTTGTAATTTATAATACGAAAATATCAGTGGGCAAAAGTGAAGTTTTTGTGTCAATAAATGATTTACAGATTAGTAGATCCTTAAAATATTTAAAAAAGAGACGATTGCTGAAAGAAAAAGATTTGAGGGTTTTAAAGCAGCTATATGACGTTCATGGATATTCTGCTTTAGCAACTCAAATTAAAAGAAAAATTAAACCAGACATATTCGGAGATGAATTTATAAAAGCGATTTTTAAACATCTTGAAAATGTTTAGGATATTATCTCCATGGATTAGGATATTATCTCCATCAATCTGGATATTATCTCCATGGATTTGGATATTATCTCCATGAATTTGGATATTATCTCCATAAAATTGAAAAATATTAGGCGATTTTTCTAATGTTTATGGTGGTTTCCAATGGTTCAAAATTAACCCCTTAATTATATTAATGTTATTACTTAATTAATTCTTTTATAAATAATAATAGATGTGGATAAAAAAACAATAATTAAAAATTTTTAAAATGCTGATTTTTAGTTGATTAAAGATTTATCTAATTCAGTCAAATTTGGATATTATCTCCATAATTCTATTTTTTGCTTTTGAAAAGAAAAAAAATAAATATTTATAGTCGGAAAAAATATTAGCTAATTATCTCAAATAAATTTGATTGATATAATTTTTAAATAAAAAAACAACCTGGCGGATGATTAGAAAAACAGTTTATAATTGCACAAAAATAAATAAGATTTCATTAGTTGAAATTTTAAAATCATTTCAAATTAGTTCGGTGAAAACTAGAGGCGATGAAGTTTGGTTTTTAAATCCTTTTCAGCAAGAAAGAACAGCATCTTTTAAAGTAAATGTAACATACAATTCGTGGTTTTTATTTTCAGAGGGAAGCAAAGGTTCTGTTGTAGATTTCTTAATAAGATTTTTGAAAACTGATATTGCAGGAGTAATTTCTTGGGCAAACAATCAACATAATTTTTCTTCTTTTCAACAGCAAAAAATTTTGGAAAATGAAATTAAAACCGAAAAGAATTATAAAATTTTGAAAGTTGAAGACGAAATCTCGCATCCGGCACTTATTGAGTATTTAATAAAAAGAAAAGTTTACAATCAAAGAAAATTTTTAAAAGAAATACATTACGAAGTTTCAAATAATCGTGGTGATGCTAAAAGGTTTTTCTCGCTAGCATTTCCAAATAACTCTGAAAATTCTTATGAACTATCTTCTTCAATTTGGAAAGGATGTTTAGGAAAAAAAGATTTGACGTTGATAAAAAATAATTCTAATACGGTTATTATTTTTGAATCTTTTTTTGATTTTTTGAGTAAGCTAGAATTGGATGAAATTAGTAATAAAGTTGATCAAAATTTTTACGATTTCTTAATATTGAATTCAGTTTCAAATATAGACCGCGCATTAAATTTTTTAGAAAATTACTCAGAACATTTAATCTTTTGTGATTTAGATGATGCGGGGAATATTGCTACAAAAAAGATTTTAGAAAAATTTCCGAATGCAAAAGATTGCCGAGAAATTTATAAAAACTATAAAGATTTGAATGAAAATTTAATGTCAAAAATTGGACAATAGTTGACTACAAATTTAACACAGAATTAAGAAGCAAGAAGATGCGAGTCTTAAGAGACAACGCATTGATTTATAGAGTGTTAATCATTGACAAGTCAATAATTTTACACATCATCTGACCACAACAAGTCGTAAATAATTAACAATAAGTAAGTTATGAATAATATTAGTGGGCAAAATATGTCCAAATCAGCAAAACATATCAGAATATCAGAGTACACTCATACACGATTATTGAGAGCAAAAAAAGACTTTAAGTTTTCAAGTATTGATGATGTAATTGCTTATTTATTTGACGCAAAAAAAGATATCTTATCTAACAATCAAACTGTTGAATTTAAAGAAAAATACATCTTAAACATAGAAGAAAATATTTATAAAAGACTTGAAAGTACACATAAAAGATTGGGGCAATTTGAGAAAAGTTATTTCAGAAAAATCATTGATTCTTCAAATATTTTAGAACAATTTAATCAGAATGTTTTAAAAATTGTAAATGGAGATATTGATAAAACTGCTTCAGATCAATCTGATTATTACAAAGAAAAATTTAAAGAATTTAAAGAAAATATTCGCATGGCTGAAAATAAAGCTTACGCTGCTGAAAAAGAAGTTAGAGATTTAAAACAAAAAATTGAACGGATAAAAAATGAATTTAAGTTAAATAATAGAATGTATATTAAGTCTTATGATGCATCTTTTAAACCAGAGATATTTGAACAAATATTTAAGTAATGCACATTTCATTTACAGCAAATCATTCAGCAAATTCTAGTAGCTGCAAAGGATTAATGGAATATTTAGATAAAGAAAACTCTAGTAGAGAAAAATCATTTGATAATTATTTTTCATCATATTTAGAAGAGAAGGAGAATGACTTTGACAAAGAATTGTTGCAAGAAAATTTATTTTTCACCAATGATGATCCGGAAGGTAATCCCACTTTTCTTGAACAGAATGAAGCGACAAATTTGATTGATGATAATTTGAGTTCAAGAGCGAAAGAAAATGAAAGTAAATTTTTCATGCTAAACATTTCCCCCAGTAAAGCTGAGTTGGATCATATAGAAGAATTAGTAAAAATGGAAATGTATGACCAAGGATTTCATCAAAGGGATCTTCAAATATTAAGTCAAACTGAAGAAGGACAAAGGCAAATTGATATAGTTAAGAACAATTTATTTCATCAAAATTTAAGAGAATATACAAAAGAAGTTATGGCAGATTATGCTGATAATTTTAATAGAACTGTTTACAATAATCCTAATAATTTGCCTAACCAAAAAGAAGAAAAAATAATTAATGATTTTGCTAAACAAAAAATATCTGAATCCGGAATAGCTAATGCAGATGCTAAATATTCAGAATTTTATCAAAATTACAGAGAGCAGAAAGCAATGGAGATGGGTAAAGATTTAACTGTTCGACCTATGACTGAAAGAGATTTGGTCTGGATTGCAAAAATTGAGGAAAAACGTACTTACAAAGGCAATGACCGATGGGTTATTGAAAATAAAAAAATTAATAAAAGTATTGAAAAAATTAAAAATGATATTAATTTATCTGAAAGCAAGAAGGAAAGAAAAATTATTGATTTGCAGGAACAACTTAATAAAGATAGAGCAACTGGTTTAGTAGTAAAAGAAGGCATGGAAAAGGGTGGTAAACAGTATCATATTCACGCTGTTGTTTCCAGATATGATAATTGTCCAAATAGAAGATTTAAGAAATCAATTTCACCATTAGCAAGTCAAAGACATTCTAAAATTGCAGGTAAAGAAGCAATTGTAGGATTCGATAGAAATGAATTTTATATCAAAGTTGAAAGAAGTTTTGATGAAAAATTTAGATTTGAAAGAACTCGCTCCTATGAGAAATTCAATCAAATAAAGAATGGTCATAAAAAGAACAATAATATTAATGTTATCCCTTCAAATGTATTACAGCAATCAAGTAATAAATTAATTAATAAAGCAATTCAACCACTAAAACAAGAACTCAATGAAAAATTAGGGTTTAATGAGTTAAAAAAATTAGATATTAATACTACGATTAGTAAAGAATTAGGTTTCAGAATTCCAATGAGTATTCCTAAAACACCTTTGCAGGTTGCAACCAAAATAGTTAATATTTTTTTAGGTAAAGCTCGTGATCATGGAATTGGCTTCTAATAAATGGATTTAAACTGCTGAATTATTTTTCATTATGTAAATTTAGTATCGAATTCTCAAAATTTCCCATTGTTTTAATTTCATCGTACTGGGTTGCATATTCATTTACAATATGTAAATATTGCTGTTTTGTAATTGTATTAACATCTTGTGGAATATCTTTCATTATATTACAAAACTGTATATAAATGTAGATTTGAATTTCCTTTGCGAAATTTTCAGATTTGCTTAAACATTCTTGAAAAATATAGAGATCATCGCCGAATTTTAATTCCTTTCCGGGATTTGCAGCCTTCTTTAAAATTAAAATAGATTGAATGTGCGTTCTAAAATGGCTATTAACATAACATAGCATTAAGTTCGTGATATCTTTTTCATTAAGCAGCTTTTTAAATTTAATGATTGAGTTTTCCATATACTTTTGAGCAATATAAACTTTGACATCTTCCTCTAATTCTAAATTTTCATATTTTAGTAAGTTTATAATGTCATTATTTAATTGAATTTCTTGATTTTTAGAATATTTCGGTTTTACGATGCTTCCGAAAAGATAAATGTTAATAAATTTTTGTAAAACTTTTAAGTAAGGAATGTTTTCTGTGTCCATTTTCTTTTTTAATTACAGTTAGTTGTATTTCTGTTAATAAAAAATGAAAAAGCGTGGAACTAAAATCAATCCGTAATAGAGGTACTAGGAGACCCAACATCCAGAAAGACTTAGCCCACGCTCAAAAGTATTGAGCACAGGCGAAGTCTACCGATTTATGGATGTAAAGAAGATTCCTAGTTTTCTATTACCAAAAAAGATAGCTTCGCTTTTGCGTTTATTATTTAGATGTCAAATTTACTTAAAATATTTTTCCTCGATAGCAGAATTAATGAGATTTATCAAACTTATTCCCTGTTCTGCAGAAAGCATTTTTAATTGCTTCAATCGGTCTGATGGAATGTGTAATGAAAATAACACTTCATCCTTTTTTTCTTTCAAAGCAACTACTTTTTGCGCAGGTGTTTTTACCTGTGATTGCTTTGCTTTCCCTATTAAATCTGAAAAATTTTGCTTTACCGTTTTTTATATTTTTTTTAAAAATATTGCGGTGATTAAATTTCCTATTCACCGCAAATTTGCGGTGAATAAATAATTTTTCTTTGCTCATGAAAAATATGTCCAGTTTTTTGCATAATAAACTGGACATTTTTCTTATATTTGTTTTTCAATAAATAAATGAAAACAACTGATTACATTGCAAATACTATCAATCGCCTTCCTAAAGGTTATGTCTTCACGTATGATGATTTTCAAAAAGAGGTCAATAACAAAGAAGCCATTATCAAAGCATTGAATAGAATGGCGGTTTCTGGAAAGATTGAAAAAATTTCAAAGGGTAAATATTATAAACCAGAGAAAACTGTTTTCGGAAATTTAGAACCTTCACAAAGACAGATTGTGAAAGATTTACTTGAAGATAACGGAAAGGTTGTTGGTTACCTAACAGGATTGAGTATTTATAACCAATTGGGATTTACAAGTCAAGTAAGCAATACCATTCAAATTGGTAAAAATGAAATCCGACCACAATTTGAGCGAGGAAGATATTCTATCTCTTTCGTAAAGCAGAAAAACACAATTAACAAAGAGAATATTCCTTCTTTACAATTGCTTGATGTTCTACGATTTATTACTAAAATTCCCGATTCAACTATTGAAAATACAATCAAAAGATTTATTGAACTTTTAAAGAATAAGGAGTCCAAAGAAATTTCTAATTTGCAGCGGCTCGCCTTGAAATACCAACCTTCTGTGCGGGCATTATTGGGTGCAATATTGGAGCAGGTTAATTTGGATGACATAGAGATATTAAAAAAGTCACTTAATCCAATTACAAAATATAATTTCAAAGGAGCGGATAAAGTTCTTACTACAAGTGAAAAATGGAATATTAGATGAAGTTGCACGAAAATAAAACCCTTTTTAATCAAGCAGTTCGGTTCACTGCACAAGAATTAGGCATTCTTGATATTTATGTAGAGAAAGATTATTGGGTAACATTTGCTTTAAAAATAATTTTCAGCAGTGAAGTTGCTGAATACACCATATTTAAAGGTGGAACAGCCTTGTCAAAATGCTATGGAATTATAGAAAGGTTTTCTGAAGATATTGATTTGGTAGTCGTGAAATCTTCCGAAGATTCTGGAAATCAATTAAAAATAAAAACTAAAAAAATATCCCAAGTTTTAAATCCTTATTTCCCAGAAATTGAAATCGAAGGAATTACTCAAAAGATGGGAATGAATAGAAAAACAGCACATTCTTATGCAAAAGAATTTACTGGAGAATACGGGCAGGTTCGAGATACAATTATCGTTGAAGCATCTTGGTTAGGTTATTTTGAACCTAATGAAGAAAAGGAAATTAAAACTTTAATAGCAGAAATGATGTTGAAAACTAACCAAACTCAATTGATCAGTGAATACGGTTTAGAACCATTTAAAGTTTCAGTCTTAATGCCAACAAGAACATTGTGTGAGAAAATAATGAGTATCGTTCGATTCTCTTATTCAGAAGATGCAATTTCAGATTTAAAAAGCAAAGTGAGACATATTTACGACATCCACCAATTATTAAACTTGCCTGAAATATTAGACTTTTTCAATTCCAAAAAATTTGATGAAATGCTTTTGAAAGTGGCGCAAGATGATATTGTGAGTTATAAAAGTAATAACGAATGGTTGAAAAATCATCCTAAAAATGCTTTGGTATTCGCTGATAGAATTAAAGTATGGAAGGAAATTGAGCCAGTTTATAACCAAGATTTCGGAAAACTGGTTTACGGAGAATTGCCAGATTCGGAAAAAATGTTAGAAACACTCGAAAAAGTAAATGATAGATTACAAAATATTGTTTGGGATTTATAATTAAAGTAGATTAAGAAAAGAGAAGTATGACAAACGAACAAATCAAAAAATTAGAAAAAGACCTTTGGGATTCTGCCAATTCGCTACGTGCTTATGGCGGATTAAAAGCTGCAGATTATGCAGTTCCCGTTTTAGGATTAATTTTTCTACGTTTTGCGGATAATAAATATTCCCATTTTGAAGCCGAAATACTTCAGGAATTTAATGCTGAAAAAGGAACTCGATTAGAAAGAAGCATAGAATCTATTGCCTTATCAAAATGTGGTTTTTATCTGCCCGAATATGCGAGATACGATTATCTTTTAGCTTTACCAGAAGACCAAAGTTTAGCAAAGAAACTGCGCGAAGCGATGGAAGGTATTGAAAAACACCAAGACGAAAAATTTCAAGATGTGTTGCCAAAAGAAGCTTATTTTGATATTGAAAAAAAGAAAGCGGACATTTTACCGCAATTGCTGAAAACATTTTCTGACATTCCGAAAGATGCAACTGGAGATATTTTCGGAAAAATTTACGAATTCTTCCTGGGAGAATTTGCCATGAGCGAAGGACAAAAAGGTGGAGAGTTTTTTACCCCAACTTCGGTCGTTCGTTTTATAGTAGAAGTGATAGAACCTTATGCTGGAAAAATCTATGATCCTGCATGTGGTTCCGGCGGTATGTTTGTGCAAAGTGCGCATTTTGTGCAACAAGCCAATCACGACCTCAATGACATTTATGTTTACGGACAAGAATATATGGGCGAAACGGCACGTTTGGCAAAAATGAACTTAATGGTCAACAATATTCGTGGTGAAATTACCGAAACCAATTCCTACGAAAACGATCCTTATGAAGGTTTAGGAAAGTTCGATTTCGTAATGGCTAATCCACCATTTAATGTAAAATCTGTAAAAGAAAGCACCGTAAAAAACGACGAACGTTTCTACAAATACGGCTTACCAAAAAACAAAGGCAAAAACACCAACGACAGCATTACCGATGCCAATTATCTTTGGATTTCTTTATTTGCAACCTCGCTTAACGAAAATGGAAGAGCAGGTTTTGTAATGCCCAATTCTGCTTCGGATGCCAGTAATTCTGAATACGAAATCCGTAAAAAAGTAGTAGATAGTGGTATTGTAGATTGCATGGTTTCTATGCCTTCTAATATGTTTCTCACGGTAACTTTGCCGGCAACACTTTGGTTTTTTGATAAGCAGAAAGCAAATACCGAGCGAAAAGACAAAATTCTTTTTATTGATGCCCGAAATACTTACCATCAAATAGACCGTGCTCATAGAGAATGGAAAGAAGAACACATTCAAAATCTCACAGCAATTGTGCGTTTGTACCGTGGTGAAAATGAAAGGTATTTAGCATTAGTAGAACGTTATATTTTGCAAACTTTAGATACCAGCGAAAATATTCCCGAAAGTTTTGCGGCATATCAAACTATTTTAAAAAGAAGCATTACCAATTTGCAACAGTATGCAAAAGATAGTAAAGCGAAACATAAACCCGAAGCTTATAAGAAATTGACAGAAAGTGGTTTGCTACAAAACATAGAAAATTTATCATTTCCCGTCATTGCACTTCCTGTCATTGCGAGGAATAGCGCCATCTCAACCAACGAGCAACAACTTTCTTACACCAAAGCTTTAGCAGATTATATTTCTCAATTGCAAGAATTAGAAACTAATTTAAAAGCCAATAAAGACAGTTTGCTGGAAATTTTAGCAGTTGCAGACAAACAATTGAAAGTAAAAGCAGATAAAGATTGGAATGTTTTGGGCTTAAACCAAGCAAAAGAGATAGACGAGTTGCACCAAAATTTTAAAAGTAGCATTGAAGAAGTTGCTTATTTCCATAATAATATAGATTGGCTACAAAGCCGTTTCCCAGAAGCGAAATATGCAGATGTGGTTGGTTTGTGCAAAGTTGCCGATAAAAACACTGAACTTATTGAGCAAGATTATTCTCTAAATGCAAGTAGGTATGTTGGTGTTGAAATTGAGGGCGATGATTTAAGCAAAGATATGTTCTTGCAATCGCTAATTAAAAAGAAAGATTTACTATTTCAATTAAATTTGAATGATGTTAAGAAAACACAAGAAATCGAAAAACAACTATTATTTTTAATCGATGAATTGGGATAAAAAAACACTTGGCGAAATATATAAAATTGAAAAAGGTTCAGTACAAACAGGACCTTTTGGATCTCAACTTCATGAATCAGATTATAAGCAATCTGGTGTTCCTGTAATTATGCCAAAGGATATAAAAAATGATAAACTTGATTTGTCAAATATTGCATTTATTTCAGACGATGATGCCAAAAGACTTTCGCAGCATATTGTTAAAAAAAATGATATTGTATGTCCAAGACGAGGTGAAATAGGAAAAAGAATTATTATTGATGATGATAATGTTGGTGCTTTTTGTGGGACAGGATGTATTCGATTGAGAGGTTCGGGCTCAATACTCAATCAAGAATTTTTGTTTTATTTTTTGAAGCAGCCTACAGTTGTGAAATGGATAGAAAATCAAGCAATTGGTGCTACAATGATGAATCTTAATACCTCTATTTTAAAAAGTATTCCAATTAAATATCCGAAAATAGATTCCCAAAAAAATATTGTGAAAATTCTATCTTCTTACGATGAATTAATAGATAACAACAAACAACGCATTTCGCTATTAGAAGAAATGGCAGAAGAAATCTACAAAGAATGGTTTGTGCGGTTGCGTTTTCCGGGTTATGAAAATACCAAAATTGCAGATGGTTTGCCGGAAGGTTGGGAGAAAAAACCAGTTGATGAATTCAAATCTTTTAGTATGTCAAAAGCCAAACTGAAAAAATTTAATGGTACAAAAACATATTTAGCAACAGCCGATGTAATTGAAATTAATATTACAGGAAGCGGTGAAATTATTGATTGGGAAAATAAACCATCCAGAGCTCAATTACTTCCAGAATTAAATTCTGTCTTTTTTGCAAGAATGAGTAATACTTACAAAGTTTTAGTTTTTTGTAAATCAAATCAAGAACTTGTAGATGAATTAGCACTAACAAGTGGTTTTTTAGGTTTAAAAGCAATTAATGAAGAATCATTACCCTATTTATTTTGGTTAATAAAAAGCAATACATTTCATAATTACAAAGATGTATTTTCAAATGGAGCAACTCAAGTTTCATTAACAAATGATGGATTTCATAAAATTAAATTGATTGAGCCATCTTTGGATGTAATAGAAAAATTTGGTAAAACAACTTTGGCTTTTTTAAGTGAAATAATTACGCTCAACAAAAAAAACCAACTTTTACAAGAAACCCGAGATTTACTATTGCCAAGATTAATAAGTGGTAAGTTGAGTGTGGAGCATTTAGTGGAAAAAGAAGAACTGATGATGGTTGCAGAAGAGAGAGCGGAATATAAAAAGGTAAAGTAAAACTTATGGCAAATTACAACTTAAATAATCCCTACGATTTGGATACTATGCGTTTAAACTTTGACGATTTTTCTGCTGAAGAATGGGATGATTATATTGTATTAGCCAAAGAAAAGAAAATAGAATATAAAAGTGTTGGTGTCTTGATGGATGCTCGTAAAAAAGCAGGGCTTTCAAAATATTTTAACGACAGATTGATAAAATGGGCGTTAAACATTGTCGATCAATTAGATTCTATGTCCGATGATGATGAAAAAAATGAAAAAGCCATTGAACTTTTTGAGAGCGATACTTTCAATATGCCAGTTTCTCACGCCACTTTTCGTGTAGCATGGCATGATAACAAATGGAACGGAAGTATTTGCAATAATCCAGAAAACAATACTTTTTGTAATGGTTTTCATTCTTTACTTTCTGAACGTATAAGAAAAAGGAAGGATGAACACATGGCAGAAGAAATTGCTAATAAAGGGAGAAAATTGAGCGAAATAGATTATTTGCCGCCTTGTTTTTGGTCAATTAATTTATTTGGAAGCGAAGCTGTAAAAGTGAAACATGATAATCCTGCTGCATCGAATCTCGCATTGATAGAAGAAGAGTTGCCAAAAAATTCGATGTTGAGTTGGCCATTTTCTGTTTCATTTACCAGAACTAAAAAAGAACAAACAGAAAGTGGTGCATATCCAAAAAATTTGGAAGAAGTTAGAATCCCAAGATTCAATGCAAAACTACATGAAGGCAAGAGTATTGCATTTATGTATGCTAAATTTAGCAACCCAATTACAGAAGAAGAGCAGCAATATTTGGTGGTTGGTGCAGGAATTATAGACAGTAAGGAAAAAGCATCAGAGATTAAACATTTTGGTCCAGAAGAAGTAATAGAAGAGATAAAAAAAAGACCGCAAAGTAATTTTAAATACAGAAATTTCCCAAGTATGAATTGGGCAATGCGTTTCTCTTTTGATGATTATACTTCCATTAGAATGCCATACCATGAATACTTGGAAGAAGCAGATAAATTAGACGACGAAGCAAAAGATACTTTTCTTGATAACATAAAAGTTGCGATAACAGAACCAGAATTAGAATGGTGTTTTAAGTATGTTGCAATGGATATTGGTGATGATGAAGCCATCTATATATTGACAAAGATGCGAAAAGCATTATTGACTTGTAAAGATGATGGCGTTGTTGCGCGAGCAGAAATGCTGGAAAAAATAGAAAAAATTGATAATTTATTAGAATTTGCATGGTCTTCCAGATCATATTTTCCGGGATTTGCCAGTTTGTCAAGAGTACTGCTGAATAAAGAACAAGAACCAATATTTGAGTTAGATGGATTTTACAATGATTTTAAAGAAGATACTGAAGAACCAGATATTGAGTTAGAAAAAATAATTCTTGATGTTAATAGCAATGTAAACTTTAAAAGATATTCTAAATCAATTAATGAATTAAAAGATAGATTAGAACAACGACATATTAGTATTAAGCAATTCCTTACGTTGTCTATGCTTAACCTGAAACCGTTTCAATTCTCAAGGGTGCTTTCTGGAAAATTAAAATTACCTGATAAATGGATTAGAAATTTTGATGACGATGTAAAAAGTTCAACAAAGTTGATTGATATTATTGCAAATCCTTATTTACTTTACGAAGATTATGAATATTGGCAAGATTCTCACGATGATGTATATGGTGAGGAATTAGATGCGCCAATTGATCTATTTAAGATTGATATTGCATTTTTTCCGCATACACAATTTAAACAAAGAATTGAATTGCAGAGAACAATGAGTTTTAGCGATAAGCGAAGAATTAGAGCTGTTGTTTTAAGACATTTGAATACGCTTGAAAATTCTGGAGATTGCTTTACAGATGCTAAAAACTTGCAAAATGCAATTAAATCTTATCCATTGTATTATGAATTAGGGAATGATTATCAATTTCCTGAAGATCTATTTCATCCAGTAAATTCAGACTTATCTAATCATTTTCACGATGATTCTAAAAAAATAGTTTTGGTTGAAGCAAATGAGACCACCTATTTTTACTTGTCAAAAGTTTATAATGCTGAGAAAAACATAGAAGAGAAACTTAAGACCTTGCTTAGAGCAAATGATAATAAGGAACAATTTCCAAAGGTTGATGATTATATTAAAAATTCAGTTGATAAGCTGAAGGAAATAATAGGAAATAGTTTTGAGGAAGAGTTATTCAAATCTGAGAGACAAAAATTATTTAAAAATGTATTTAAAAAGAGATTCTTTATCATTTCCGGTAGCGCAGGAAGTGGTAAATCTTATGAGATTTTAAAAATTATAAGCCATTTAGAAGAAAATGAAAATCAAAAATATTTGTTGCTTGCACCAACTGGAAAAGCAGCATTAAGATTAAACAATGATGCCGATCATAAAAACATCACTGCTTCTACTATTGACAAGTTTATAAGCGATGTCAAGAATAAAAAAATTAAAGTTTCAGAATTAAAAGACTACAAAAATGTAATTATCGATGAAACTTCAATGGTAGATTTATTAAAATTTGAAAAACTATTAAATATATTTAATTTTAAAGAACCGTCTTTCAAACGACTGATTTTAATAGGCGATCCTAATCAATTACCAGCAATTGGTTATGGTAGATTATTAGCAGATTGTATTAGTTATTTAAGGACTCAAAATAAATACCATGATAATTACATTGAATTAGAGTCAAATTGCAGGTCTGAATTAAAAGAAAATGAAGTTCTAAAATTAGCATCGGCTTTTAAACAAGGTGGTGAATTTGATCCTAATTTACTTGCAAAGTTCAAAAATAAAGAAGCCAATATTTCAGAAGGATTCCATGCAAATTATTGGACAACTAAAGAAGAACTCTACAATCAAATTGAAAAAGAATTTAATAGACTTACAAGTGAAGAAAATTTAGAAGGTACAAATGCCGAAAAACTAAATTCAATACTTGGGTTAGATGAAAAAGGCGAGTTAGATATAAATAATTTTAATATTGAAAATTTTCAAATCCTTAGTCCATACAATGGACAATTTTCAGGAACCAGTAAAATCAATGATTACATACAGAGAATATTTAAAAAAGATATTAAATTAGAATTCAGTAAAGGACAATACAAAAAAGCAGATAAATTAATCAGAACCCAAAATTATTACGATAAAAAAGAATTGGTGCTTTCAAATGGTACAATGGGTTTTATTAATAATAAAAAAAATGAATCATTTTATTATGAAAATAGTGATGGAGTGGCAAATATCTCATTCTACAATATTCGAGCAAATGAAAAAGAAGCATTTGAATTAGCTTATGCAATATCAATTCACAAATCTCAAGGTAGTGGTTTTAATCATTTGTTTTTAGTATTGCCTGCACGTTTTGGTCTGTTATCGAAAGAATTGGTTTATACCGCATTGACAAGAACAAAGAAGACAATTACCTTATTTCTTCAAACCAATGATGAAAAGATTAATACCGTTCTGGAAATCGCACAAAGTAGATCAAAATCTGGCTCGAGATGGACAAGTTTAATGTTAGATAAACCATTTAGATTTTATAATTTAGAACCTGAACCCAATGTTTATGTAGAATCGAGAGTTGAACTATTAATCTATCATTTACTTTTGAAAAAAAGAGATGAATTAGGTATTGATAATTTTAATTTTTCTTACGAATGTAAACCTATAATTAATGGTAAAGAAGTAAATATAAAAACAGATTTTACTATTTACGCAGGAAATAAACAATGGTATTGGGAGCATTTAGGTTTGCTCGGTCAAAGTAAATACGAATGGACTTGGCAAAATTTAAAAAAGAAAACATATCAAGCTGCAGGAATCTGGGATCAGATTTTAACAACAGATGAAACAAATGGCATTAATCCAAGCAAAATTGAGGAATTAATTGACTTGATTGTTTCAGATAATGTAACAACAGAAGATAAACACAATCAATATTCTAATCATCATTATTACCTAAGATAAAATGGCATATCTACAAGAATCACACATAGAACTCGCAGATATTAATTTCTTTACAGAGAAGTTAGGATACACGCATATAAACGCTTGGGAAAAAAAACTCATCGGCAGAGTCACGCTTAAAGATGTGGTTTTAGTAGATAGATTGAAAACTGCTTTGCAAAATTTAAACAAACATTTACCCCAAGATTGCATCGATCACGCTATTTATGAATTAACCAAAAGTAGAGCGACTCTTACGCCAATTATGGCAAATAAAGAAATCTACGAACTCGTAAAAAACGGTATTCAAGTTCAGTATAAAAATGATTTGGGCAGGGAAGAAAACGATTATGTAAAAGTTTTCGATTTTGATAATAAAAAAAACAATGATTTTCTTGTGGTTTCACAACTAAGTATAGAATATCAAGAAACCCAAAACATCACCAGAAGACCGGATTTATTACTCTATATCAACGGTTTGCCATTGGCAATGATTGAATTAAAAAATGCCACCGAAAAAGTAAAAGTTGGTTTTGATAAAAATTTGAAAGATTATAAAAGAGATATTCCACAACTGTTTTGGTATAATTTATTTGTTTGTATTTCCAACGGAATCCAAACCAGAGTTGGTAGTTTTAATGCACCTTGGGATCATTTTTTCTCTTGGCTTAAATTGACTGATACCGCAATCACTCATGAGCAACCAAGCAAAGATGAAATAGAATTAGAGAGCCAAAGGACAGGCGAACATTTAAGTTTAAAAATCTTTGGTGAAGGACTTTGCAAAAAAGATAACATCATCGATTATTTTGAAAATTTTGTATTGTTTCACAAAAGCAAAGTGAAAATTATTGCAAAAAACCACCAATACTTAGGCGTTAATAATGCAATTTTGGCTTTGCAAAACAAAGAAAATAACCTGGGGAAGTTAGGAATATTTTGGCACACACAAGGTTCAGGAAAATCGTATTCTATGATTTTCTTTTCCAAAAAAATACAGAGAAAGGTAGTTGGTAATTGGTCGTTTTTAGTGATAACGGATAGAAAAGATTTGGATAGTCAGATTTACAGAAATTTTCTGGAAACAGAAGCGATTGTAGAAACTAAAGATCAAAAAGAAAATTATTTCAGACCGAAAGATAAAGTAAAGCTTCGAGAATATTTGCAATCTAACCGAGCGTATATTTTCACTTTGATTTTTAAATTCGGTATAGAAAAAGGAAAAAATTATCCACAATTAACCGATAGAAAAGATTGGATCGTGATTGTAGATGAAGCGCACAGAACGCAGTACAAAGGGTTAGCAGAGAATATGCGTATTGCTTTGCCAAATGCTCAATACATTGCTTTCACAGGAACACCTTTGTTGAAAAGTGAATTGACAAAGGATTGGTTTGGCACTTATATTTCGGAATACAATTTTGCACAAAGTATTGAAGATGGCGCAACAGTACCGATTTTCTATAAAAAAAGTGTACCAAGAGTTGAGCAAATAAACCCAGATTTGGTAGGAGAAGCCGCTGAAATTTTGGAAGATGAAAATCTTTCTGAAGAGCAAAGAACCAAATTAGATAAAGAATTTTCTACGTTAATGAACGTAGTAAGAAGAGATGATCGATTAGAAGAAATTGCGGAGCATATAGTAAAGCATTTTCCATATCGTTTGGATGTTGTGGATGATGAAGGAAATCGCCGACCTATGAAAGCAATGGTGATAAGCATTGACAAGTTCACGGCAGTTAGGATGTTTGATAAAGTTCAATTTCATCTGAAAAAAGAAATAAAAGAACTTCGGAAAAAAATTGCCACCGAAACCAATTCTGAAATAAAAGCAAGATATGAGAACGCAATAAAGTTCATCAATGAAACTAAAATGGCGGTTGTAATAAGCCAAGAAGGAAGTGATAAAGAGGAAAGAGAAAAATTTGAGAAAGAAGGTTTAAATATTATTCCTCATCGTGCTTTAATGGATCATCCAGATGAAGATGGTCGAAATATTGAAGATTATTTTAAGGATCCTAACAACCCTTATCGTATCGTTTTTGTAACAGCAATGTGGATGACAGGTTTTGATGCACCTTCAGTTTCCACCCTTTACTTAGATAAACCATTGCAAAATCATACTTTAATGCAAACCATTGCAAGAGCAAATCGTGTAATTGAAGGAAAGAAAAACGGTTTGGTTATCGATTATTTTGGAGTTTTTAGAAATTTGAAAAAAGCTTTAGCAGCTTATGCAGAGGGAACAAAAGGTAAAAATAATGATGATGACGGAGAAGACGAATTCCCTGTAAAAGAGTTTACAGAATTATTATCTTTATTGGAACAAGCAATTGTAGAAGCCAAAGTATTTTGTAAAGAATTAGGCGCAGATGTAGATGAGATTTTATCCATAGGTGAAAGAGGATTTAAAGAAATTGAATTGTTTCAAGAATTTGCCAATTTGATTTTGGCTAAAGATGAACATAAGAAACAGTTAGGTTTATTTGTAAACACCATCGTTTCACTTTATGATTCTGCTAAACCCGAAGTCTATGATTTTCCAAAAGTAAAAAAGGATAGAGATGTTTTGCAATATTTACGGGATGTAGTTGATAGAAATGTAAATCAAGATGAAGCCATCGAACGAGCTAAGAAAAAAATAGAAAATTTATTGGATACAAGCATTATCGGAAAAGGAGATCTGCAGGAGCCAAAAGCGGAATATTTTATAGATACTTCCAAGCAAATTGATTTGAGTAAATTGAATTTTGAATCGCTGAGAAATGAATTTCCAGAAAGAAAACACAAAAATATTCAGTTTGCAGATTTAAGAGAGTTGCTTGAAATAAAATTAAGTCAAATGATGGCTCAAAACAAAACGAGAGGATCATTTTTAGCCAATTTTCAGAAAATAATAGATGATTATAATTCTGGCAGTCTATCTATAGAAGAAGCTTACGAAGATTTACTAAAGCAAGCCGAAGCGCTGAGTAAAGAGCAATATCGAGCTGCTAAAAATGAAATGACCGAAGAAGAGCAGGAACTTTTTGATTTATTAAAAAAAGAAAAGCTAACGAAAGAAGAAGAAAAATCTGTTCGTTTAGCAGCGAAATCTCTGTTGAAAAAATTATATGATGCTAATAACAAAATACTGATTCAAGAATGGCATAAGGAAAAAGCAACGCAAGAAAAAGTAAGATGGGAAATTCAAAACTTGTTAAGTAAGTCTTTACCAGAAGCTTCTTATGACAGATTGGTGTTTTCCCAGAAAGTAGATGTAACGTTTCAGCATTTTTATGAATTAGCACAAATGGGGAGAGGGTTTGCTTATTAATGCTTTTTCCGATTGAAATAAAGGATCATCAAAATTTACAAATATATTTATGGTTTACCACTACACAAGTATTAAAACTCTTGGATTAATATTGAAGAATCGTAAGATAAGATTCACAAGATTTGATCTTTTAGATGATCAAACAGAAACCGAAGGTTTACCAGAACTATTACAAAAAAGGTACTTTCTATCTTGTTGGGTTCATGAAGAAAGAGAAAATATACCTCAATGGGCAATGTATGCGAGTGAAGGAGTACGGATAGAGTTTCCAGCGAAGTGGTATAAAAAGCACCCGATTCCAATTGCGGGAACAGATAAAGTTATGTACAGTTTTCCTGTTCCGGACGATCAGTTTCTTAAAAATATGTTTTTAATTCTGCCATTTAAAGAATATTTTAACGTGGAGAAAGGTTATACTTTTGTTCCACCACTTGATGAGCAAGATGGTCTTTTAACAAAAGTTATTTATTCTGAAGATTATGTAAAATTAAAGGAAAGTTATTGGAATAATTCTGAAGATGGTAATGAAATTAAAATGATTCACCAAGCAGCGCCAATTAAATTTAAAGATTCATACTGGAGTTTTCAGAATGAAATTAGATATTACATTCAAGCAGTAGTGAAATATGAAGATGTTTTTAAATTACCACAATTTTTAGATGTTGAAATTTCGGACGAAGCTTTGAAAAATATTAAAGTAAAATTATATCCCAATTGTTCAGAAGAAAATAAAATATTGGTGGAAAGTTTATTGAAAAATTTCTTACCTGATATTGGTCTTTCTTCGTCAATTGAAAGAAGCAGATTAGATGGAAAATATAGACCAAAAAACACATAAGTAAAAGATGAAGGACGATATAGACATGCTTATTGAAGATTGTATTAGAAATACAAAAACACAATATGGAAGTACAAATTCTCTTATTACAAAAGGATTGATTGATTCCGGCGTAGTTTATAAAATTGTAAATAGCACACTGGAAATATTTGAAATTAATTTGAATTCAAAACTTTTCAATGAGCGGTTATTGATATATTCCGAACAAATTTTAAAGAAGAAACTTCCAAATGATATTGATGATGCACATTTATTTGTAGATGAATTTTTTGAAAAGATTCAATTTTATAATGGAAATTATATATGGACAAGCGCAAGACAAGTTGCTACCTGTTTACTTTCGTATATATTTCATTTACTTGATTCTCAGGGGCAAGATTTAAAAAAGTATTATAGTTCATTAGGCAAAGAAAAAAAAAGATCTACTTTCCATATTCATTTTGAACAAGCTTTTTTAGAATTTATTTCAAAAGCAGATTCGCTCGCAGATCTTAAAAAATATATTTTGAGCATTGCAGATGATCCGAACAGGCATCATGAAGCAGAATCTTTTGTTAGAAATTTACCCAAAGATAATGCTGAACTTTCAAAAAGTTTATTTTATGATGTTTTAAAAGAAGACTCTAAAATAAAACATTTTTTTTTACCAAAATTATTATATGGCTTTATAGATGTAGAATTCGATTTTGCTTTTACTGAATCAATAAAGTTAATTTCAGAAGAACCGTCGATTGCCTTATTTATATTTGGGCGTTTAAAATATAAATCTGAAAAAGAAATTATTGAAATTGATAAAGCTATAGGAACAATAACAGTTGCAGATAATATGATTGGAGAGTATAGTTACTATCTCTGTAATTTAATAAGTAATTTTCATATTCCCAACAGTATAAAAACAAAATACTTCGAAATTTTAGAAAATTTAATAGAAACTTCTGAAGAAAATAATTTAAGTGCAGTTTTCCACAATATAAATTACAGCTTAAAAAACTGCGATGAAGAGAAATATAAGCTGCTCCACCTTTATTTAACTAAAACAAAAAATCTACAAGTAATAAAAGATTTTTTTTACCAAATTGAAGATCCCAAATACCTATTTCATTTATTGAAGTTAATGCATTCAACTGGTGGATGGAGAGCGTCCTTAAACCTATTTGAAAATGCAATAGGGAATTTTTGGAATATAAATCAGAACCTAACACAACAATGTATATTCGATTTATTTACTAATCGGAGGTATAGTTTACTGGGCGCTCAAGTAATAATGACGGGTTATTTGGAACCTATTCCAATTGATTTAACGAAGGCTACAGAAAATCAACAACTTAATGCAATTGATGGGTTTTGTAAACATCCAATCTTTTTTGAAAGGCTTTTACCTTTACTTTTACCGTTGAGAAAATCAAGATCAAAACAAATAAAAAATCATCTTGTTGCTCAATTATCTATTTTAATAAAAGAAGCTTATGGTAAAGTTCTTTTTGAATTAATTACTTCTCAAGTTTCAAACACAAAAACAGACAAGCAATTTATTACTAGAATTGAAGCAGCTCTCGATGAATATTTAGATGATAAAAAAGAAAGAGAAGAAATCAATGAATTTAATCCCTATTTTAATGAAAAGGAACTGATGAATCTATATTATGGGTTGCAAAATGAAAGTCAATCAAAAGCCAGAAAAGATGCTAATACAGGTTCTATTTTTAATGAATTAGCTACTACGAAAATAATTGTGAGGGGAAATTCTTGGAAGTTTGGGGATAATGAAATTAGTCCATTAGGGAAAGTTAGTATCAGCGCTATGATAGATAAAAGAGCTTACAAAGATCCTGAAGCTTTTGAAAATTTACTAAATAATTTTGAGCATGGAGATTAGAAATTTGATCGTTAAAGAATATTTGGAATCTTTGACAGAGAAAGATGAACTCAATAAAATTTTTCCGATTCTGCTGGAAGCACAAGGATTTGAAATTCTAACTAAACCTACTGAAAATCTGGGTCTAAAGGAATATGGAAAAGACATTGTGGCTATCGGAATTGATGCAGAAGACGGAATTAAAAAAAGGTTTTATTTTGAATTAAAAGGTGGTGCTGATAGAGACATTACTGAAAATAAATTTTATGGAAAAGATGGGATACAAGACTCTCTTGCACAAGCAAGTTATAATCCTTTCCTGTCAGCATATCCCCAGTTTGAAAAACTTCCATTAAAAGTTGTTATAGTCCATAATGGAACTATTGAAGGAAAGATTCAAAGTACATTAGAAGGAATGTTTATTAATCTTCAAAAATCACTAGAAAATACCTCATTTGAGAGGTGGGACATTTCTATACTTACAAAACTATTTACTGAAAAACTTTTTAACGCTTATTTACTTGTTGATACTTATAATGTAAGACTATTTAATAAAACTTTAATCAACCTCGATGCTGATGAAAATGTTTCCAAAGAATTTCATGAAATATTAGAAAATCTGCTATCTAAATTTCAATTTAAAGGGGCGAAATTAAGACCAAATAGGCACAACCAAATGTTGTTTGAAACTTTGAAATTAATCTCATTTATAATATTCACAGAGTCAAATGGATATAATAATTTAAACATTGCAAAAAAGTATATTTTGTGTTTGTTAATCAAGATGTGGCATTGGATTCTTAAGAATAATTTAGAGAAGGATAAGTCTGTTATTAAATATTTTGATCAAGTATATCAATTTTATTTTGATGAAGTAATGCAATCCTACTTCGAAAAAACCTTACCGATTGCTTTGAAGAAAGATGGAATATATTATGAAAACGCTGGAATGTATGAAGAGATGGGGTATAATTTTAGAGCATTCGAATTTTTAGAGTTTTATACTATTTTCATCAATTATTGGCTGATAAATAATACTTCTAGAAATGACAGAGAAAATGCAAGATTAATGTTAGTTGATATTATAAATAATAATAAGGTTTGTATGAAACCCTTGATCGATTATCATTCAAATGTTATAATTTCCATCATTAATTTATTTTTAGAATTAGGCGACATTGATAGTGCCAAATCATATATGAAAGCCGTTATTCATAAAATAAAAACGAGGAAAATAAACAATAATTTCTTACCTGATGCGAATAATAGTATGGAAAATGTCATCAAATTTAGAATGACAGGGACAAAACCAGTCTTCTATTCAGATTCAACATCACCATTACTTTCAATGCTTTTTATATATGTCGCAATTTTAGATTTAAAAGCGGAATATTATCAATTGAGAGAATTTGTTTCAGAATACAAAATTGATTTAGGTTATTTTGTACCTCATTTTGGGATTAATTCAACTTCCCATCATTTGATAGAAGATCTGGAAAATGATTTTGAAGAGCAGTTATTTTCTAAATCTCATTTTAATGAAGGTTACCAGCGCGATCTTGAACTGCAGCAAATTGATTATAATAATTTAAACGAAAGGAAAAAATTGAGTTTTTCTGCCTTTAAAGAAAAGATTTTATTAACTAAAGATGAATTTGAGTATGTTTATAGAACAACTAATTCTGGATATCCATTGATGAAGGATTTCGCTCATATTTATTTTCACACACCTTATTTTCCTGATACTTGGAAAAATTATATTGAGCGTAATATGTAGAGAAAAAATGAAAATAAAATGAAACCACTCACAAAATCCCGCTTCAAATTAGGCTTACAATGTCCAAATAAACTTTACTTTACTGGTAAAGCGGAATATGCCAATAAAAAAATTGAAGATTCATTTTTAGAAGCTTTGGCACAAGGTGGTTTTCAAGTGGAAGCTCTCGCAAGACTTCAATATCCCAAAGGTATTTTTGTAGATGCTGAAAACTATGAATATGACAAAGCTGTTTCAATTACCAAAACAGCAATGGAAGAAAATAGTACATGCTTGTATGAAGCTGCTTTTGCGACAGAAAATTTATTTGTAAGATCTGATATTGTAGAGAAAAATGGATCCAAGGTAAAACTCATTGAAGTGAAATCTAAATCTTTTGATCCCAATGAACCGAACTCTTTTATAGGTGTAAGAGGTGTAATGGTTGCTGCATGGAAACCATATCTTTTTGATTTGGCATTTCAAAAATATGTAGCGCAAAAAGCATTCCCAGAACTTGAATTTACTGCGTACTTGATGTTGGCTGATAAAACAAAAAAGGCAACTGTTGATGGTCTTAATCAAAAGTTTAGAATCCGAAAAGATACAGATCCAAGAAAAGAAATTGATTTGAAAATTGAAAACGCAGATGAAATTGGGGAATCTGTTCTTTGTGAAGTGAATGTTGATGACATTATCAATGCAATATTAAATGGTTCTTATCCCTATTTTGATGGTTTATCTTTTCCAGAAACAGTGGATTTATTACAAAACTATTGGATTGAAGATACTTATGCCAATTATCCCTGTAACCATAGCGCTTGCAAAGCATGTGAATTTAAAACTACTGCTTTGGAAGAAGAAAGTGGTTTTCTTTCAGGGTTTAAACATTGTTTTACAAAGCAATTTGGGTGGACTGAAAATGAATTTGAAAAACCTAGTGTTTTAGAAATTTGGGATTGTAGAGATGGGAAATTATTAGATAGTGGGAAAATTTTAATGGAAGATTTAACTGCCGAAGATTTAAAATTAAAACCCGAAGCAGGAAAAATATCACGGACAGAAAGGCAAATGCTACAAGTAGAAAAAGCAGTTGCAAAGGATTTTAAACCTTATGTTTTAGTTGATGATTTAAAAGCCGAAATGAACTCGTGGAAATTTCCACTTCATTTTATAGATTTTGAAACTAGTACCGTTGCAATTCCTTTTACCAAAGGAAGAAAACCTTATGAGCAAGTCGCATTTCAGTTTTCTCACCACATACTTTACGAAAATGGTAAAGTTGAACATAAAACGGAGTTTATAAATGATATTCCTGGTGAATTTCCTAATTTCAAATTTGCAAAGGCATTAAAGGAAGCACTGCAAAATGATGAAGGAACAATTTTCAGATTTGCTGATCATGAAAACACGATTGTGAATGCGATTATAAAACAGATGAATGATAGTCCTAATTTTGAAGATGAAGAACTTATCCTGTTTTTAAAATCGATAAGTCATTCGTCAAAAAATTCTACTGAAACTTGGATAGGAGGAAGAGATATGGTAGATCTCCGTAAAATTATCTTACATTACTACTATAATCCACTTACAAACGGATCAAATTCGTTGAAATATGTTTTGCCGGCAATTCTAAATACGAGTGAATTTCTTAAAGAAAAATACAGCAAACCTCTATCTGAAATCCAGATTACGAGTAAAAATTTCAATAATGATCATATTTGGTTACATTTTGAGAATGATAAAGTTATTAATCCTTACCAACTTTTACCAAAGCTTTTTGCTGAATGGGATTTAGAAAAAATTGAAGAAACAATTTCAGATATAGACACCATTGCTGATGGTGGTGCTGCATTAACTGCTTATTCTAAACTGCAATTTACAGATATGTCTCATGACGAAAGAAGCGAACTCAGAAAATCACTTTTAAAATATTGTGAACTTGATACACTTGCAATGGTAATGCTTTATGAGCATTTGAGATATGATTTTTAGAATTTATTTGAGATATTTTTTTTAAAATATTATTCCGTGAGCCGATTAAAAATATTAATTGGCTCATAGTTTTATAATTCATGAGCCGAAAAAAAACACATCTGAAAATTAGAAAATTTCATTTGTAAAGAATGAAAATAGTTTGCTTTTGAAAAGAATAAAAGCATTTCTCTAAACCAAAACATCCTCTATAATTTTATCAAGTATAGTTTGTGGCAAAGTATTTAGATAAGACATCGTAGATTGAATATCCTTATGCCCAAGTGCTTCTTGAATAATATCTATGGAAACATTGTTGAATTTTAATGCGGTTGCAAAAGAGTGTCTTGCGCAGTAATAAGTGTTTTTTTTGTGATATTTAATTTATTCATTATAATCTTCAAATTAGGATTTACAAAATCTCTTAAATAAGTAGCAGATTTTTATATGTTGAACTCTTATTAATGTTTTCTCTTAAAATACCCTTAGATTTTGTATATTTGTAATACATTAATGTTAATTATCAACTATTTATCTTATTAATTACTACTATAATGGTATTTATTTCTTTAGCAAAAGCACAGAAACAATTGGTTCAAAATATTCGTGAACGGCGATTATTGATGGAGCTTACACAAGAAGGATTGTCAGAAAGATCGGGAGTTCCATTATCTACATTGAGGAAATTTGAGCAGAAAGGTCTAATTTCTTTAGATTCTTTTTTAAAAATACTTTCTGTAGTAGGAGGTTTAGAGGAAATGATGAACGTTTTGAAACCAATAAAGCCCAATTTTAAATCAATTGATGATGTACTAAAAGTAGAAAATGAAATCACAAGAAAAAGAGGTAGCAAAAGATGATTACAGAAATAAAAGTTGGATTAAATTTTGGTTCAGAGATACAATCTGTGGGACGTTTGGCGGAGAGAAATGGCATCATCTATTTTGAATACGATGAAGAGTTTGTTCAGAATGGCGTTGAAATTTCTCCGTTTAGACTTCCATTAAGAAATGGTATTGTGGAACTACCATCCGATCCCTTTGATGGATTAGCAGGAGTTTTTAGCGATAGTTTACCCGATGGTTGGGGAAGGTTATTGTTTGATAGAATGATGCGTTCAAAAGGAATTTCACCTTCAGAAATTTCCTCACTTGATCGTTTGGCTTATGTTGGATTAAATGGAATGGGAGCGTTGGTTTATGAGCCAGATAGTAGTCCGCCAATAATTCAAGAATTAATTGATTTAGATCATTTAGCTACACAAACGGAAAAAATTTTGGAGGGTGCTTCAGGAGAAATAATTTCAAAACTTTTAGCATTGAATGGATCTTCTGCAGGAGCAAGACCAAAAGCTTTAATTGGCGTAGATAAAGAAAGGAAAAATATTTCTTATGGCGTAAATCAACTTAGTGATGGTTTTGAACATTCGCTTGTAAAATTTCCTAATTCGCAAGATGGTACAGATTCCGGAGCAATAGAATATGTTTATGCTTTGATGGCGAAAGAAGCAGGGTTAAATTTTCCCGATATGCACTTATTTTCATCGAAAAAAGGGAATGGCTTTTTTGGTGTAAAACTTTTTGATAGAGATGGAGACAAAAGATTACACATGCACACAGTTAGTGGTTTAATACATAGTAATTTTAGATTACCGTCCATTGATTATGAGGACTTACTTTCATTAACAATGTCATTAACAAAAGACTTTCGGGAAGTAGAAAAAATGTATCGTTTAGCAGTTTTTAATGTGATGGCACATAATAGAGATGACCATGCCAAGAATTTTAGTTTTTTGATGAATGAATTCGGCGAGTGGAAATTATCACCTGCTTATGATTTAACATTTTCTAATGGTCCAGGAGGAGAGCAAAGTACAATGGTGATGGGAGAGGGAAGAAACATCACAGTTAAGCATCTCGTAAAATTAGGTTTAGAAGCCAAAATTTCAAAAGAATTGATTGAACAAATTATTGAACAAACGAGGATTTCTTTAAGTAAATGGAAATATTTGGCTGGTGAATATGGAATTACTAAATCGAATATTGAACTCATAAACAATGTCATAACTAAATTGTAGTTTTTAAAGATTGCAAAATTTTGTCAAAAGCATTTATTGAAAATCTATAAGTCACTACATTGTTTTGCATTTTAATTTCTTTTGTTGGTGTACTATTCAATCTTCGCGAAGTATATTTTATTTTTTATGGGAGGAAATTTAGTTATTTTAGCAATGAAATTAATTATGATGCTTTTCATACATATATACAAGTTATGTGTCTTTTTAACTACAACCTCGCTAAATGAAAAATATAGTTTACAATAACCAAATAAATAACTCTTCTATTCTTGGAACAATTCCCAAATTTTCTAAACAAGAAGAAGATCATTTGCTTGCAACATTTTTCGAACAATTGTTATTGTTTGATTATGTAGTTATTAGCACTGACAGAAATAATTTTACTTTATATTTTTTGATTAAAAAAATAGGGATTGATATAGTTGAAAGACTTTTTAGAGCTGGCTATATTAAATTATCAATAAAATCTGCAATAATAGTTTCTGGAACAGGTAGACAATTAGAAAATGGAACCATTGATGAAAGTGTTATATATGAACAACCACCAATTGTTGGAGGAACTTTATCAGATGCGGATTTGGATCTCGAAAAGAATATATATCAAGGGCTTTTACCATTCAGATTGGACAAAAAAAGAATTCGTCAATTAACTAAAGTAATATCACCGCATTATTTAAGGACTGATAACATGGATTTAGGAGTTGACACGACACAATTGGTGATAAATTCATATAAATCAAATCTACTAGAATATCTAAATCTTCCTTACGAGAAAGAACCTGAACAATTAAATTTAGAGGAAAGAAAAAAATTGCAATCTTTAGCTCATTCAATTCTCGAAATGGGAATAATCTCCAAAAATTCATTTAAAAGCTATGAAAATTATGGGAGTTTTGAGATAGCTCAAAATATATACAGTAATATTGGAAAGGCATTTAAAATCAGTGAGAATACAGCAGAAATACTAAGTATAGAGAATACTCCTGATTTACAACAGATATTTTTACAAAATAATTTTGACATCTCTGATATTTTTAAATTAAGACATCTTAAAACTGCAAAATTCTTTCGAAAATGGATAAATGAAGTTGGAGAAAATGAAAATTCCGCAGAAGTAACAGAAGCATATCTTGCAGAGATTAAAGAAGCAAAATCATTTTTTAATACTGCAAAAGGAAAAATTATTAAGAACACAGTTCTTTTTGGAGCATCAACAGGATTAGGAACTTTAATTGCTGGTCCACTTGGAACAGTTGTAGGTGCGTCTGCTACTCCACTTGTAAATTTAGGTATCGATTACGGATTAAGTTTATTAGAAGAATTTACAACTGAAGGAATATTTGCTGGAAAGAATCCTAAAATATTTATAGACAATTTAAAGGAGGAAGTTAAAAAAACCGACACATAATAACACGGTATTTCTATTAGCATGCCTGAAGTTCCTAACATCAAGATTTTCGCTAATTGTTTAATTTGTTATATTTACAAAGACTTATTATATAAAGTCCCCGCCAACAGAAATACCCAATCTTTTCAGCAATTATGGAAATACCAACACAAATAAGAATTAGATTATTATTTACATTTGGAAAAGAAATTTTCTACAAATTTTATTGGTTTGAAATGAAAGATGATGATTTTTATTGGGGTTCTGCATACCAAGCAAATTATTCTGAAAAAACATCAACATCTTTTAACAAAGCAGAAAAATTATCTATTCAAGTTCCAGAAGATTTTAATAAATTAGTAAAGAACTCTGGAAAATACTCATATCATGAAGATGGTCAAGTTCATTTCAAAATAAACTTAAAAGATGGAAGTTCTAACTATAAGAACCTAACAAATTGGCCATTAAAAGATGAAATATCTAAACCTACTAGATTTTTTACTGTTTTAAGTAGAACACTTAAACATTATAATAAAGAAATTGAAAATTTAACTAAAACTAATAGTAATGCGCTGGTAATAAATTTCCCAGAAGATGTAAAGGATAAAAGAGTTTATTTTGAGTTTTTCCTTTCTCCCCTAGGAAACTTTCCGATTCCAGAAACTTTACTAAAAATTAATGGAGACTTAAATGATATTATACAACATACTATAAGTCCAAATTTAATATTACTAATAAGACACGGGATTTTTGAAAATTTAAACGATAGTCATCCAGATAAAGAATTAAGTATTATAACTTATGAAGTTTAATCATAACAACAGATAATCCAATACTTCCAATAAAGGGGCGCTAATATCTATTATCAAGATTTTTTTTAATTATTCAATTTGGTATGTTTCCAAAGACTTGTATTAAAAAAAAACTCCAACAAAAATACCCACACCTTTTTTATTTTTCTAAAATTTTATGTAATTACTTCTTGTTAAATTATTAACAGCTTAATTTGTCATAAAATCGAACTTAAAAACATCTTTTTTATAACACTAAAGTTGTAAATAACTTCATAATAGAAAGAATTTTTTGTCCGCAGCCTTTTTAGTTTTCGCTAATAATTCTTTTGCTACACTATCTTTCAAGATGAAGTTTTACATAAATTTTATTTAAAATCATATTATATATAATACCCTTGAAAAACTGGACCACTATTTAAGTTGAAATTATTAACTTTAAATAGTCGGAAAAAACATGAGAAAAACGAGAAGAAAATTTGATGGTAGTTTCAAAGCCAAGGTAGTAATCGAG
>NZ_JABSNO010000004.1:0-2140 GCF_013294015.1 Frigoriflavimonas asaccharolytica
TGCTGAGAAAGTGGCACATAACGGTCTTTCTTACCTTTTCCTTGAACAATATGAAGCATTTTTCGATCAAAATCCAAGTGTGAAAGTTCAATATTCCGAACTTCCATACATCGCAATCCGCAGCCATAAATCAAACCAATTACCAATTTATGTTTCAGCAAATCTGCCGTTTGAAGCATACGCCAAATCTCTTCCCTACTCAAAATTACGGGAAGTTTTTTGACTTTCGAAATTGAAGGAAGATGCAGAAAATCGTAAGGTAAACCTTCTGTTTTCAGTAAAAACCGAAGACCATAAACCGTGTGTTTAAAGTAACTTTGAGAAGGTGTTTTGGATCTTTGTTGAAGTTCAAACAAGTAATCTTTCACTTGTTCTGGATCTAATTCCGTAGGCAACATTTTAAAATGCAGCGCCATTGCAGCAACATGTCGTGCATAATTATCAAAAGTTTTGGGACTTCTGCCCAAAATAGAAATATTCCTTTCAAACCGATGCAAAAGTTCCGCAAATCCCTCCACTTCTATGCATGCACGATTCAAAATTTTGTTCTCTCTTAATTCCTCCGAAGATTTTTTTTTGTAGCCATTTTAATTGTATTTTTGAATTAATAAAAACAAAGGTAACAAAACAGCGAATCGGGAAAAGCTACCGAAGGTTTAGTTCAACAGCGGTTTGCCCACGCTGGCGCGAGCATCTTGCTCGTGCCAAATTTTTTGAATATATGAGAACACGAGCGAGACGCTCGAGCCAGCGTTTGCGGAACCATTTCCATATGTTGCGGAACCATTTCTGCAAGTTGCGGAGCCATTTCTATCACTTGCGGAGACCTTTCTATCACTTGCGGAGCCAATTCCATCACTTGCGTAGAGATTTCCATCACTTGCGGAGCCATTTCTATCACTTGCGGAGACAATTCCACCATGACGATATTAGTTCGTGCATATTTAACTGGCTTGTGCAATGTTAAATTACTTATAAAAAAGAGGTTTGATTTTCTATTGCGTACAGAATCTTATATTTTTACAAAATGAAAAATTCAATTTTTATTCTTACTCTTCTAGCGATGGTTGCACTTTCTTGCAACCCGAAAAATGAAAAAGAGAATATCTCAGAAATAAATAATTCTACCGAAGCTACAATACCACTAAGCAAAGCAGATTCTATCGTGAATGCTGCCATAGAAGCGCATGGTGGAGATTTATACAAAAAAGCAGATTATACATTTAGCTTTCGAGATAAGAAATACCATTTTAAAAATAACGACAGCGAATATGAATATTCTTCTGAAATGATGAAAGGAGATTCTATGATAAAAGATGTGAAAATAAACAATGATTTTACGCGTTTCGTGAATGGCAAAAAACTAGATCTGAATGCAGAAGATTCTGGTAAATACGGAGAATCTTTGAACTCTGTTATTTATTTTGCTACACTACCTTACAAACTTCAAGATGCTTCTGTGAACAAAAAATACATTGAAGAAACAACCATCAAAGGGAAAAAACATGATGTGATAGAAGTTACTTTTGGTAAAGATGGCGGCGGAAAAGATTTTGATGATGAATACCAATATTGGATCAATAAGGAAACGCACAAGATAGACTATCTAGCCTACAGCTACCATGTGAACGAAGGTGGTGTGCGTTTTCGGGTTGCCTACAATTCTCGTGTAGTTGATGGAATTACTTTCCAGGATTATGAGAATTATGAAGCAGCTATCAATACACCGTTGAAAGATTTAGCGGCACTATATGAGAAAGGAAAACTGAAAGAGGTTTCTAAAATCGTTACGGAGAATGTGGTAAAGAAAAAAACTAATACGGATTAGCTTTATTAGTGCAAATTTGCCCACAGATTTCACGGATTTACACGGATAAATTTGCTCTTCTAGTTTTTTTTCATAATCTGTGCAAATCTGTGAAATCCGTGGTAATAAAAAAACTAAGACGGATTAAATTTATTACTGCAAATTTGCCCACAGATTTCACGGATTTACACGGATTTACACGGATAAATTTACTCTTCTAGTTTTTTTTCATAGTCTGTGCAAATCTGTGAAATCCGTGGTAATAAAAAAACTAAGACGGATTAAATTTATTACTGCAAATTTGCCCACAGATTTCACGGATTTACACGGATA
>NZ_JABSNO010000004.1:2393-47370 GCF_013294015.1 Frigoriflavimonas asaccharolytica
TACTGCAAATTTGCCCACAGATTTCACGGATTTACACGGATAAATTTACTCTTCTAGTTTTTTTTCATAATCTGTGCAAATCTGTGAAATCCGTGGTAATAAAAAAACTAATACTGATTAACTTTATTACTGCAAATTTGCCCACAGATTTCACGGATTTACACGGATAAATTTACTCTTCTAGTTTTTTTTCATAATCTGTGCAAATCTGTGAAATCCGTGGTGAAGAAAAAAACTAATACGGATTAGCTTTATTACTGCAAATTTGCCCACAGATTTCACGGATTTACACGGATAAATTTGCTCTTCTAGTTTTTATTTTTAAATCCGTTCGCATTTTTTTACAATTTAGTTTAAATACATCAAGCGGAGTTTGGTTTTTCATTCCCATTCTAAATCCTTAACTTTGTGAGATTCCAAATAATAATATAAAATAAATACAATATGTCTAAAGCAATTTCGCAAGTTCCTTACGCTGTGAACGAACCCGTAAGATTATACGAACCCGGATCTCCTGAAGTGAAAAACCTGATCTCTACCTACAAAAAGATGTGGAGCGAGAAATTGGAAATTCCAATGGTCATCAACGGAAAAGAAATTACCACAGAAAACAAAGAAAGACTTGTTTCGCCACAAGATCATCAACATGATTTTGGTTTCTACTACAAAGGAGATATGAAACATGTAGATGATGCCATCAATACTGCACTTGCTGCAAGAGCACAGTGGAACAACCTTGGTTGGGAACAGCGTGCTGCCATATTTTTGAAAGCTGCAGACCTTATCGCTGGTCCATACAGAGATCGCTTGAACGCTGCAACCATGATTGGCCAAAGTAAAAATGTGCACCAAACGGAAATAGATGCTGCTTGTGAATTTATAGATTTCTTGAGATTCAATGTAGAATTTATGACGGAAATATATGCAGAACAACCCGTTTCTAGCGAAGGAATCTGGAACAGATCTGAATACCGACCTTTAGAAGGTTTTTGTTTTGCCGTTACACCATTCAACTTTACTGCAATTGCCGGAAATTTGCCAACTTGTATGGCAATGATGGGAAATGTAGTGGTATGGAAACCATCTGATAAACAAATATACTCTGCACACGTTTTGATGGATTGTTTCCGCGAGGCTGGTTTGCCAGATGGTGTAATCAACATGATCTTCACAGATGGAAAAGAAACTGCAGACAAAGTATTGGCGCATCCAGATTTCACGGCTTTGCATTTTACAGGATCAACTTCTGTATTCCAAAGTATGTGGAAGCAAATTGGAGACAACATTCACAAATATAAAACCTACCCAAGAATAGTAGGAGAAACGGGTGGAAAAGATTTCGTGATGGTGCATCCTTCTGCAAATGCTGCTGGTGTAGCAACTGCTTTGGTGCGTGGTTCTTTTGAATACCAAGGTCAGAAATGTTCTGCTGCTTCTAGAGCTTATATTCCAAAATCTCTTTGGAATGAAGTGAAAGAAATAATGGCTGCACAATTGGCAACCGTAAAAGTGGGATCGCCAGAAGATCCATCTAATTTTGTGAATGCTGTAATAGACCAAGTATCTTTTGATAGATGCAAAAAATACATTACTAATGCTCAAAATTCTAGTGAAGCTGAAGTAATTTTTGGTGGAAAATGTGACGATAGCAAAGGATTTTTTGTAGATCCTACTGTAATATTGACTACCAACCCAAAATATGAATCTGTGTGTGAAGAAATCTTCGGACCGATACTTTCTATCTACGTTTACGAAGATGAAAACTGGGCAGAAACTTTAAAACTAGTAGACGAAACTTCGCCTTATTCTTTGACGGGTTCTATCTTTAGCCAAGACAGATATGCAATTGCTGAAGCTTACAAAGCTTTGGAAAACGCTGCAGGTAATTTCTACATCAATGATAAACCAACTGGTGCTGTAGTTGGCCAACAACCTTTTGGTGGTGCAAGAGCATCTGGAACGAACGACAAAGCTGGTTCTAAAATGAATCTTTTGCGTTGGACTTCCGTAAGAAGCATCAAAGAAACTTTTGTAACTCCGAAAGATTATAAATATCCTTATTTGGGGTAAATTTTAGAGGCAATAGTCGAGAATTAAAAAATCCGTTCCAAGTTTATTGGGACGGATTTTTTTTATTAATTTAAAATTAAAAATAGAATTCTAAAGCATTTCAGCTTTTTCTTTAATTAAATAATTTTCTTTTGCGTTTAAAAATATGTTCCCAAAAATACAACAGTTAAACCTTTATTTCAGGTCATTTATTAAAAGACTAATCTTACTAAAATATTTACCATAAAAATATTTGAACCACAGAACTGCTGTAAGATATAGAGAACACAATCCGAATATGCAAAATGATATAAAAATAAACATAAATTCTGTTTGATTTAAAGTTGATTTAAAGCTGGAAAACTCAAAAATAATAATCATTTCAGTAATAAAAAAAGGAATAAAAGCGATGTAATAAGCATAATAATATTGTTCATTGAGTTTAAATTCGAACTTTAATTCCTTCAAATTATCTAAAATATTTAGATCTAAATTTGTGATCGAATTATAAAGTTTGAAAAACTTAATAAAATAGAACGCTGTTATCAAAATCATAGAAAGTAATAACGTCATTACATAAATTTTTACATGCTCTGAAATAAGGTTTGTAGTTGCACAAAATGTAATCATTAAAAGAATTATAGCCATAGAAGAGTAAAATTCCATTCTCATATTTTTTCTAATTTTTTCCAGTGGCAAAATAATTTCCTTTTGTTTTTCCAAAGATATTACTGGTGTAGCTGTAGGATTTTCTTCATCCCAAACGTTTTTTAAATCTTGTATATCCATTTTTTATTTATTTAAAAGTTCTTTTAATTTTAATTTTGCTCGGTTTAGTTTTACCCGAACATTTCCTTCTGTAATTCCCATTTCTATTGCAATTTCTTTTCCGCTGAAATTTTCTAAATAATAGAATATTAATGCTTTATCAATATTATTGAGTTGGTTAATGGCCGAATACATACTCTTTAATCTTTCTTCAGTTTCTGATGAGGTTTCATTATCTAAAATTTTGAAATTTTCAATTTGATCTGAGTTGACTGTCAGTTTTCTTTTTTCTTTCTTTAAAAAAATGATCGCCGTATTTAATGCTATTCTATACAACCAAGTAGAAAATTGGCTATCGCCACGGAATTTGGGATAAGCTTTCCAAGCTTGATAGGTAATTTCTTGAAATAAATCTTTTTGATCTTCCGCATTATCCATATACATCTTAGAAATTTTGAATAAAATTCCTTTATGCTTTTCTATTTCAGCTATAAATTGTTGTTCTGCAAAAATGTTTTTCACTTCCATATGAAGTTAGTATAGGAATTAAAAAAAAGTTACAGAATTAAGAATATTTACGTGGTTTAGTAAGAAAAAATTAGTGCGGAATGATAAAATAACAAAAATTAATATTAAAAGAAAAAGATGGTAGAAATAATTTAATAACTTTACTTCTAATAAAAAAACATATTACGATGAAAAAATTATTACTATTATCTTGTTCTCTTCTATTTTTAGCAAATTGTGGTAAAAAAGAAGATAAAGTTGAGGAAGATTCCACTTCTATTTCTGATGTTTTCAATGGAGCTAAAAACCTGAATAATCTCTCCAATTCTTTGGAAGACATTCAGAAAGAAACAGAGGAATTGAAAAAACTAGCTCCAATATCTAATGATGCGTTGAAAGCGGTGATGCCAGAAACAGTAATGGGAATGAAGAGAACTTCTATTTCTGTTGGAGATAATTCTATGATCCAAATGTCTTCCGCTGAAGCAGAATATACAGGAGAAGAAAACAAAAAAGTAAAAATAACCGTGATGGATGGAGCTGGAGAAACAGGAAGTGCGATGATATCTATGATGAAAATGGGACTTGCAACTAATTCTGAAAAAACTACTGATACTAGTTTTGAAAAAATGGGTGAATTTAATGGTGTAAAAGCAAGTATAAAAGAAAGAAATAAAGACACGTTTGTAGATTCTGAAATTCAATATATATTGAAAAGTAGATTTCTCGTTACAATTGAAGGTAATGGCTACACCACAGACGAACTTAAGGTTGTGATGGATACCATAAATTCATCCGATTTAAAATAAAACACAATTATTATTTTATACAAAAGCCACAAAATTCTGTTTTGTGGCTTCTTTTTTGGATTTTTTATATTTGAAAATAGCTTTTTACTTCACATAAAAAAACGGGCAATTAGCCCGTTCAATTATTTTTTTTTTTGATTACTTCAAATCATATCTATCTGAATTCATCACTTTTGTCCAAACTTTGATAAAATCTCTGGCAAATTTTTCTTTGTTATCGTCTTGTGCATATACTTCTGAATATGCGCGAAGAATAGAATTGGAACCAAAAACTAAATCTACTTTTGAAGCAGTAAATTTGGTTGCGCCCGTTTTTCTATCTACAATATTGTAATGATTTTCGCCATTTGGATTCCAAGAGTTGTTCATATCGGTAAGATTTACAAAGAAATCATTGGATAAAACTCCTGGATTATTTGTGAAAACGCCTTCTTTTGTGCCGCCATAGTTGGTTGCCAATACACGCATTCCACCAATTAAGACTGTCATTTCTGGTGCAGTTAAGCCCATCAATTGTGTTCTGTCCAATAGCAATTCTTCAGGATTTACACTGTAGTTTTCTTTCAAGAAATTTCTGTATCCATCATGTATCGGCTCCAAATCTTCAAAAGATTCTACATCCGTCATCTCGTCCGTTGCATCTCCTCTTCCTTGCAAAAATGGAACTTCCATATTGAATCCACCATCTTGAGCAGCTTTTTCTACAGCTGCAGTTCCGCCAAGTACGATTAAATCTGCAATGCTAACTTCTTTCCCGAATTGAGTTTTGATGTTTGCTAAAACATGCAAAACCTTCTGCAATCTTTCTGGTTCGTTTCCTTTCCAGTCTTTTTGTGGTGCCAAACGAATTCTTGCGCCATTGGCTCCTCCTCTGTAATCTGAACCTCTATAAGTTCTAGCGCTATCCCAAGCTGTATTGATCAATTCTGTTCTGGTAAGTCCGCTATTTAGAAGTTGGTTTTTTAAATCCGCAATTTCAGCATCAGATAAAACTGTAGTATTTTTTGGAATTGGATCTTGCCAGATTAGATCTTCTGCAGGTACATCTGCACCCAAATAGCAATCTTTTGGTCCTAAATCTCTATGCGTTAATTTAAACCAAGCTCTTGCAAAAGTATCCGACATGTATTCAAAATCATTTAGAAATCTTTCTGAAATTTTGCGGTATTCTGGATCCATTTTTAATGCCATATCTGCATCCGTCATGATAGGATTTCTTCGCACATTTGGGATAAAAGCATCAAATGGTTTTTTCTCTTCCGGCAAATTTGTCGGCTCCCATTGGTGTGCTCCTGCTGGACTTTTGGTTAGTGCCCAATCATAATTTAACAATAAATCTAAATATTCATTATTAAATTTTGTAGGATTGGTAGTCCAAGCTCCTTCTATACCAGAACTTACCGTATTTTCTGAATGTCCTTTTCCTTGAGGATTTATCCAGCCAAAACCTTGATTTTCTACATTTGCACCTTCTGGACTTTCTCCTAGAATGGTTGCATCTCCGTTTCCGTGGCATTTTCCAACGGTATGTCCACCAATGGTGAGTGCTGCAGTTTCTTCGTCATTCATCGCCATTCTTTTGAAGGTTACGCGCATATCATGAGCCGTTTTTAAAGGATCTGGATTCCCATCTACACCTTCTGGGTTTACATAAATTAAGCCCATCATCACAGATGCCAAAGGATTTTCTAAATCTCTTTCTCCGCTGTATCTGCTACCTTCTACTCCACTTGGAGCTAGCCATTCACTTTCAGATCCCCAATAGGTATCAATTTCTGGGCTCCAAATATCCACTCTACCTCCGCCAAAACCGAAAGTTTTTAATCCCATAGATTCGTACGCCATATTCCCGGCGAGAATCATAAGATCTCCCCAAGATAATTTGTTGCCATATTTCTTTTTGATAGGCCAAAGTAAACGTCGTCCTTTATCTAAATTTACATTATCTGGCCAAGAATTTAGAGGCGCAAAACGCTGATTTCCAGTATTGCTTCCTCCTCTTCCGTCTGCATTTCTATAAGAACCTGCGGAATGCCACGCCAATCTGATCATCAATCCTCCGTAATGTCCCCAATCTGCAGGCCACCAAGATTGACTATCTGTCATTAAATTTTTAAGATCAGATTTTACGGCTTCAAGATCTAATTTTAAAAATTCTTCTTTGTAATTAAAATCTTCATCAAGCGGATTCACTTTCGAATCTCGCTGGCTCAAAATTTCTAATTTTAGCGATTTTGGCCACCAATTTTTAGTTTCATTGTTAATTCCAGTGCGTGCACCAGACATAACCGGACATTTCGCACTGTTTGTTGCATTTTCTACTGTTCCGTTTTGGATATGTTCGTTGATGCTGTGGATTGTTTCGCCATGGTTGCTATCGCCATGATTTACAGGACATTTTCCTTCTTCTGGTGTACTCATTTTTTGTATTATTAGAATTATATAAATCAAATTTAGTGATTCTAAGTTACATAATGACGAGAAATTATAATTGAAATAACATTTAAATAATAGATTTAAACTATCATAACAAAAAATGTGGTAATTTTCATCTATCGTGATTTTACTATTTCAACTCAAGAAAAATTTAAAACCGAACATTTTTCAGGGGGATTTGCTTTTTGCAACTTTAAAAAAATTAGGAAAATATCGAAAATCTGCGCCCCAGCTTGAATGAAGCTCTCCGCCTCGGCGGAAGCGGGAATGGAAGATGGATCATGGCGCCCAAATAATATTAATACCATTTCTCCCGATGATTATCAGGACAAAAAATAACTAGAATTCGAAAATAAATCCGAAGTATGGAAGTGTGGTTAATTTATCTTGTTCCCCTGTAATCAAAGAATAAACTTGTTGATTTTGTGGAGCAGTCGGATTGATAATTACGCCATTTCCATTGGTATCTCTATCCAAATTCACGACGGGCAAATTGCTGGGATTGTTGGCGCCATAAATATTGATGACATCTATATATGTAGTGAATTGCCATTTGCTAAAAATCCATTTTTTCTCTACACGAACATCCAGTTGTTGCACTAAATTTCCACGTTGTTGGTTGAGTTGCGTGAAATCTTGCACCGGTCCGTTGGAAATATTCCAAATATTGACCAATTGACTTCTATCTAAATTGTAAGGCGTTTCTGGAAGACCAGATTGCAGGCGAAATTTTGCGCCAATGTTCCAGTTTTTGCCAAAATATTTCCCTGCGGTGATGCTCAAAATATGGCGAGAATCCCAACTAGAAGGAATTAAATCTCCAGAAGCATTGCTAAATTGCGACTTCCCGAAAGTATAGGCTGCAATTCCATAGAAATTGTTGAGCGTTCTTTTTTGCACCAATAATTCAAACCCATACGTTTCTCCAAAACCTCTAGAATCTACAGGTTCTATCCCAACAACACCAAAATCTGCTCCGATATTTGCTAGGGAAATTTGATTTCTCAAAGAGAAAGGATAGTTTTTGTATTTTTTGTAATAGGTTTCTGCGGTGATTCGCAAATTATCTTTTCCATTATATTCAAAACCTGCTACTGCTTGAGAATTTTTGATGTATTTGAGAAATTGTTTGTTGATAAGCACATTTTCAGATTGAAATCCTAATGCAGTATAAGCAGGAAGTTGATAGTAAATTCCTGTATTGAAATTGAATGCAAAACGCTCTGCAAACTTGTATTGTAGGGCAATTCTTGGGGAGAATTGCTCCAAAGGATTATTCGTCAGTTCGGAATACGAACTTCCATCTGCACGAAAACCTCCGCTTACATTCACTTTTCCGTTGGCAAAAGATCTAGAACCTTGCAGATAGAATCCGTATTGCGAAAGGGAAATATCTGATTGATAATTATCCAATTGGAAAGCATTTTGAGAAACACTTTTCAGGAATGAACGGTTGTTGTATTTGCTAAAATTATAATTAGTTCCAGCACTCATCTTAATATTTGCAAATGTGAAATTTCTATCAACACGGATTTTATTTTCCATTTCTTGAGATTGATAATCAGAAAGTAAATTTTCTGGAGTTTCTATATTTCGGAAATATTTTGTGGCTTTATTATCCAGCATATTTCTACTCATGGTGAAAAGCCAGTTTCCATTTTCTACCAAATGGCGATAACCTGCACCAACGGTATAATTCCATTGTGGCGCGATAGGCAAACGATCTAAAATTGTAAGATTTGATAGCGTAGGATCTGCATCTAGATTAAATTTAAATTGATCAATTGCGCCTAAACCTATGAAATACAACTCATCTCCAGATTTAAATTTTTTGGAAACTTTGAATTGAGAATCGTAATAACTGGGCAAAAATGGCAAACCGATAGCTTTAAATAAAATTTGCAAATTGGATTTGCGAACAGAGAACAATCCGCTCCAAGATTGGTCTTTAGAAAGTGGACCATCTGCCATCAATTGCAAATCGTCTAAACCAACTACGGCTTTATAGCCAATTTTATCTTTACGTGCTTGCTTTAAATTAAATTCAAAAAGAGAAGAGATAACGCCGTTTCTACTCGCAGGAAAGGCACCAGAATAGAAATCTACATCCTTCAAAAAATCTACAGTGATGATTCCTCTTGGACCACCAGTTGCGCCTTGCGTTTGAAAGTGATTGATAATCGGAACTTCGATACCATCGATGTAAAATTTATTTTCCGAAGATGCGCCACCTCTTATAAAAAGATCATTTCGAAAAGTAGAAGTAGAACCAACACCAGGAAAACTTAATATTGCTTTGGAAACATCGCGATTTGCACCGGCGTTTTTTTGAATTTCTTCACTCGTTATATTTCGTAGAGAAACAGGACTTTCTGCCGTAGTTTTGTAGGCTTTTCTAGTAATAAGAACGGTTTCTATATCGGCCGCTTTTTGGGAAAGACCGATGGAAAATGTAAGATTTTGGTTGGGAACGATGGTAATATCATTCAATGAATTACTCTCAAAACCAGCTGCAGAAATTTCAAAAGTATAATTTCCAGAAGGTAAATCGTTGATTACAACATTTCCTTCGCCAGAAAATTGAGTTTCTGTTCCAGAAATTTTGACGGTAGCAGGAATTGGTTTTTTAGAAAAATCGTTGTAGACGTTGATGTTGATGCTACCAACTTGCGAGAAAGCAAGATTGAACAGGAAAATAAAAAAGAGGGAAAATTTAAAATTCATATTAGAAAGATATCTTACAAAAATAGACTTTTTAGAATGAAAAACCAGTGAGAATAATCATTCTATTTCATCAAAATATTTTAGATTTTCTGCGGGGTTTTGGAAGTTTTGAAGGATTTTTATGATAAATAAAACTTCATTTTCAACTTTATAAATTAAAGTGTTATGTTTTGTAATTAAGATTTTTCGGTATTTTGTATCTTCAAATTTTTGAAAAATTACATTCTCCTCTAATATTAATTCAACGATATGGTAAAATTTATCTATAAAGTTTTCAAAAATTTCTACATTCCACTTCTGCAAAAGATAGTATTCTATTTCTTTTAAATCCTCCAGAGATTGATCAGTGTACTGAACTCTCATTTTTAGCTTTTTGGATTCGTTCCTTTACTTTTGCCATTACTTCATAAAAGTCATGAACTCTTCCATGTTTTATATCCTCTTCAGAGCGTTTCAAAGATTCCAAAATTTCTTCTTTGGTTTCGTTGCGCCACTCTTTTATTTCTACATTTTTTGCGATAATCAAAAGTTCTTCTGGCGTAAATCTTTTCTCTTTCATTTTTTTGAAAAAAGTAGGTTTTTTAATACCAGATTTTTCAATAATGTAAGACATTTTCAAAGGTGAGTCTTTCAAAATCTGATCGATATTATTTTGAATTTCTATGTATTTTTCGATTTCTGCTATCATTACTGTATATTATTTACTATCATTATTTGATACAAATATAATCAAAAATTGATACTTTAATCAAAAATTGATCACTTATCTTTCCGCAATATTTTTGATGTTTTGAACGGCCGTAGGAAAATAATTGGTGAAAAACTGCAAATATTCAACCGGCGCATTGATTGTGATTGTAAGATCAGATTTACCATCATTTTCTACGATATCATAGTTTTCGATGGATTCATCTTCATAAATTTTATCGCCAGATTCTCCCGCTTTCACTTCACCAAGATGCGTGAAATACATTTTTTCATTGGGTATCATTTCCGTAACTATTGCAAACATGCCATCATTATTGGCATCTAAAAACTGAATGGTATTTCCTGCCACCAAATCTCCTTTGATGTGAGATCCTTCGCAGAAAGCTCTCGTCCATTCTGCATAATTTTCTGCTTTCCAAAGTGCTTCCCAAATTTTTTCTTTGCTTGCGTTTATTTCTATGGTGAATTCTAATTTTTTCATACGTTTATTTTTTTTTATCAGTGCTTGTATTAATTTATTGAAAATAAATATTTAACCACAAAAGTAATAAAAGCATGAGCTTAAACAATTCGTAATAAAGATAAAATAATATGAAAATTTCTTAAATTATCCTTATTGAATTGAAATCATTTTTCTTCAACTTATAATTCTTTTGTGGTTATATTTTAATTAAACTTGCCTTAAATTTTTAATAACAAATTCGGATCTGGGCAATTTTCCTTATAAAATTCCAATTCCTTTTGGCTGCAAACTCCGGGATAATCGCCTTTTTTGTTTTGAATATCTTTAATAATTTGAAAATGCAAATGCGGTGCATAATCTCCATTGATGGGCGGTTTTCCCAATTCTGCAATTTTTTCTCCTTTCTTCACCACTTGACCTTCCGATTTTCCATCTAAACTTTCCAAACTTAAATGACCGTACAAAGTGCAAAAAGTACAACCATCAATTTCATGTTCGATAATAATTGTTGGTCCATAATCTCCATGTGCTGTATTGTCTTGAAAACTATGAATTTTGCCATCTAAAGCACTCAAAACCGAAGTTCCCGCTTTTATCCAAAGATCTAAACCGATGTGAATATTTCTTTCATCAGTTACATTATCTTTAAAATTTTCGCTTCTTCTGTAGAGGTTTCTAACTTCTAAATAACCACCGAAAGCGACTTTTGCCTTATTTTCTGAAAGATGATTTTCTACAAACTCCTCGAAAACTTCTGCATCCGTAACATCCAAATCCATTTTATCTGTATTTTTGGCGGAAAGATCTATTGCGACGTAATTTTTGTAATCGATGGTTGAATCGATTACTTTGATATTGGCTTGGGTTTGGAGGATTTCTGGAAAATTTATCATTTTTTGAATTATCTTTTGTTAATTAACTTAATTTCTAAAAATTTGATTAAGGTGCACTAATTTGAAAATTAAATAAATAAAGAAGAAACATGGTGATTAAATTATTATCAAAATTATTTTCTACTCTAACTGTAAAATTATTTGTGCCGAAAAATTTTTGTTTGTAATTTATCGTTAATTGTAATTCGTCATCTTTGTACAAAATATGTTTTTGATTCCACCAACCTTTGTATCTTATGGTAAAGAACTCTGTATTCTTACCAAAATAAAATAATCTATTTTTTTCAGTATCAATTTTCAATATTATATTTTCATTTAAATCTATCAAACTTTTATCATACCACAGAAATCCGCTATGTTTTATTCTGTACATTCTATCATCAAAATAAATTTTGTCGTTAAGTCCATTAATAAAACTAAATAACAATTCTCCGATAACATTCTTTTCTTGGTCTAACAATTTAAGTGAACTGTTAGAGTCTTTTGTTGTGAAAATTTTCATTTATTTGATATTAATACAAATTGGAATTTTTTTAAATTTAGAAAATTAAATATTCTAAAAAAAATCATTCTTTAACAGCGAATCTCTTGCAACCCGACTTGAGTGGAAATCCTTTTTATTGGTGGCTGAGCTTGTCGAAGCCAGCAATAAAAAGATTGATTCATAATTTTATTATTTTTATTTAAATCATCGAAACTCGTTCCTCGTTTTGGGAACAGAAGGTCTCGTCTTTAAGGACGAGACTGCCCAAATAAAACTACCCCGTCAAAAATTCTCTGAATTTTCGCCACCCCTTCAAAGAAGGGGAATTAAAACAAGTCCTCATCTACAAAATTCGGCAGCGTCACTTTCAAATTCGGTTCTGCTTCCATCGCTCTTTTTATGGCGAAAACTGCGCCTTCGTTTCTTGCCCAAGATCGGCGGGAAATTCCATTGTTTACATCCCAAAAAAGCATATTTTTCAATTTTCGTTCTGCTTCTGCGCTTCCATCAAGCAACATTCCGAAACCACCATTAATGACTTCTCCCCAACCAACGCCGCCTCCATTGTGTATAGAAACCCAAGTTGCACCACGAAAACTGTCGCCAATTACGTTCTGAATCGCCATATCTGCAGTAAATCTGGAACCGTCATAAATATTAGAAGTTTCGCGATACGGGGAATCTGTCCCAGAAACATCATGATGATCTCGACCTAAAACTACGGCTCCAATTTCTCCATTTTTAATCGCATTATTGAAGGCTTCCGCAATTTTCATGCGACCTTCTGCATCGGCATATAAAATTCTGGCTTGCGAACCTACGACCAAATTATTCTCTTGCGCCCCTTTTATCCAAGTGATATTGTCTTGCATTTGCTGCTGAATTTCCTTCGGCGAATTTTTCATTAATTCTTCTAAAACTTTGCAAGCAATTTCATCGGTTTTTTGTAAATCTTCTGGTTTTCCACTGGCACAAACCCAACGAAACGGCCCAAAACCATAATCAAAACACATTGGTCCCATAATATCTTGCACATAACTTGGAAACTTAAATTCTCGTCCCAAACTTGGATTTTCTGCCATCACATCTGCTCCTGCTCTACTTGCTTCGAGTAAAAATGCGTTTCCATAATCGAAAAAATAAGTGCCTTTTTCTGTATGTTTATTGATGGCTTTTGCGTGACGACGAAGTGTTTCTTGTATTTTTTCTTTAAATAATTCAGGATTTTCAGCCATCATTTTATTGGCTTCTTCAAATGAAATTCCGACCGGATAATATCCTCCTGCCCAAGGATTATGAAGCGAAGTCTGATCGGAACCAATGTCTACATGCAGATTTTCGGCATCAAATTTTTCCCAAACATCCACGATATTTCCGAGATAAGCCAAGGAAATAGTTTCTTTATTTTCTTGTGCTTTCTGAACTCTTTCTACTAATTCATCTAAATTTTCATGAATTTCGTCAATCCATTTTTGTTCATGGCGGATTTTGGTAATTTTTGCATTTACATCTGCGCAAATCGTGATGCAACCTGCAATATTACCGGCTTTTGGTTGCGCTCCAGACATTCCACCTAAACCTGAAGTGACGAAAATTCCGCCTTTTGGTTCTTTTTTAATTTTTCTAAATGCATTTAAAACCGTAATTGTCGTTCCATGCACAATTCCTTGTGGACCAATGTACATATAACTTCCCGCCGTCATTTGTCCGTATTGCGAAACTCCCAAAGCGTTCATTTTTTCCCAATCGTCTGGTTTAGAATAGTTTGGAATTACCATTCCATTCGTAACCACAACTCTTGGCGCATCTTTACTGCTCGGAAATAATCCCATTGGATGTCCAGAATACATGGTTAATGTTTGTTCGTCCGTCATTTCCGACAAATATTTCATCGTCAAAAGATATTGCGCCCAATTTTGAAAAACCGCCCCATTTCCACCGTAAGTAATCAATTCGTGTGGATGTTGAGCAACGGCATAATCCAAATTGTTTTGAATCATCAACATAATCGATTTTGCTTGCTCCGATTTTCCGGGATATTCAGAAATTGACCGCGCTTTCATTTCATAATCTGGACGAAAACGATACATATAAATTCTACCAAAATCTTCTAATTCTTGTCTAAATTCTGGCAATAATTCTGCATGAAATTTAGGTTCGAAATAGCGCAAAGCATTTTTCAGCGCGAGTTTTTTCTCTTCTTCTGTAAGAATTTCTTTCCGTTTTGGTGCGTGATTGATTTCGGGTTCGTATATTTTAATTTCAGGAAGTTCGGATGGGATTCCTTGTTGTATTTGTTCTTGGAAAGTCATATGAAAATCAGTATTTTGAGTTTAATATTCAAAGTTTTAAAGATATTAAAAATAGAATTTACAACAAATTAAAATAATAAAAATTCCCTTCTTGAAAATAGAAGGGAATAAATAAATTTTGAAAAAATTTAATTTTAAAAGCTAATGTTCACAAATGGTATAAATGGACTGGAATACACACTTTTATCTTTTTTATACAACAAATTGTATTTACCGCCTACAGAAATTTTTGAGGTAATTTGGTAACCTGCTCCCACGAAAAGCGCCGAATCCCAGAAATTTTCTTTGTTATTTAAAAGTTTATTATTTCTATTCACATACATTTCTGCGAACTCCGCGGTTGTAATTAATTTACCGATCGGTTTATAAAAGAAAAGTGCATTAACACCTGCAGTTGTTGTAGTCTGTATATTTTTTACAGCGTTGTAATTAACCAAGATTCCAGCACCAACAGAAATTTTTTCATTCACATTATAGGTTAGATTTGGCGAAAGATTCAAGCTTGTGCCGCCTACGAAATTAAGACCGAATCCTAAACCGAACTGCAATTTTTTGCCACCATCGATAGGATTTTCGATCGTTTTTAAACTATCAATCTGTGTTTGAGCTATTGCGTTGAAACTTAAAAATAAGGTAAGAGAAAGGAAGAATAATTTTTTAATCATAGTTTTTAATTTAGAAATGTAAAATTGCAAGAAAAATCTTACATTCTAGTGGTTTTATTCAAAAATTCTTCATAAATTTTCAATCATTTAAATTAAAAAAAAGCCATCTTAGTAAAAGACAGCTTTTTTTTATATTAATAGATTGTATTTCTACTCCTCTATCTCGTTTCCTTTGTGCAAACTTTCATCTTCCGTGGGAATCTGACTATTTAATTGCTCATAATTGTCATCATCTTCAAAACCTGGAATGTCTAAACCGAAAGGCATTTCATCTTTTTGATTTTGATTTGTAATAGGATTTCCATCGCCATCCAAAGAGATATGTTTTTCTTTATTGAAAATATCTTCACTTGAATTGTAATCCATTTCCGCTAGATTTTTTTCTACTTGATCTTGATTTTCTTCTGGTTCCATAATTTTATTTTTTAGAATTTAATTCAAACAATAATGATTCCAATGTAAGATTGTTAAATATTAAAATTTTCATAAATTTCAGGATTTACGCAATAAGGAAGCTGCTCCCCTTTCGAAAAAGCAATAATATTTGCCGCCACAATCTTCGCCATTCCATTACGAGCTTCTACAGTTGCCGATCCTATATGTGGTAAAACGCACACATTTGGTAGCTGCAGAATCTCATTATTCATATCGATTGGTTCTGGATTGGTAACATCCAAACCAGCTCCCCAAATTTTGCCATTTTTTAGAAATTCTAATAAATCTACTTGATTGTGAAAACTTCCTCTTGCAGTATTGATGAAAATTGAATTCGACTTCATTTTTTCAAAAACCGAGGCATTGAAAATTTCATTTTGTTCCGCAGAAAAATTGGCGTGAATACTTAATACATCAGCGTTTTTTGCTAAATCTTCGAAGGAAACATATTTTGCATCTAACTTCGTTTCTGCTTCTATATTTTGAGTTCGATTGTGATAAATTATGTCCATATCGAAAGCTTTTTTACATTTTTCAGCCATTTCAAAACCGATTTTGCCTAAACCATAAACGCCCAAAGTTTTGCCATACAATTCTTGACCGAGTTGTTCCAAAGCATCAAAATCTTTCCAATTGCCAGATTGTACTTTGTTGATGTTATAACTAGCTCTTCTAGAAACCATTTGCATGAGTAGAAAAGCAACATCAGAAGTCGCTCTACTTAAAACATGAGGCGTATTTCCGACAGGAATTTTTCTTGCATTGGCAATTTCCATATCGATATTATCATAACCTGCTGCAAATTGTACGATTGCTTTTACATTTGGACAGTTTTCGAAAAAGGTTTTATCTAATTTTTTTCTACCTACATTCAACAAAACATCGGCTTTTTTGCAATTCTCTAACCATTGTTTGTGGGTTTGCTCTTTATTTTCTGGCAAGAAATATTCTATATTTTCTTGGGTTAAAAGTTCTAAAGCAATCGCTGGAATTCTACTATTAATAAATACTTTCATGAGTTACAATTAAAAAATTACTAGTGAAATCTATGTAAATTATTTTGAAAAATTTAATTATTTTCTATATTTTCGAAGATAATTTGAGGATTAATTTTCTGCAAAGTCTCTATAAACAAAAGTTCATTTTCCGGTGTTATATAAAGATCGTTGTGGTATTTAGCAAAAATTATTAATCCTTTCGTACCTGTACCATACTTGTGAAAACCACTCCACATAGTTTCACCTTTCCTTATTTTAGTTATTTTTTCAATTTCTGTAGTGTATATATTGAATAGAAATCTGATGGTTAATTTATTTTCTTTTACAATTATCTTAAAAAAATATCGACCGCCAAAAGATAAAAAAAGCAGTGAAATAATAATTAATCCCATCGGTAAAAAAACAAAAAAATCGTCTTTTTCTAAGTAGGTGTACCATGAAATACTTAATAGCAATAAAATAATCCCAAGATAAAGCATGAAGAACACTTTATCTATTTTCTTAGTTTTAAAAATAATCTCTTCCATGTTATACATTGGTGTTTCCAAGCATTGGAACAAATTTATACGCGCCAAATTCCTCTTTTTCAAATTCTTTTTCAGAAATTTTTGTAAATCGATATAAAGTTTGATGCTCAAATTTTCCTAGAGGAATTACCATTTTTCCGCCTATTTTTAATTGATGAAGCAATTCTGTGGGTAAATTTTCTGCTCCGCAAGTCACAATTATTTTATCAAAGGGAGCATACGTTGGCAAACCTGCGAAACCATCTCCAAAACTTTGAAATTTTGGAAAGAGATTTAATTCTCTCAATTTATTTTTAGAAAAATCATACAAACTTTTTTGTCTTTCAATGGTATAAACCAATGCTTTCATCTTAATTAGTACTGCTGTTTGATAACCACAACCTGTCCCAATTTCTAAAATTTTCTCATCCTCTTTTACTTCCAAAAGTTCTGTCTGCTCTGCCACTGTAGATGGATGAGAAATTGTCTGTTGGGATGCTATCGGAAAAGCACGATCTTCATAAGCGTAATCTGCAAAAATACTTTCTAGAAATAGGTGGCGTGGAATTTCGTTGATTGCATTTAAGACATTTTCATCTGTAATGCCCAATTTATCACGTAAATAATTAATTAAAATTTTTCTTTTCCCTTTGTGTAAGTAACTATCTTGCATGGTTCTATTTTCTCCTTTTCAAATATAAAAAATAAAATACACTTTCCCTACAATTTAAATTTTATTAAATACCAATCAAAAACCCAGAAAGTTTAAAAGATTGTCATTAACTTTGTCCAAAATAAATCAATTTCAAAAAAAATTACACTTAATGACAAAATTAAATGCTAAAAAAATTAGAGCATATATAAAAAGCACCGGAACTTATGTACCCCCAAAAATCCTAAAGAATGATTTTTTTGAGGCTGTTGGTTCTTCAGATGAATGGATTTTCAAAAATTTAGGAATAAAAGAAAGACGCATTGCAGAAGGAGAATTTACCAGTGATCTCGCTACAAAAGCCGGACTCAACGCGTTAGAAGGTTCTGGCGTTTCTCCATCGGATATAGATTTAATAATAGTAGCAACCTCTACACCAGATAGACAAGCTCCTTCTACTGCTTGTTTTGTACAAGAAAAAATGGGTACCTATCAAGCTGTTGCTTTTGATATTTCTGCCGTTTGTTCTGGCGGATTATACGGAATTGCCATTGGTTGCCAATTTGTAGAAACAGGAATGTATAAAAACGTATTGGTAATTGGTGCCGATGTTTTTTCATCAATTACAGATTGGACGCGCAAAGATTCTGTCTTTTTTGGAGATGGAGCTGGAGCAATTTTGCTATCAGCTACAACCGAAGATAAAGGTTTTTTCGATTTTAAATTGCATGCAGATGGAAGAGGAAAATTACATTTCAATATTCCAGCAGGAGGTTGCGAAATGCCTGCATCTGAAGAAACTTTGAAAAACAAACAACATTTTTTCCAGATGAATGGAAAAGAAGTATACGAAACTGCTACCAAAGTTTTGCCAGAAGCAATTATAGAAATTTTGGAAGATAATCTAATGACTTCCGATGATGTAAATTATGTAATTCCGCATCAACCAAGTATTAGAATTTTGCAAGAAACAGCCAGAAAAACCAATATTCCTTTTGAAAAAGTGATGACCAATATGGATCGTTACGCCAATACTTCTGGTGGAACGATTCCTATTATTTTAGATGAAACCTTTAAAACCAAAGAAATAAAAACAGGCGATATTCTACTTTTCGCAGCTGTAGGTTCTGGCTGGACATGGGGAACTGCGCTTTACAAAGCTTAAAAATCATCCAAGAATTCATTTTTTACTATTTATTTTTTACTTAAAAAAAACGATGCTCAAAAATCGAACATATTTAATAACAGGTATTGCCGACGAAAATTCTTTGGCAATGAAAACAGCAGAAAAAATTCTAGAAAACAACGGAAACGTAGTTTGTACCGGACTTGGTGTAACGCCTTTTCACAAAAATCTATCCGAAAAAGCCAGTGATTTTTTAAATAAAAACCACGAAGATTTCAAAAAAGCTTGCGACAAAGTATTGGGAAAAGATATTTATACCGCTGCTTTAGATGTTACTTTACCAGAAAGCTTAAAGTTTTTAGCTAATGATTTAAAAGAAAAAAACATAGGATTAAATGGTTTTCTTCATGCAATTGCAATGGATAAAACCATTAGAAACAAATCTGTGAAACCAATGCTAGAAGTAACAGCAGAAGAATTTAACGATACGATGAATGTTTCTGCGTATTCTTTAATTTCGCTCAGTCATGCTTTACTTTCCAATGGAGTATTGCAAAATGGAGCTTCCATTGTTTCTTTAAGCTATATTGCGGCAGAAAAAGTTTCGTTTTTTCCATATATTAATATGAGCATTGCAAAAGCGGCTTTAGAAAGATTAACCATAGAAATGGCCTATGAATTGGGAAAAAAATATGGAATTAGAGCCAATGCTATCCGATTTTCACCTTATATGGGAAGCAAAGCCGGTAATGCAACTTTGAAAGATGAAGATGTAGAAAGAGCGCACAGAATCAGTCCGTTAGGAAATGCTTTACCAGAAGATTTGGCACATGAAATTGTGCATTTATTCCGTCCGGAAACCAGAATTACCGGAGAAATTCGCCATGTAGATGGTGGTTTTCATATTATGGGATAAATTTTCTACAGTTAGAAGAAGTACTTTCCAAATTCGATAATATTTTGAAATATTAATAATATATCGCAGATTGTATTTAATTCTACGGATTGCTAAGAAACTGAGAGATTTGGTGAATTTACAGTATTTTTCAAATTAATTTTTTTTCGATTATTATTAAAAAATTTCTATCTCGAGCTAAAAACGAGGTGGAATTTTTTTTTTTTTAAAATAAACATATCGAGCAGTTCTACTTTTTCTTTTGGTGAATTACCTGGTTTTTGATTGAAATTAAGTACAGATCATCAAACATAATTTTATAATTTAGTGCCATAAAATGACTATTAAAAATGAAAATAATTAAAACAGCTTTGATGGCTTATGGAGATTCTAGAAAATTCTTTCATGCTCCTTTTCTTTCTATTTGCGATGGTTTTGAACTAATTGGAGCCTATGAAAGAAGCAGCAAAAACATCCAAAAAGATTTTGAAAACACAGTAAGTTTTGACAGCTTAGAAGAACTTTTGAGTAGTGATGCAGAATTAATTGTAATTAATACACCAGTTCACACGCATTTCGAACTTAGCAAAAAAGCTTTGGAAGCTGGAAAACACGTGTTGGTAGAAAAAAGTTTCACCAGCAATTTGGCAGAAGCAATAGAACTAGATGCATTGGCGAAAAAACTTGATCTTAAATTGTGTGTTTATCAGAATAGAAGATATGATAGCGATTTTAAAACGGTGCAAAAAAATACTTCAAGAAAATACTTTAGGCGAAATTGTAGACGTAGAAATAAGATTTGAGCGCTATAATCCTTCGTTATCTATAAAATCTTGGAAAGAAAAAAATCAGGATGGATCTGGTGTTTTGTGGGATCTTGGATCTCATATTATAGATCAGGCTTTGGTATTATTTGGTTTCCCCACGCAGATTCATGCGAACTTAAAACAATTTAGAAAAAATACAGAAATTGGTGATTATTTTGATATTTTGCTGTATTATCCAGATAAAAATGTGCGATTAAAAGCCACCTTTTTTGCCAAAGAAGTTTTACCAGCTTATGTGTTGCAAGGTAGAAACGGTAGTTTTCTAAAAATGCGTGCAGATGTGCAAGAAGATGATTTAAAAATGGGAAAAACACCCAATTACACAGATTGGGGAACAGAAAATGAGCATCAAAAAGGAATTCTACATACAGAGAAAGGCAGATGCGAAATTGAAAGTTTGCACGGGAATTATTTAGAACTTTTTCAGAAATTACATACCTCAATTGTAGAGAATAAACCTGTACCCGTACATCCAGAAGACGCCATACAAACTATGAGAATAATAGAAGCAGCCCAAAAAAGTTCTGAAGAAAAAATAGTTGTAACGCTATAAAAAGACTAAGAAAATGTAAATTTTTGAGCTTGAGCCTAAATGCTTATATTTACGCTAAAGAATAATAAACTCAATATATGCTAAAAGCTGGTTTAGTTGGCGCAGGTCATCTCGGAAAAATTCATTTAAAATTACTACAACAATCGGAAAAATATAATCTTGTCGGTTTTCATGATGCAGATGCAGAAAATGGGAAAAAACTAGAGGCAGAATTCGGATACAAATATTTTGAAGATTTCGAAGAACTTTTAAGTCAAATAGTGATGTTGGATATCGTAACTCCTACTCTATATCACTACGATTTTGCGATGAAAGCCATTGAAAAAAGAATTCATTTTTTCATTGAAAAACCCATTACGCAAACTTTAAAACAAGCCGAAGAAATTCTCTACAAATGCCGAGAATTTGGTATAAAAGCTCAAGTTGGCCATGTAGAAAGATACAATCCTGCATTTATAGCTACAAAATCTTTCATTCAAACACCGATGTTTATTGAAATTCATCGATTGGCAGAATTTAATCCACGTGGAACAGATGTTTCTGTAGTTTTGGATTTAATGATTCACGATTTAGATATTTTACTTTCTTTGGTGAAATCTAAAGTGAAGGAAATACACGCAAACGGAGTTTCTGTGGTGAGCAAAACGCCAGATATTTGCAATGCGAGAATTGAATTTGAAAATGGTTGTGTTGCAAATTTGACGACTTCCAGAATTTCTATGAAAGCGATGCGAAAATCTAGATTTTTCCAACAAGACGCTTACATTTCTGTGGATTTTTTGGAGAAAAAAGCGGAAGTAATTCGCATGAAAGATGCGCCAGAAATTCCTAATGATTTTGATATGATCATCACAAATGCAGAAGGCGAAAAAAATCAAATACTATTTGAATATCCTGATATTCAACCAAATAATGCAATTTTGGATGAATTGGAAAGTTTTGCAGACGCAATTACCGAAGATAAAAACGTAGAAGTTTCTTTGGAAGATGGAACTGAAGCGTTGAAAGTGGCATTGGAGATTGTGAGGTTGATTTCTTAATTGGGCGAATTTTACGAATTATCTCGAATTTTACGAATGAAAAAAACACTCTTAATTCTTCTGTCAATTTTCCTTTTTTCTTGCACAGAGAAAAAAAATAATCAAAATCCAGAGCTCGATTTGCAAACTGAAATCAATAAAATTATTGCAGGAAAAAACGCTACAATCGCTGTTTCTGTAAATTCTATAGAAGATGATTTTAAAATAGACATCAACGGAAATAAAGAGTTACCACTTTTGTCGGTTTTTAAATTTCATGTTGCGATTGCAATTTTGAATGAAGTAGATGCAAAAAAATTAAATTTAAACCAGAAAATTGCAGTTGAAAAATCTGATCTTCACGACAATACTTACAGCCCGTTTCGAGATGAATTTCCTAATGGAAGCAGAGAAAAAACTTTGGGAGAAGTTTTGAAATACGTGGTTTCGCAAAGTGATAATAATATTACAGATGTTTTAATAAAAAAAATTGGCGGAACAAAAATCGTTCAACAAACTCTGGATAATAAAGGAATTAAAAACTTTAAAATAAGTGCAAACGAAGCAAAAATGCATGAAAATTGGAAAAACATGTACCTCAATACAAGTTCTACAAATTCTCTCAACGATGCATTGAAGAAATTGTACGATGGAGATTTACTTTCCAAAAATTCTACAGATTTTTTAATGAAAACGATGCTAGAAACCACAACAGGAGCTAATAAAATTGTAGCTCAATTGCCAAAAAACACACCTGTTGCGCATAAAACTGGAGCTTCTGGAAAAAATGACGCAGGCTTAACTGCTGCAGAAAACGACATCGCAATCATTACTTTACCCAACGGAAAACATTATGCAATTAGCATTTTGATTTCAGATTCTATGGAAAGTGAGGAAACAAACACCAAGTTGATTGCAGATATTTCTAAAACAGTTTATGATTACTTAATTAAAATCGAAAGGAAATGAAAAAACTGATTATTTTATGCTTAATCCTAATGCTATCTTTTTCTTACGGACAGAAAAATTTAAAATACATTGAAGTTGGTTTCTCAAGTATTTGTTGTGGAACACCTTCTTCTCAACCAATAATAGATTACATTAAAAATTTTCAGAAACAAAATAAACTGAAAAATTTTGAAATTTGGAAGGAAAGTGGATTAGGTTATGAAGGAGAATATGCTTTGTATATTGGCATCGATCAATTGAACAAACGAAAAAAAGCGTTATTTTTGACAGAATTAAAGAGTATTTCTGAAACTTTCAATAAAAATAGAAATAACAATCACGATGGATACATTAATATTGGTGAAGTTTTGATTTCTAAAGAAAGCATCATTAAAAATAAAGAAAAACCTAGAAATAGATTTTCAAAAACGACAGTATTTAAATATTAAAATTAATTAAAAATAAATAAAAATCATGAGAAACATAGTAGTAATAGGAGCAGGAACAATGGGAAACGGAATTGCACATACATTTGCGCAGCAAGGTTTCAGCGTAAAATTGGTAGACGTTTCTGAACAAGCTTTGGAAAAAGGTCTTGCCACCATCGCAAAAAATTTAGACAGAATTGTAGCTAAAGGAAATCTAACGGAGGAAGAAAAAGCCAAAACTTTAGGCCAAATTTCTACTTTCACAGATTTGAAAGATGCTGCAACAGATGCAGATTTAATTGTAGAAGCAGCGACGGAAAATCTAGATTTAAAGCTGAAAATCTTTAAGCAAATGGATGAAATAGCACCAGAAAACTGTATTTTATCTACCAATACTTCTTCCATTTCTATTACGAAAATTGCTTCTGTCACCAATAGACCAGAAAAAGTAATTGGTATGCATTTTATGAATCCGGTGCCAATCATGAAATTGGTAGAGATCATCAAAGGATATTCCACGAGCAAAGAAACTTTTGATGCAGTGTACAAAATGAGCGAAAATTTGGGAAAAGTTCCGGTAGAAGTGAATGATTATCCTGGTTTTGTAGCAAATAGAATTTTGATGCCGATGATCAACGAAGCGATAGAAACTTTGTACAACGGAGTTGCAGGTGTGGAAGAAATAGATACAGTGATGAAATTGGGAATGGCACATCCAATGGGACCTTTGCAATTGGCAGATTTCATTGGTTTGGATGTTTGTTTGGCGATATTGGAAGTAATGCACGATGGCTATAAAAATCCGAAATACGCACCGAATCCATTATTAGTAAATATGGTAATGGCAGGTAAAAAAGGCATCAAATCTGGTGAAGGTTTTTACGATTATTCCGAAAGTAGAAAGGCCGAAAAAGTAGCGAAAATGTTTGCGAAATAGAAGATGAAAATTTTTAAATTTTTGCTGCTTTTAATATTACCGATTTCAATTTTTTCTCAAGAGCAATCAATTTCTGCAGATTTTGATGGTGACCAAATTGCTGATAGAGTTTATGTGGATGATAATAGTGGAACTGTAACTTACGAATTGTCTTCTCAAAAATTTAAAAAAATTATCACAGAAGATTATTTAGATAGTGGAGAAATTTCTTTAAAAAAGAAAAAAAATGGTTTTGAAATAGGAGTAAATCAAATGCGCGCTGGAAATTCTTTCCAATTTCGGTATGAAAAATCAAACGGAAAAATGAGATTGATTGGAATGCAACGTTATGAATTTGGACCTGCAAACAATGATGGAAGCGGAAAATCTAGCGTAAATTTATTAACGAATAATTACATCGCAGAATGGAACCATTATGATTTGGACAAAAGTGAATTAATTAAAATTCCAAGCATTAAAAAGAAAATGGTATTGCCAAAAGCTTATTTCAACGATTTGAAAAATGTATACTCTTTATATTTGGATCAAGATATTAAATACTATCGTTCTGAAAAGAAAAAAATGCAAAAAAGTAAGAATTAAATGTTAAGAAAAATACCAGAGAAATTTCTTCAAATTTTTATATTAACAGCAACAATTTTAATGATTGTTGCTCGTTTTCTTTTGAACGAAAAAGGTCGCGTAAATCCTGATTCCATTAGGTATATGCGCCAAGCAAATATTTTTCCGGTGATAGATAATACCACCGCTCCACTTGGATATCCTTTGATGATAAAATTTTTTACGTTTTTTAACTTTGATGAATTTTGGTCGAGCAAAATCGTGGCTATTTTATCTTATTTATTCATCATTTATTTTTCTTATAAAAAGAAATTTTACTTCCGGGAGAGCATTTTACTAGGCGCACTTTTTAGCTTTGTGTCTGTTTTTTCTTACACGATGAGCGAACCTTTCATATTGCCTTTTGTGTTTTTGTTTCTGTATTATGGAGCAGAAATAATTGATGGTAAAATCAAACACTGGAAAGCAATTTTTCTGTTGGCTGTTTTGTTAATTTTAATGTACAACATTCGGTATAGTTCACTTTTTATAATGATGGGATGTGCTGGTTTTGGAATTATATTTTATAAAAAAAAATACGCAAGATATTTCCTAATTTCTGGGGTTTTAGGTGTACTTTTCATGCTTGGCTATCAGCAATTTTTTATTAAATATTTTAATGAAAGTTATTATGACGTCTTTCTACAGATAGGTTTGCATCCAACTTCAAAATTATTAAAAGAATTATTCTTCGGGCTTTGCACCACTTTCAATCCATTTATTCACATTGCAAATCCCGCGGGTGGCTTTATTAATTATGGAATCTATGGAATAGGTTTGCTCAATATTTTACTTATTATTTACCTTTTACTTAAAAATAAACTATCTGACAAAGAAAATTTATTCTTAATTTTTGGACTTTCCGGAATTTTTGGTTCTTTCTTTATTCAATATTTTTATTCTGTAAACCCGATCGATTATAGATTGTTGGCACCATTTTCCTTTCCCATTTGGCTTTTGTATTTTAAAAAATTACATTCAAATTTTGGAAATTTCCCTTATGGAATTGCGACCTTAAGTCTTCTGGTTGGTTTCACTTTCACGATGCTGTCTCGGGGAAATTACCTAGAAAATAGAAAGCAGATGAAAAATTTTTTGGTGAAAGAAAAATTAATAGATCAACCTCTTAAATTTTACATGAAAGATGAACTTTTAGATCTTTCTTCCATGCAATTGGCAGAATTAATTAGCACGATTAATCCCGTAATTTATGTAACATTTAAGCCAAAAGATAGTTTGCAGAAATCTACATTAACAAATTATAAAATAAGGAGTAAAATAAAATTAGATGAAAATAAATATCAATAAAATTTTCTACCTTTGCAGGAGTTTAAAATTTAAAAAAAATGAAATTACCAAAATTTTTATTAGCAGACAATTCAGATTTTCCAGAAGATCTATTTGTAGTGCATACAGAATACCCAAGATTCGTCTTGAATGTGGAAGAAGAAGAAGTAGAATGGTTTGACGATTTGGAGGGCGAAGACGAAGAAACAATGGCTGAAGAAGCTACCAAAGTTGTAGAAGCTGCCTTCAAATTCTGTGACGATGAACTGAACAAATATGACGACGAAGACGAAGATTCTTCTGAAAACTAAAAAAATAAAGGACTCAAATGTGAGTCCTTTTTTTTTATTTTGTTTTGCTAAATTTCATAAGCAAAAGTTTGTCTTTATAGAGTTCTAGAGTATTTCCATCTATATTATATTTATTTACTTTAGATAGCGTACTTAGGAAACTGGATTCAATTTCCATGTTATCACACATCATTTTTGTAGTACCAAAATTGGTCAAAATCATTTTTCCACTATTAGATGTTTCTGCAGTACCAAAAAAATTATTGCAACCTGCGAAACCCATTATCTTATTTTCTACAAAACTTATAGTTGGGATTTTTCCATTCACTTTATCAACCATTTTCCATGAAGAGCCGACTAAAGTAGGTTGAGAACTTTTCATTGTTCCAGATTTTTTCATTGTAGTACAAGAAAATATTACAAGTAATGCTACAAAAGCAATCGCTGAATTTTTCATAATTTATATTTTAATAATTAAAGATACTGTTTATTATGTAGTTTTAGTGAAATTATATTAAAACTTCTACCTCAAAACAGCGTCAAATTCTTTTTCAAAAGTTTTGATTAATTTATTCATCACGGCAGAAATTTCTTTTTCTTCCAGTGTTTTTTGCTCATCCAAAAGTTCAAAACTCATCGCGTAAGATTTTTTTCCTTCTGGTAAGTTTTTTCCTTCATATACATCAAAAAGATTAATTTCTTTTATCAATTTAGAAACAGTACTCGCTTTGGAGTGCATAGAAGCGTAGGTTACATCTTGATTAACCAACAAAGCCAAATCTCTTTTTATTTTGTTGAATTTAGAAATTTCTTGAAATTTAAAATTCTCTTTTGTTCTGAAAGATTGCAGCGTTTCTAGTTCTATTTCTGCGTAGTAACAATCTTGCGCTACATCTGCATCTTTCAACATCTGAGGTGAAACTTTACCCAATTTTGCAATTGTTTTCCCTTTTGAGATAAAATCTAATCCCTCAGAAAATCTATCGTCTTCGCTTGGAATCTCTTCTATATCTAAATTAAATTTTGAAAGCAAAACATTCACATAACTTTTAATGTTTGAGAATGTGGAACTAGATTGCGGTACCAACCAATTTTCCGCTACATTTCTACCGGTAATCAATATTGCCAATTGCTTTCTTTCTAAGTACTTTTCCTTTTTATGGTAAATTTTTCCTAGTTCGAAAAACTTTAAGTCCGCACTTTTTCTATTAATATTGTAAGCAGCATTATGAAGAAGACCTTCCAAAAGGGATTTTCTCATGCAGGATAAGTCTTTGCTTAATGGGTTTAAAATTTTCACCGCATCGGTTTCATCTTTCACAGCAGTGAGAGAATTGTTCATCACTTCATTAAAGCCTACACTTTGCAAAGTTCTTGCAAAATTATTTTCTAGTTGATTCTGATCATCCAAATCTACCTTTACAGGCGTGAAAGAAATTTTCTGTGGCGAGCTTATTTTATTGTAACCATAGATTCTTAAAATCTCTTCTATCACATCTATTTCTCGCGTTACATCTGCTCTATAAGCTGGAATACTCAATTCTAAACCATTTTGAATTTCATTTAAAATTTCTATTTCTAAATGTTTCAAAATTTCTTTAATTTTTTCTCGATGAATGGTTGCTCCTAATATCTGATCCAATTTAGAATAACGAAAAACCACATAATGATTTTCAATTTTCTTAGGATAAAATTCTAGAATATCTCCTTTCAAATTTCCGCCGGCTATTTCTGCTAGCATTTCCACTGCTTCTATCAAAGCAATTTTGGTCATATTTGGATCTACACCTCTTTCAAATCTAAAAGAAGCATCTGTATTTAAACCATGAAATTTTGCCGCTTTTCTCACCGCAACAGGATTAAAATATGCACTTTCTAAAAATATGGTTTTCGTATCTGCAGAAACTCCAGAATTTGCACCGCCAAAAACTCCAGCAATACACATCGGCTCATCGTTTCCATCTTTTATCATTATTTCGGCCCCACTCAAAGTTCTTTCTACACCATCTAAAGTTGTAAAATTAGATCCAAAATTATTGGCGCCAACTTTTATGGTATTTCCAGCAATTTTTTCGGCATCAAAAGCGTGAAGCGGTTGCCCAAGACCATGCAAAATAAAATTGGTAACATCCACCACATTATTGATTGGACTTAAACCAATGGCTTTCAATTTATTTTTCAACCAAACTGGCGAATCTTCTATTGTTAAATTTTCTACAACTGCTCCCAAATATCTCGGACAAAGATTTTCATCTTCTACAATCAATTTAAAATCGTTTTCACCTTGAATTTCTATGGATTTTTTTGCAACTTTTGAAAAGGATGTTGTAATTTGATTAGAAGCCAAATAGGCGTTCAAATCTCTTGCTACACCATAATGCGACATGGCATCTGTTCTATTTGGTGTTAATCCAATTTCATAAACAATGTCTTTTTCTACCTCAAAATATTTTGAAAATGCTTCCCCACCTTCATATTTTTCTGCATCAAGAATCATAATTCCGTCATGACTTTCGCCAATTCCTAGTTCGTCTTCTGCGCAGATCATTCCGACAGATTTTTCTCCACGAATTTTGGCTTCTTTTATTTCAAAAAATTCTCCGGTGGCATTGTAGATTTTTGTGCCTACAGTTGCAACAGGCACGTTTTGTCCGGCTGCTACATTTGGCGCACCACACACTATTTGCACAATGGTATCTTTGCCAATATTTACGGTTGTAATGTTGAGTTTATCTGCATTTGGATGTTTTTCGCAAGTTAAAACTTTGCCAACTACCACTCCTTCCAAACTTCCTTTTACGCTTTCAAAAGCATCTGCACCTTCTACTTCCAAACCAATATCGGTAAGATATTCTGAAATTTTTTCGGTAGAAATTTCTGTGGTGATGTATTTCTTGAGCCAAGAATCTGCTATTTTCATTTTACTTTTTTATTTTTTTTGAGGCGGACATTTTTAACACATTAGTTTAATTTAGAATACTTCTTAAAAAGTAAACTTAGGTGCACATTAGTTAAAAAATGATAGATTTTAAAAACTACCAATCAGAAATTAATGTTGAAAAAATTTCTTAATTAAATAATTTTTAGAATTAATCGCAAATATCGTGAAATTTTAAGAAAGGATAAAATTTGAATCTACTTTTAATTCATAAAAAAAGACGCAAAAAAATGCGTCTTTAATATTTTTAAATGATGGAAAAATTTTATATTTTTACTTATTGTCATTTAAAATAGTTTAAAAACTAAATTTACTCTATTTCAGAAAAAACTTAATGATGAAAAACATAGGATTAAACGCGAAATTGCTGAAATGCGGTAACAGAATATTACAGTAAGGAATTAAGAAGTTATTGAGGAATCACATATTGATTTAGATATTTTTAAAACGTAAAACATAAGCAAATTCTACTTTATTTTAAATAAAATTTAGAAGTTGAACTCTGTGATAAACCACAAGGAAACACCTTAAATCTTTGCAGAATTTGGGATGTACATCAAATATGTTTAAAAGCAACTGCTGATGCTGCAATGCGCTATCCTGATTGTCTATTAAAGGCTTTTGGAGGGCTTTAAAATAAAAAAATGATTTAAAAATATTATTATGTTTCCAAGATTCACTTTTTATTTTTTGTTCTTATTTGTATCATCACTATACTTTGCTCAAGATTTAACAATCCAATATGAGTATAGTAAACGTGAATTTACAGATTCTACAAATATTATCTCACAACGCTCATATTTAAAAATTGGAAAAGAAAGTTCCTTGTTCTTTAGCGAGGCAGCCTATGTATCAGATTCTATAATGACAGAAAATGAAAAAAATGGAGAAAAAATAAATTTTAAAAATTTACCTAATGATTTGATCGAACTTTTTGTAAGAAAAAAAATAAAAAGTAAAACTTTAGATTGCTTCTCATTTGAATTTATTGGGCATCAATATGTGTATAAAGAAAGTCCAAATTTTAAATGGAAAGTAACTAGTACGACTAAAAATATTCTAGGTAAAAAAGTAATCCTTGCAAAAACGTCATACGCTGGACGAGATTATGAAGCATATTTTGCACCAGAGATACCTATACAAGATGGTCCGTACAAATTTTTTGGCTTACCCGGCTTAATTTTGGAAATTTATGATACAAAATATAATCATCATTTTTTAGCAATTGGAATTTCTACCACTTCTAAAATTGATGTAAATCACATCTTAGAAAAAGAAAAGTTTTTAGAAATAAGCAAACCTAAATATCTTAAATTAAAGGAAGATATTCAACAAGCGCCATTAAATGAGATGAAAACAATCATGAGCCAAGCAAATTTAACAGAAAGACAAGACGCTAATGGAAACATGGTAAATATTCCAAATTTAATTAAAAATATGGAAACAAAAATGATCAAAGAATTTGAACGTCAAAACGTAATCGAAAAAAATTAAAATCAATTTTATGAAAAATTTTAAAAAGCTTTTTGTAGCAGTATTACTATTTTGCTCCTTTTTTGCGATTGCAAATGATTTAAAAATTACAGATCCAACCTACTATTTGGAATTTAAAAAAAATGAACAACCAGAAAATGTAGAATTTAAAAGTATTAAACAAAATGAACTGGTGAAAAAGGGGAAGGATATTATTTCAAACTACAATTTGATCAAGAAGACAATTTCATTGGTGCTTCATACGCAAATGCAGATTCTACTATAAGTTCTACAACTATTGTTTATTTGGAAGAGATGACCAACTATTTGTTGGATCCAATTAATTCTTCCATATCCGCTGATGTTGTTTCTGATACGTGCACCCTGAACTGCAATAGAAGCAAGAAATGTTATGATAAAAAAACTAATGAAGAAGCAATAGTTTGTAGTACGACTTGTATACTTGGTTGCGACGAGTAAACATAATTATAAAAAAAAAGAGATTTGAATAATTCAAATCTCTTTTTTTTGTGATAATTTTAATCAAATTACATCCCAATTACGGGCATAGAAAGCATTAATAAACTTTCTTCTTCATCCAAACCATCTACAGGTTTTAAAATCCCTGGTTTGTTGGCTTGTGAAAATCTCATAGAAACATCATCAGAAGATAAAACAGAAAGCATTTCCGTCAAAAATTTTGAAGAAAAACCTATGTTGATATCTTCGCCATTATAATCGCAAGGAACCTGCATATCTGCTTTGTTTGCGTATTCTGTATCTTCTGCATGAAGGTGCAAAATATTTGCAGACAATTTGAAACGAATTTGGTTCGTAGATTTGTTAGACATAATAGATGCTCTTCTAATCGCGTTCAAAAGAAGATTTCTATTTATTGTTAAAACGTTCGGGTTTTCTTTTGGAATTACAGCTGCATAATTAGGATATTTTCCATCTATCAAACGGCAAATCCAGATATTTGTACCGAAAGAAAATTTTGCCATTACTTCATTAAATTCAATAGTAACGTCTTCATTTGCGTTATTCAAAATATTTTTGAAAATCGTTAATGGTTTTTTCGGCATGATGAATTCCATTGGTTCTGCAATAAGATCTGTTCTTTTGTAAACCACCAATCTGTGAGAATCTGTAGATACAAAATTGGTTTCATTTTCGCCAAATTGGAAAAGAACGCCCGTCATTACTGGTCTCAAAGAGTCGTTGCTTGTCGCAAAAAGAGTGTTTGTCAAAGCTTCAGAAAGCACACCAGATGGAATCGTTACACTTTGTGCAACATCAAATTCTGGAATTTCTGGATAATCTTCTGCATTGTCTAGTGCTACAGAAAAGTTGTCTTTTTCGTCTAATATTTCTAGCAATTGTCCAGATCCTTCTTCATTATCCTTCACCATTAAGGTTAAAGGTTGCTCTCCATAAGTTTTCAAAAAATCTTGAAATATTTTTGCAGGAACGGCTATTTTTGCGTCTTCGTCAGATTTTACTTCTATGGAATTAATCAAAGTAGTTTCGCCATCAGAAGCAGTTATTTTTAGCAAATTTTCAGACAATTCAAATAGAAAATTTTCTAATATCGGTCTAGATTGGGAAGTGGCAATCACTCCGCCTACAGTTTGCAAAGCTTTCTGCAATTCTCCACTGGAAACTATAAATTTCATAAGTAAATTTTTATTATTTTTAATTGTGATATGTTTTCGCCAATCTAACTTCTTGTTTCCAAAACAGATTAATGTAAGTTAGCGGTATCATACATTATTATTAATTTCACAAATATAAGAAATTGACTTTTAATAGGACAAGAAATTTTTAGGATTATTAATAATCATCACAATAAAAAATTGAGATTACTATATTTTGAATATTTTTGTAAAATTAAACGTAAGAAGTGATTAAAATTCATTTGTTGAAACTGGTAGAAGAAAGCGTCAAAAATTTTGATGCAGAAGCATCCGCTGACCTTATTAAAGCAGAAAAATTTCTAAAAGCACAAGCAAAAATAGAAGACGACATTTCTGTTTATGATGTAGATTCTGTTTTAAATTTATATAAATTAAATGGCAATTCCTTTGGTGTTTTGCTTAAAGATAACAGCATTCTACAAATTTTAAATGCCGAAACCACAGATCTCAAAAATAAAAGTATTCTTGCAAGCATAGAAAATGACGAAATTTTGGAAAATTTCGCGCAAATATTCGAGGGGAATATTAAAGATTTTATCCAAAAAAATATTTTAGTTTTTGGCTGGGGAAATCTAAAATACCTTGCCGCATACTTCCGGAAAATAATTTCGTCTAGAAATTTAGAATTTTTAAAAACTCAAATTAGTTCAAAAAATCAAACCATTATTTCAATATTTCCATTTCCAGAGAAGTATAAATTTCTTGATAATGAATATAAATATGCGAATGATATTGGTTTTTTTCAACTACAATCTGTGCTAGATCCCTTATTTTTTGAGGAAGATATTAGAAAAATCAACAATACTTCTATCAATTTTCAAAAAACAGATAAGAGGAACAAATTTTATCTTGGTAGAATAATGATGGCGATCTACGGATATAAAACTGATCATAAAAATCTGGCGGATGTGCTGCGCGGAAATTATTCCGTAGGTGCGAATTGGGTAAATTCCTATAAATCTTCAACTTACAAAGTTTCAGATCTAAAACACGTACGGTATTTTGATTTGCTATCTTATTTCTCTCACCGAAAAACTACGAAAACGAAAGAAATTATTATACTGATAATGATTTATGGAATGTTAATTTTAACGGTGAGTCCCTTTTTTATTAGAGATTATAAATTTTTAGGTTTAGCACTTCTGGTTGAATTTATTTTATACCTAATATTCAATAAAAAACTAAGTAAGAATTTTGAAAAACATTCTAAAACCCAAAACGATTTTTCATTTTATAGAAAATTTAAAAAATTCACGTATAATTTTATCAATTTAAATTTATTTCTTCTCATTGTAGCAATTTGCATATTAATTATTGTCACCGTTGTTGCTACTTTAATTGCTGTTCCACACAGTATAGTGATTTTTGGTGTGCTTATTTACAAATTGATACGAAATTTTAATAAAAGATAATTTACCGTAAACCGAGATTCCCATCATCTTCTTGAAAAGGATCTTTGGGTTTCTCTATCAGAAGGCTATACATTTCGCTCACAATATACTTCAATTCCTTGTAAGCTTTATTTTCCAAAGCTTTGTCGCCATTTTCTATTAATCTGTTCAGTTGGTGTTGATCTTTATATTCTTGTGGATTTCTACTTTTATAAGAAAAATATAACCCGATATAAGCCTCGTCTTTTTTGTAATAAATGCTTAAATATAACTTAGAAAGTTCTTTAGTTTTCCTTTTAATAAGCGCTTTTTCATTGGATTCTAAAAAGGCTTTTTCGTCTTTAATTATTTTATTATAAAAATCTATTTGCATTGGCGAAGCATCTTCCAAAACCTCATCCATTTCATTTTTTCGCTCTTTATATTCATCTATTTCTGCAATCACATCTCGAAATCTCACCAATTGATCGTAAGATTGCAAAGCGCGTCTTTTTCTTTCATCTAGTTGAAAAATTTGTTCCGTCGTATCGTTGTCTTCTACTTCTATTAACATAAAACTAACAGCAAAAAGTTCGTCTTTAATGGCTTTTAGTTTTGCATAGAATATATAATTATCTTCATCATTTTCTGCGTGATACAGTTCATTATCAATTTCAGAAATAATTTTATTTATATCTGTCTTAAATTTTTCTTTGTTTAAGATTTTCGCTTGTGGATTGAAGATTTCATTTATTTCGAAATCGATAGAACTGATGTATACAGAAACGCTTAACTCTCGAGATTCACTCATTGCAAATTTCAATTCTATATCCATCCCTTTCAGCAGATTTTGGGGTATTTCCTTGCTGTTAATTTCCAAAAAACCAATACTCACATTACTACCAGGTAGCGTACCAGCTTTTCCTTCGGTGATATTGATGATGAGTTTATCTTCCTGCGTATTCAGAAAATTTTTGGAAGTGGTTTTATAAATGGTTTTTTTTAAGGGTAAAATTTCATTTTTGGTAAATATTTTCTCCAAATAAGTATTCCCAAAATTATCATCTACTTCCAAGCAAATATCATTGGGTAAAGGTTGACCAGAAATGCTATAAACACCATGATTGATGGAAATATCTGCTTTTTCAAAAACTAAATTTTGTTTTCCGTTATAAACAGAAACTGTGAAATCATTTTTTTGTTTTGGCAAAACTTGTACAAACTCAGAAAATTTTTTTTTAAAGGAAATCAAACCGGTATCAAAACCACCATCTTTCCGGATGATTCTATAAAACCCTTCAAAGTTTTCGGCAGAAATACCCATCAAAAGTTCTTCTTCATCTTGCGTATTTGCCTCGTTGATAATTTGAAATTCTGTAGAATTTTTCTTTTGGGTAAATGTATTTTCTACACTGGTATCCGTAGAAATTTCTTTTACTTTTGTACCTGCAAAATAAGCAGCACCCACCATTATAGAAGTTATAGGATCTATGGAATTATCAATCTTAATATGAAAAACGGCCTGCAGTCTTTCTCTGATGAAGGGAATATACGTTGTACCACCGACTAAAATGATTCGTTCTACATCTTGCGCAGTTTTAGAATTATCTTCCAATAATTTTTCTATTAAAACTACAGATTCTTCTATTTTTGCAGAAATCACTTGGTTGAAATCGTTTCTGCTAATGTTGAATTCTACAAAATAGTCGCCACCATTTAATTCTATTTCAGCAATTGCATTTTCTTTTATAGAAAGTTCTTTTTTAATTTCTTCGGCAATGTAGAGCAACTCAAAATATAATTTAGACCATGCAGCATCTTGCTTTTGCAACATTTTTTTGTAAAGATTTTCCTCTTTCAAAACTTTTTCAATTTCTGGAACTAGCAATTTTTCGATTACCAAATGATCCAAATCTACACCTCCCAGAAAATTGTTTCCTTCATGATCAATCACTTTCAATTCACGTTCATCAATCTTCACTAAAGCAACATCAAAAGTTCCGCCTCCAAAATCATAAACCAACCAAAATTTTTCTTCCGAATGCTCAATATTCTGAAAATTTGCATATGCCAAACATGCTGCAATTGGCTCTTGCAGCAGTACAACTTGCTGAAAACCTGCCAATTTACCAGCTTGTTGTGTTGCATTGGATTGTATCGTATCAAAAGAGGCGGGAATTGTGATAACTGCTGCCGTTGGTTTTTCTTCTGGTAAAAAGCTAAGCAGCTCTTTTAAAATCATCGAAGATAATTCTACAGGAGTTTTAGAATCTTCAGAATCAGAAATTTTATACGTAAAATCTGTTCCCATTTTTCTTTTAAAAGAAGAAAAAACATGCGGATTGCCCGTTTTCAAAAGTTCTCTTGCCTTTTCGCCAATCACAATTCTACTTTTGCGAAAAGCAACTACAGAAGGCAAAGTTTCGCTAAAGCCAACTGGATTTTTGTAGATGATTGCTTTTCCGTCTTGAAGTTTGCAAATACCAGAGTTGGTAGTACCCAAATCTATTCCGTAGTTTATATTTTCCATCTTCTATTCTGCTATTACAATTCCTTTTTGCATCAAAATAAAATCTGTTCCATCTTTTTGAAAAATGGCAGGTTTTAAAACTTTCACAATTTTAGGATTTTTAGAATCCCCAACTAAATTCACCTCCAGAGAAGTATCTCTTTCATCATAATATTTACCTAATGGATTGGAAATAAGAAAACCTAAATCTTCAAACTCTTGCTGAATTCTTTCTAAATTCCTTTCGAATAAAGATATATTTTGTTCTAAAGCTTTTTTTTGAATTTCAAAAACCTGATTGATAATTTGTAGCATTGACGATAATTAATGCACTAAAATAGGAAATAAAAAAATGGTAAGTGAAGAATTTTCTTAAAATTTATTCTTAATTATTTATTTTGGATAATTAATAAATAAAATATGAATGGCCAAAAATTTCAACCCGAAAAAATTAAATAAAAACTACTTTATTTTCCAAAAATTGAAAAAATGTTTCCCACAGAAATTTTATCTTTTCCAGCAAAAGCGATGCGATTTTTATCAATCCACTCACAAACGTAGAAACCTTTCTCATTAGAGATTATTTGCCATGTTTTTCCGAAATCATGAGAATAAGAAATATGCTGATCTCCAATAGCTACTATTTCTTTTCCCTTCGAGCCAGGACGAATTTTCACGCAAGTAGAATAACCTGCATTTTTTCCTGAAGCTTGTATTTGCCAAGTTTCTCCGCCATCAAAAGTAGTTGCGATATTGTTGATATTTTCTGCTTGTTTGGTATAATCTCCACCAACTGCAATTCCAAATTTATTTTTGTGAAAATCTATAGAATACATTCCTTGGGACGAAGATCCTTGAATGAAGGGTGTTTCTATCGCCTTAATTTCTTCTGTTTTCAAATTAAATTTTAAAATTCTGGAGGTTATTCCGCCAGTTGCTAACCAAACCCACTTTTGAAAGCTTGCAATATTGGTATTGCTTGCTGCAAACGCTGCTTCGCCTTTATTTAATTTAAAATTTTTGAAATTTTCTGTATTAAATTTTTGATTGTAGTGGTAAAATTTAGAAAATTGTAGATCTAAGTTTTCAGCGGGATCGCTAAATGTGTAGAAAAAACCACCATTAAAATGCAGAGCGTCATAAAATGCAGTCTTCAAAGTATCTGTGTGAACTATTTTTGAAGTCAGTGTTTTTTTATCAATTTCAAAAAAGTGGGCGGGACTTTCTATATTGATGGCATAAAAGTATTTTCTATTTTGCGATAAAGTCCGGAATTGCAAATTTTTATCGGATAATTTAATTTGCTTTTTATTTTTTTGATTTACTAAATCAATAAAGCCAAATTTAGAATCTGTACCAGAATACCAGACTTTTCCATCCCATATTTGCAAAGCTCTGATAGAAATTTTGTCTTCTAAAATGTTGGTCAACTTTAATTTTTGGGCAGAAAAATTTAGACTTGCTAAAAAAAGTAAGGTATAAATTAATTTGTTTTTCATAATGCTGTAATTTAACAAAGAAAAAATCCCGACCGAAATCAGGATTTTAAAATTAAGAGATTATTTTTCGTTATTTAGTTTACTATTTTTCATTCCATATAAAAAGTAGATAGCCAAACCTAAAGCTAGCCAGATTCCCAATCTTTCCCAACTCTCAATTGGCAAACCAGCCATTAACAAAACACAAATTAAAACACCTAAAATCGGCACAAATGGAACCAATGGAACTCGGAAACCACGTACAGCATCAGGATTGGATTTTCTCATCACAATAACGCCAATACAAACCAAAGAAAAGGCAAACAAAGTACCGATACTTACCATATGACCTAAATCTGATACAGGTACAAAACCTGCAAAAATACTTACAAACACCATGAACATAAGGTTTGTCTTGTATGGAGTTCTATTTTTTACGTGCAAATCGCTAAATATTTTTGGTAACAAACCATCTGTACTCATACTGTAAAAAACCCTGCTCTGTCCCATCAACATTACCAACATTACGGAAGTATAACCTGCGATAATAGCAATAGTTAAGGCGGAATTTAAAAAGGTGTACCCAGTTTTTGCAAAAGCAGATGTAACAGGACTTGCATCTCCTTTGAAAGCAAGATAATTTTCTAAACCTGTAAGTACAAAAGCAAAAAGCACATATAATACTGTACAAATTACCAATGATCCTAAAATACCAATCGGCATAGATTTTTGTGGATCTTTCGCTTCTTGTGCAGCTGTAGAAACGGCATCAAAACCGATGAATGCAAAGAATACAACACCTGCTCCACGCAAGATACCACTCCAACCATAATGACCAAAGAAATCACTTCCAAAAAATTCTAGAAAAGACATTTTTCCGCTTCTCCACATTTCTTCGCCTTCATTTACAGGAATAAAAGGAGTATGATTTGCTGTATTTATAAAACCCCAACCAAGCGCGATAAACACTAGTACAACAGTAACCTTTAATATTACCAATATATTGTTTAGTAACGCGGATTCTTTGGTTCCTCTAATCAACAAGAGAGACAACAAACAGATGATTATAATCGCTGGAAGATTCACAATACCTGGTTGAGATACAACTCCTGCAGCATCTGTAACCTTATCCCACGGTCCATGCAGCATAGAAACTGGTAAATCGACACCTAATTGACCTAAAAATTTCGAAACATATTGAGACCAACTTGCGGCAACTGTTGCAGCACCCAATGCATATTCTAAAACCAAATCCCAACCAATAATCCATGCTACAAACTCCCCCATAGTTGCATAAGAATAGGTGTATGCACTACCTGCAACGGGAATCATAGATGCAAATTCTGCATAGCACAAACCTGCAAATGCGCAACCTATAGATGCCAATATAAATGAAAATACAACAGCTGGACCAGCATTTTCTGCTGCAGCTATACCAGTAAGTGAAAATAAACCAGCACCAATGATAGCACCAATTCCTAGTGCTACTAAAGATGTTGCACTCAATGTTTTCTTTAATCCTTTTTCAGTATCATCTGCTTCGGCAAGCAGTTGATGAAGTGGTTTCTTTTTCCAAATGTTAGATGTCATAATTGGTTTGATTTTTATTATTTAAAATTTCATAATTAAATATGAAAGCAGCAAATTTAAATAATAGTTGGTATAGAAAAACTAATTTTTTCATTTTTTTTTTGCATATTGCGTACTTAAATAATTTAAGAATAATTTATGAGAGGAAAAATAACTATTTTGTTTTTGATGATATTGCCTTTTTTAGGTTTTGCACAAGAGAAAGGTTTAGACGAAAAAATAAACGATGCATTTATGCCTATAGCAGATACTTGGGAAGGTATCGTACTTTTTAAAGTTCCAATTGGAGAATATAATATCCCTTTTGTAGTGCTTCTATTGGTATTAGGAGCAACATTTTTCACTTTATATTTTAAATTTCCAAACATTACAAAACTGGGTACAGCCATAAAAACTGTTCGAGGAAAATACACAGATATAGAAATGCATGGTGCAGATTTGCTCTATGACAACGAAGAACCTATCGGTGTAGAAGATATTCCAAATACGATAAGAGACGAAAGTGCGCATGGAGAAGTTTCCCACTTTCAGGCATTGGCAACCGCAGTTTCCGGTACTGTGGGTTTAGGAAATATAGCAGGAGTAGCAGTAGCGATAGGTCTTGGTGGACCAGGAGCAACATTTTGGATGATTATTTGTGGACTTCTTGGGATGTCGACAAAATTTGTAGAATGTACTTTAGGTGTAAAATATAGAGATGTAGGACCAGACGGAACAATCTATGGTGGACCAATGTATTACCTTACCAAAGGATTAAAAGAAATGGGATTTAAAAATTTCGGGAAAATCTTAGGTGGTTTATTTGCAATTTTATGCGTTGGTGCTTCTTTCGGAGGTGGAAATGCTTTTCAATCCAACCAAGCTGCGGTGCAAATAAGTTCTATTTTAGGTGTAAAAGGTGGCGCAACTGGTGTAATCATTGGTGTTGTGCTTGCTATTTTTGTAGGAATTGTAATTATTGGTGGTATCAAACGTATTGCAAAAATTACCGAAAAAATCGTGCCTTTCATGGCAGGTCTTTATATTGTAGCTTCTCTAATCATAATTTTCGCAAACTTTAGCGATGTTGGTTTTGCTTTTCAATTAATATTTGATGGAGCATTCACGCCAATGGCTGGTTTGGGTGGTCTGGTTGGTGTTTTAATTGTTGGTTTCCAAAGAGCAGCCTTTTCAAACGAAGCTGGCGCAGGTTCTGCAGCAATTGCTCACTCTGCTGTTCGCACAAAATATCCAGCATCAGAAGGAGTTGTAGCGCTTTTAGAACCATTTATAGATACGGTTGTAATTTGTACAATGACGGCTTTAGTTATTATTTTCTTCAATATCAATGGTTCAGATGCACAATCTGTTTTCAACTATACAGCGGAACATGGAAGTAGTGTGCTATTAAACGCTACGGGTCAACCAATAAATGGGGTAGATTTAACTTCGATGGCATTTAATGATACCATTCCACATTTTTCTTATGTATTGACAGTTGCAATAGTACTTTTCGCTTTTTCAACCATGATTTCTTGGTCTTATTATGGTTTGCAAGCTTGGAAATATCTTTTTGGTAAAGGGAAATTGGCAGATTTAGTTTATAAATTAATGTTTTTACTTTTTGTAGTAATCGGTGCAGCAGCGACATTGGATGCGGTTATTAAATTTTCTGATGCCATGATTCTGGCATTAGTTTTCCCAAACATGATCGGACTTTTATTCCTATTCCCGAAAGTACGAGCAGAAATGAAACGCTACCTTAGTGCTATTAACACTAAAGAAGTTGCTATAGAAGAAGGAGCGGTAGATTTGAAAGATCATTTGTAGTATTTGAATTTTACGATTAAGGGCCAAATTTTTTAAATATAATTCTAAACAGCTTAAGTTTACTCTTTTAAAAAAAAACTTAAGCTGTTTTTTAATAGTTGTAGAAGCAGAAATACATGATCTTAAAAGATTTATACGGACTAAAATGAAGGAGATTGCATTAGAAAAATTTAATATTGGAATTGTTTTATTTTCGTTCTCAATAGCTTTTCTTTTTCCTTTTGAACTTTTTCTGTTTTCATATGCATTTTTGGGACCTATACATTACTTAACTGAAATAAATTGGCTGCATCAAAAAAAATTTTTTGCAGAAACAAACTTTAAATGGACATCTATTTTTGTGGTTTTTACAGTTTTTATTACAGCATCTGTTGTTTTAAATCAAATACCTAGTTACACATATTATATCAAAGATTTTTTTTATTTAGATTATGCTATATTGTCCATAAGTGCACTATTGTTCTCGATAGGTATGTTATCTCTAAAAAAGAAAACGCACTTAATTTTTGCATTAATTTCTTGTATCTTCATAGTTATTTTATTTAGAAAATTAATACCTACAGGTTTTTATTTAATTGGTGTTTTTTTACCTACTATTATTCATGTATATATTTTCACTATTGCCTTTATGCTCTATGGAAGTTTAAAAAGTAAATCGAGTTTTGGGTTCATATCTCTCTTTATGGTAATTCTTGTTCCAATAGTAATTATCTTATTTCCAATTGATAAAGTTAACATACTCACTTCCAGTACATTTATAGATACATATAAGGATACAAATTTCACGAAAGTAAATCAATCAATTTCAGTTTTGTTTAGAATAAGAGATTTTAGTCTAACATCTGCTGTAGGTGTCAAAATTCAAATATTTATAGCTTTTGCATATACCTATCATTATTTAAATTGGTTTTTAAAAACAAATATTATTGGATGGAAAAAGAGCATAACTAAAAATAAATTGTTGGCAATTTTAATAATTTGGGCAGGCTCTATTTGTCTATATTTATATGACTACCAAATTGGATTAATCGCATTATTCTTTTTAAGTATATTGCACGTTTTTCTAGAATTCCCCCTAAATATAATAACTATAAAAGAATCATTTCGACTATTTAAAAATAAATAACGTGTATTTTAACAAAATGACTGTTTAAATAATAAATTTCCATTATTTATTCCTAAAACCTTAATAATTTTACTAAAATCATCAAACAATTTAAAAAAGTTAACGCTTCTGTATTTGGAATTGCAAATGCTTTTTTTGTTTTAATAAATATTATTTTCATTAACTTTATTCAATGATTTTAAAAGACATTTTCCATTCAGATTTAGTGAAAGAAATTGAAGAATCCGGAAATTTAAAACAATTTGCTGCCGGAGACGTTATCGTGAATATGGATGCTTACATCAAACATATTCCCGTGGTAATTTCTGGAAGTATAAAAGTGATTAGAACTGAAGAAGACGGGCGAGAAATCCTACTCTACTACTTAACGCCAGGAGAAAGTTGCATCGTTTCTATTCTTGCCGGAATGAAAAATGAAACTTCAAAAATAAAAGCGATTGTAGAAGAAGATGCAGAAATAATGCTGATTCCCTCTGATAAAGCCAAAGAATGGGTGAAAAATTATCCAGAATGGACAGATTTCATATTTAATTTGTATCAAAAACGCTTCGAAGAATTGCTTGATGTCGTAAATTCTGTGGCTTTCCAAAAAATAGATGCTCGTCTTTTGCATTTAATAAAGCAGAAAACACAGCTTTATCAATCCAAAGAAATTTCGGTTACCCATCAAAAATTAGCCGATGAATTGGGAATTACGCGTGAAGCTACAAGCAGAGTTTTGAAACAAATGGAAAAAGATCATCTTGTAGTTCTTTCTCGAAACAAAATTGAGCTTCTGTGATATTGATTACTGTAATCTAAATTTCACCGACATAAATTTGCATCATTAATTACAATTAAAACCCAAATTTATGTTAGATACTATCAATAATCTTTTCGGATTTAAAAAAACAGATTACGCAGAATTAGTAAAGAAAGGTGCGATTATCGTAGATGTTCGCAGCAAAGCTGAATACGCAGGTGGACATATCAAAAATTCCATCAATATTCCTGTTGATCAATTGGCGAATAATCTTTCTAGATTGAAAGATAAAAATAAAACCATCATTACCTGTTGCGCTTCTGGAATGCGAAGCGGTTCTGCAAAAACAATCCTTTTAAATAATGGCTATACCGATGTTCACAATGGCGGAGGTTGGGGAAGTTTAAATGGAAAAATTTAAATTTAAACGAACTTTTTATTCAATTTTTTGGGCAGCTTAATCCGCCTTCCGTTCCCAATCTTTTTTTGTCAAAAAAGGATTTCCACTCAAGTCGGGCTGCGAAAGATTCAATAATAAAATTTCAAATTTCACAACACTAAAACCTCGAATTTTTTCGGGGTTTTGTTTTTTGCACATACATTTTCCACTTTTTTAAGCTCACGGATTTCACAGATTTACACAGATTTTCTTGTCCGTAAATATGTTCATTCTAAAATTAAAAACTCATCCATGAAAATCTGTGAAATCTGTGTGCAACAATTCAATGCTAATTTTTACTAAAACCTAGGATTTTTTCGGGGTTTTATTTTTTGCACAAACATTTTCCACTTTTTTAAGCTCACGGATTTCACAGATTTACACAGATTTTCTTGTCCGTAAAAATGTTCATCCTAAAATTAAAGACTCATCCGTGATAATCTGTGAAATCTGTGTGCAACAATTCATTGCTAATTTTTACTAAAGCCTCAAATTCTTTCGGGGTTTATTTTTTGCACAAACATTTTCCACTTTTTTAAGCTCATGGATTTCACAGATTTACACAGATTTTCTTGTCCGTAAAAATGTTCATTCTAAAATTAAAAACTCATCCGTGAAAATCTGTGTAATCTGTGTGCAACAATTCATTGCTAATTTTCACTAAAACCTCGGTTTTTTTCGCGGTTTTGTATTTAGCACATATATTTTCCACTTTTTTTAACTCACGGATTTCACAGATTTACACAGATTTTCTTGTCCGTGAAAATGTTCATTCTAAAATTAAAGACTCATCCGTGAAAATCTGTGAAATCTGTGTGCAACAATTCATTGCTAATTTTCACTAAAACCTCGGATTTTTCGGGGGTTTGTTTTTTGCACAAACATTTTCCACTTTTTTAAGCTCACGGATTTCACAGATTTACACAGATTTTCTTGTCCGTAAAAATGTTCATTCTAAAATTAAAGACTCATCCGTGAAAATCTGTGAAATCTGTGTGCAACAATTCCTTGCTAATTTTCACTAAAACCTCGGATTTTTTCGGGGGTTTGTTTTTTGCACAAACATTTTCCACTTTTTAAAGCTCACGGATTTCACAGATTTACACAGATTTTCTTGTCCGTAAAAATGTTCATTCTAAAATTAAAGACTCATCCGTGAAAATCTGTGTAATCTGTGTGCAACAATTCATTGCTAATTTTCACTAAAACCTCGGATTTTTCGGGGGTTTGTTTTTTGCACAAACATTTTCCACTTTTTTAAGCTCACGGATTTCACAGATTTACACAGATTTTCTTGTCCGTAAAAATGTTCATTCTAAAATTAAAGACTCATCCGTGAAAATCTGTGTAATCTGTGTGCAACAATTCATTGCTAATTTTCACTAAAACCTCGGATTTTTCGGGGGTTTGTTTTTTGCACAAACATTTTCCACTTTTTTAAGCTCACGGATTTCACAGATTTACACAGATTTTCTTGTCCGTAAATA
>NZ_JABSNO010000004.1:47467-202182 GCF_013294015.1 Frigoriflavimonas asaccharolytica
CTCGGATTTTTCGGGGGTTTGTTTTTTGCACAAACATTTTCCACTTTTTTAAGCTCACGGATTTCACAGATTTACACAGATTTTCTTGTCCGTAAATATGTTCATTCTAAAATTAAAGACTTATCCGTGAAAATCTGTGAAATCTGTGTGCAACAATTGAATGCTAATTTTTACTAAAGCCTCGGATTTTTTCGCGGTTTTGTATTTAGCACATATATTTTCCACTTTTTTTAACTCACGCATTTCACAGATTTACACACATTTTCTTGTCGGAAAAAAGGTTCATTCTAAAATTAAAAACTCATCCGTGAAAATCTGTGTAATCTGTGTGCAACAATTCAATGCTAATTTTTACTAAAGCCTCGGATTTTTTCGCGGTTTTGTATTTAGCACAAACATTTTCCACTTTTTTAAGCTCACGGATTTCACAGATTTACACAGATTTTCTTGTCCGTAAAAATGTTCATTCTAAAATTAAAGACTCATCCGTGAAAATCTGTGAAATCTGTGTGCAACAATTCATTGCTAATTTTTACTAAAGCCTGAAATTCTTTCGGGGTTTGTTTTTTGCACAAACATTTTCCACTTTTTTAAGCTCATGGATTTCACAGATTTACACAGATTTTCTTGTCCGTGAAAATGTTCATTATAAAATTAAAGACTCATCCGTGAAAATCTGTGAAATCTGTGTGCAACAATTCATTGCTAATTTTTACTAAAGCCTCAAATTCTTTCGGGGTTTGTTTTTTGCACAAACATTTTCCACTTTTTTAAGCTCATGGATTTCACAGATTTACACAGATTTTCTTGTCCGTAAAAATGTTCATTCTAAAATTAAAAACTCATCCGTGAAAATCTGTGAAATCCGTGTGCAAAAATTCAATGCTAATTTATACTAAAGCCTAGAATTTTTTCGGGGTTTTATTTTTTGCACAAACATTTTCCACTTTTTTAAGCTCATGGATTTCACAGATTTACACAGATTTTCTTGTCCGTAAAAATGTTCATCATAAAATTAAAAACTCATCCGTGAAAATCTGTGAAATCTGTGTGCAACAATTCCTTGTTAATTTCCAATATTAGTAGACTGTGTGATATTTGTTACTGTACAAGATTTCTTACCACCCTATTTTTGTCATCAAATTAAGAACTATGAAATCGCACGAAAGAGATTTGTTTTAAAACCAAATTGATAGCGATTGCAAGTGACCATTAAAAATATAAAAAATCACACATGAAAAAGATATTATTTCTACTCTTTATTTCTGCTAAATTTTTCGCTCAAGATACCATTCAAATTTCTAAAAAAGATTTAGAAACCAGAATTGAAGATCAAAACCTTTCTGTGAAATTAGCCAATGATGAAATAAATTCTGCACAAGCTGGTTTGCTTCAAACTCGCGCAATGTATTTGCCAAACGTAACTGCTTCTTACACAGGAACAACTACAAACAGTCCGTTAATGGCATTCGGAACAAAACTCAACCAATCTCGCATTACGATGATGGATTTTGATCCTTCAAGTTTAAATAATCCCGATAATATTTTCAATTTCGCCACAAAATTAGAAGTGCAGCAACCTATTTTTAATAAAGATGCTATTTATCAGAAAAAAGCAGGCGAAGTGAAAGTGGATGTTTTGAAAATTAAAGCAGAACGTACCAAAGAGTATCTTCAGTTTGATTTAAACAAAGCATATCTGCAATTACAAATGGCGTATAAAGTGGTAAAAGTTTTGGAAGAAGCAAAAAATACGACACTTGCCAACAAAAAAGTAATCGATAATTATTACAAAAACGGAATGATTCAAAAATCTGAAGTTTTGTACATGCAAGTGCGCGTTTCTGAAATTGAAAGTCAGATTCAATATGCAAAATCCAATGTGAGAAATGCTTCAGACTATGTTTATTTTTTACTAAATGAAGATTCTGCCAACAAAGTTTTCAAACCGATGGATGAATTTTCTTATCAGGAAAATTTTTTAGAGCAAAATCCAACTTTGAACGTCAACAGAAAAGATTTGCAAGCGTATGAAAAATCTTTAGACGCTTATGATTATATGATAAAATCTGCCGATGCGAAGTTTTTACCAAAATTAAATGCTTTCGGAAGTTTTGAATTAAATGATAATAAAGTCTATCAATTTGGTGGAAATGGCTATTTGGTTGGTGTTCAATTATCTTGGAATGTGTTTGATGGTTATAAAGCCAAAAGTGAAAAGGAAGTTTACAAAGCAGATTTATCAAAAGCGCAAACCGAAATTCAGCAATATCAAAAACAAAATCAGTTAGAACTCAACAAATCTTACCGACAAGTTTTAGATGCAGACAACAAAGTTTCTTTAACCAAATTATCTTGGGATCAAAGTGCAGAAGCGTACCGAATCCGAAAAAACAGATACGATCAAGGTTTGGAAAAATCATCAGATTTGCTTTCCGCAGAAACTCAAATGTCGCAAAAAGAATTAGAATACCAACAAGCGATTTTCGAATACAATTCTGCGTTGGAATACTTGAAATTTCTGAAATAAATGAGACAGGAGATTAAGAGATGTGAGAAAAGAGACAACACATAAATCTCTAAATCTCATAATCTGAAATCTCTAAGTCTCATGTCTCTAAGTCTCATGTCTCTTAATCTCAAATCTCAAAAATAATAATTATGAAAATATTAGTTTACTCTGTCCTTTTATTAGGATTATCCATGAGTTGTTCGTCTGAAGAAAAAGACGCAACGCTTTCTCAAAAACCGATTCAAGTAACAGTAAGTCAATCTGGTGCAAGTTCTGAAGGTGCTTACGCAAGTGCAAGTGGAAAATTGGTGGCGAAAAACACCGTAAATGTGAGCACAAGAATGATGGGCTACATCACAGGAATGAAAGCCGAAGTTGGACAAAACGTCAATGCTGGTCAATTGTTGGTAAGCATCAATTCTACCGATATTCAAGCAAAAGGTGGACAAGCAAATGCGCAAATTTCCCAAGCTCAAGCGAATTACAATATTTCTAAAAAAGATTACGATCGTTTCTCTAATTTATATAAAAGTCAAAGTGCTTCCCAAAAAGAATTGGATGATATGAGAGCGCGTTACGAAATGGCAAAAGCCGGTTTAGACGCAGCAAATGCAATGAAAAGCGAAGTAAATGCACAATATCGATACACCAATGTTACGGCACCAATTTCTGGAGTAATCACTGCAAAATATGCTGAACAAGGCGATATGGCAAGTCCAGGAATGCCACTTTTGACGATAGAATCACCTTCTTCTTTGCAAGCACAAGTTTTGATTTCCGAGCAAAATATTACCCAAATCACACAAGGAATGTCGGTGAAAATTACTTTGAAATCTACCAACCAAGAAGTTCCAGGAACGGTTGCAGAAATCAGTAAATCTTCTACAAATACTGGTGGACAATACATGGTGAAAGTAAATGTTGCAGGTAGCCAAAATTTATTACCGGGAATGTTTGTGAATATTCAATTTCCGTTTAAAAATGCTGGTAAAGTAAACCAGGATTTCCAGGAAGGCGTGATGATTCCTAAATCTGCTTTGGTAGAAAAAGGTCAATTGACTGGCGTTTATACCATCAGTTCAAACAATACAGCGATTCTAAGGTGGGTGAAAATTGGGAAAGATTTTGGCGACCAAGTTGAGATTTTATCTGGACTTACAGCAAAAGAAGCTTACATCGTTTCCGCAAACGGAAAACTTTTTAACGGAGCAAAAGTATCAAAATAATAAATTAATGTAACAGTGTAATAATTTAACAATATAGCAATCAAAAAGTACCAAAATTGGTAAACTGTTACATTGATAAATTGTTCCATTAAATAAAAATATTATGGAAAAAGGAATAGCAGGACGCATCGCCGAAGTCTTCATCAATTCAAAACTATCAATTCTATTGATGGTTGCGTTGATGGCGATTGGGATGTACAGTTCCACATTAATACCGAGAGAAGAAGAACCACAGATTATTGTTCCAATGGCCGATGTAATGGTGGGTTATCCCGGTGCAAATCCTACGGAAGTAGAAAATCGTGTGGTGAAACCTTTAGAAAAAATAATTTCAAACATCAAAGGTGTAGAGCACGTTCACAGTATGGCGATGAACGGAAAAGCGATGATTATCGTGCAATTTTTCGTTGGCGAAGATACCGAACGTTCTTACGTAAAACTCTACGATGAGTTGATGAAGAATAAAAATATTTTTCCCAAAGGCGTTTATGAACCTTTAGTTAAAACCCGATCAATAGACGATGTTCCGATGTTAGGTTTAACATTATGGAGCGATAAATACAGCGATTTTCAATTAAGACAAATCACCGAAGAACTTTCTTCGGAAGTCAAAAAAATTAAAGACGTTTCCCTAACCAACGTGATTGGCGGAAGAAGTAGACAATTAAAAGTGATTGTTGATAAAGATAAAATGGCAGAATCTAATGTAGATGCATTGGGAATTATGCAAATGATACAAGCCAGTAATGGAAGTTCTCAATCTGGAACTTTTGTAAGCAATGATGCCGAGTATTTGGTAACAACTGGTGAATTTTTGAGCACAGGAGAAGATGTTGGAAATCTAGTAATCGGCACTTCTCAAAATATGCCGGTTTATTTAAAACAAGTGGCAAAAATTGAAGATGGAGCCGCTACATCAACCAATTATTTGAATTTCGGATACGGAAATGCAACGGAAAAAGGCAAAAGCTTTTTATCAGAATATCCTGCGGTTACACTTTCTGTTTCTAAAGTAAAAGGTGCAGATGCAATGCATATTTCCGAAGAAATTTTAAATAAAGTGGAAGATTTAAAGAAAACTTTAATTCCAAATGATGTGCATGTAGAAGTGACAAGAAATTACGGTGAAACAGCTTCTCGTAAAGTTTCAGAATTGATGGGACATTTGGGAATTGCAATTATTGCGGTAACTATTTTGGTGATGCTTGCAATGGGATGGAGAGGCGGATTAGTCGTTTTCTTTTCCGTACCATTAACGTTTGCATTAACGCTTTTTGCGTATTATATGTTGGGTTATACTTTGAATAGAATTACGCTTTTCGCCCTGGTTTTCGTGGTGGGAATTGTCGTAGATGATAGTATTATTATTGCAGAAAATATGCATAGGCATTTCCACATGAAGAAGTTGCCGTTTAAGCAAGCCGCAATTTTCGCTATTAATGAAGTTGGAAATCCAACAATTTTGGCAACATTTACGGTAATTGCAGCAATTTTACCAATGGCATTTGTATCTGGAATGATGGGACCATATATGTCGCCAATGCCGATTGGTGCTTCAATTGCGATGTTACTTTCTCTTTTTGTGGCTTTAACGATTACGCCTTATTTGGGTTTCCATTTATTAAAGGTAAAAGACAGTGAGGAACATAAAGAAGTACAAGGTTTAGAAACTGGCTTCATTTATAAAATTTACAAAAAAGTTGAACAACCATTATTAGATAGCGGTAAAAAAAGATGGACAATGCTCGGAATTACGGGTGTTTTGTTAATGATTTCTATGTTTGCATTTGCAGCAAAATGGGTGGCCGTAAAAATGCTTCCATTTGATAATAAAAATGAAGTGCAAGTGGTGATTGATATGCCTGAAGGAACGACTTTAGAAAGAACTTCCGCCGTTACACAAGACATTGCACAATATCTGAAAACCGTTCCAGAAGTGGTGAATTATCAATCTTATGTTGGTTCTGCGTCGCCAATTACCTTTAATGGTTTGGTTCGTCATTACGATATGCGTGGAAGCAGCAATACTGCAGATATTCAGGTAAATCTTTTGCATAAAGAAGATCGAGATAGACAAAGTCATGATGTGGCAAAAGCGATGCGACCAGAAATTCACAAGATTGCAAAAAAATACGGTGCAAATGTAAAAATTGTGGAAGTTCCACCTGGACCACCAGTTTTATCAACCATTGTTGCCGAAGTTTATGGACCAGATTATGAAGAGCAAGTTCGGATTGCCGATGAAGTGCAGAAAATCCTCATCAATACAGATGATGTTGTAGATGTAGATTGGATGGTAGAATCGCCACAAACAGAATTTAAAATCGTAGCCGATAAAGAAAAAGCAATGTTGAACGGAGTTGCACCTCAACAAATTGTAGGAAACCTTACCTATTTATTGGGAGAACATTCTGTTGGGAATTTATTAGATCCAAAATCAAATGATGCAGTTGACATCGTTATGAAATTAAATAATGGTGAAAAAACCAGCATTTCTGATCTTACCGATTTAAAAGTGAAAGGACAAGCCGGAATGGTTCCAGTCGCTGATATTGTAAAAGTGCAACGAGAAACTTTAGAAAAATCTATTTACCGAAAAGACCAAAAACGAGTGGTTTACATTCTTGCAGATATGGCGGGAGGATTAGAAAGTCCGGCTTATGCAATTCTTGGAATGGATGAAAAATTGAAAAAAATAAAACTTCCTGCAGGATATAAATTAAACGAATTATACATGAATTCGCCAAAAGACGAATCCGATTACACCGTGAAATGGGACGGAGAATGGCAAATTACTTTGGAAGTTTTCCGAGATTTAGGAGTCGCATTTTTAGTGGTAATTCTTATTATTTATATGTTGATTGTAGGTTGGTTTCAAAACTTCAAAACGCCAATTATGATGATGATTCCGATACCACTTTCTTTGGTGGGAATTGTACTAGGACACTGGCTTTTAGGCGCTTTCTTCACCGCAACATCGTTTATCGGAATGATTGCTTTAGCCGGAATTATGGTGAGGAACTCGATACTTTTAATAGATTTTATAGAAATTCGATTAAAAGAAGGAGCACCCATAAAACGAGCAATCATCGAAGCTGGAGCAGTTAGAACCACACCAATTTTATTAACTACAGGAGCAGTTGTAATAGGTGCGATTGTAATTTTATTTGATCCTATTTTCCAAGGTTTGGCAATTTCACTGGTATTTGGAGCGATTGTTTCTACGCTTTTAACATTGATTGTAATTCCATTAATTTATTATATGTCTGAAAAAAATAATTGGTTACAAAACGAACCTGTAGAACCAGTTGTTATTGAAGAAAATCTTCAGGATTAATTAACTCATTTCTCTGCTGAAAAGTTTTTCGGCAGAGAATTTTAAAACATCACATTATGAAGTTATTACTTATCACCGCAATAAACGAATTTGAAAAAGAAGTGAAAGACATTCTTATAAAATCGGGAGCAAAATCTTTTACTTATGGAGATGTAAAAGGTTATAAAAACGGAACCGAAAATAATGTTGCAGATAATTGGTTTGCATCTTCTTACACAGAAATAGATTCACTCTTATTTACTGTTTTTTTACCAGCAGAAAATTTGGAAAACATCTTAAAAAAAATTGAAGAATTTAATACAGAACAAGAAACGCTCTCTAAAATTCATGTAGCAGTGCTTAATTTAGAACAGCAATTTTAGATTATAAAAAAAGAAAAATATGAAATCGCCATTAGCAAGTTTATCAAACTAACACCGATAAAGATCAGGAGATACCATGACTTGTCTCGGCAGTATGACGAGATGACCCTTAAAACAATAAACATATACATATGAAAACAAGAATAATACACGCATTTGCAGGAACCATGATTTTGGCAAGCATCTTATTAACCATTTACGTCAGCCAAAATTGGCTATGGCTAACTGGTTTTGTTGGTGTTAATTTACTACAATCCTCCATCACAAATTGGTGTTTGTTGGATACAATTTTAGTAAAAATGGGAGTTTCCAATGAAGGAAATTCTTGTGGAGTTTAAATTTTTACAAACTTTTGTAAAACCTTGTCAAGGTTATTAGTAGAAAATCCCTGCAATTAATTTTGCGGGGATTTTTTTTGCAACTTTTGTCACATCGTTTGTCATTCTGAAAGAATCTCAACGCAAAGACGTTTCCAGCGTGACAAACTGTGTGGTTATATACTGTTGCTATATCCGATTGACAAGCATTTTCGTCAATTTTTTTTGTCACATCCTTTTGTCATTCCGGAGGAATCTCTGCATTATTTTTTCACATCCTTTTGTCATTCTGAAACAATTTCAAAATGCCCATTCAAGAATTGAAAATCAGGATTAAAATTTTTAATTAATTCCAATTTCAATTCTCTTCGCAAATCTTTAATTTCTCTCTCTCTCTCAATAGCAAGTTGAATCCATCCAAAATGCTCGTAGTACACTAAAAATTCCACATTATAACGAGCCGTAAAACTTTTTGGATTCTTTTCTTCTCGATGTTCTTTCAACCTTCGCCTTATATCATTGGTAACACCAGTATATAAAACCGTTTTGTTTTTATTGGTTAAAATATAAACGTAAAAATCATAAATACCTTCTGTAAACTCAATCATAAAAGTATGTTTTCACGAAATTAACTAAATATGCGTGAAATAACAAGCATTTTTCAACTCTCTTCTTTTAAACACACTTTTTGTCATTCCGGTGGAATCTCTACATTATTTTTTCAAGTCCTTTTGTCATTCTGAAAGAATCTCAACGCAAAGACGCTTCCAGCGTGACAAACTGTGTGGTTGAATGTGTTTTGTCATGCGTATTTATTATTCAGTTTTTACGCATCATTTTGTCATTCTGAAAGAATCTCTATGCAAAGACGCTTCCAGCGTGACAAACTGTGTGTAAAAAAATAAACCGCCACAAAAATGCGACGGTCTATCCTAACAACTATAAATAAACTACTTCGTTTTAATGCTAATCAAACCACGGACTTCATTATCTTTGTAACCCGTTGCTAGATCTTTTGGATAAAGTTGAGCAATTTCCGCAACCACTTTTGGTTGAATGTTTTTCCCTGGTTCACCATGACATTGCAAACACATCGCATTCGTAAGCAATGGTTCGTAATAATGAGTTTCGGTACGAATTGGTTTTAAAATTTCACCTGCCAACAATTGTTTTTTGTAATTTTTAATCAATTTCAATTCTTCTGCATTGGCAATATTTTTCGGATTTCTCATCTTATCAGAAACTCTGGAAATGAATAAACCATGTTTATCCGACATTGATTTTGTTAATGGCATTGCTTCAATATTACAAAATTCTTCAGAAGACTCTACTCCACCTTTTGCAATTTGTGCAGTAATATTTTTTACTAAAAGTTTCTTCGTTTCTCCAGCAAAAATTTTCAAAGAATCTGTGCTTATTTCCTCCGATTTTTCTAAATTTTCGACTGCAATTTTATCGGTTGAAACTTCTGTTTTTACATCCGATTTTGAACATTGAATAGCAAATAATGCAATTGTGGCTATTAAAAAATTTTTCTTCATCGGTATTTATTTAATTCAAAAATACTTCATTTTTTCATTTTAGTTTGTGATTACAGTTACACAACGATTTTATTTCCCGAAAACCTTATCTTTACCCTCATGAATTTCTATGATCTCTTCCTAAAACCTTACGAATCTTACCAAACGTATCAGATAATTCTAGAAATTATCGCTTCTGCATTTGGAATTGCAAGTGTTTATTTTTCTGTCAAAAAAAATATTTGGGTATATCCTACAGGAATTATTTCCACAGTTTTATACGTTTATATTCTCTTTGCTTTTGGACTTTTGGGAGATATGATGATCAATTTTTATTATACCGTAATGAGTATTTATGGTTGGATTTTATGGTCCAAAAGTTCCGAAGATCACATTCATGTAGAAGTTTCTTGGACGAATAAAAAAGAATGGGCAATTGCTGGAATTTTATTTCTGATAAGTTTAATTTTGGTTACGATAGTTTATTATTTCAAACCATTCATAGACAATCAATTTTCTATGATCAATGTGGAATTGGGTTTATATCATTTAGATTGGGCAAATTGGCTGGATGTTTTCACCACCGCCATTTTTTTGGTCGGAATGTGGCTCATGGCAAAACGCAAAATAGAAAACTGGATTTTTTGGATTGTTGGAGATTTAATTGTAATACCGATGATGATTTACAAAGGTCTAGGCATCACATCTATTCAATTTTTTATATTCACAGCAATGGCCATTGTAGGATATCTGGAATGGAAACAGAGTTACGAGAAACCAAAGTTAAGAATTTAATATAAAATAAAATTCCCACTATTTCTAATGGGAATTTAATTTTATTGTTTTGTTAATACTAAATTAGTAGGTAACGCTTGTGGTATAGGAAGATTATTTACAACATAAGGACAATCAAGAGATAAGATATCATTATCTGGTGAATACTTCCATTGCAATTGGGTATTTGTTGAATTAACAATATTTATATAAATGTCGCCTGTGGTACATATATTTTGATCAATATACATCATAGCATATTGAGTAATAGGAACACTAAAAAATCGTAGACCCTCAATTTTCGTATTGTTATCAGGAAGATTTGTATTATCAAAAAGTACAGCAGTTTCGTCAGCATTTAAAACCTTAAATCTACCAATCAATATATCTTTGAAATAAATATGATTAATATTGTAACTTCTCTGTTTTTTAAAACGTTCTAAATAGATGTAAATAACTTTATTATCCCATGTTCCTTTCCACGTGCCAACATAGGGTAATAAATCATTATTAAGATCTTTTACATATCCATTATTCGGAACATCAGTATTTTTGGTAATAGGATAAATCTGAGCGCAGTTTAGAACTGCAAATAGCATCATAGATATTATTAATATTTTTTTCATTTTTTTATTTTAAAAATTAATTATTTTAGAAAATTATAAATTATTGACAAGGTATTGGTGTATTTAAATTATTATTTGCATCTAAACTTAATTTTTTAGTATCACCACTATTTTTATCTACACTATACAATTCTATCCCATCTATTCCAACCCTCTCTTTTAAAAATTTTAAAAAAGCTTTCTCTACTTTATCTTGATCAAAAGATTTATCTGCATTCTGAATTGCTCTCATTTCGTCTTTATACCATTTGTTCCACCATTCCATTGTTCCTGGTCCGGGATTTGTCCAACTTGCCGTTCCATTATACTTGATTATATAATTTCCTTGTGAAGTTACTACCATAGCATAAGCTTCTGCTAATTTAACCCTTATTATATGCATTGTAGCACACAAACTCAAAAATGTATCTAAATCTGCTGGTGAAAACATCTTTATGGTAGGATTTCCATCTGAATCAAAATTTTGATGTGTGTGAATAAAACCAAAAAAAAGACTTCCAGAAGGTGGGATGAGTTTTGTTGTACCAGAATAATTTGACATTGAGGTATAATGAGTTGATCCATTTTGAAAGAAAGCAGCATGTCCCATCTCGTGATTTAAACCAAATACATCAGGCTTATCCAAATTTGCTAGTTTGAGCGAGAAATCATAATCGGTTAACAATTCGTTAATTTTTACGCAAGGATTTGAATCGGGTGGATTTAATGAAAAATCACCTCCACTTCCACCGCAAATATTGAAAATTTCACAATTTCCGGTCGGTGGTAGTTCTATCTCAACTAAAGCTGCTGGCTCTTTTTCTTTTGGTGGCACAATAATTAAAACTTCCTCTATATTAGAATCTGGTCCAGAATAAGTACCCGTTTTATCCTTTTTCATTTTCTTAGAAAAAGTGTCAATAACACTTTTTACATCGTCATTTTTCACTAGAACGTGAAATCCTACTTCAGATAATTCTTTATTCACACTCGCCATTACAACTTCTACAACATTTTCATTTAGAACAACTGGAAACAGTACATAAACTTTACCATCATCATCAATAATTTCTTGCGATGCGAAACGAAAATCTACTTGCAAAATATTTTTATTAGAAAAATCCGGTGCATTTTCGGGATGTGCATCAAGATAAGAATAATATAAAGTCCTAAAAGCTTCTTGATAATGATTTCCCTTTCTAGATGTGTTGCTATTTGGATTATTAAAAATGCTGAAATAGCTTTGCTCTCCTTTTTCTTGCTCATAGATGGTATTATCTGTTCGGCAACTTTGGAATATCATTGTGGAGAACAAGCACAATAATAACATTTTAAAATAATTTTTTCTAATACACTAAATTTTGTTTAATTAATTTTGTAAATTAAATGTAAATAAAAAAGCAGACCTATTCGAATAAAGAATATTTTTAGTATATTTACGACTAAATATTACTTTTATGACTGATTTAGTAAGCGATAACATACGCACAAAAAGAGAAGAAATAGGATATAGCCAAGAAGATATGGCGCACAAATTGGATATAAACCAAGCTACCTATTCAAAATTAGAAAGAAATTCTACAAAATTAACTGTAGATAGATTGTTTCATATTGCAAAACTATTAAACACAGAAGTTGCAGATTTATTAGGATTAAAAACACAAACCATTTTTAACCAAAAAGAAAATGAAAATGCTTTTGGACAAATAGAACATTACTATCAAGAAAATAAAGAAATAACTGCAAAACTTGAAGAATCTTACGAAACTAGATTAAAAGAAAAAGATATAGAAATTGCTTTTTTAAAATCAATTATTAAAAAATAGAATTTATTTCAACACTTTTTAGCAAATCCTTAACATCAATTCACTGCCAAAATCATTATTTTTGCATTTCAAAAAAATTTAATTTTTAAATTATTTTTAATGGAATTTTACAAATACCAAGGAACAGGAAACGATTTTGTGATGATAGACAATCGTAATCTGCAATTCCCAAAAGATAAAAGCATCATAGAAAAATGTTGTGATAGACGTTTTGGAGTTGGTGGGGACGGTTTGATCTTACTAGAAAACCACGAAACTTTGGACTTCAAAATGGTTTACTATAATTCCGACGGTAGAGAAAGCAGCATGTGCGGAAATGGGGGACGTTGCATCATCGCGTTTGCTAATTTTTTAGAAATATTTGCCAATAAAACAAAATTTGAAGCCATCGATGGTTTGCACGAAGGCGAAATAAAAAACGGAATTGTCCGCTTGAAAATGTCTGACGTTTCTGAAATAAAAAACGTTGAAAATGATTTTGAACTAAATACAGGTTCACCACATTACATCCAACAAGTTTTAAATCTAGCAAATTTTGAAGTTTACAAAGAAGGAAATGCAATCAGAAATTCTGAATTGTATGAAAAAGAAGGCATCAATGTAAATTTTGTGGAGAAAATTTCTGAAAATGAAATCTTTGTAAGAACCTACGAACGTGGTGTAGAAGATGAAACTTTCAGTTGCGGAACTGGCGTTACAGCTGCAGCTTTGGTTCATTTTAATAAAGAAAATACAAGCTCTGTGAAGGTGAAAACTTTGGGAGGGAATTTGAAAATTTCTGCAGAAAAGCATGAAGATTCTTTTAAAAACATTTGGCTGGAAGGTCCGGCTGTACAAGTTTTTAAGGGAAAAATAAAATTGTAAAAAGTTTTAAATCGGAAGTTGGAAGAAAAACTTCGCACATCGCAATCCGGATATCAAATTTTGGATTTTTTAAATAATTATTTATGAAAAAAGGTTGCTCAATTGCTATTATCGTCATCGTATTATTTGCTATAATTGGCGGATTTTTTGGGTATAAATATTACAATACCTATTACCAAAACAATGTTGCGAAAGATGGTTTTGTCTTAATTCCGTCTGATGCTAAATTTTCACAAATTTTGGATTCCATAAGACCTTACGTGAAAGATGTAAGCTCGTTTGAAAAAGTGGCGATTGATAAAAATATGAACACTTTTTTTAAAGCGGGAAGATATAAATTTGCCAGAGGAACAGGTAATAAAGATCTTGTGAACATGATAAAAGCTGGAAATCAAACAGAAAATAGTTTCCGCATTGGCGATTTTTTTGATGTCTATCAAATGGTTGGTAAAGTAGCTTTGAAAACGGAAGCAGATTCTGTGAAGTTTGCAAAAGATTTGGATAGAATCGCAATTGGTAAAGGTTTTAAAAATGCAGAAGATCTAAAAAAATATTTTTTTATAGATACCTATAATTTCTTTTGGACGGTGACACCTGCAGAATTCTTCAAAAAATTTGAAGATCAATACAATGATTTTTGGACGGCGGATAGAATTGCTCTACAAAAAGAAAAAGGACTTTCTAGAGATCAAGTGCATGCTTTGGCATCGATAGTTTACAAAGAATCTGGCGGAAAACCAGACGAAATGAAAACCATTGCGGGTTTATACATGAATCGTTACAAAAAAGGTATGAAATTGCAAAGTGATCCTACAGTTATCTATGCCGTAAACAAGGCAAGCAATTTCACCACACCTATAAAAAGAGTGCTTTACAAACATTTGAGAGAACAATCCCCATATAATACGTATGCAAATTCAGGAATTCCTCCTGGTCCAATCTGCGTAACGGACAAAAATTCTGTAGATGCGGTTTTAAACTATGAAAGCAATGACTATATTTTCATGTGCGCCAACCCAAAAAAATTCGGCTTTCATAAGTTCACAAACTCTGCAGTAGAACATGAAAAAAATGCGAAAGAATATCAAGATTGGTTGAATTCTAAAAATATTAAATAAGACATTTTACTAATTTTTTAAAATAAGTTTAACATTTTACCATTTTCTGCGACATATAGATTTAACTTTTAGATAATATTTTAATCTAAATTTTTTATACAAAATTTAACTACTTCTTTTATGAATTCTCACATTATCCAAAAAAGTATTAAGAAACCTGCTGTTATTGCATTTCTACTTTTAGCATCATCTTTAGCATTCTCGCAAGAAAAATTACCTATTACCACAAAAATAGTAGATTCCCAAAATTTACCCGTTGCTTATGCTTCAATTTCTTTTAGTAATAGCGAAAGTATTACAAACAGTGATGCAGCTTTGAGTGATGAAGAAGGAAATATTACTTTATCCTTAATGCCTGGAAAATATACTATTACTATAGAAGCTTTTGATTTCAAAAAAGCTGTATTTACCAGAACCATTGAAAAACCTGGGGAAATAGAAAATTTTAAAATAGAATTCGCTAAATCTGAAAATTTAACACCAACTCAAAATATAGAAGGTGTTGTGATACAAGCTCAAAGTACAAAACCATATCGTGTAGAATTAGACAAAAAAGTCTACGATCCAAGTTCGGATTTAATTTCAAAAGGTGGAAATTTACAGGATGTTTTGGCAAATGTACCCTCCATTGCGGTAGATACAGATGGCACAGTTTCTATGCGTGGCAACTCCAATATAAGATTTTTGATAAACGGAAAACCTTCTGCTCTTCTTGGTATAGATAGTGGTGCAGATGCTTTACGTTCTATTCCTGCAGACCAGATAGATAGAATTGAAGTAATCACCAATCCTTCTTCTAAGTTTGAAGCAAGTGGATCTGCTGGTATTCTAAATATTATTTTAAAGAAAACGAAAGGTAGAGGTTTCAATGGAACAGTAACTGGAAATCTTGGTTACCTTCCACAAACATCTTTAAACGCAAACTTAAGTTGGAAAGTTAATAATTGGAATTATTTCGTCAATGGTGGTGGTGGTTACAACGAAAGAGAAAGCAAAAATACCAATGATGCTAAATATTTTGATAGCAACAATTCAATCACTGGATACACGGAACAGGACAGTAAAAATACAAATAAAAACGATTCTTATAATGTTAATACTGGTTTTAATGTAGACATTACAGATAAGACTTCCATCAATGCAAGTGGTTTGCTGCGTACTTTTGAAAGTGAAAGTTTTTCCAATGTGAATTACAAAACATTAGATGCTTCCAAAAACTTACTCGATAATTCTAGAAGATATACTGTAGGAAATGGAGACAATTTCACGTGGCAAGTAGATGCTGGTTTGGATCATAAATTTGATGACAAAGGGCAAATTCTTACTGCATCCATCAGTTTACAGCAAAGTGATAATAAAAACAACTCTTTGGTAGAAGAATCTTCGAATAATATTTTTATTTTAAATAATAATATCAATCAAAATACCATCAATAAAACTTTGGTTGGTAAAGTAGATTATGAACTTCCAATTGGAGAAAAATCTAAAGTAGAAGCTGGCTATAGAATAGATCAAAATACGAATGATTATGATTATAAGGTTACAGAATCTTTTGATCAAGTTAATTTTAATGTATTAAATGATTTCACCAGCAAAACTATTTACAAAGAAAGAACACAAGCAGCTTATGCTCAATTTAAAAGTAAAACAGGGAAAGTTGGGTATCAACTTGGTTTGCGTGCAGAAAATTCTAATATCACTGTAGATTTTAATAATTTAAGTGGTACCAATTCAGACATTAAGAAAAATTACACAGGATTATTTCCAAGTGTATTTTTGAGTTATGATGTTGGTGAAAATGATGACAATCAACTATTGTTAAATTATTCCAGACGTATCAACAGACCAAGATCTTATTTCTTAATTCCATTTTCTTCATTTAGTGATAATAGAAATCAGTTTTTTGGAAATCCTGATTTAAATCCAGAATATACCAACTCTTTTGAACTTGGATATGCTATACAAAAGAAAAAATTCACCATCAACCCTACTTTATACTACAAAAGAACAGTGGGCGAAACACAATTTGTCGTAACAAGGGAAAATCTTACGTCAGATAATTTTGTAACAAGACCGTACAATATTGGCGCAGAAACGCAATATGGGTTAGATTTAAACTTCACCGCAGATATTTTGCCTTGGTACAAAGTATTGGGTAGCATGGAATTGTTTGGCTACAAGGTAGAAGGTATGTTTGATGATCCCGCATTGGTTTCTACACCAATAGATTTCTCTGGAGATGGTTTTTCTTCAAGATTAAGGTTGACAAATACTTTCAAAATAGATAAAACTTTCAACATGCAGTTGCAAGGTTTCTATAGTGGTGGCGAAAAAACGGCTTTCCAAGATAGAAAAGGTTTGTACACAATTAATTTTGGAGCAAGCAAAACGGTTTTGAATGGAGATGGTACCATTACTTTCAACATCCAAGATATCTTCAATACTAGAGCTAGAACCGTCACATCCTTTGGAGATGGCTTTGAAAGAGAATCTTACAACCAATGGAATCCGCGCCAAGTTTCTTTAGGTTTCAGTTATAGATTTAAACAAGGTGAAAAAGTAACACAGAAAAAAGCTAAAAGAGATATCAATAATAATGGTGGTGGAGATGAAGAACCACCAATGTAAAATTTAAAATGCCAAAAGTTTTGAACAAAAAAACTTAAATTTGTAATAGATTCTATTTTAAAATCTTAAAATGAAAAATTTACAGAAACAAAATTTTTTTAAAACTTTTGAAAATGCATTTACAGGTATATTTTTAGTAATAAAAAAAGAGCGAAATTTTCAGATTGAAATTTTCGCTCTTTTTGTAAATATATTTCTCATTTACTATTTTGAATTAAATGCTGCAGAAACTTCAATTATATTGATAGTTTGCTTCGTAGTTTTGGTAGCAGAAATGCTAAATACCGCCCTAGAAAAAATGGCAGATTTTGTAGAACCCAATTTCAACTCAAAAATTGGAATTATAAAAGATATTGCAGCAGGAGCAGTTTTGATGGCTGCGATTGGTGCGGTAATAATTGGAATAATTATTTATCAACATTATATTATGGAATTCTTCTAATTTTAAGATGAATTTCGCAGATTTTAAAAAAATAATAAATTTATATCTATGTCCGTTTTTGGTAATATCGTTACTAAATTAACACATTATTGTCATTCCGTAGGAATCTCAACGCTTTATTTAAACGGACGCTAGATTCCTACGGAATGACAAAAAACTGCATAAAAAGTTTTTTAAAATAAATTACGGGTATACATTTAGATCTATTTTTAATAGAAAAATATGCTCAATCTGCAAAATCTGCAAGAGATATATTAATTAAGACTTCAAAAAAATCTATTTAAAGTACTCCACTCCATTTTTGAAAATATTGTGGTAATTCGCATCAGGAATATTTTTAAATAAACCTTCTGCAAACCTTTCTGGATGAGACATTCTTCCGAAAATTTTTCCACTTTCACTGGTAATTCCTTCAATTCCAAACAAAGACTGATTTGGATTAAATGGCATTCCATGAGCAATATTTCCCTCAAAATCTACATATTGAGTAGCAATTTGTCCTTTATTTAATAAATCTTGCAACACCGATATTTCAGCAACAAATCTGCCTTCTCCATGAGAAATTGGAACGGTAAAAGTTTGTCCTTTCGTACCTTTCAACCAAGGACTGTCATCGTTTAGAACTTTCACATTTACCATTTGAGAAATGTGTCTTCCGACGGAATTGTGTGCTAAAGTTGGTGCATTTTCATTTAAATCCATGATTTTTCCAAAAGGCAACAAACCAGATTTTACCAAAGCTTGAAATCCGTTGCAAATACCGAGAATCATTCCATCTTTTTCTAAAAATTGATGAACAGCTTCTTTCATTTTTGCATTTTTCAACACGTTTACAATAAATTTTGCAGAACCATCTGGTTCATCTCCCGCAGAAAATCCACCAGAAAAAACGAGTATTTGAGATTGGTTAATTTCAGAAACCCAAGCATCAATACTTTCATTCATTGCAGAATTATCTATATTAATGAAGGGCAAACTTTTCACCAAAGCTCCTTCTTTTCGGAAAGCGTTTTGTGTTTCGTATTCACAATTTGTCCCTGGAAAAATAGGCGCAAAAACCTTTGCTTGCGCAATTTTATGAGATTTTATCTGAATATTTTTATTAGAAAATAAATTTTCATTTTGCTCCAATTCTACCACTACTTTTTCTGGTTCTATGGTTGGAAATAAATTTTCAAACGTTTGAATATTGGCATTTAATAATTCTTCAATATCAAATTTTTGATCTATGATTGTTAAGGATTTTTCTTCCGTAGTTTTACCTATATATCTTAATAATTCAAAATCTAATTTTTCTGAAGATTCTATTAGCAAACTTCCCACTTCTTTAGCAAAAACATCTGCTCTATCAATGCAAACTTCCGCTCCAACTCTATTACCAAAAGTCATTTTTGCGAGTGCAATTGCAACACCACCTTCTTTTATAGTTTTAGCAGAAATGATTTTTTTTGTTTGAATATTTTCATGAATGAAATCGAAAACTGAAATTAATCGATCAAAATTTGGCAATCCATTCTCGGAAATTTCATTTTTAAAATGATAAATAAAGTTGCCAGCTTTTTTAAATTCTGGGGAAATTACATTAGATTTTTCGCCGTTTGCACAAGCAAAAGAAATTAAAGTTGGCGGCACATTGATGTCTAAATATGTTCCACTCATAGAATCTTTTCCGCCAATTGCGGCCAAACCAAGCTTTATTTGCGCATCATAAGCTCCTAAAAGTGCAGCCAAAGGTTTACCCCATTTTTGCGGATTATCACCCAATTTTTCAAAATACTCTTGAAAACTCAAACGTATATTTCTAAAGTTTCCACCCATTGCTACAATTTTGGCAACGCTTTCTACAACTGCTAAATTGGCTCCAATCATTGGATTTTGTTCAGAAATTTCGGCATCAAAACCCCAAGATGCAAAACTTGCAGTTTCTATTTTTTCGGCATTTAAAATTGGCAATGTTTGCACAGAACCTTCCATCAAAGTTTGTTGGTATTTCCCGCCAAAAGGCATTGCAACGGTAGTTCCACCAACAGATGCATCAAACATTTCTACCAAACCTTTTTGAGAAGCTACATTTTTTGAAGCTAAAATTTCCAGAAAATTTTCTTTATTAAATTCTACATTTTCTAAGCTAATTTTTGCTAAATCATCTACAATTACGTCTTGCGTTTTTTTGCAACCATTGGTTTCCAAAAAGGCTCTGCTTAAATCTACTATTTTATCGCCTTTCCAGAAAATTTGCATTCTTCCAGAGTCTGTAACTTTTGCAATCTGCACGGCTACAATATTTTCTTCCTGGCAAAACTGAATAAATTTTTCTTTATCTTTTGCTTCTATCACAACAGCCATTCGCTCTTGAGATTCAGAAATAGCGAGTTCGGTTCCGTTTAATCCTTCATATTTCTTTGGTAAAACATCCAAATTTATTTCTAAAGAATCTGCAATTTCTCCAATCGCTACAGAAACTCCACCTGCGCCAAAATCGTTGGATTTTTTAATTAATCTCGTAACTTCTGGATTTCTAAATAGTCGTTGAATTTTTCTTTCCTCAACTGCATTTCCTTTTTGAACTTCTGTAGAAAGCGTTTCTATAGAGGTTTCGTCTTGTTCTTTGGAACTTCCAGTTGCACCTCCTACTCCATCTCTTCCGGTTGCGCCACCCAAAATGATCACGACATCTCCATTTTCTGGTTGCTCTCTTTTCACCCAAGATTTTGGAACTGCACCTGCAACAAAACCAACTTCCATGCGTTTTGCTTTGTAACCTTCATGGTAAATTTCGCTGACCATTGTTGTCGCCAAACCAATTTGATTTCCATAAGATGAAAATCCGTTTGCAGCTTGTTTTGTAATCGTTTTTTGCGGTAATTTTCCGGGTAAAGTTTCAGAAATATTTTCTAAAACATTGGCTGCTCCAGATAAACGCATCGCTTGAAATACAAAAGCACGACCAGACAAAGGATCTCGAATTGCGCCACCCAAACACGTGGAAGCGCCACCAAAAGGTTCTATTTCTGTAGGATGATTGTGGGTTTCATTTTTAAACAATAAATAATACGGTTCTTTTTTACCGTCAAATTCTGCTTCTATTTCGATAGTACAAGCGTTGATTTCATCGGAAATTACCAAATTATCCAACTTACCAGTTTTGTGGAAATATTTTGCAGCAACGGTAGCAAGATCCATCAAAGAAATTGGCTTTTCCGTTCTACCAAGGAATTTTCTTTTTTCTAAATAATCATTGAAAAGGGTTTCTAAAGTTTCTTTAAATTGACCATCAAATTGAATATCAGTTAGTTCCGTTTCAAAAGTGGTGTGTCTGCAATGATCGCTCCAATAGGTATCGAGAACTTTTAATTCTGTTTCGGTAGGATTTCTATTTTCTGTTTTAAAATAACTTTGAATAAATTCTAAATCGTCTAAACCAAAAGAAAAACCGTGATTCAAATAAAATTTCTCTAATTCACTCGAATTTAGCGAATTAAAATCTTCATAAACAATGACAGGTTTCGGTTGATTTTCATTTGGAATTTCTAAAACATCAAGATTTTTAACCTGACTTTCTACTTTATTAATTAAAATCTTCTTGATTTCTCCAATCTGATTTTCGGTTGCATTTTCTATCTCAATTAATTTTCCACTGCGCACTTTTGCGTCGCTTTTTCCAGTAAGTAAAGCAATGCATTGTTCTGCAGAATCTGCTCTTTGATCAAACTGACCTGGCAAAAATTCCATAGCAAAATGAGATTTTTGAGTAGGATTTGCCTCATGCACAATATCTACCACCGGATCTGCGAAAGTATTTTTTACAACTTCTTCAAAGTGATTTTCATCCAGATTGAAAACATCGTAAATATTAAATACTTTCACAGATTTCAATTCAGGAAATAATTCTTGAATTTGCTTTAAAACTTTAGCACTTTCTACATCAAATAGTGCTTTTTTCTCTACGAAAATTCTTTTGTTCATCGTTTATTTTTAATAAACTTTGTCAAAGATTTTAACTTTGACAAAGTGGAAATACATATATTATTACTCAAATTGGAAAAAAGCGAAACTTTGCAGCCCGACTTGAGTGAAGCTCTTTTTTATTGGTGGCTGAGCTTGTCGAAGTCAACAATAAAAAAAGCGGGAACGGAAGGCGGAAATGTCTGCCGTAAAAAATAAAATTTACATTCAACGAAGTTAAATGTCTGCCCAAATTATTCAAATTTTTAAAATAATAATTTTAAACCTTCAAATCAGATTTCAAACCCAGCAAATCTTTGTATTTATCCAAAATTGGTTGCACTTCATCTCTCAAAAATTCTTTAGTTTGAATTGGTGCAAAACCGATGAAGTTTTTAGGATTTAGTACTTCTTTCAATTTAGATTTATCTAATTTTAAAGTATCATCACTCATTATTCTTTCTAATAAATCGTTTTCTTTGCCTTCCATTTTCACCTTTTTACTGGCTTCCATAGAATGTACACGAATAATTTCATGGATTTCCTGACGATCTCCACCAGCTTTCACTTCTTCCATGATGATGTATTCTGTTGCCATAAAAGGCAATTCTTCCATGATGTGTTTGTGAATTCTGTTTTCATAGACCACCAAACCAGACATTACATTATCCCAAATAAGCAAAATTGCATCAACTGCCAAAAAACTTTGTGGAATAGCCAATCTTTTGTTGGCAGAATCGTCTAAAGTACGCTCAAACCATTGTGTAGCAGCAACTAGCGCGGAACTTGAAGAAAGCGACATCACAAATTTGGATAAGGCACCAATTCTTTCGCTTCGCATTGGATTTCTTTTATAAGCCATTGCAGAAGATCCGATTTGAGATTTTTCAAAAGGTTCTTCTATTTCTTTTAAATTTTGAAGAAGGCGAATATCATTAGAAAATTTGTGAGCAGATTGGGCAATATTGGATAAAAGTGCCATTACTTTTGCATCTATTTTCCGATCATACGTTTGTCCAGAAACGCCGAAAACTTTATCAAAACCAAATCTTTTAGAAAGTTCTTTATCTAAAGTTTTTACTTTACTGTAATCTCCATCAAATAATTCTAGGAAACTTGCTGCAGTTCCTGTAGTTCCTTTCACACCGCGAAAACGCAGCGTTTCTAGGAAAAAATCTAATTCTTCTATATCTAAAACCAAAGATTGCAACCAAAGTGTGGCGCGTTTTCCTACGGTTGTAAGTTGTGCTGGTTGATAATGCGTGAAACCAAGCGTTGGTAGATCTTTGTATTCATTGGCGAAATCTGATAATTTTTGAATAACATTCACCAGTTTTGCTCTCAAAATTTCCAGACCATCGCGTATTTGGATTAAATCTGTATTATCACCAACAAATGCGGAAGTTGCACCCAAATGAATGATGGATTTTGCGTCTGGCGCTACATCTCCGTATGCATGAACATGTGCCATAACATCATGACGGAATTTTTTTTCGTATTCGGCGGCTTTTTCGTAATCTATGTTTTCTGCTTGCTCTTTTAGTTGAGCAATTTGCGCTTCTGTAATATTTAAACCCAAATCTTTTTGAATTTCTGCGAGAGCAATCCATAATTTTCGCCAATTTCTAAATTTATGATCTGGCGAAAAATTGTAGAGCATTTCTTTACTAGAATAGCGCTCTTCTAAAGGATTTTTGTAAGTATTCATATAGAAAATTCAATAATTTGATACAAAAATAAGGCTTTTAAACGTAAATTGAAAGTTGCATGAGGAGAAGATTTTAATATAAAAGAAAGTAATTAATTTTATTAAAAATCTACGCAGAAAATACCAAAGTTACCGGCAAAAATTCCTAAATTGTACTCCTTGTTTTTTAATTTAGAAAAAACAATTTTATTTGGCTTAATATTTGAAAACTTGCTAAAGTTTTGTAAATTAAAAACATAAAAATCTACTTATGAAAAAATATATTATTTCTGCAGCTATCATCTTAAGTTCTGGTGCATTTGTACTTTCTACAACACAGTCTTGTACTGCATTGGCAACATCAAGTGTTGGTATTTCAATTATTAAAAATGTTCTCTTGGGTGGCATCAATAAAGCCACAAATATCTATGGTGACAAAAATGCTTTTCTAGGAAATGATCTAATAGAACAAGCAATGCCCTCTCAGTTGAGAGAAATTAATACTATTTTAGCTAAAATTTCGCCAAGTTTATTGGCCAAAGAGAAAGATTTTCTTGCCGAAGCTGCCGCTTATACGGTTAATACTTCTTCGCCAATTTTGCAAAATGCTGTAAATTCTTTAAACGCAGATGATGTAACAAGAATTATGCAAGGTGAAAAAGGTATGGGAACTCAAATATTGAGAGAGAAAAGCTATGACGCACTCGTTGCCGCTATAAAACCGAAAGTTGATGAAAAGCTTAATCAATTTGGTATCGTAAATTCTATAAATACTGCTTTGCAAGGAAGTAATTTGCTTGGGAGTTTGCTGGGAAATTCTGGTACAAAAAGTGTAGCAAGCAATGATTTAAGTACACTTGCAGCCGAACAATTGGTGACTGGCCTTTTTAGAATTGTTCAAAAACACGAAGTAGACAATTATGATAGTATCTATAAAATGATACCTACAAGTAAATAATTTAATTTTTAAAGTAATAAAAATGATAGAAGAATTTGAGGATGATTGCATCAACGAAAAATCTGAAGAACAAACGCAGAAAGATTTTTATGCATCTTTGGAAGAAAAACTGACTACAAATCATAATTTCCCGGAAGATTATCTTTTTAAATTTATATTCCCAAACAACCAGAAAAAAATGATGCAATTGTTTCAGGTTTTTGATGACTTGAAATATACCATAAGCACTAGAGAAAGCAAAAATGGGAAATATATTTCTGCAAGTATTCTAGCTTTTGTATTGGATGCCAACCAAATAACAGACATCTACAAAAAATCTGGTGTGATTGAAGGTATTATTATGCTTTAGATATTTACCAACACAAAAAGAAAAATTTTAAATTTAATAATTGTCATTTTCTTGGCTAAATGCTTAAAACAAACCTGAAATGAATATTTTAATAACTGGCGGAACTGGATTGATAGGATCAGCATTAGTGAAAAAACTTCGTGCGGAAAAACATGAGGTTCGTGTAGTATCTAGAAACAAAACCAGTGACAAAAATTCTTTTGTTTGGAACATAGAAAAAAATGAAATTGACGAAAAAGCTTTCGAGAATTTAGATGGAATCATCCATCTTGCTGGTGCATCCATTGGTGAAAACTGGACAGAAGATTACAAAAAAATATTATACAGCAGTAGAATTGATAGCGCAAATCTATTATTGAAAACTTGCAAAAATTTAAATACGAAACTAAATTTTTTCATTTCTGCTTCTGGCGTCAATTATTATGGAACATTCACTTCTGATCAAATATTAACGGAAAACGATGGTATTATTCACCAAGATTTTCTTGCGAAGTTGAGCGAAGATTGGGAAAACGCGGCCTACGAATTTTCTAATGTTGCAGATAGAATTGTTTGCGTGAGAACGGCAATGGTTCTTGCAAAAAATGGTGGCAGCTTCCCAATGCTGAAAAAAGTGGTGGATTTTAATATTGGATCTGCAGTTGGTAGCGGAAAACAATGGATGAACTGGATACATATAGATGATCTTGTAAATATGTATGCTTATTTTGTAGAAAATTCTGCTGCAAATGGGAATTATAACGCTGTTGCAGATGAGATTGAAACAAATAAAGCTTTTATGAGAACTTTGGCAAAAAAATCTAATAAATTCTTTTTGCCCATCGCCGCACCAGGTTTTGTGTTAAAAATAGTTTTTGGAGAAATGTCTTCCATTATTTTGGAAGGAACAAGAGCATCCAACGAAAAAATAAAATCTGAAGGTTTTAAATTTAGATTTCCAAAATTGGAAAGTGCGTTACAAGAATTATTGAAATAATAATTTAATCTATAAAAAAACGTACATTTTCTACAGGTCTGCAAACCATTGCCAAATTGCCTTTTACCAATATTGGCCGCTGCATTAATTGTGGATTATGCAGTATAACATCAAAGACTTCTTCCTCAGTTTGCTCAGAATATTTGTATTTTGTGCTGTATTCAGGGTCGAAATACCTTACAATTTCTTTAGCAGTCTTGCCCAATTTTTTAAGAATGGTTTTTAATTCTACCTCAGAAAGTGGATTTTTGATGATGTCTAGAATTTCGAATTGCACGCCATTTTCATCCAAATATTCTAAGATAGCTCTCGATTTTGAACAAGTATCATTATGTAAGACTTTAATCATTAGAAATAAAATTGATGATTGATAGTTGACGATTGATTTTAAAAATCTTAGGTAAATCTACTTTAAAAAACAAAGATAAAATTATATCTTTTCTTAGAAAATTTCTAAAATAATCCGTTTAATTCGGCATCAATTTTTTCTAAAATTAAACCAAAATCTTCGGGTTTGTCTACAAAATCCAAATTATCAACTTCAATGATCAGCAGTTTACCTTCTTGATAATTTTCTATCCATTTTTCGTATTTTTCGTTCAATTTAGAAAGATAATCTATAGAAATACTGGCTTCGTAATCTCGGCCTCTTTTGTAAATTTTCTTTACTAAGTTGGGAACGTCAGATTTTAAATAAATAAGTAAATCTGGTGCAGAAACGAAGTCTTTCATCAAATTGAAAACGGAAAGATAATTATTGTAATCTCTTTCTGTAAGAAGATTCATATCGTTTAAGTTTTCTGCAAATATGTGGGCATCTTCATAAATGGTTCTATCTTGAATCACATTTTTTCCACTTTCACGAATTTCTTTTACTTGTCTAAATCTACTTCCTAAAAAATAAATTTGCAAAGCAAAACTCCATTTGTTCATATCTGAATAAAAATCTTCTAGATAAGGATTGTGATCCACATCTTCGAACTGTGCTTCCCAATTGTAATGCTTGGATAGCATTGTAGTAAGTGTTGTTTTTCCGGCTCCAATATTTCCTGTGATGGCAATGTGCATACTTTAATCTGTAATAATTTCGGTTTCTTTTAGAATGGGGTAAAGATAAATTTTATTGCCATTCACTTCAAAATATGTGCTATTGTTTTTATCCACAATTCTAGCATTTTCTTTATCAAAAATAATTTTATCCCTAAATTCTGCATTAAATTTTATAATGGATTTTGTACCAATCAACAGAATTTCGTCATTTTCTCTGCGTAATCTCACACCGTTGTCTGTTGGAAAAGCATTCAGTTTTTCACCCTTAAAATTGTATACTGTAAATGCTTTATTGGATAAGATATAGATTTTTTCTTTGTAGACAATCATATCTTTCACATTTTCTACATCAAAATACATTTGATACGCTTGCAAAATATTGTCTTGTCGGAATCTGTATTGCAGCAAGCGTTTTGTACTTTCATCCAGCAACCAAATTTGCTGTTGATCTTCTACGTATGCCATTTTTATGAAACCAAACCTTCTTAAATCTACGCTTTGAATTTCTACTAAATTGGCATCTACTAATTTTATTTCTTGCGCATTTTCAGAAAAAAGTATAATATTTAATGGGTTTTGGATATCTTGAATTTTAAAAGGCAAAGTCAATCTCATTTGTCCCAATTGCTTGCCAAGAGAATCGTATTTTGAAAAATTAAAATCTTTATTTTTATACAAATACAGATTCCCATAATCGTCTGCGAAGAAATTTTTTGCTTCTTTCACTTTTAAACTATCGAAAACTAATATTTTCTGCGCAGAAATTGTACAGATAAAAAAAGTGAAAATTAGGGTTAAAAACTTCAAATTTTCTGGTTAATTTATTTTTACTTCATAAATTTTTGACCAAAGTTTGCCCGTAACAAGCATATTATCTCCTTTGAATGCGATACCATTCAGCACATCGTTTGTAGCATCTTTGGTATTTTTACTAGCCAAATCTGTAAAATCGAATTTGCCAACAACTTCTCCATTTTTAGGATTTATTTTTAAGATAATTGGTTTTTGCCAAACGTTTGCATAGATGAAACCATCGTGAAATTCTAGTTCGTTCAATTGATCGTAAGCCGAAGAATTTCCTGCTACAGAAATATATCTTATCAATTTTGATGGATCTTTCGTATCTAAGAAATACAGATTTTTAGTACCATCAGAAAGGATTAAATCTTTTCCGTTATACGTTAAACCCCAACCTTCACCTATCATATTGTTGTAAGGAAATTCGCTTAAAAGTTTTAAGGAATTTTTGTCATAAATAAATCCTTTTTTATTTCTCCAGGTTAATTGATAAATTTTATCTCCCACTATTGCAGCTCCTTCCGAAAAAATATCATCTGCTTGCTTACTTTCTGCTATAGGATTTGTAGTACCAAGATTGTATTTTATCAATCTAGATTCGCCAGTTTGGCCATCACTTTCGTAGATGGTGTTTCCTTCTAATTGAAAACCTTGCACAAAATTTTTCGGATCATGTGGATATTCTGCTACGATTTCAAATTTAAGATCTGCTTCGGGATTTTTTGCAAAAACATTGATGGTTGCATCTTGATTTAGCGTCGTTCCATCTTTTTTCTTGATGATAAATGTAACTGCATTATCTCCAAGAGTATAGAATTCATCGTCTATTTTTAATGATGATGTTTCTTTGTCTCCAAAGCTAACGCTGATAGATTCTGCATTTTTCGTAACATCTTCGGGTATTTTCAGTTCATCACCGAAATGATAACCTGTAGATTCCATTTCTGTATTGTAGGAATTGAGGCTGTTCAAAATTTCTTTGTCTTTATTACAAGAAATCATCAAAACAGAAAATAGGAATAACAAAACTAACTTTTTCATCAATAAAAATTTTGTCAAATTTACTGAAAAAAGAAATAGTACATTTGAAAATCATTTTTAAATTTTTGATAAAAAACATTGATATGCAAAACGAACTTTTTTCTTTTCAAAGGTATTTTGATAAAAGAAAAAATAATAAATATTAAATCATGAGTATTGATAAAATTTTCAAGAAGGTTGCGATTGAATTGCCCCAAAGTGATAAAAATCTAATACAAAAATATTTTACATTTTCTAAATACCGTAGAAATGATATTTTAATTAATGATAAGGAAGATTGCAGCAAAATGTACTTCATATATAAAGGTGCACTCAGGATTTTCTATTTTACTATAAATGGTTTAGAATGCACAAGAAAATTTGGACTGGAAGGCGAATTTTGTACAAATCTTATTTCGTTTACAAGGCAAAATAAGAATGTAGAAAATATAGAATGTTTAGAAGATTGCCTACTTTATTACATTACAAGAGAAAATTTTTATTTAATACTTTCTCAATCGCCCAATCTCACGCATTTATATTCTAAAATTTTAGAGAAAACAGTGAAATTTAATATTGATCGGTTTCAATTTATGACGACATTAAATGAAAAGCAACGCGTAATAAAATGCCTACAAGAATTTTCTGAAATAAATAGGCGTGTAAAAGATAAAACCATCGCAACCTACTTAAATGTAACGCCGCAATACTTTTCTAAAATTAAGGCTGAATATTTTAAAAATAAAAAAACTTCTCCATAGAAGTTTTTTTTGGTTCATTTCTTAATCATAATTAAGTTTTTTACGTAAAGTCTTATCTATTTTTACAAAAAAGTAAAATTATGAGAAAGTATTTTGTTCTATTTTTAGTTTTGAATGCAAGTTTAATTTTTTCGCAACAAAACAAAACACCAATTATCTATGCTGAGTCTATTTTTGGATACGGCGGAAAAATAGGAGGAGATTCTGGTTTTCTTATTGGTGGTGAAGCAAATTATCAAAACAAAAACAATCTTTTTTCTGCAAGATACATCAATAATGCACAAATAAATATTGGTCTTGTGCAATTAGCGTTGATAATTCCTTTTCCTGTAACAAAAGAAAAAAATAATATGCAAGAATATGCTTTATTATATGGAAAACGTTGGGTTGTAAACGGACATTCTTTTAGCGTTTTAGGTGGTATTTCAATCGTACAAAATCAGCAAATCATTTTTTTAGAACAAAACCAAAAAATTGACAATAAAGAAAACTTCATAGGTTTCCCTTTCGAAGCAAATTTTAGTTTATTTAAAAGTAAAAAAGCACCTTTTAGAGTGCTTTATGGCTTAATTCCAATTGGCAAACCCACCACTTTTGGCAGAAGTTTTGGGATAAAACTTGTTGGCAATATTTCTAAAAAATCATACGTAGGTTTAGGTTTCGTGTATGGTTTGGGTATTCACAAAGAATATTAAACAGTCTTCATTTCTTAATCATGATTAAGTTTTTATCCAAAAACTACAGGTAATGTTACTGAATAATTAAAACAAAATATTATGAAAAATCTAATCACATTAATTTTCTGTGCTTTTTTAACCTTAAACTGCAGCAGAAACTCTGGAACAGATGATACTGGACAACAAGACCAACTACCTGCTGCTACGCAAATTGGTGCAAATACTGCTGGTTGCTTAGTAAATGGAAAAGTACTTTTGCCAAGAGGACAAAAAATACAAAGTGGACCTGTATTGGCATCGCAATATCAATTTTTAAATGGTGGATTTCATTTCGGATTAAATATTCAAGATAATTCCAATAATATTTTAAAAAGTGTAGGAATTGGGTCGGATAATCTAAATTTTGAAGTAGGTAAAACATATGTTTTAGAAGAAAATTTAAATAATAATACTCAAATAAAAGCATATGCACATTATGTTAACTACGATATTGGATATTACAAAACTTCAAATAATGTTTTAGGGGAAATTAAAATCACAAATTTAAACACAAATAATAACATTATTTCTGGAACTTTTTGGTATGATGCAGTTAATGCAAACGGTGAAAAAGTAGAAATAAGAGAGGGTAGATTTGATGTACACTATGCACCTTAAATTAATATTATTATGCTATACAATTCCTATTACTAAAAGGAAGACGATTGGCGTCGCCTTCCCAAATAATTCAAAAGCAAACAACTCTAATTATTTAACTTTTAAAAATTCAAATTTATGAAAAATTTCAACAAAATACTTTTTTGCTGCTGTCTATTTTTTTTTAAAAACCACGTATTACATTTATCTACCATTTAAACAAAATATTATGAAACTACAAAACCCAAAATTCTTTGATTTTAAATTTAAATTGATGAATAAAAATGTACTCCTTATTCTTTTCTTTGTAACGGTTCTTGTGCAATGCGCACGAAGTTCCGAAGATAGCACCCAAGATGCGTACAATCCACAATTACCTGCAATTACAACAACGGGTGCGAACACATTTGGTTGCAAAATTAATGGTGTTGTGATGGTGCCAAGAAACTCTATTGGTTATATTCCACCGGGAAGTAATCATTATCCTATAATTGTTGCAGGTAGTTCTAATAATGAATATCTTTATATTCAAGCCGCCGATAAAAGAGAAACTAAACGAGGTGGAGTATTTATTTATTTGCAAAATTTATCTGCAAACAACTATTTTCAAACTGGCGAATATGAGATTTATGACGGAATTTCACCAAGTTTTTTAAATGACAATTATAATAATTATATATATATCACTGCTTTTAAAGATGGAGTTGTTAATAATTACAAATCTATTGCTGGAACTGGAAAAATAGTACTGCTTAAAAATGATAATGCCATTCTTTCCGGAACTTTTTTTTGCAAAGCAAGAAATGTTCAGAACCCAAATGATATCATAGATATAACAGATGGGAGGTTTGATTTTGGAAACACTATAAATAGTACAAACTTTCCTTAAAATAAAAGGACCAACTGCAATTGCTCCCAAATTAAATAGCAATCTAATCAAAAATTTAAACCATTTAATATTACAAAATTATGAAAATAATCTCTTTTTCTTTTAATGAATGTTTTTACCAAAAATACATTATACTTTTATCTAACTTTTAACCAAAAATATTATGAAACTACAAACCCCAAAATTCTTTGATTTTAAATTTAAATTGATGAATAAAAATCTACTGCTACTTCTTTTATGTGTAACGGTTCTTGTGCAATGCGCACGAAGTTCCGAAGAAAGCACCCAAGATGTGTACAACCCGCAATTACCTGCAATTACAACAACGGGTGCGAATACCTTTGGTTGCAAAATAAATGGTGTTGTGATGGTGCCTAGAAACTCTATTGGTTATATTCCACCGGGAAGTAATCATTATCCATGCCATTATGCAAATGAAAATAATAACTATCCATTTGAAATTCTTTCTGCTTATGATTTAAGAGAATCTAAAAGAGGTGGAGCATATATTTATTTGCAAGGAGTACCAAATTATAATACTCCCATTCCAATAGGAGATTATCCTATTTTTAATGGAATAATTCCTCAAAATCCAGATTTCAATGATAATTATAAAACATACATTCTTTTCGTCTTCTATGATGCACAGGGAATAGGTCATAATTATGTTTCAATAGAAAATACTGGATACATAAATGTCATAAAAAGCGACGCCCAAATTCTTTCAGCAACATTTAGTTGCAAAGCAAAAAATGTTAGCAATGCTAACGAAATTATTACAATTACTGACGGAAGATTTGATATTAATAAAAATACAATTGGGATTACAAATTTTAATTAATTTCCCTTAAAATAAAAGGAGCAACTGTAATTGCTCCCAAATTAAATAGCAATCTAATCAAAAATTTAAACCATTTAATATTACAAAATTATGAAAAATTATGTTTCTATTCTTATGCTATTTTGTGCACCATTCTTATTTGCACAAAATTTCAATTGGGACACTGCGTTATCCCAAATCTACGTTCCAACCTCTGGCTTTTCTCCACAAAAAGTTTTGCTAGATAAGGCGCCAATGTTTGCAGATCTGTATAATTTTAATTATCCGGAACACAACATCAGCAACGCAGATCATTTTCAACAATCGCTATCAGAATTGTATACTGCATCAAGCAACCAATATTTTGCAAACCCTACTACGTTGCCCAAATTCGAGCAAGTGATTGGTACTGCAACAGAAATACCCATAGGTATTTTATCTACGAAAACTAGTTATTTAAACTATGATGACGAAAATAACAATAATGGAAATTTAAGACTTGTAAATGGTGTATTTTCCGCAATTAATAATATAAATCCAAAATTTATAGAGAAAGATCTGTTGGTAGTATCAACGCTATTTCCTGCTTTTACTAGCGGTACCAACAATTTTACTTTCAAAATAGATACAAATCAATTTTATCAATATGGAAATACCATCCAAAAATTGGAAGCGAATTTTGGAGATGGTGTTTGGCATTTATTGGTGAATAATTACGTTGTACAGCCAGCAGTTTCTGTAAATTTGAATATTACCAGTGTAGAAAAAAAAACAATTAATTATAGGGCTGTTTTGCAAAATGGCAGTACAATAAATACTCCTCTACCATTTTGCTTTCCAAGAAAATTGTAGATATAGGTTCAACTACTAAAGGTGGCGTATGTGGGATATCTCCATTACGCAAACACCGCTCTACGATAGCAGATGCAACTGGAATATATGGAGAAGTAGAATACAAAATATTCTATGGCAATCAAAATACTTCTTGTAGTGCTAGAAAGCCAATAATAATAGTAGATGGCTTTGATCCGGACGATAGTAGACGTATTTCCTTCGCAGATTGTCAGAATGATGCGAGATGTGTCGATGCAAATCCAAATTTAACAGAGGGTAATTATTTATCAATTGAAAGACTAATGAGATACAATAATGGAACAACTAACCAACCTTCTTTAATTGAAGATTTAAACCAAGAAAATTTCGATGTCATTTTAGTAAACTTTCCGTATTATAATAAAATTGAAAACAATCCAAATTCTGAACAAATATGCGCTGGAGCAGATGATATTTTTAGAAATGGTAAAACATTCGCTTCCTTCATTCAAAAAATAAATACAGATCTGCAATCTGTAGGAAGTACAGAAAAATTGGTAGTTGTAGGTCCGAGTATGGGTGGTCTTATTACAAGATATGCTTTGTCTTATTTAGAAAAGCAAGGTATAAATCATAATACAAAACTGTGGGTTTCTATGGATAGTCCGCACAAAGGTGCCAATATACCACTTGCTGTGCAGCAAGATATCTGGTTCTTTGGTAAAAAACTAAAACAGTTGAAAGCAAATCTGCAATTCGATAATACATTGCATTCGAAAGCCGCCGAACAGATGTTGATTGATATTATAGATTTTAATGGGTCGCCAACCAAAAATGTTAAAAACGATGCATTTCAAAGTGAAATGAACGCTAATGGTGTTTCTGGTTCCTCTGGCTTTCCTGTATCGTTTGGTATAAAAAATATAGCAATAGCAAATGGCTCACTTGCAGGAATATTGAATGTACAACCAAAAGAAAACTTTTTACATATTGCTGCAAGTGCTAAAATAAGACTTTTCGGAATAAGAGTTGGTAGAAAGAGAATTTTTAATTTAAATAATTTTTACATGCCAAATTTTGGAAGTAGCACTGTTTTAACTCAACTTCAAGGCAGAAACCCAGATGAAAATGTGGGTGATACATCTTATAGCACTACAATAAATTCATGGTGGAATGCAAATGGCAGTATGGATGCTGTTCCTGGTGGATCAACGAATTCTTCCAATGATTTAAAAGATATAGTGAATGGAAGTTTAAATAATCAAAATGCATTTACATTTCCTATTCCTGGTATCTATTGGTTAACAACTGATAGTAATTTAATAATAGATAATATAGTTCCTACTAATCAAACTTCTATTTTAAGTCCGCAATCGTTTATACCAACCCATTCTTCTTTAAGTACAACTGGTTTTTCAAATTGGTATCAGCCAATAAATAAAAACATTGTTTGTTCTGGACAAACACCATTTAATAGTTTTTTTGGTGAAGGAGTAAATATGGAACATGTAACATTTTCTAATAATATGGTGACATGGTTGAAAAATAATATTGTGAATGGTTTGCAATCTCCTTGGTTTCCAATTGAAGATTCTGCACTATCTGGCGCCGATATAATTTGTGAAAATTCTACAAGCACCTACAGTTTTTCAGATATTTGTAAACTTCCAAGTGGTGCAAATTGGACATTGAATAATAATTTTGCTCAAATTGTTTCATCCACTGCTTCAAGTGTAACACTTAAAGGTCTTTTAAATGGTGGTATTACACTGACGGCTACATTTCAAAACGGACAAACATTAACAAAAAAAATCTGGATTGGTAAACCAAAAGTATATGTAAGTCAGGATCTTGTAGATTACGTGCATGCAACCTTAAAAAGTGAAGACCCAAATGTAACCTTGGCAGAACAAGGTGTAAATCCTACTGATGTAATTTGGAGAAGATTGTCTAATAATCTAACACAAATAGGTTACAAATATTTCTTCCCTACATTTACCAATCCCATTCCTGTAGAAGTGAAGGCTACCAATCTTTGTGGTACTACTACCTTGCAATATACAATAGAATACGAATCTCCTTGTGGAGAGTATAAAATAGCGAAATATACTGGAGAAGCTACTTATAAATTTGTAGATCCTTGCCCACCAGAACAGAATAGAATATCGAATGATGGTGGAAGTGAAAATAAAATCATTGAAATATCGGATATTTATGGCAGAGTAGTATTAAGAACAAATAAAGATATTTTTGATATTTCTAAACAACCAATTGGTACGTACTACGTAAGAGTAATCAAAAATGGAAAAATAATACATACCCAAACATTACTAAAGAATTAAATAAATGAAAAAATAATGCATAAACATAACCAATAAATAGGCTATAATTCATAAACGAGTAGAAATTTCTACTCGTTTATTATGAAAACTAAATTTTAAAAAATTAAATAAAAATTAAATTCGTATTTTTGATTCATAAGAAAATTTATGAAAGAAGCATTTATAATAGACGGAACCAGATCTGCAATCGGGAATTTTAAAGGGAGTTTGGCTGCCGTGAGAACAGATGATTTGATGGCAAGCGTTATTAAAAATTTAATAAAGAAAAATCCAGAATTACCTTTAAATAAAATAGATGATGTCATCATTGGTTGTGCCAATCAAGCAGGAGAAGACAATAGAAACGTGGCAAGAATGGCTTCGCTTTTGGCTGGTTTGCCATGGGAAGTTCCAGGAGAAACGGTGAACAGACTTTGTGCATCTGGAATGTCGGCAATTGTGCAAGCATACAGAGCAATAAAATCTGGTGAAGGAGATTTATTTATTTCTGGCGGTGTAGAAGGTATGAGCAGAGCGCCTTATGTAATTTCTAAAACCTCATCGGCTTTTGGTACAGATTCTAAAATGTATGATAGCAGTTTTGGGTGGAGATTCATCAACCCAGAAATGGCAAAATTATACGGAACAGAAGCCATGGGAAATACGGCAGAAAATTTGGCTCAATTGTATAAAATTAGCAGAGAAGAACAAGATGAATTTGCTTATCAATCTCAAATGAAAGCTAGCGCTGCACAAAATAGGGGAAGATTTGCGGAAGAAATTTCTGAAATTTCCATTCCTCAAAGAAAAAAAGATGATTTAATAATTAAAATAGACGAATTTATAAGACCAGAGACCACACTAGAAGTTTTGGCAAAATTGCGTCCCGCTTTTTTAAAGGAAAATGGAAGCGTAACCGCCGGAAATTCTTCTGGATTGAATGATGGTGCAGCTGCAGTTTTGATAGCTTCTAATGATGGCTTGAAAAATTATAATTTGAAACCATTGGTAAGAATTGTCAGTTCTGCAGTGGTAGGTGTAGAACCAAGAATAATGGGAATTGGTCCTGTAGAAGCTAGTCAATTAGCTTTAAAAAGAGCCGGACTTTCTTGGAATGATATAGATGTGATAGAATTGAATGAAGCTTTTGCCGCGCAAAGTATTGCTTGTTTGAAGGAATTAAAAATAGAAAATAATGATCCTCGGGTAAACATCAATGGCGGTGCAATTGCTCTTGGACATCCACTGGGAATGTCTGGTACAAGAATTACGTATTCTGCAGCTTTAGAACTTCAAAGAACTGGAAAAAGATATGCGTTGGCAACGATGTGTATTGGAGTTGGACAAGGCTACGCGATTATTTTGGAGAATATGAATTTCTAAAATTTTCACCTCATATTTAATTATTAAAACAAGAAAAAGCGGTAAAAATTTTACCGCTTATTTCTATATAATTACAAAAAATTTATTCAAAGATGTAAGCAAGACCTATGCTTACTACATGTTCTGTTTTCTTTTTGCTGATATTTGGATCTGTTCCTGGTTCGTTTCTAAGACCTTTGTAGATGTCAGAAAGTCCCATATCGTATTTTAAAGCTAATTCTAATTGTCTTTTGTAGCTATAACCTAATCCAAATCCGAGCGCGAAATTAAAACTACTTGCTTTTCCGTTCACGTTTCCTGTACCTGGAATATCCAAACCTTCTTCTGTGTAGTAAGGTTTAGATGGATCTGTAACTTTTTGATCAATTAAAAAATTAAATCTTGGTCCTGCCATTGCAAAAAATTCTGATTCTGCTTCAGAAAAATATCCTTTGAAATAAACTGGAACACTAACGTAAGAATTAGAATAAATTGCATCGTAACCAGGAGTTCCTTTTGCGTCTTTATCTTTTCCCGTTTCTCCAGCTCCATAAAAAACAACCTCTGGTTGTATATAGAATTGGTTATTTTTATCTACAGGAATTAATGCTAAACCACCCGCTTGAAATCCGTAAATAGGACCAGATGGATTGTGTGCATTTCTTACTCTAGAATAGTTACCACCAATGGTTACACCATATCTTGTGCTGCTTAAATCTACTTGCGCAAAAGAAAATGTGGAAACCAGAACTAAACTTGCTAATATAAATTTTTTCATCGTATGTGTTTTTTTATGCTAAAATTTTGGCAACAGTAACGCCAATATCTGCAGGAGAATCTACTACATGTATTCCGTTTTCTCTCATGATTGCCATTTTTGCTTGTGCCGTATCTTCATCTCCACCTACAATTGCACCTGCATGTCCCATTGTTCTACCTTTTGGCGCGGTTTGTCCTGCGATAAAACCAACAACTGGTTTAGTAGATCCAGATTCTTTGTACCATCTTGCAGCTTCTGCTTCTAGATTTCCGCCGATTTCTCCGATCATTACTACTGCTTCCGTTTCTGGATCGTTGATGAATAATTCTAATGCTTCTTTGGTAGTGGTTCCGATGATAGGATCTCCACCAATACCGATAGCTGTAGAAACTCCAAAACCAGCTTTCACAACTTGATCAGCAGCTTCATAAGTTAAAGTTCCAGATTTTGAAACAATACCGATTTTTCCTTTTTTGAAAACGAAACCTGGCATGATACCAATTTTTGCTTCGTCTGAAGTGATGATTCCTGGACAGTTTGGCCCAATCAATCTGCTTTTTCTTGTCGCTAAGTATGCTTTTACTTTTACCATATCAGCAACTGGAATTCCTTCTGTAATACAAACGATAACTGCAATTCCTGCTTCTGCAGCTTCCATTATTGCATCTGCAGCAAAAGCTGGTGGTACAAAAATAATACTTACATTGGCACCTGCTTTTTCTACAGATTCTGCCACTGTATTAAAAACTGGTTTACCCAAATGCTCAGAACCACCTTTTCCTGGGGTAACACCACCAATTACTTGTGTTCCGTACTCAATCATTTGTCCTGCGTGAAAGGTACCTTCGTTTCCGGTAAAACCTTGTACTACTACTTTAGAATCTTTGTTTACTAATACTGACATGTAATTTATTTTTTTTAAATGAATTTTTACAAATTTACAAATTTTGTTTTTAATATGCTCCTTTTGCAAAATTAAAAAACGACCAATATTTGATCGTCTTTATCTTTTTTCGAAAGTCTATAAAAAATTTAATTGTAGCAAAAGTATTATACTAAATTAAATAATAAATATTTTATGAATTTATAATTTGTATATTCACTCCCATTCATATTTTGTCTCTACTCCAAATCTATTACTGGGCACTATAGATGTTCTAGTAGAACCCATCGGTGTAACTTTTTGAAGCTTCTTTTGAAATTTTGCACCATCTTCATCTTTCAAATTCACGAAATCTTTCATTTGGATTTTATTGTATTGATTTAGCTTTGGTTTAAAATTTATCTGCTCTTTATTATCTAAATCTACTGATTCTACTTTCCATAAATCATAATCTTTGCCTTCAACTCTTACATCTAAAATTAAACCTGGCAGTCCAAAAAATTTATATGGTCCAGAAGAATATGGAATTTCTTTTGAAAAATATGCAATTATCTTAGAACCTCTAAAAACAGCTTCAGCTTTATAACATAAAAAACCAGCAAATGTTTTTGAATTTTTATAATCAATTTTCCAGTTTGGTCGTGGCACGTTTTGATCATAAACAAAATAAGTATTTTCACCGATAATATCAAGATAAACAAAATCCTTTTGAGTTATAATATTTAAATCTGATATAAAATACAATGCTTTTGATTCTAAATTTGCAGATCCATTAGGATTTAAATTATTAGAATTTCTAGAATTAGAAATTAAAGAATCTTGAATTGAAATGACGTTCCCTTTTTTATTTATATATAAATTTTCGTAAATAGTAACAATTGGTGATCTTACATATTTATATTTAACTTTTATCTGCTGTGCATTTAAAATAATTGAAGAGAAAATAAAAATTATAAAAGCTAATATTAATTTCATATTAATTTAATTTAAAAACTGAAAGTAATTCAGCTAAGAATTCCTTTCAGTGTTACAAAAATAGTTATATTAAAATAAAATTTACCATTTGAAATGGTAAATTAGTTAATCTTCATAAATGAATTTGGTTTTTTTTAAAAAAAGTAATGAAAAATCTTATTCAAACACTTTTGGTTCTGTAATTCCTTGTTTTATAAAAAATTCTTTATTCATTTCAAAATGTCGTATTGTCATCTCATTATGATACTCTTTAAAAGTTGGCAAACCATATTCTAACCTCAATTTGTCGATATTCAAACTATCTGACAATCCAATTTTAGGAATAGCTTGACCACTTTCATTATACGTGAGTTGAGTGCCAAACCTTTGTTTTTTGTTTTTATTAGTAGCTACCCTATCTTCCAACAAGGCATAATGACTTTTTTCAGCGTTATTTTTCTTAATTTCTTTTTCTAAAACTTTCAAAATTTTCTTTTGAAATGGTACGTCATTATCAGCATGTTGAATACTTATCCAAAATTTATACGAATTTTCTTCTCCAACTTGTTCAAAACCTAGATAACCATATTTATTATAAAGATTTTTTACTCGTATCTGGTTATCTAAACCAACACTATCTCTTTTATCTTCAAATAATTTCCAAGCTTCATCAGAACCATATTTTGCAATCCAATCTTTTGGTGGGATTCCAGCATATTTTTGATCAATCGCTTCAATGTAATTTAATTCTGAAATTATATTTTTCCTATCCGAATTTGAAATTTTATGTACTGAATTGCAACTAGATATAAATAAATATAGAAAAATTAAAAGATAATATTTATTCATTGCTAAATTTGCTTAGTCTTTTAACAATCTTCTAATTTTGGCTTCTTTTTTCAAATATTCTTTGAATTCTTCAGCTAAAAGTCCGAAATAAGTTCCCTTTTTTAGATCTTTATTCACACCGGTTTTGCCCAAAAGTACAGTTCCTTTTTCTACACGAACTCCAGAAGCCATCCCAACTTGTCCCCAAACGGTAACCTCATCTTCGATGATACAACATCCTGCGATACCAACGAGGGAAGCAATCAAAACTTTTTTACCGATGATGGTATCATGACCGATTTGTATTTGATTATCCAAAATAGAACCTTGGCCGATAATGGTAGAATCTGTAACACCACGATCGATCGTGCAATTACAACCTATTTCTACATTATTCTCGATGATCACATTTCCGACAGATTTTAGTTTGTCGAAGTTTCCATCTAATTTTCTGTAATAAAATGCATCGCCGCCGAGAACAGTTCCGCTTTGGATAAGCACATTATCACCGATTACTGTTTTATCACCAATGACAACATTAGGCAAAATCTGACAGTTTTTTCCAATTACCACATCATTTCCCACAACTACACTTGGATGAATAAAGGTGTTCTCCCCTACTTCTACATTGTGCAATTCTTTGGTGAAATTCCAAATTTTCGTGAAATGCGTATTGATAAAATTAAAATCCCGAAAAGGATCGTCTGAAATTAAAAGTGCTTTTCCCTCTGGGCAATCTACTTTTTTGTCTATTAAAATAATAGTTGCGTCAGAATTTAGGGCTTTGTCGTAATATTTTGGGTGATTTACGAAAACAATTTCTCCAGCTTTTACGCGGTGAATTTCGTTGGTTCCTAGAACTTCAAAATTTTCTGCACCAACCATTTCTGCGTTGATTAATTTTGAAATAGCCTGAAGCGTTTGTGGTTGGTTGAAGGTCATATTTTTGTTTGTTAGTTGATGGTTGTCGGTTGATAGTTTGCACCGATAACCATCAACTAGAAACTGATAACTACTTTACTCTTTCCAAGTAACTTCCGTCTTCTGTGTTTACTTTTATTTTGTCTCCAGCTTCGATGAACAATGGAACATTTACAATTGCGCCAGTTTCCAAAGTAGCTCTTTTCAAAGCATTTGTAGCAGTGTTTCCTTTTACGCCTGGATCTGCTTCTATTATTTCTAGATAAACTGTTGGTGGAATTTCTGCAGAAAGTGGAGATTCATCTTCTTCTTTTAAAATGATCGTTACTTCTTCTCCTGCTTTCATAAATTGAGAATTTTCAATCATTTCCTTACCAATGTAAAGTTGAGAGAAATCGTCGTTATTCATAAAGTGGAAACCATTTTCATCATCATATAAATATTGAAATTTACGGGTGATTACTTTTACTTCGTCTATTTTGTTACCTGCAGAAAAGGTGTTTTCTAGAACTTTTCCGTTGGTTACACTTCTTAATTTTGTACGTACAAATGCAGGACCTTTACCTGGTTTTACGTGCATAAATTCTATTACTTTGAAAATATCGTTGTTAAATTCAATACAAAGTCCTTTTTTAATATCTCCGCTTGTTGCCATTTTTATTTTTTATAATTGATGATTGATTATGTTTGATTGATTCTAAATTTATTCCTTTCCAGTTCCGTAACCTTTTACGATTCCGCGTGGCGAATTTTTTATAAATTCTAATATTTCGTCTCTTTCCGCAGTTGGAAGCATTTCTCTCTCAATATAAATTGAAGCTTGGGAAACGTTCATTTTCATTTGAAAAATAGCGCGATAGATTTTTTGAATTTCGAATATTTTTTCACTACTAAATCCTCTTCTTCTTAATCCTACAGAATTGATACCTGCGTAAGAAATAGGCGCTCTACCTACTTTTACGTAGGGTGGAATATCTTTTCTAATGAGTGATCCTCCAGAAATCATGGCGTGTTTTCCTATTTTTCCAAATTGTTGAATGGCAGAAAGTCCTCCCATTATCGCGTAATCACCAATTTCTACGTGACCAGCAATTCCACAACCATTTGCGATGATTACATTATTACCAATCGTACAATCATGTGCAATATGAGAAGTTGCCATTATCAAACATTCTGACCCAACTTTTGTAAAGCCAAGTGCTTTTGTTCCACGATTCACGGTTACACATTCTCTTAAAGTGGTACCATCTCCGATGATGGTTTGCGTATCTTCTCCATCAAATTTAAGATCTTGAGGCACGGCAGAAATAACAGTCCCTGGAAAAACTCTACAATTTTTGCCGATTCTGGCTCCATCCATGATGGTTACGTTTGGTCCAATCCAAGTTCCTGTTCCTATTTCTACATCACCAGCAATTGTGGTGAAGGGTTCGATAATCACATTTTTACCAATTTTGGCACGTTTGTCTACTGCAGCTAATTGGTGTATCATTCCGCAGTTTTTCTCTTTGCAACTTGTGCCATTAATTCTGCTTCCACTACCACACTATCTCCTACAAAACCATAACCTTGCATGTGTACAATTCCTCTACGGATCGGTTGGAGAAGATCAATTTTAAATATTAAAGTATCTCCAGGAATTACCTTTTGTTTGAATTTAACCTTATCTATTTTTATAAAATAAGTAGAATAATTTTCTGGATCTGGAACACTTGCCAAAACCAAAATTCCTGCAGCTTGTGCCATAGATTCTATTTGTAAAACCCCAGGCATTACAGGTTCTAATGGAAAATGACCCACGAAAAATGGCTCGTTCATAGATACATTCTTCAATCCAACTACATGACTATCAGATAATTCTAAAATTTTATCTATTAATAAAAATGGTGGACGATGTGGAAGTAATCTCATTATACCATTGATGTCGAAAACGGGTTCTTTCGTTAGATCAAAATCTGGTACATTCTTCTTTTTTTGCAGTTTCCAGTGGCGGTTCAATTTTTTTGCAAATTGTGTATTTACAAGATGGCCTGGTTTATTTGCAATTACTTTACCTTTTAATTTTACACCAACTAAAGCTAAATCTCCAATCACATCTAAAAGTTTGTGACGAGCAGCTTCATTAGGAAAATTTAAAGTTAAATTATCCAAAATACCATTTGGACGGATAGAAAGATCGTCTTTGCCAAATGCTTTTTTAAGTTTTTCAACTGTTTCTGGCGTTAAATCTTTGTCTACATAAACGATTGCATTAGAAATATCTCCGCCTTTTATCAACCCTGCATCTAGCAGCATTTCCAACTCATGTAAGAAACTGAATGTTCTAGCTGAAGCGATTTCTTCCTTAAAATCTGACAAACATTTTAATGTAGCATTTTGAGTTCCCAATACTTTTGTACCGAAATCTACCATTGTTGTAACTTCGTAGGTATCTGAAGGTATAATGGTTATCTCTGAACCTGTTGCAGGATCTGAATAGCTCAAAACATCTTTTATAACCAAATATTCTATTGGTTTATCTTGTTCTTCTATACCTGCTTTTTCTATTGCTTCTACAAAAAATTTAGAAGAACCATCTAATATTGGTGGTTCCGCATTATTCATTTCTATATAAGCGTTATCTATACCGCAACCAACTAAGGCAGCAAGTAAATGCTCGCATGTATGAATTTTTACCCCTAGTTTTTCTAGTGTAGTTCCTCTATCTGTGGTTGTTACGTAATTAACATCTGCCTCTACTTGCGGATGCCCTTCTAGATCTGTACGCACAAAAACGAAACCGGTTCCAGTTTTTGCAGGTTTTAATGTTACGTGCACTTCTCGTCCTGTGTGCAAACCAATGCCAGAAAGTGAAACTTCCTCTTTTATTGTTTTTTGAAGATCAGACATCTGTATTGTTTTTATTATTTTTTTCTATTGCGCTCAATCTTTTCACAATTTGTGTAAGATTTCTAAAATGCACATAATTTCTTCTAAAGTCTCCTGCACTTATTGCGGGAGATCCATATAGTATTTCTTTATCTGCCACATCACGGATGATGCCACTTTGTGCTTGTACCATTACTTTATTGCCAATATTAATGTGGCCCACAATTCCAACTTGTCCGCCAATCATATTCCAGTCTCCCAATGTAGTAGAACCTGCAATACCAGCTTGCGCAGCTATCACATTGTTTTGTCCCAATTTTACGTTGTGTGCAATCTGTATTAAATTGTCTATTTTAGTACCTTTTCCAATTATTGTAGAACCTAAAGTTCCCCTATCAATGGTACAATTAGAACCAATTTCTACATCATCTTCTATGATAACATTTCCCAATTGTGGAATTTTTTGGTATCCATCTTTTGTAGGTTGAAATCCAAAACCATCACTACCAATCACAGAATTTGCATGTATGATGCAATTATCGCCTATTATGCAGTAATCGTAAATTTTAACCCCACTATTGATGATGCAATTTTTACCAATTTTTACATTTTTGCCAATGTAAGCTTGTGGATAGATTTGAGAATCGTCCCCAATTTTACAATTTTCAGAAATATAAGAAAATGCTCCTAAATAGATATTTTCTCCAAGATCTGAGGTTTCATGGCTGAAAGATGGTTGTTCTATTCCCGTTTTTTTGCTTTGCAATTTTTCATACAAATTCATCAAAACTTGGAAAGAGAGATATGCATCTTCAACAACAATAATTGTAGATTTATAAGATTCTTCAGTAATTAATTTTTTGGATACGATTAATACAGAACAATCTGAACTTTGCAGATATTCTGAAAACCTATCTTGGGCAATAAAGGAAAGAAATCCTTTTTGTCCACTTTCTATTGGCGAAACTCCAGTGATGGTGGCGTCTGGATTTCCAAGTATTTCGCCGTCGATAAACCCTGAAATTTGGGAAGCAGTAAATTCCATATAATGCAAAGATAAAAAAATCCACAAAATGTGGCGTTTTATTACGATAAATATAATCTAAATTTCTCTAGAAAATGATAAAATGTATTTTTTATTGCTGGTAGAAATCCCAGAAGATACTATTTGATTGGTAGATAAATGTAAAAAAACAATGCTTCCATCCTTATGCAAAAGCTTTATAGGTTGAATATCCTTGCTATAAGGCAACAATTCTCTAGAAATTTCATTCACTAAAATTTCGCCATTATCTATTTTAAAATATTTGTTTGTAGATTCTATTTTTTCTTGAATAAAATCTGCATTAAATGGCTCTGATGAAATAATGGTCTTCGGAAATTTACGTTGAATAATGCATTTACAATAATATGATAGCGCCAAATCTTCGCTCTTTTGCCATAATTTTATTGCTTGCAAAATATCATTATCATCCATTTCTGTAAATCTGGCAATATCTTCTGCACTTGCTTTTGTAGAATTATTCGGGTATAGAAAATATTTTAAATTTTCTGAACACGGCAAATTTTCTCCACCTAAAACCAATTCTTTGGCTCTTTCTAAAATTTTTATTAATAGAAATTCTGCAATGGCTGCCGTTTTGTGATAATATACTTGCCAATACATGAACATCCTTGCGGTGAGGTAATTTTCTATGGAATAAATGCCTTTTGCATCTATCACCAATTCATCTTCTGCAACATTCATCATGGATATAATTCTTTGCGTATTCACATTACCTTCCGAAACTCCTGTGTAGAAGCTATCGCGTTTTAGATAATCCAAACGATCTACATCCAATTGACTAGAAATTAATTGATTAAAGAATTTCCGATGGTAATTTCCCTGAAACATTTCTATTGCAACAGTCAATTCTCCTTGAAATTCTTCATTCAATTGATTCATTAATAATAAGGATAGCTTTTCGTGGTGCCAATCTTCCATCAGCATATTTTCCAAAGCGTGGGAAAATGGACCATGCCCAATATCGTGAAGCAAAATTGCCAAAAGAGCAGATTTTTCTTCTACTTTAGAAATTTCTACTCCTTTCAATTTTAAAGTTTCTAGCGCTGTGAACATCAAATGCATCGCGCCCAAAGCATGATGAAAGCGCGTATGTGTTGCCCCAGGAAATATTAAATTCAATAAGCCTGTTTGTGAAATTCTCCTCAATCTCTGAAAATAAGGATGCTCTATCACATCAAACAAAATTTCGTAGGGAATTTTTATAAAACCGTGAACAGGATCATTGATGATTTTTAGTTTGTTTTGCATCTATTATATATTGATTGGCAAATTTAATTAAATAATAATTCAGAGATCATTTCAAATTTTCGATATTGTTATATAATTTAATTTTTATTTTATGATGTTTGAGTATTTATCATTTAAATAAAAGGTTTTAACTAACATTTAACTTTAAAATAGGACTTATTGGGAATTTAAAACCAAGAAATGGTTGTATTTTTGATAACATATTTAAATAATAATTAATATAAAACTATGGCTAGAAAAATTTTATGGATAGATGATGAAGTAGATTTGCTGAAGCCGCATATCGTTTTTCTAGAGAACAAAGGATATTCTGTAAAACCAATTAACAATGTAAATGAAGCATTGGAAATTTTGGATTATGAAAAGTTTGAATTGGTGCTTTTAGATGAAAATATGCCCGGAATTTCCGGATTGGAGGCCATTCCAATGATTAAAGATAAAGATAGTTCTTTAAAAATAGTGATGGTAACCAAAAGTGAGGAAGAAAGCATCATGGAGGAAGCCATTGGTTCCCAGATTAGCGATTATATACTAAAACCTGTAAATCCAAATCAAATTTTACTTTCTTTAAAAAAGAACCTGCAAGAAGATGATCTTGTGGAAGCAAAAACAATACAAGGCTATCAATCGGATTTTAGAAACCTTTCTTTAGAGCTTTCTTACCTTCGAACTTATGAAGATTGGGCAGAATATTATAAGAAAATACTGAATTGGGAAATAAAATTTGACAAAGTTTTTGACAATGAATTTTCGGATCTTTTGCAATCTCAAAAAGAAGAAGCAAATATTCAATTTGCAAAATTTATAGAAAAAAATTACGAAGATTGGTTGAATGGAAACGCTGAGAAACCAATGATGAGCCACACACTCTTCAAAGATGTGGTGAAAAAAGAGGTGGAAAATGAAAAAGTTTTGCTTCTGATGGTAGATAATTTGCGCTATGACCAATGGAAAGTGATAGAACCACTGTTTACCAAATATTACAATAAAGTTTCTGAAGACTATTACTACAGTATACTTCCAACTGCAACGCAATATGCAAGAAATTCATTTTTTGCTGGACTTTTGCCTTCAGAAATTGAGAAAAGATTTCCCGACAAGTGGCATAATGATAATGAAGAAGGCAACAAAAATGAGCACGAAGGTTTCTTTTTAGCAGATCAAATGCAGCGTCTAGGTTTGTCTGATAAGACTATCAAATATTTGAAAATTCTAAATTCTGATTATGAAAAGAAGATTCTGGATGAATTTAATCAATATAAAAACATCGATCTTTTGGTGATTGTTTACAATTTTATAGATATTCTTTCCCATGCGAAAACGGATAATAACATCGTTAATCAATTGATCAGAGACGATAAAACCTTTAGATCTTTAACTTCTAATTGGTTTGAGAATTCTTCTTTAATAAAGATTATAAAATTGGCGGCAGAAAATGGATTTAAATTAGTTTTAACCACAGATCACGGAACTATTTATGTAAAAAAACCGAGCAAAGTGATTGGAGATAGAGAAACATCTACCAACATTCGCTACAAGACGGGAAAAAGTTTGACGTATGAAGATAAAGATGTTTGGGCGATTGATAAACCTGAAAAAATCTATTTACCAAAATCCAATTTGAGTAGCAAGTATATTTTCGCAAAGAATAATACCTTCCTTGCATATCCAAAAAATTACAATCATTATGTTAATTATTATAAAGAAACCTACCAACATGGAGGAATTTCTTTAGAAGAATGCATCATCCCAATTTGTGTTTTAGAACCCAAATAATTTTTTTTATAGTTTATTTATTTTTTGGGTTCATTGCGGAAGTAATTTTTATTACTTCCGTTTTTTTATATAAAAAACCCTCCAAAAATGTTTTTGAAGGGTTATAAATTATAAAAATTGCTTTATTTTATAAGTAACGACTCTTTCTTTTGTAAAAGAGGTACGATCAATCTTGTGATCATCGGTTTATCGTCTTTCAAATCGGGATCATCTTTGCTATCATTCCAGTTGGTTACTAATTGCACTTCGCCTTTTTGGTTAAGGACAATGTATTTAGACATGTCATCAATATTTTGGAATTTTGAAGGAGTAATATTTTTTAGAAAATCTTTATATTTTTTAGATTTTCCTCCCTTATCTAAATCCTAAATAACTAAAATTTTTGCATCTGGAAAGGTTTCCAAAACCATGTCTCTCGCTTCTTCTGTAAATCGATGATTTTCTTTATCAACCAACAACACATAATGATCAACATTATAATATTTCTTAATTAAAAAAAAATTTGGTATATGATAGATACAAGGTACACACCAACTAGCAAATGTAAATAAAATTGTATTAGGCTGTTCAGAATTTTTGGCAAGACATTTAACATCTTCAGATGTTACAGAATATATTCCATCGTAGAAAGATTTATTTATTTTGCACTTTTCTATAGGAGTTTGTGAATGCATTTTTGCAAAGCAAAATATACATACTAGAATAAAAAATGGAAATTTTTTTATATTATTTTTACTTGAAGAACAGCTACTTTAAATTTAAAATAACTATTTTTAATCTTGTAAATATAATAAAATAAACAATGAAAATCATCACCTACAACGTCAACGGAATTCGTGCCGCATTTACCAAAGATTTTCTCGGTTGGCTGCAAGTGGCAAATCCAGATGTGATCTGCATACAGGAAAGCAAAGCTGGGACAGATCAAATAGATATAGAAAGTTTAGAAAAATTGGGCTATTTCAGCACATGGCATTCTGCACAGAAAAAGGGATACAGCGGAGTTGGTATTGCTTCTAAAATTGCCCCAAAACACATAGAAATTGGTTGTGGCATAGAAAGATATGATTTTGAAGGCAGAATAATGCGTGCAGATTTTGAAAATTTTTCTGTGCTATCTGTCTATGTTCCGTCTGCTTCTAATATAGATAGGCTAGAATTTAAAATGGAATTTTGCGAAGATTTTTTGCTCTACATTCAAAATTTAAAAGAGAAAATACCCAATTTAATTATCTGCGGAGATTTTAATATTTGCCACGAAGAAATTGACATTCACAATCCGAAAATGAAAAACGTTTCTGGTTTTTTACCGATGGAAAGAGATTGGATGACGAGATTTTTAGGAGAATGCAAGCTGACAGACACATTTCGATATTTGCACCCAGAAAAACAGCAATTTTCTTGGTGGAGTTACAGAGCAGGAAGCCGAGCGAAAAATTTAGGTTGGAGATTAGATTATCATTTTGTGACAGAAGCTATCAAAAATAAAATGACGAGAACTGTAATTCTAAATGAAGCTGTGCATTCCGATCATTGTCCTGTGATGATGGAATTTGAGAATGATTGATAAGTGAATATTTATCTTTGAAAAATGATGTTTCAACTTTTTTACAGTAATTGAGCTGTTTCTTTGCTCTATTTTCTAGTATCAGAGTTTTACTACAATTAATAAATTTCTATAGCAATAGATGCTAATTTTATTTAAAGTTGAGATAAGATTCTTTACCAAAATCCTATTTGCACCATAAAAAAACCGTCCTGATTTTACATCAGGACGGTTTTAATTTTAATTTTAAATTTTGTGCTTAGTTCAAAATTTGATATTCAATAGGCATTGTTCCTCTGTCTAAATTTCCTATTTCATCAAAGGCTGCTTTTGTAAGGTCTAACGCTCTTGAAGAATGAAAAGGTCCTCTATCATTAATTTCTACTATTACGCTTTTATCGTTTCTTAAATTAGTAACGCGAACTCTTGTTCCAAAAGGTAAAGATCTATGTGCGGCAGTTAAATCTGAATTATTAAAAATTTCGCCGCTTGCTGTTTTTCTTCCATTAAATTTGTCATGGTAATAAGATGCTATCGTTGTTAAAGTTTCGTTTTCACTATTTGCAAATGAAGAAATACCTAAAGTGGAAATCAACATTATTAAAATTAGCGTACATTTTTTTATCATATCTATAATTTTTTGACGGGGCAAATGTATTACGATATTGAATTATACACTATTGAATTAGTTAAATACTGTTAAATTACTGTTAACAAAATATTAATTCTTTTCGAATGCGCCTATTCAAAGGCTTTTCAAGATAGTGTTAAAGTGTGTTAAAAAAAGTTTACTAACGTTAATTTTATTAACTTTAAAATTGTTAATTAATCAGAAAACGCCTTTCTACAAAGGTTTTTAAGCATTTACAAGTTCTCCAAATAAATCAAACTCTTCTGCGGAAGTAATCAAAACATCTGCAAATTCACCAATAGAGATATAGGTATTTTCTGCGGGAACCAAAACGGTATTGTCAACATCTGGAGAATCAAACTCTGTTCTACCAACAAAATAATTGCCTTCTTTTCTATCAAATATACATTTGAAAGTCTTTCCTATCTTTTCTTGGTTTTTTTCCCAAGATATTTGAGATTGCAATTCCATTATTTCTTCTACTCTCGCTTCTTTCACTTCTTGCGGCACATCATCTTCTAAAACATAGGCAGTAGTATTCTCTTCATGAGAATAAGTGAAACAACCCAATCTATCAAATCTTTGCGTACGAACCCATTCTTTCATTTCTTGAAATTTCTCTTCAGTTTCTCCTGGAAATCCGCAAATAAGCGTAGTTCTAATCGCCATATCTGGCACTTTTATGCGAAATTTATCTAAAAGTGCATTCGTTTTCTCGAAAGTTGTACCACGTTTCATGGCTTTCAATAGTTCTGTATTGATGTGTTGAAGTGGAATATCTATATAGTTACAGATTTTTGGTTCGGTGCGAATAATATCCAAAACATCTTCTGGAAAACCACTTGGGAAAGCATAATGCAAACGAATCCATTCTATGCCCTCAATTTTCACTAAAGCTAAAAGCAATTCTCCAAGTGCTCTCTTTTTGTATAAATCTAAACCGTAGTAAGTAAGATCTTGTGCAATTAATATCAACTCTTTTGTACCTTTTGCGGCCAATTTTTGAGCTTCTATTATTAAATTTTCTATAGGTGTAGAAATATTTTTACCACGCATCAAAGGTATTGCACAAAAGGAACAAGGTCTATCACAACCTTCTGCAATTTTTAAATAAGCATAATGTTTTGGTGTGGTGATCATTCTTTCACCTACCAACTCGTGCTTATAATCTGCACCAAGATGTTTTAATAATAAAGGAAGATCTCTTGTCCCAAAATATTGATCTACATCTGGAATTTCTCGCAACAAATCTGGTTTGTATCTCTCAGAAAGACAACCAGTAACGAAAACTTTCTCTACTTCACCTCTATTTTTTGCTTCTACAAATTCTAGAATCGTATTGATGGATTCTTCTTTAGCATTATCTATAAATCCGCAGGTATTGATCACGACGATATCTCCTTTATCTTCGTGTACTACTTCCTTTCCGTTGGCTTGCAATTGCCCCATTAATACTTCAGAATCGTATACATTTTTGGAGCAACCTAATGTAACGATGTTTATTTTTTTATTTCCAGTGGATTTTGTACGCATATCTTTTTTTCAGACTGCAAATTTAGTGAGAATATATTGGAAACTATGCTTCCGCTATTTCTTTGTTTACTTTTTCGTTTTTCGATGGCTTATCTCCTTCGTTTTTTTTGTCTTTTTTGGTAAACATAAGCCCAAACATCATGATTAATGTAGTCATTAAAATAACTTGCAAAAGTATGGTTTGGTTGAAAATTGGTAATAACTGATCAGAAGTAATGCTGAGATACAAAAGGATGGTTATCAATCCGCGTGGTGCAATGTAGAGAAAAGTTTTTATATCTAATTTCATCAATTTCAAGAATGCAATTCTTATTACAAAAATTGTGAGTACTATTGCTCCAGACCAGATGAGATAATCTGTGTTGAAGATTTCTGCAGTATCCATCACGTATCCAAAAAGCAGGAAAAACAGCGATCGAATAACGAATGTTGCTTCTATCACCACCTCTTTAAAATGAAAGACCTCCCGATTCATTTTCGTGAATTTTATATTTTTGAAATATTTAAAATTCCGGAATTCATCTATATTTCCTAAAATTAAACCAAATAATAAAATGAAAATCAGCGATGGAAGATGATAAACTTTTGCAATCTCATAGATTAAAATACAAATAATAATGATGGGACCATACTTTATATGATGATCTATTTTACCTAAAAGCAGTGCCAAAAGTAAGGATGCAATTAATGAAATAACGATCATCAAGAGCAATTGCCAAAGAAACGTGAGACCGCCGCCAAAAGTAATGACGGTACCAAAAGTGGCGAAATTAAATAAAATAACCCCAAAAATATCTGAAAAACTACTTTCGTAGGTTACAAATTCTTTTTTACTCGCAGAAAGATTGATGGCACTTGGTATTGCAATTGCGCTAGAAATAACGGCAAATGGCACCACATTGATAAGACTTTCTTTAAAATTAAATCCCCATTCATATTTTAAATAGAGGGCAAAACCTACTGCCATTATAAGCAAAGGAGCAAAAGCCATCAACGAAGATTTGCGTACAATTCTCATCTTAGATTTATTGAGTTCTAATTCTAAAGCACCTTCTAAGACGATTAAAATCAGCCCAATTGTCCCTAAAAGTGGCAAAATTGGAAATAAATCTGGTATGACAAAATCAAACAAACCACTTACTTGTTGCACAACCCAACCTACTGCCAATAATAAAATTACGGAAGGGATTTTGGTGAAATTTGTAGTGATATCAAAAAAGTAAGAAATCAATAACAGCACACAAATGCTTATTATAACGGCTGCAACCATATTACAAATATATTGATTTTAAATTTAGCATCAAAAATGCAGAAATATCTTAGCTATATTTGTTTTCTTTGAAGAAAGGAAGTATTTGATCTTTATCAGAAACAATGATTTTATCTTCTGGTAATTTCCAATCTATTTTCAGATCTTCATCATTATACATAATCCCAGATTCTGATGCTTTGTTGTAATAATTATCACATTTATAAGCGAAAATTGCAGTTTCTGAAATCACAGAAAAGCCATGTCCAAAACCTCGTGGAACGTACAATTGCAATTTATTTTCGGCGGTTAATTCTATCCCGAACCATTTGCCAAAGCTTGGAGAATCTTTCCTTAAATCCACAGCAACATCCCAAACTTTGCCTTCTAAACAAGAAACCAATTTGGCTTGTGCATTATCACCTTTTTGCAAATGAATTCCACGCAAAACGCCATAGCTGGATTTTGAAATATTATCTTGCACGAAATGTCCTTGAATTCCAGTAATCTCCTCAAATTTTTGTTGATTGTATTTTTCGTAGAAATACCCGCGTTCGTCTTCAAAAACGGTAGGTTCTATGATGTAGCAATCTTTAAGCGGCGTTTTTTGTAATTTCATAATATGAACAATCTTTCTTTTGCGATTTTTTATTTTCTTAAATTATCAACAACTTTCTTTATTCTATCTAAATCTTCTATTGATAAATTGGAACCAGATGGCAAACAAAGTCCATTTTCGAATAAATTTTCTGCAACATCTGTTCCGTAGTAAGGTGCGTCTGCAAAAACGGGTTGTATGTGCATTGGTTTCCACAATGGTCGCGATTCTATATTATCTTCCAAAAATTTTAATCTTAAATCTTCTCGAGAAAATCCAGCAACACTTTCATCTACTAAAATTGCAGAAAGCCAATGATTAGAATAGAAATTTTCGTTTGGCTCGGAAAAAACAGAAATCCCTGCAAAATCTTTAAATAAATCCACATAAAAGTCGTGATTGGCTCTTCTTTGCAGGATTCTTTGTGGCAAAACTTCCATTTGTCCACAACCAATACCCGCAGAAATATTGCTCATTCTGTAGTTATAGCCTATCTCGGAATGTTGATAGTGAGGTGCATCATCTCTAGCTTGTGTAGCAAGAAATATTGCTTTTTCTTTCTGTTTATTATTCTTACAAACCAAAGCACCGCCACCAGAAGTGGTAATAATTTTATTTCCGTTGAAACTTAAGATACCAAAATCTCCAAATGTTCCACATTTTTTATTTTTGTAGGTACTTCCGAGAGCATCCGCTGCATCTTCTATCAATGGAATTTCAAATTTCTGTGCTATTTTTTGAATTTCATCTATGTCGCAAGGCATACCATAACCATGAACTGTGATGATGGCTTTTGGTTTTTTGCCTAATTTTATTCTGTCTAAGATTGCATTTTCTAAAAATACAGGACACATATTCCAAGTATCTTTTTCGCTATCTACAAAAATAGGAATTGCTCCTAAATATTTAATAACATTTGCGCTCGCCACGAAAGTGAAAGTTTGGCAAATAACCTCATCTCCAGCTTTTACACCACTCAATATTAAGCTCAAGTGCAAAGCAGCAGTACCAGAATTTAAGGCGCAAATATTTTGATGATTTATAAATTTTTCAATTTCCTGCTCAAAATATTCCGTGTTTTTTCCACCAGGTGCAATACAATTATCAGAAATAGCTTTTTCAATATAAGATAATTCTGAGCCTTGAAGATGAGGAGAAGAAAGAAATATTTTAGGAAGTTTCAATTTGCTTTTTAATTTTAAGTTTTAAAAATAGGTAAAAAAAAGAACTTGCAGGAACAATTAGCATTAAAGTGTAAAAATCATTCAAGTTCATTGCAATTATGGCAAAACTGATGATAATTTGACATATTGAATATCCCAAACTTACCAAACGATGATCTACTTTTAAATCATTTGCAAACAGTTGATATAAATGATGACGATGAGCTTCAAAAATATTTTCTTTTAGCTTTAATCTTTGGATAATGGTGAAAATAACTTCTATACCATAAACTGTCAAAAACAAAATCCATTTTATCTCCCTTGTTTCTAGCATTAACAAACCTAATAATGCCAAAACCCAAAATGCAATTGCCATACTTCCAATATCTCCAAGGAAGCATTTTGCTTTTTTCCGAAAATTAAAAAAAAGAAATACCAAAGCCGCAAGCATTGGATAAATAATGAAATCTACATCAGTAAACATTATAACATATTGATTTACATACCAAAGTGACCCTAAAACCACCAAAGTATAAATACCAGACATTCCATTAATGCCATCCATGAAATTGTAAGCATTTAGGGTTCCGATAATCATTATATAGCAAATAGGAATTGCCCAAAATGGTAAAAGTTGAAAAATATTTAGAAAATACAGCAACAATGAAACGGAAATAAAATGAAAAATCAATCTTATTTTGCTCGATAAATCCATCATATCATCAATAAAACTGATGGTACAGATAGTAAGCAAACCAATCCCAAAAATGAAATAGTTTTCTACATCCATTAATAATTCAGCATGATAAATTTGAAATCCTAAAAACATTAAAAAAGCAATCGGGAAGATAATACCGCCACCACGCAAAGTAATTTCCGTATGCGCACTTCTATGGTTTGGTTTGTCAATGATATTGTATTTGTCGGCTATTTTGAAATAGACGAGCATTGCAATAAAAAGTACAACCGTGGTTATAATATAAATCATTATTAAATTTCTAAATTTTGTAAAACATGAGTAGGCTGAAAATTTAATTCATCTCTAATTTTTTTATTTGAAAAAGTAAGTGACGTGGTTATTTTTAATAACTTAGTTGAATTGATAGGAAACCAAGAACCGAGTATATCACCGACATTAGCGACTATTTGTATGAAAAATAAAGGAATATTAATAGGTGTTTTCTTTCCCAGTTTTGAAGATATAGTTTTAGAAATCTCATAAAAATCTGGATTTTCATCCGCAGAAACATTAAAAATTCCGCCATTTTTGCCAATTCCTTTTTCAATAATCTGCACGAAATCTGCAGCTAAAATTATACTTTTTTTTGCTTTTCCTCCTGCAATATTTGCATATCTACCATTTTTTATAGCCTTAGTCATATCACCCAAATTTCCTGGTGCATTTTTACCAGCAATAAGAGAAGGCCTTAAAATGTAAAGCACGACATTATGTTTTTGGCACCACTTTATCAAAAATTCTTCTGCCAAAATCTTACTTTTTGCATAGGGAGTATTACCCTTTAGTTGTTCATTTTCTGCAAGTAAATCTCCAGTCTCTGCTCCGTAAACAGCAACGGTACTGATGAAAAAGAAGTATTTTGGGAGTATCATTTTTTCAATTGCCTCGCAGATATTTTTTGTTCCTTGCAAATTGACGGCAAAAAAATCTTCATTTTCCTGCTGATTGCTGGGTATAATATGTGCTTTTCCTGCAGCGTGAAAAATTATATCAAACGATCTTTGAAAATTTGGAATTTCTGTACCTATATTCAAATTGTAATCGCAATCTTTTTGACCCAAAGTGCTTACTTCAAAATTTCTGCTTTGCAGAATTGGAATGGTGTTTCTACCCAAAAAGCCTTTTGCTCCTGTAAATAATAAAGTCATTAAATTGCAATTAAAAATTTATTGATAATAAGATTTTCAGAAAAATTGGCAGAAGCTAAATTTCTCGCATTTTTGCTTTTTATAGTAAGATTTTCTATAAATTCTTCACCAATTTGATTGAAAAATTGAATTATTTCACCTGAATTATATGGCTCAAAATGATATCCAATATCATATTCCTTTATTAACAAAGCTATCTCACTATTAGAATCTCCGAAATAGAGGATAGGTTTACCAGCTGCAAGCAAATTGTATAACTTTGATGGAACTCCCAGACCAAACATTCCATCTGCTAAAGTAATAATAGCAACATCTGCGCTGTTTAGAATTTCATTTTGCTCTTGCCTTTGATAAGAATCTGCAAAAAATATATTCTTCATTTTTTGCTTTGTTACAAAAGCCATCATTTCATTTTTTACTGCGCCATCACCTACAAATTGAAAGACAATCTTATTATTATTTACTTGCATCACATTCTCCAACAATCCCATTAAACCTTGGACTCTGCCAATATTTCCTGCATATTGGAATGCAACCTTATGTAAAAGTGGTGCATCTGATTGCAAAACAGATTCTTTATTTTTAGGAAATATATTTTCAGTATCTCCCCAATTTTCTATAATTGTTATTTGTGTTTTACTTTTCCATTTGTTAATTTTTCCCTGCATAACAGCCTTCATATCTCGTCCTAATACAATCAATTGGTCGGATGAAGCATAAGACCAATCAAAGAAATATTTAATTAGTTTATATGTAAATGCATCTTTAGATGGGAAAATTTTTGCTGGGATTCCGTTTTCTGGAAAAACATCATGTACCAAGATTACAAAATCAAATTTCTTAATCTTTTTAGCAACAGCAACCATAAAAATAAGAAATACAGGATTTGTTACTATAAATACTTTATCGGTGCTCTTACAATTAAAAAGAAGTTTGAAAAATATTTTAAAACTAAACCAAATTGAGACTAGCGCTCTTTTTTTTAAATTGGCTTTGCTATTTTCTCCAGATATTAGCCTTTCCACTTGTACTCTTCCATCCAACACAAAATAATTCTGCTCTGCAGCTAGTGCAGTTGCACAAAGCACTTTTGTTTCATACTTATCGCATAATTTATTTGCAATTTTTGTCAATATAAACGATGTGGAAGTTTCATCCGGATAAAAAAGTTCCGTGGCAATCCAAAGTTTTTTCATCATTAAAATTTACTCCAAACTACTCTGTTCACATAATCTGTATAACTCAAGATTATTCTCACCACTTTTTCCGAAACATTGGGCATAGAATAATCTGCAACTTGACGATAATTTCTTTCTGCACCAATTTTTTGTTGCTGCAGCTGCGCTAATCCTTGCAAGATTCTTTCTGGTGAAAGTCCTACCATCATTACACTTGCTTCTTCCATTGCTTCTGGTCTTTCATGTGCTTGTCTTATATTCAAAGCGCGGAAATTTAAGATAGAAGATTCTTCGGATATAGTTCCAGAATCTGAAAGTACTGCATAACTTCGCATTTGCAAAGCATTGTAATCATGAAAACCGAGAGGTTTTAAGAGTTGAATATTTTCATGCAGTTTCACATTCATTTTCTCCATCATATTTCTAGTTCTTGGATGCGTAGAAATGATGACAGGAAACTGATATTCTTCGGCAATGGTGTTCAAACTTTCCATCAAGCCTAAAAAATTCTTTTCAGAACTGATGTTTTCTTCGCGGTGTGCAGAAACTATAAAGTATTTTCCTTCCTCTAAATTTAATCTTGAAAGTACGTCAGATTTTTTGATTTGAGGTAAATAATGATTTAAAACTTCAAACATTGGCGAACCAGTTTTGATGATTCTATCTGCAGGCAGACCTTCTCTTAAGAGATATTCTCTCGCGATATCGCTGTAAGTAAGATTTACATCTGAAGTATGATCTACTATTTTTCGGTTGGTTTCTTCGGGAACTCGCTGATCAAAACATCTGTTTCCTGCTTCCATGTGGAAAATTGGGATTTGTCTTTTTTTCGCCGGAATTGCACAAAGGCAAGAATTGGTATCTCCTAACACTAAAAAAGCATCGGGTTGCAACTCTTCCAAAAGTGGATCTATTTTAATTAAAATAGTACCGATGGTTTCCGTAGCAGTTTTGCCAGCTGCTTCTAGAAAATAGTCTGGTTTTCGCAATCCTAAATCTTCAAAAAATATTTGATTCAGTTCGTAATCGTAATTTTGCCCAGTGTGAACAATGATATGTTCGATGGATTTTGATGCATCTAGCGCATCTAAAACACGGGATAATCTAATTATTTCTGGACGGGTTCCTACTACCGTCATTACTTTCATTTTCTTCATTTGCATTGCTTATACTAATACCAATTATGATGCTGCTAAAGTACAAAAATTCTGGCACGGAATAAAGCGTAAAAGAGGTACAAACCAAAACAAAATATTGAAGAAAAAGTGTAAAAAATAAAATGTAATACAGATTTGTATTTTTTCTGGAGTAAATTTTCAAATTTCGTACAACAGGAATAAATTTTATGCAATATAAAACAAAACCAAAAATTCCGGTAGCCATCAAAAGCTCTAATACAATGTTATGCGGATACATACCATCCTCAAAATGAGTTCTACCACCAAGTATTGGATTGGATTTGAAAATACCAATCGCAGTTTCAAATAGCGGTGTGCGCAAACTATTATCTCCTTCGAATAGCCAAAGATAAGTTCTATCAATAAACATTAAATGAAAATCATCACTTTTTCCAAATATGTAAATTATAATAACGGAAAGTAATAATAAAATTAAAAATAAAGCAATCAGTTTATAATTTTTTTTAAGAATTAATAAATATGGAATTACAACCATTATTGCTAAAAATGGACTTCTAGCACCTGCAATCATAATAGTAACGATACCTAAAATCAAACCAAAATATAACAAGTAAGTAGAAATTTCTTTAGGTTTGAAAAATAGAAAAAATATAGATAGCAAAGCCAAAGTAGTTCCTAGATGACCGTAAGAAATATAATACATACTGAAAATATACCTTATTTGAATCCCATAAGGTGTAACCGCGGCATAAATTAAGTTTAGCATCAACATCGTAGTTAAGACATAGAAAAAACCTTTCGCTACCAGAGAAAAATTTATTTTTTTGTAATCAATAAATAATAAAGCAACCGAAGGAACCAATGCAATAACAATAATTCTAATATAAATTTCCGATATTTGAAGATGAAAAACCTCATCATACAAGTCATTTGTGAAGCTGATATAGCTCTTCAATAAATAGAAAAGCCAGAAAAATACAACTGATAAAACTGCAATGTTTTTAAATTTACTGATCGAAAAATTCTTGTAAATAATAAAAATTGAAAATCCGAAAATTAAAAATCTAAAGGGAACAGAAAAGATTCTACTCTCTTCTATTTGAAATGGTATCGCAAATGCACTAAAAAAAGTGTATCCTACTACAATTAATAGGATAAACCACTCTTCTATATTTAATTTTCTAATTATCTCCATCTATACAACTTCAAAATAGGTATCAGGATTTGCAGCGTCGAAAGGCTCATTGATCCAAAAGTGGGTTAAAAGTTCTTCTTCGCCAATGTTTTTAATATTATGGGTAAACCATATCGGCATATCTACATACGAAGGTTCATCTCCGTTTAGTTCGAAATTAAAAATTTCTTTTGTTCCAATTTTTCTTAATTGAATGAGTGCTTTCCCTTTAATTACGGTAAATCTTTCAATTTTTCTGGTATGATAATGATTTCCTCTCGTAATTCCTGGTACTGTGGTAGAAAAGGATGCTTGTCCGCCAATTCCCAGTCGTATTATTTCCACAAATGCTCCCCTTTCATCTATATTTTTTACCAATTGTACAGGATAATGCTTTTCAAAATCAAAATAACAGCGAAAAGTATTGAATAACTGATAATCAAAACTGGATTTCAATTCTGGAATTTCACCATTATCAAAATATAAATTTTTAAAATTTTCTAATTTATTTAAAACTTCAGATACTTTTGTAGATGTTGTGGATGGAACAAAATATTGCTCCTGGGTTTCCCCGATTTTTATTTGATGGATGATTTCCGCCACTAATTCTCCAACGTATATAAGATTTACATCTCCATCATTATCAATAGTTGGAATTTCGCCGTGTGTTAATTTATAACAGAAAGTAGCGATAAAAGAATTATAATTTGGTTTGCCAAATGGCCCGAAAACATTCGGTATAACTAATCCTGTGAAAGTTCCGTTGTTATTTTTTGCCCAATTGGCCAGTAATTCTCTGCCATCTTTTTTAGATTTTCCGTAGAGATTGTCTTTTCCCTCTTGTGAAGAAGAAGAGAATAAAACGTGCGCTTTGGATTTTGTTCTTTCTAAGGATGCAACTAAATCTTTAACCAAATTGATATTCTGGTCATAAATTTCTTGCGGATCTGGATTTCTATTTACGGCTGCAAGATGCACTATTACGTCGCAATTTTTTACGAAATTATCTAAGGATTCTTTACCTTCAAAAAAATGATTTTCAAAATCTACACGTTGAAATTCTTCCGGATTTAATCCTAATGTATTGTATAAATGTTTCCCCACGAAACCATTTTGCCCCGTTATTCCTATATTTATCATTTCTTTTTCTCTTTTTTATCCAACAAAATAATCATTGGCAAATCTATATTCATCTTCAATTTCATTCAATTCAAAATTTGAGAAAAGCAATAATTTAGATTTCTCTTCCAATGCTTGTATTGAAGATATAAAACCTTGAGGAACATGTAAAATATCAAAAGTGTGTGAACTTAGAATAAATTCAATTGGCTTTAAATCTTTACTCGGTGTCTCCCAATGATCTATTTCTATTAATTTAATTTTAAAACTTCCCTCAATTGCAGAAAACCATCTTTGCTCAATTTTATGACCTTGCCATGCACGAACAAAATTTACAGAATTATTTTCGATAGTATAAACTCTCTTAATTTCAGACATATTAAAGTCATTATTAAAAGTCAATGTACCACGAGAATCTGTGTGATTGCTTCCTGCTATTATTTTTGGCTGCACTGGTTTTTATTTTATCTGAAATTTTCTACATTTGAAATCATCGAAATTATGAATTTTTATTTTCTATGTCCTAACTTTTATATTAAATATTCTTGAACGTCTTCTCCAAGAATTTCTTTTCTTATCAAGGGTAAAGTTGAAATTAACTTTTTCAAACCTTCTATACCTTCTTGATCAGCATTGTGAGAATGGTAATCTTCAATTTTAGAAATATCTTTTTCTCCTTCAGAAAAATATTTCGCGTAATTCAAATCTCTATTATCTGCGGCAACTCTATAGAAATCTCCCATATCTTCGGCATTCAGCATTTCTTCGCGGGTGCAAAGCGTTTCATATAATTTTTCGCCGTGTCTGGTTCCTATTATTTTTATAGGCACTTCTTTGTTAGAAAGTTCCATCAAGGCTTTTGCTAAATCGCCAATTGTACCTGCAGGTGCTTTGTTCACAAATAAATCTCCAGGATTTCCGTTTTCAAAAGCAAACAATACCAAATCTACAGCATCGTCTAAAGACATAAAAAAGCGGGACATATTGGGATCTGTAATCGTGATTTCTTCCCCTTTTTTAATTTGGTTTAGAAATAATGGAATTACAGAACCTCTAGAAGCCATTACATTACCGTATCTGGTAAGACAAACGGTGGTTTCTGATAAATTTCTAGATTCTGCAACGGCAACTTTTTCCATCATCGCTTTAGAAATTCCCATTGCGTTGATAGGATATGCTGCTTTGTCTGTGCTGAGGCAAATTACTTTTTGCACTTTATTGTAAGCTGCAGCACGAATTACGTTTTGCGTACCTTCTACATTCGTTTTCACGGCTTGCATTGGGAAAAATTCACAAGAAGGAACTTGTTTCAAAGCAGCGGCATGAAAAACATAATCCACACCTCTAGTTGCAGGTTCTACGCTTGTAAAATCTCGCACATCACCGATGTAATATTTAATTTTATTGTCTCTATAGAGATTTCGCATATCGTCTTGCTTCTTCTCATCACGAGAAAAAATACGAATTTCTTTAAAATGATCTGTTTTCAGAAATCTGTTTAAAACTGCAGTTCCGAAAGAACCAGTTCCGCCAGTGATTAAAAGTACTTTATCTTTAATTTTCATAATTAATTTGTGTCTGTTTTTGAAATTTTCATTTCAAATATTTCTTCCCAGATGGCAATATTATATAATTTCCACTGCATTTCTCTATTTTTAATATTGCTTATTTTTTTTGAAAATAATTCTTGTATGATTTTTGAATCATTGATTTTTTCATATATTTTTTCCGAAATTGGCCACCATTCATCTGTTGGAGCTTCAAATCCAATTTTTCTTTTTCTCCATGTGATTTCATCTGGAAGTTTACCTACCATGTTTTTACGCAGAATAAATTTAGACCAACCTTCTTTTATTTTAAAATTATTATTAATAGATAAACAGGTTTCTACAAATTTATAATCTAAAAATGGCAATCTTGTTTCTATACCATAAGCCATGGCATTTTTGTCTTCAAAACGGAGCAATTCTGGTATTTGCGCGCTAAATACTTCTAATTTTTGCATTTTGAAAATTTTCGAATAAGAATTTGTCAATTTTTTCATTAAAGAAAAATCGATTAACTTTCTATATTTAGGTTTCAAAATTCTTCCTCTAAATTTGATGCGTAATTTTCTTACCAAAAATACACTAAAATATAGATATGTAAGCAGGCCTTCTACAAAAGAAATCCCATAATGGCTCTTAATTTTTGATAAAAATTTAATATTTTTAAAAAGAGAATGATTTCTTAAATAAGCTGCAGTATATCTACTATATCCAAGTAATATTTCATCTGCACCTTGACCATCTAATAATACTTTTACTCCAGTTTTTTTTGTTTCGCTCATCAAAAAATTCTGCATATATATGGAAAGACCACCAAATGGTTCTTCTTGCGAAATAATTACTTTTAAAATATTGTTTTCAAACTCTTCCGTTGTAGGATAAATAATGTGATTGGTTAAATCTAGATGACTGGAAACTAATTTGCAGTAGTAACTTTCATCGTTATTTTTATTTTTTGATCCAACTGAAATTACCTCAAATTTACTTTTTTCTTCTTCTCCAAGAATTTCTGAAGCTAGAGTGGCAATATAAGAACTATCTAAACCACCGCTTAAAGCAGAACCATTTTTGACGTCAGATCTTAATCGAAGTTCTACAGATCTTTCCATTTCTTTCTGGAATAGAGCGGAAGATTCTTCAAAATTTAATTTAGAAATAACTGCATTGAATTCTATATCGTAATATCTTACAATTTTGAAGGTGTTATTAGACAGATCATAAATTAAATTATGAGAGCCGAGAAGTTTTTTTATCCCATCAAAAAAAGTCTCGTCCGTTTGTTCGGTAAGATTTACAGTGATGAATTGAAGTATCACTTGCACATTGAGCTCTGTAACTTTTTCAATTTCTAATATTGGCTTTATTTCTGACGCGAATACAAATTTTGTAGCATCAGAATAGTAGTAAAAAGGTTTGATCCCGAAGCGATCTCGAGAACAGAATATACAATTTTTTATCTCATCGTGGATTGCAAAAGCCCACATTCCATTAAATTTCTCAACGCATTTCTCACCCCAATAATCGTAAGCAGCCAATAAAACTTCGGTGTCTGAAGTAGTGGTAAATTGATACCCTGCATTTTCTAATTCAAATTTTATTTCTATATAATTATAGATAGCGCCATTAAAAGTGAGTACTTTATTTCTGTAATGAAAAGGTTGATTGGAAGCATCACTCAAATCTAAAATCGACAATCTCCTATGCCCAAAACCCACATTATCTTTTACGAAAAATCCTTCTGCATCGGGACCTCTGTGTGACATTTTATCTGTCATTTTTTTCAGAAATTCCTGCTGAACGAGATCGTTATTTTTATAAATAATACCAGCAATTCCACACATAGGCTACTTTTGTCTCAATTCTTCTTTTTCCGAAAAGCCAGGATAATTAATTAAAACACCCTTTAGTTTCCCTTTATATACGAAAAGACTTCCTGCAGCTGCTCCGATGATACCAAATTTAGAAATTAGATCTTTTACATCTTGCAAAGTACCTGCTCCTCCACTTGCTGTTAGTGGTAATGTAGTAGAATTTCTAGCTTTTTCCATCAATGCAAGATCATAACCTTTCATTTCGCCATCTGCATCAATATTGTTGATTACAATTTCGCCTGCTCCTAAATCTTGAAATTGTTTTATCAGGTCAAAAGGATTTTTACCAGTACTTTTCTTACCATTATGGGTGTAAACTTCATAGCCACCAAATAATTTTTTCTTTACGTCTAATACAATTACAACACTTTGACTACCCACCATATCAGAAATTTCTTTCACTACGGATGGATTATTAATCGCTCCAAAACTTAAGGCAATTTTTTCTACACCCAAAGAAAATATTTCTTGAGCTTGCTTTGCAGTGGTAATTCCACCTCCATAGCAAAGCGGCATTCTGCATTCTTCTGCCCAGTTTTTTATCATTTTAAGATCTGGAACTCTGCCTTCTGCAGTTGCGTCTATATCCAAAATCATTAATTCGTCTGCTTCTTTCTCGTTAAAAATACGGACCGCATTCATTGGATCGCCAAGATAACGGCTTTCTTTAAATTTGGTAGTTTTCACCAAACCTTTTCCTCTTACCAACAAACACGGAATTAATCTTGGCCTTAACATAATTCTGCGAAATTTTTTAGTAATTGAATTCCAAAATGGTGGCTTTTTTCTGGATGAAATTGTGCGCCATAAATATTATTTTTATTCACCGCACATGTAAATTCTAAACCATAATCTGCTTTTGCGATGATATTTGTTTCATCATGACATTTAAAATAATAACTGTGTAGAAAATAGAAACGTGCTTCGTTGGAAAGATCTTTCAAAAGTGGATTTTCTTTGCTCGTGTAAACATCATTCCAGCCCATGTGTGGAAGTGGCAATAAGGCAGAACTTTGTTTTTGATCAAATTTTATTACGTCTGCATCAATCCAACCAAGACCTTTTAATGAGCCTTCATCGCTTTTGGCAGCCATCATTTGCATTCCAACACAAACTCCTAAAACGGGAATTTTTTCGTTTATTACTAAATTATTTACTGCGTCTCGCATTCCAGAATCTGAAAAACGTTGCATTGCATAATCAAAATGACCAACTCCTGGAAGTATCAATTTTTTTGCACCAGCAAGTTCTGCTTCCGTAGTTGCAGTATTTGCTTCAATATTTAGTTGATTAAAAATATTGAGAAAAGCGCTGATGTTTCCTACACCATAATCTATAATCGTCACCATTATTTAAATGCTCTTTTTTCCAGTCCTAAAAGTTGCATCACTTTTGTGCCCAATTGGATCAGATTATTATTGTTTTTATAATCGTTGAAAGTTTTATTTTCTCCCTCAAAATATGTTTGAAGTTCTTCTGGTGTGAAATCTAATTTTTTTGCCACATATACGAATTCTTTTTTCAATTCATCTTCTGGAAGTTCTGGTGTAGAAACTCTTTCCAAAGCATCTTCTCTGGTCATTTGTCCGGTAAGAACTAAACTTGAAAGGTGGTTTTTTCTTTTATCAAAACCAAATTTTCTTGGCAACCAATACGCTTCATACCATCTTGTGAAACGAGATTCATGATGTTTGTGCTTGTATCTTTGCCATCCATAGGTATTTTCTAAAATCTGTTGAGATTCTTCTTTCAAAAATTTTACGTGATCTAATGGTTTTACCACACGAACACCATTTAATAATCTGTATTGAATTTTATACTTGAAGATATCACAAGTTGGAAAAGTTTTTAGCTTGATTTCTCCAAATTTTTTGTGAATATCGTTTACATATTTCATATCGGTTTGATAATATGCTCCCCAATGTAGTGGTTCTCTTACACATTCTGTGGAAAAATTGCCACCTGTAAGGATGTACTTTATTTTATTTCTCGCGCAATAATTATACAGTGAAGAGAAGAAAACTAAATCTTGTGGTGTATCTATATCTGGAACTTGAGATTTGATAAAAGATCTTTGCAGATCTTTCATTTCTTCCCAATTGATGACGTCTGTATAAAGATCAAGATCTAAACCATCTACCAAAGACATGATGTTGCTGGTAGAAACATCTGAATTCCAACCTGCATCTACATGGTACAAAAGTGGACGTAAACCCCATTTGGTAACGGCAAGATGCACGAGATAAGAACTATCTAAACCACCGGAAATACCAATTATACAATCATGATCTTTGCCTTTACCTTCGGCTTTTATCTTGTCTATTGTTTTCTGCATTTCTTTTTCGCCTTCTTCATTTGGATGCCAATTTGGCAATATATTATCATAGTAATTTGCACAGTAATCACAAACACCATTTTCGTCGAATACGATGGTTTTATCTGTAGAATCCATGATGCAGTTTTTGCAAACTTGCACAGGATTGGTTGCATTTGTCATTTATATAAATTTTTGCAAAGGTATTAATTTATAAAGAAAAATGAGTAGTAAAATATTAACAGTTTCAGCTTTTAAAAATGATTTTATCTTAAAGTTCTATTGGATTTAACTTTTAAATTTCTTCCCAAACCACCTCGAAAATTGACTAATTCTTGTATAGGTTTTGTATTACCAGAAACCTCATTGTTTGTAAAGGTTATATTTTTCATTATGTTTCCTTTGTAGTTTTTAGACTTGTCTGGTGAAGTGCTATTAAAATACAAGATTTCTTGATTTGAATTTATTTTGTTGTTTGTAATGCTGATGTTATTTCCTGTGTCTATGTTTTTGTATTTCTCATCTCTCAATTGTTCTTTAATGTAAGCTAAAGAAGAATTTTCAAAATATCCTCGGAAAACAACGCCACCAATATTAGAAAAAGTATTATTATATACTTCTACATCATTTACATTTATTAAATATAAACCTGATCTTCTAGTATTAAAGATTTCATTATTATAAAATTTTGAGCCAAAACTATAATCGCTTACAATACCATACATGTAGGAACCATTGATTACATTGTCATAAACTTTTGCTCCGGGAGATAAACTGAGTGAAATCGCACCTGCTCCTAGAGTTTCAGATTCATTGTTATTCCTTAATACATTTGAAACTTTATTTCCACTTACTTGTGCGTTTGTAGCCGTCATCAGATAAATTCCCATGCCACGAACCGTTTTAATCGCATTTATCTCGCCTACGTTTTTGATTGTATTATCTATTACTTTTAAGCTATCTAGTGTATTTCCCACCACTTTGCTTTCATAAGCCAAAATACCGTAAGACAAAACATTAGAAATAGTGTTATTCCGAATAATATTATGATTACCATGACCTAAAATAGCGATACCAATATTCAATTGATTGTTTCCGTCAATGATATTATTTTCTATAATATTATTATCATGGCTATAATTTTCTCCAGAATAGCCCAACATAATGGCAGACTGATCTCCTCCTAATGTATTTGGAGAAGCAGGTTTTGAGAAATTGTTATTTGAAATCAAATTGTTACTGCTAGATTTTCCATTTGAAGTTGGATAAAGTAGAATATTGTTGCCGCCTAATTCTTGAAAAGTATTATTAATTATTTTAGCATAACTCGCACCATTTAGTAATATTCCATATCCGTTGTAGAAATCTGCAGAAGGTTTACCATTTCCTTTTATGGTTGCGTTTTTTATAGTAAAATAATCATGTGCTACAATAATACCAGATTTTCCATTATCTGTAAAGTTGAGAACTGCTCCTTTTTCAAAGTTTAAAAATGTATTATTTCTGCTCGTAAATAGTCTTTCGTTCAATAAATAATTGCCTTTATTTACAGTTATTTTTAAAACACTGCCTTTTTTTTCATTTAATGCTTGTTGAAAAATCTGTAGAAAATTTGCGTTGGATTTTGGAAAAATATTGACTCTTATTGTGTCTTGTGCGTTTGAAAAATTAGATAATATTACGAATAATAAAAGATAAAAGTATTTCATAAATTTTTGCTTTGTTTACTGATAAAAACAAAAGTTGTTCCATTACTATTTTTTTAAAATGGTTTCGTAAAGTTTTATATATTCTTTAAACTTCAGCTTTTTATCAAAATATTTTTCTGCTCTATTTCTGCAGTTTTTGGTGTAAGATTCTTTCGTATTATGATTTATTATCATAACGCTTTCAATTATACCATCTAAACTTCCTTTTTCTACTACACAACCTGTGCTTTCATTTATAGCTTCTGGAGAACCTCCAGTTCTAAATGTAATAACAGGAGTTCCGCAAGCCAGAGCTTCAAGATTTGTAGTTGGAAATGTATCTTCTAATGTAGGATTTAAGAAAACATCTGCTGCTGAATATAATTCCGCCAATTCTTGCACATTGGAAGTTCTTTCTAAACCTATAATATTTTTTGGTAATTTAATAATTTGATCTTTATCTAAACCTACCAATAAAATTTGATAATCATCAGAAATTTTTTCAGATAAATCTATAAAATAGTTTAATCCCTTTCTTTTGTCCCATGGATTTGCAACTCCTAAAATAACAAATTTATTCTGTAAATTATACTTTTCTTTTGTAGAAGTAGTATTTTGAATGCTAAATTGCTCAATATCAATTCCGTTTTGTATAACTTCTATTTTATTATTTTTAAGAAAAGATTTCTCTACTTCACATCCAAGCCATTTAGAAACGGGAACAATTGTCAAATTTTCTACAGAATTAAATAGTCTTTTTTTATCATTAAAATTTTTAAAGGAATTGTCTTTTCCAAAACTTTTTGGATATTCATTTATTTGTGGACATTTTTCACATTGAGTTTGCCATTTTTGGCAATCTACCAAATCGTAATAGGCACAATGTCCTGTAAAAGACCAGCAATCATGAAAAGTCCAGACTACTGGAATTTTTGATTTTGATAAATACTTAAAAAGAATTTCTATATTAATATAGTATCCATGCAAATGCTGTAATTGAATAATATCTGGCTTAATTTCTTTTATTTTTTCTACCAATTTTGCTGTTGCATTTTTGGACGCAAAACCATGACGATCTGCAAATCTTGAATATAAAACATGCTTAATCAATTCAAACTTATTACTTATTTGAATTGTTTTAGATTTACTTGGCAAATTTTCTCTACCAAATGCAATATAACTTTCCCAACCTCTCTCGATTATCTGTTCGCCAATTTGTTCTGCAATTCTACCAACTGAACCAATATTGACCTCACTACTAATTTGAAAAATTTTCATTAATTTTTTTTTCAATTCATTTATTAGATTTATCTATCAACAAATTTATTTTTTTATATCAATCTTTATAAAAGACAATTCCTCATAACTTTTTGAGATTGCAAATAACTCATATCCATATTTTTTTAATTTTAATATCAGATCCTCTGTTTTCTTTTTGCCATCCTCAAAAAATCTTTCGTGAATTTCTACACAGATCTGATGTATGTTCACCGGTGCATTCAGAATGCTATCCAAAATAGAATATTCTGAACCTTCTATATCCATTTTCAAAATTTCAATTTTTTTATGTCCTAATTCTGTAGCAATATCTGCTAAAGTTTTCATATTAACTTCTACTGTTTTCTGCTCATCTACATTCATTTGATTGATGGCGCTTCCCGAAACATAAGCATCATTTTTTGGTAGTAGAAAATTTACTTTTCCTGTAACTTTATCAATTCCGAAAGGTGCAAATTTGAATTCTTCGGGATTCGTTCTACCATTAACCCATTTTATTGATTTTGGAGTGGGATCAAAAGCGAAAACTTGGCAGCCAAATTCTGAAATGAGACCCTCGTCGAAAGTGATGTCTTCACCAACTCCAAAAGAATAGATGATAGAATCTTTATTTACAAATTCATGTGCAACAAAGAAACCACCATATTCGTTACCCAACCACTTATGGTTTTGCTTTTTATTAATTTTTAATTTATATATTTTACCGAAAAATATGTTATACTTTATTTTTAAATTTTGAATCAATTTTCTTACCATTTAGTTTTTCTATTTTAATGTAAATTTTCAAATATCATTTGACAAAACTTGTAGTGTTCTTTCACAAATTATTTTGTAATCTAAATGTTTTGCAGCACTATTTTTTGCACCTTCTTTCATCTTTGATAATAATACAGGGTCATTTTTCAAAGTTAAAATATGCTTTCCAAAGTTTTCTTCCAAAATATCTTCGGTTTTAATAGTGATCATATTTTCATAAAAATTTAAATATTCTGGTTGTTGACCACCTAAATCGCCAACTATTAGCGGTAAATGCATTCCAATCGCTTGTTGCCATAGAACAGATTGGCTTGCAGGAAATATCGCAACATCTGCAATGGTCATGTATTCCAATGCACGATCATTATCAATCCATCCAAGAAAATGAACATTGGATTTTTTTACAATATTAAAAAGTTCTTCTTCATAATCTTTAAATTGCTCAGCTGCTTTACCAAATACGATCAAATGTATATTTGTATCATTTATTTTTTCTACAGCCTTTATTAAAATTTCCGTTTTTTTAATCGGATCAAATTTTCCTCCAGTAATAATTACAAAATCGTTTTCATGAATTTTTAGGGAATTTTTAAGAGCTTCTGTATCTGTATTTTTTTGAATTTCAAGACATTTTTCGTAGTCACAACCAAGTGGAAGCATTTTCATTTTAGATAATGGCACATTATATACCTCATGCAAAAAAACTGTACTTGCAGGAACTACAGGAAATATCTCAGAAATGTATTTTTTATACCAATTAAAAAATGGCTTTCTAATAAGTTTATGCAAAATATTTAAAGAAATCCAATTTTTTGCAGAATTTGTGTAGTCTGCATGGTAATCCATTATTATCTTGCAGTTTCTATTTATTTTTACATATTGAACTGCTTCTTTTAAATTTAAATGGATATCATGAATATATATTAAATCTGGTCTTTCTTTTTCTAAAATTTCAAAAACTCCTGCATGTTTTTTTAATTTATGCAAAATATTTATGCTATAAGGTAACTTATAAATTTTTGCACCAAATTCATATACTACAGATTTTAATTTTTTTGAATCATTATTATCTTGTACATAATCAAAAACAGAGTCGTATGTAGAGGCAATCACAATTACTTTGTGCCCTAATTTTCTATAATATTTTGTAAGAAGATTCTCTTGATAGGTTTCATCTAACCCATAAAAATCTTGTAACATTATTATTTTTTTACTTCCCATTTAAAATATAATTTATTTAAAAAAACAAATGATATTAAGCCTCAAAATTGAATTTAATATTACTATTTTGAATTTTATCTGTTTTTATTGTATAATTAACTATGAAAAAAAATTAATTAAATACTAAATTTTCTCACAAATTATCTGTATTATTCTCATTAATCATAATATATTTATTATTTTGTGTTGAATTTAACATTAAAAAACCGAAAACTAAAAAACCACCTCCTGTAACAAGTGAAGAAAATAGGGAAGCATTAAGCAAAGCTAAACTGTACGGAATTAATATTAATATTAAAAATAATTTATTGTAATTAACTGTAATTGTATTAAAAATTACAAATAAGAAAAATAATAAAACTGAAGAAAATAATATTCCAAAATCTCCTAAAGCGGCAATTCCGTCCGTTGCCCAAAAATTAGCATTGGTATTTGCATCATTCCAGTAAAAATTTCCCACGACCTCTCCTAAAGTTTTATCATACGGATATCCATTAGTGATAGCGTTTACAACATTAATATGAGTATAATAAGTTATGGGATTTGTTTCGAAAAAGTCATGATAAAATTTTGTAAGATAGCCCCCATTTCCTACAGTTCGCATCCAGAGCAACGATGTAAATTCACTAAAACCAGTAAATAAGGTCGTCACTAAAACTACACTTAACACAATGCCAATGCTTAAAAATGCATAATTAAGTGACCGTTTTTTTAAAAACCAAAAAATTGCTAAAAATATAAGTGGAAATAATAAAACACTTTTCGCCGCGGTTGCCATATAAATTATAATAGCAGAAATTGTAGCAACAATAAAATATAATTTCTTTTTAGCAAATAAAGAATAACTCAAACAAATTGGTATTAATACATTGTGAAGCCAAACCGACAAATACCCTGTAAATACATCTGCACCTAATTGTTCATTAGAAGATCGGTGCTCATAAACATGATCAAACCCAACAAATTCTAAATTATCTCTGTAAACAAATGCTACATAAAGTGTTAAAAAACCACAAGCAAAAAGTACAAATTTAAAAACATCAAAGTCTCCTGGTAATCTGAATTTAATTTTAAGAACAAATTTATCTGCTTTGAAAAGTATAATCATACTTAATACAAACAAAAATTGTAGATAAGATACATATAAAGCAGAACCTTCTAGATTGAAAAAGAATGTAAGTATAATGGGAACATAAAGCAGATAGTATATAAAAATACTTAAAAAAGACGATATTCTATTGAAACCATTGTAAAATAACAAGGGTAATATGCAAAAGAAAAAAGACAATATAAAAAATGGCAAGTTTTCTCTTCTTCCTTCAATAATAAGGAAACCTGCATAATCAAACCATCCATTTAAAAATTCTATATATCCGTTATAAAAAACCGCAGAATAGACTAATCCGATTAGTAAAAAAAGAATTTTATGTTTGTACTTTCTATACATGTTCGGAATATTTAAAAGAAAAATACAAAAATATTAAATTGAAAATAATAGAAAATCCTGTGAAAAACATTAGTGATACAATCGCGCTATTCCAAAAATAAAAACCGCAATACAAACCTAGTGCCCCAAATATAGCATTTAAAAATTGAAGTCTCGCAAATTGTTTTTTCTTCTCTCGTATATAAAATACAGAATTTAAGGGAGATGCCACAAATTCAAAAAATAATAGAATAGATAGTATTCTTGCATATACTCCTGCTGTAAACCATTCTTCGCCAAAGAAAAATGAAAAAAGCATGGGCGAAAGTAAAAAAACAAGCAAATAAATAGGAAAAGACATCAAAATCAACTTTTTAAAAGTAGATTTATATAAATCTTTGCAATTTCCTTTACTTCTAATTTCATCAATTGCGTCATTTCTAAAAACATTACCAATAGCATTAGTTATAACAATATTGGGAATTCTTATCATTCTACTTGCCATAGAATAAAACCCTAAAACGGTTGTACTAAAAAAATGTTCAAAAGATATTGGGATTATTTGTTGACTCGCTGTTAAGGATAAATCTGAAACCGTCATGTATTTAGGAAAGGAAATAAATTCTCTCCCAATTTCCTTAACTTGTTGTAAAGAAAAAATTTGGTTTTCTTTTACGTACTCCTTTAAAAAATAGAAAATAGAAAATAAAATACCTAAAATTAAAGATAAAATTAAACCTGATTCTATTTTTAAAAAACCAAAAACGATACTGCAAACTGCTGTAATGATCACTTGAAAAGCATTAACAAGTGTTATCTTCTTATAATTTTTCTTCCTTTGATACCAATATCCAAGTCCGGAATAGAGTGCTATAAAAAATATGTAAAGTGGCGCAAGATAAATCCACCAATGATTGAGCAATTCAAAATGGGTTTGAAGTTGCAGAATTTCTTTAGAAATGAAAATTAAAATAAAATAAGCAATTGCAGAAATAAAACCGATGCCAAATATAAGTTGAATGATTTTTCTTCCATCTACATCTTTTGTTGGTAATGGTACTGCAAGTTCATATCTTCCAGTAGAAATAACGGCAAATATAACTACATAACTTGTGAATAAAGATAACAAACCAAAAGATTCTACAGTATAAAGTCTAGTTAGCAAAGGAGAGGATGCTATTACAACCAATTGACTTATAATAGTTCCACTTGCCAAAGTAGCTACATTTTTAAAAAAAACATTGGTTTTGGCTCTCTCAAAAATATTAAATAAAGACAATTACTTAAACAATTTTTCGTTCATTATTTTCTTTTTGCCCAATGCAATAGAAATTTCTTCTGCTGGACTTCCTATTACGGTTTCGCCATCGTTAACATCTTTTACAACTACTGCTGATAATCCAATGGTAACATTATTTCCAATCTTTTTTTGATTAAGGATGGAAGCAGAAGGTGCAACCCAAGTATTTTCGCCAATTTTTACACTACCTGCAACCATTGCATTGGCAATGATCAAACTATTTTTGCCAATTTCTACACCATGTGCAATGTGCACCAGATTATCTATTTTGGCGTTTTCTTTGATGATGGTATTTCCCATCACAGCTCTATCAATGCAGGTATTGTTGCCAATTTCTACAAAATCTTCTATAATGATGTTGCCAATATGTGGAATAAAAACGAATTGTCCTGTTTCGTCTTTTTCATATCCAAAACCTACTCCTCCAATGGTACAATTGCAACCAATGCTTACATTTTTTCCAATTTTAATATGAGCTTTGATTATTGTATTGTGATCTATTACGGTATCGTCTCCAATTGTGCAGTTTTCTTCTATCACTACATTATTCCCAATAAAAACATTGTTCCCAATAGAGCAATTTTTTTCAATAATAGCACTTGCAGAAATTCCAGTTTTTCTTTTTGGCATAAAAAACTCGGTAAGAATTTTCTGAAATGCCAAACGTGGTTGAGAAGTGATTAAATAGGTACAATTTTCATTAATTAAATTTTCTTCTATAGCTTCGCAAACAATGACGCCATGCTGTACATCTTTCAGTTTTTCTTTGTATTTGGCGGAAACCCACATCAATACATCATCTCTTTCATTTTCAGTAGAAAGCTGAATAGCATTGATTATTTGTCGGTTTTTATTGCCGATAATTTCATCAATTTCTAAAAATTTAATTATGTTTTGTACCTCTATCATCATCAATTATTTTATTGCATATCGCACAACTTCAAAAGTTTCTGCGTATTTTACTCCAAATTGAACTCCTCTTGCAATTGCTAATGATTTGATAAATTCTGCACTTAAATAATCTCTGAAACCTTGCGATTTATACTCTTTTAAAGCATCAATTTTTTTGTTGATGTGTTTTTCTTCCAAAGAAATATAAGCTTGAGTATCAAAAGAGAGATTGTTCCAAATCAATTCATAACTTAAGATAGATTTCGTTTTGAAAGCACGAACTCCTTCCATTGCAATGGTAGAATGATCTTGATGAATGTCTTTTAAACTTGGAATTAAAACCAAATCTATATCATTATTTAATCTTTTAAAACGGATTAATTCTTCTAATATTTCTTGTCTTACATAATTCAATTTTCTTACTTGATAATTGAAAATAAGCACATTTTCTTCTTTTACTCCTAATACTTTTGTAGCAGCTACAACTTCCGTTTTCAAAATATCTTTCGGAAATCCTTCTGGTACAGATTCTTCTGCAGTAGAAAATGCCATGTAAAATACTTCTGCTCCTTCTTCAATCAATTTTGAAATGAAACCTCCTGCTCCCAATTCGCCATCATCTGTATGTGGTGCAAGTACTAAAACTTTTTTATAAGTCATTTTGTTTTATTTTCAATTCATAAATCCTCTCAATAATATCCACAACTTTCAAACCTTCTAAAGCGTTTGTGGTGATGGAATCTCGTCCTTTTATTACATCTACCACATTTTCTATGATGTAATGATGATTGGCTGCGGAACCTTTGTAAGCTCCATAATCGTTTCCAGGATTTGTTTCTGCTAATTCTGGCATTTCGTAGTCTTTGATGTGGCAATACTCTACCTCATTCATATATTGTCCACCAACTTTTACCGAACCATTTTCTGCAATTACGGTGATGCTGCTTTCTAAATTTTTGTCCCAAACGGAGGTAGAATAGTTTAAACTTCCCATTCCGCCATTCACAAAATCAAAACTTACGAAACCTGAATCTTCAAAATCTGTAAGTTCCGCATGATTGAAATCTGCAAATTTTGCTTGTATATTTTTTACATCGCCAAAATACCAATACATCAAATCTAAAAAATGAGAGAACTGCGTAAACAATGTTCCTCCATCTAAATCTGATTTTCCATGCCAAGATTCTGGCTTGTAGTAGCGGTTGTCTCTATTCCAATAGCAATTAATTTGCACCATGAAAATTTTGCCCAAAGTTCCTTTGTCCAAAAGATCCTTTAACCAAACACTTGGTGGCGAATATCTATTTTGCATCACACAAAAAACTTGTTTGTGCTTTTGCAATCCTTTAAAAATTAATTTTTCGGAGTCCGTTTTGGTAAGAGACATTGGTTTTTCTATTACCAAATGTCTACCAGATTCCAAAATTTGCATTCCTTGGTCTGCATGAAAACCATTGGGAGAAGCTACATTAATCACATCAATTTCCAAATCTGATTGCAATAATTCTTCCAAAGTATTAAAAACTGGCACCGCAAAATGATCGATGTTTAAAGTAGATGCATCTTTCACATCTACCAAAGCTACCAGTTCGCACTCTTCGTTTCTAGCGATCATTTCGGCGTGTCTTTTCCCGATATGACCACAACCAACTACAGCAAATTTTATTTTTTTCTCCATTAAATAAGTTTTGTAACTTTATTATTTTCTAATTTGTATTTTTCTTTACTTTCTTCACAAGTTGCATATCCTTCTGCATCAAAATTTAATCGCTGTCCAAATTCGCTCATCCAACCAATTTGTTTTGCAGGATTTCCCACTACCAAAGCAAAATCCAAAACCTCTTTCGTGATTACTGCTCCTGCTCCAATGAAGGCATATTCGCCAATATCATGTCCACAAACAATAGTTGCGTTTGCACCAATTGTTGCGCCTTTTTTTACAATGGTCTCTAAATATTCATTTTTTCTATTGACTGCACTTCTGGGATTTATCACATTCGTAAAAACCATTGATGGTCCTAAGAAAACATCATCTTCACAAGTAACTCCTTCATATATGGATACATTATTCTGAACTTTTACATTATTTCCTAAAATTACATTTGGAGAAATAACCACGTTTTGCCCAATATTACAATTTTTACCCAATTTGCAATTTTGCATGAGGTGTGAGAAATGCCAAATTTTTGTACCCTCTCCTATTTCACAAGGCGAATCTACGATGGCAGTTTCATGTGCGAAAAATTTATCCATATTTTGCATTTTTGAAAGTGCAAATTTACGAAAATTTATGACTTATGGACTTTTAAAATAAAATGATTATCATCTTAAATTTTAAAATTATTGATGTTGATTAAAAGGAAAACTAAACCTCAAAATTTCTCTTATTTACGATTCTAAAAATTCTATATTTCTTTTCAAACCAGAAAATTTCGCTCTTTTTATCGGCGATTTTTGAAAAATTTCTGAAAATAAATCTTGAGATAATTCCTGCCAATCATTTTTTTTAAAATTTTGTAAAGATAAATTTGGATTGAATTTTGGCTGATTGTGCGGCTTAGAAAAGCGATTCCATGGACAAACATCTTGGCAAATATCACAGCCGAACATCCAATCTTCCATTTTATTCTTGAAGCTTTCGGGAATTTCATTTTTTAATTCTATAGTCGCATAAGAAATGCATTTGCTGCCATCAATTATTTTATCATTTACGATCGCATCCGTCGGACAAGCATCTATGCATTTGGTGCAAGTTCCGCAATGATCGCTTGTTGCAAAGTCTGTTTCAAGTTCAAAATCGCAAATAATTTCTGCTAAAAAATAGAAAGAACCGCTTTGTTTGGTGATTAGATTCGCGTTTTTGCCAACCCAACCAATTCCAGATTTTCTTGCCCAACTTCTTTCTAAGACTGGTGCAGAATCTACAAAGATTCTGAAACTAAAATCACCAATTTCCTCTTGAAGTTCCCGAACCATATCTTTCAAAATATCTTTGATCACTTCATGATAATCTTTTCCATAAGCATATTTCGAGATTTTATAATTATCTAAACTTGAAATTTCTTGTTCTGGAAAATAATTATAGGCAAGAGAAATCACAGATTTTGCACCTTCAACCAATAATCTTGGATCCAATCTTTTATCAAAATAATTTTCCATGTATTGCATTTCGCCGTGGTAATTATTTTTGAGCCAATTTTCTAATGGCAATGCATCTTCTTCCAAAAAATCTGCTTTAGAAATACCACAAGATTGAAAGCCAAATTTTTTGGCTTTCTGCTTGATGAGTAGCGCATTTTTTTCTAATTTCAAACGAGACATTTCAAGACAAAAATAAATTTAATTAATAGATTTTTAGATAGAAGACAAGCTAATAAACCACAAAAGTAACAAAAGTGACAATAGATTAAGTTTTTTAAAAGGTAAAAAAAGCAATACTTGAAATGCATGCTTATTTTACCTTTTGCTAATCTGATTTTTTCCATTATCTTTTGTTACTTTTGTAGTAGAAAAATAAATATTATGAATTTAGTAGACATCTTAAAAGAGAAAAAATACCATTTGATAGACGTTCGCGAAGAAATGGAATTAGAAATCGATGGCAGCATTCCAGAAGCAGCTCATATTCCTTTGGGAGAAATTGAGGATAGAAAACAAGAAATCGTGAACCTTGCAGGACCAAAAATTTTCTTTTGCAGAAGCGGAAACAGAAGTGGAAAAGCGATGGAATATTTCAAAGCTGAAGGTTTGACAGAGGTTTATAATGGCGGAGCTTATGCAGATTTACAAGCCACTTTGGATGAAATAAATTCCTAAAATGCCTTCCCTATTTATTTGGATTTGCGGTATTTGGTTTATTAGTGAGATTGCTTTGAATAGATTGATGCAATCTAAAAATTCTGGCACCGAAAAGAAAGATAAAAACTCTTTACTCTACATTTGGATTGCAATATTTGCTGGAATATTTACGGCAATAGTAATTTCGGCAAATACTTCTACCCTGATTTGGAAAGATGCGATGGTGATCAATGTTGGTTTATTATTAATTGTTTTCGGAATAGTATTGAGGGCAATTATAATCTATACTTTGGGCGCATTTTTCACGGTTGATGTGAATATTAGTGAGAAACATGAATTAAAAACAGATGGATTCTACAGTTTTGTACGGCATCCTTCTTATTCTGCTTCATTGATCTCTTTTATAGGATTAAGTTTGGCTTTAAATAATTGGCTTTCATTAGTTTGCATTTTGCTTTTTGTAGGTGGATCTTTTTTATACAGAATTTCTGTAGAAGAAAAGGCTTTGGAAGGTTTTTTTGGAGAGCATATTTGAAATATAAAAGCAGGACTAGGAAGTTGGTGCCGTTTGTTTATTAAATTTTCAATATTTTATTCAAGTAAATATTCACTCGAAAAATCACAATATTGAAAAAAATATATCATGATTTTAAATAAAAAAAACATTAAAATTCTTGAAAATATAGGTCTTGAAATATCTGCTGAATCTTCATGTATATATATTTGGCAAAAGGAATTAGATAAAATAGATGGTAATTACGAAAAAAATTGGATGGAATATCCACGATTGGATTTGAAAAGAGATGGAGAAAACTATCTTCTAAAAAAATGGGATTTCACACCTGGACCAGGACCGGGTGATTTTAATTTAACTTTTAAAAATGAAGTTGAAGTTGTAGATTTTATTAAAAGTTACTTTTTGGGAAGCAATCCTTATCGTGAGAAATTAAAAATGTACATTGATTCAAAAAGAAAATCCTATTCAATAGATGATTTAGAAAGTGTTTTTAAAAACGTTATTGATTCAGCATTCAAAAAATTTGCCGAAAAAGAAATACCAATTTTTGATCGTGGAACTTACAATAAAATACCTATTGAAAAATGGAGTATTGTGCACCAAGAACCAGAAAATCCAACTATAAGTACAAATTGGGGATATTTAAATTATGAGTTGAGTGATTTGCGTATGAAAATTAATAATTATGAAGAGTTTAATTCTGAAGATTTACAGAAAGTTGCAAGCCTAATTATGGATTTAAGTATAAATCTAAAGAACTAAATCTAGTATTTATTTCCCTTCTAAATTTATATTTTTAAAATTTTAAACAATGAAAAAACCCCTACAAATAGCCAACGGAATTGCTTTCGTTTCTACCATTATCATCAATTATCTTTCTAATTCTGGGAAAATAAACGGCGTAACTATTGGTGAAAGATCAAACGGAATTGCTTCGCTTTTTACGCCAGCTGGTTATGCTTTTTCTATTTGGGGACTCATTTACTTGATGCTTTTTATCTTTGTAATTTTTCAAGGGAGAAGTCTTTTTAATAAAGAAAGACAAGACGATTTTGTAGAGAAAGTGGGGATTTGGTTTGTAATTTCTTGCGTCGGAAATTCTGTATGGGTAATTCTTTGGTCGTATAGTTTGACGGGACCTTCTTGCATTGCCATGGCTGTGATTTTATTTTCTTTAATAAAAATAATCCTAAACAACAGAATGGAAATCTGGGATGCTCCTGCAAAAATAATCGCTTTTCTTTGGTGGCCTTTTGTTCTTTATTTAGGTTGGATTTCTGTAGCATCTATCGCAAATGTTGCTACTTTTTTGATTGAAATAAACTGGGGAAGATTTGGTTTGACCGCAGAAACTTGGACCTTTATTATGATCTTTGTTGCCACAATTCTGAATGCTTTCGTCATTTTTAACAGAGCGATGCGAGAATTTGCTTTGGTAGGAATTTGGGCATTGATTGCGATTGCGGTAAGAAATTGGGGTGTAGAAAATTTAATTTCTTATGTCGCAGTTTTTTGTGCAGCGAATCTTTTTGTGCTAGTTTCTTATCATGGTTTTAAAAATATGAAAACCAATCCTTTTTATTTAATGATGAAGAAGTGATAAATTCTTTTTACCACAAAGTGACAAAAGTGACAAAAGATTTCGTTGGCATAAGTAGTACAAAAGTTTGAAAAAGCGTTCCTCACAATGAAAATATTGAATTTATTGCATAAATTTTGTCAAGTTGAGTATATCTAAACTTTTTGCGCAATTTACGTCCAACATTGCTGGTTGAGATTTCTTCATTTTGTTTGTAATATAAACGTCATGATCTGAAATGTAATCAAAATCTTTATTTCAAAGCGAAACTTTGCAGCCCGACTTGAGTGGAAATCCTTTTTTTGCAAAAAAAAGATTGATTCAAATCTTTTATTATTTTTATTTGAATCATCGAAACTCGTTCCTCGTTTTGGGAACGGAAGGCGGATTATGCTGCCCAAAAAGATTGCTACTCATGATAATTATCGGGATCGCAATGACACTTCGTATTAAAAACTTCTCGTGATTTCTGCAGCTTCGTATTCTTTCAGCAAATTTTCAAAAACTTTTTCTACGGAAAGAATTTCATTGATCAAGGCAGAAACTTGCCCTATTTCTAGCTCGCCTTCTTCTAAATCTCCTTCAAACATACCCAATTTTGCTCTAGCTCTTCCCAATTTTGCAGCAAGAACTGTGGCATCTTTCGTGGTTTTATAAATTTCTTCTAGCTCGCCGAAAAATTTATTTTTCACCATTCTCACAGGTGCGAGTTCTTTTAATGTTAATTGTGTATCGCCTTCTTTTAGATCTGTAATATTTTTTTTCCAATTTTCGTGGGAGCTCGCTTCCGTGGTTGCGGCAAATCTGGAGCCTATTTGCACTCCATCTGCACCTAAAATCATGGCAGCTTTCATTTGAGAACCAAGCGCAATTCCGCCAGCTGCAATCAATGGTTTGGAAATGTAATTTTTTACATTTGGAATAAGGCAAAACGTGGTGGTTTCGTCTCTACCGTTATGTCCGCCCGCTTCAAAACCTTCGGCAACTATTGCATCTACTCCTGCATCTTCACATTTTACTGCAAATTTTGTAGAAGAAACTACGTGCGCAACTTTGATGCCTTCTTTCTGCAATAGCTCGGTATAGGTTTTTGGATTTCCAGCAGAAGTAAAAACAATCTTAATTTTTTCTTCCAAAATAATTTGAATAATTTCTTCTAAATTTGGATACAACATCGGGATATTTACGCCGAATGGTTTGTCTGTTGCAGCTTTGCATTTTTGTATATTTTCTCGCAAAATATCTGGGTACATACTTCCGGCACCAATTAATCCTAAACCACCAGAGTTTGATACTGCGGAAGCCAATTTCCAACCAGAATGCCAAATCATACCACCTTGAATGATGGGATATTTAATCTGAAAAAGTTGGGTAATTCTGTTTTTAGTTTCGTTATGAAATCTTTTTGCTACGCCAAAATCTATAAAGTTGCTCATTTGGTAAAATTATTTTAAAGTTTTGAAAATTCAAAATTATTATATAAAAAAATCCTCCGAAAGTTTTCAGAGGATTACAATTTAGTTCAATATTACAAAATTTATTTTGCAAATTTAGATTTCAAGTTGCAATTATCATAGCGATTGTCAATTGAAATAAAAATTTCTGGCAATTTTTCTTTTACGAATTTATCCAGCATTTCATTTTTCTTTTTGTTCAAAGCCATTTGCTTTACTTTGTCATAGTCAGATTCTAGAGAAAGCGTGTGTCTTGGAAATTCACCTTCGACTTTAATTATTTTCACGGCTTTTCTTCTATTCAACTCATCTTCAAATGCTTCTGTAATATCGCCTTTGTTTACACCTGCAATTTGATAGGCAGCATTTGCTTCCAATGTTTCTTTTTCTATTCTACTAGATCCATCTTGCGCTTGGATGATTCCTGCGTTGAATTTCGTTGCTTTATCATCAGAAAATTTGAAAGCTGCATCTTTAAAAGTAAATTTACCAGTTTCTATCAAACCTTTTATGCTATCTAGTTTTGCTTTTGCCGTAGAAATTTCTGCTTCTGTAGGTACCGCCATTATTAATATATGACTTGCATCGTAAATTTTACCAGCTTTTCTATCTAATTTTATCAAGTGATATCCGAATTCAGATTCTACGGGATCAGATATTTCTCCTTCTTGCAAATTTAAAGCAGAAGCTTCAAAAGGTTTTACCATTTGCCCTTTTGTTATATTTTTCATGGCACCACCTTTCGCAGCAGAACCAGGATCTTCACTATAAATTCTTGCTTGACTTTCAAAACTTTCGCCTGCGATAATATCTGCTTTTATTTTCAACAATCTATCGATAATTTCCTTTTTGTGAGCATCTGTAAGCACTGGATATTGTACGATCTGTGCAAGAGTAAGTTCATCTTTAACTTCCGGAAACTTCAATTCGTTTTCTTTGTAAAAATCTGTAACCATATTTGGAGTTACATCTGCTTTGTCCGTAATTCTTTGAAATTTTTGTTGAGAATAGTATTGATCAATATCTGCCTTTTCTATTACATTTTGCATTTCATATTTTGTACGAAAACTGTATTGCTTTAGCATAGTTTTTTCATCCGGAAAATTACTAAGCAATTGATTGTATTTTTGGGCAGAATTTTCTTTGATGGCAGCTGTTCTATTTTCTATCAACGTATCTTTTTTTGCTTCATAAATAAGCAATTTATTACTTAAGATACCTTCTAAAAATTCGCACTTATTGCCAACTTCTCCTCCTTGCTCTTTTGCGTATGCCATTTGTTCTGAAATATCAGAATCTAGAATGATCTCGTTTCCCACCACAACAGCGATACCGTCTATCATTTGTCCTTTTGAAATTTGTGCAAAAGAAAAGATAGAACTGAATGAGAAAATTAAAATAAGAAATGAATGGATATATATTCTTTTCATAATGATTTTTACCGATTTTGTATAATATGCAAATTTATGATTCTAAATGAATCTTACTTCACAATTTTTATTAAATATTTCTTAAAAAAAGTTTAAACTTCTACTTGAAAAGTAGTTAAAGTTTTGAATTCTTCAATTCTTTTTTTCAAATCTGCTTCAGAAACTTCGCTCAATCTTTCTATACCGAATTTTTCTACGGTGAAAGAAGCCAATGCAGAACCTACGATTAATGCAGACTTCATGGTTTCAAAATCAAATTTTCCTTGCTTTACTAAATAAGATGCGAAACCTCCGGCAAAAGTATCTCCTGCTCCAGTAGGATCAAAAACATCTTCCAAGGGCATTGCTGGTATAGCAAAAATTCTATCGTCGTGGAAAAGCAATGCTCCGTGCTCACCTTTTTTGATAATAACATAAGCTGGTCCCATTTTGTGGATCGCTTTTGCTGCTTTCACTAGAGAATATTCGCCAGAAAGTTGTCTTGCTTCTTCATCATTAATGGTAATTACGTCTGTTTTTGCGATCATTTCTTTTAAGATATCCAATGCAGAATCCATCCAAAAATTCATCGTATCTAAAATAACCAATTTTGGTTTATTTTTCATTTTATCTAGTACAGAAAGTTGTACACCAGGATGAAGATTCCCAAGCATCAAAACTTCCGCATCTTCCATAGAAGTAGGGATTTGAGGATCAAAATCGCCAAGCACATTTATTTCTGTAATCAATGTATCTCTAGAATTCAAATCATTATGATATTTTCCACTCCAGAAGAAAGTCTTACCATCTTTCACGATTTCTATACCATCAATATTGATTTTTCTAGAAGTCATCATATCCAAATATTCTTGTGGAAAATCGCCACCAACCACGGAAACAATTCCAGATTGCACATCCATAATAGATGCTGCCAAACCAATATATGTAGCCGCACCACCTAAAATTTTATCTGTTTTCCCGAATGGAGTTTCTATCGCATCAAATGCTACACTTCCTACTACTAATAATTTCATATTTATCTATTTACTTTTAACTTTTTATTTATTTTTTCCATTCTTCCACTGGAAAGTATCTATCATATGCATCAAATCCTTTTTCACATAATCTATAGATGGCGCCAAAGAATCTGGCATTGGTCTAGAATTATAATTGAGATTTCCCGTCACAAAATGTCTTGTACTATCCGTTACAAAAAACTGAATATTAGAAGCAGTTTGGCCTTTTAATTCATAAAACATTCCATAAACTTTTTTCTCTGGATATTCGAAGAATTTTGCATCTATAGAACTCGCTCTGATAGTATGTTTGTACACCATTTTTTCTGCCTCCGTCACTTGCGCCCGAAAATCATTGTTGATAGGGAAATAGGTCAAAATCACCTTGGCTTTCATTTTAGGGTAAGTAAGATAAAACCAACACGGTTTGTTTCCAGCAGCAACGAGATTTGCAAATTTTGAGTACTCAAAACTGTAGTTACAGTCTGAATTCCATTGCTGATAAGCAGCTTTCGGATACTCTAAACGAAGTTCACCAGTTGGTTTTGGCAAAGGATCTTTACCACAAGAAACTAGAAATAGAACCAAAAAAATGTAGAATGCGTTTTTTAACATCGTGCAAAAATACTTATTTTTAATGAAAATATACGATTTGTATCATTTACAAACCATCAATATAATTTTCTAGCGGTTTTGGAAAAGATTTTTGCTGAGAATTATCTTTATTAATAATGCTAAATCCATTATCAAAAGCAAATTTATCCAACTGAGATTTAGAACTGAGCACCACTCTATTTATATTAATTACTAAATTTTTGTGGGTTAGTTTATGTTTAACTATTTTTTCATTAATACTAAATTCTCTAAAGTCGTCCGGAATATCGGTAGGAAATTCGAATAATTTCTTCCAAATAAAATCATCTCCTCTCTGTTTAATCAAAAATTCTTCTTGGAAACCAACGAAATAATATTGCAATTCTAGACTTTCGACTTTCACTTTTTTAGTTTTTACAGGAAATTCCGATATTTTACCCGTTTGAAAAGCAATACAATTTTCTTGAACTGGACACTCTGAACATAAAGGATTTCTTGGTTTGCAAACCTCCGATCCAAGATCCATCATTGCCTGATTAAAATCTCCCGCAGCATTGCTCGGAATCATTTCTAGAGCAAGATTTTCGTAATATTTATAAGCTTGTGAACTAGAAATATCGAAATCATCAGCATAAATTCTGCTTAAAACTCTATAAAAATTACCATCAATAGCAGGAATTTGCTTTCCAAAACAAATACTTGAAACTGCGGCGGCTGTATATTTCCCAATACCTTTTAGATATAGAATATCTTCATACTTTTCTGGAAATACACCTCCAAAATCGTTCATTATTTGATGCGAAGCTTTGTGAATATTCAAAGCTCTAGAATAATATCCAAGACCTTTCCAATAGAGCAAAACCTCGTCTGAATGAGCGTTTGCAAGGGTTTTCACATCTGGAAAACGCGCTACAAAATTTTCATAATGTTGCATGCCTTGTGCAATTCTGGTTTGCTGAAATATTATTTCGCAGATCCAAATATTATAGGGGTTTTTGGTATTTCGAAAGGGTAACTCTCTGGCATTTTGGCCATACCATTTGAGTATTTGATTTCCTATCAGAATAAAGTGCGGGTTTTGTTTGTGATTTTTCAAAAAATAGTTTTATATTTGCACACCAAAAATAAAAATAAAATTAGGAATGACAAAGGCAGAATTGGTAAATACCATCTCGGATAAATTGGGAACAGAAAAAGGTGAGACTCAAAAGGTTGTAGAAGCATTTATGCATGAGATTAGAAGTTCATTATATCAAGGAGATAATGTTTACTTAAGAGGTTTTGGATCTTTCATCGTGAAGACCAGAGCAGCTAAAACAGGAAGAAATATTTCTAAAAACATTGCAATAGAGATTCCAGCACACAACATTCCTGCATTCAAACCTGCAAAATCTTTTGTAGAAAAAGTGAAAACTAAAATAACAGTATAATATAAGAATAACATTAACTAGAATTAAAATTTAAAAATATGCCAAGCGGAAAGAAAAGAAAAAGACATAAGGTAGCTACACACAAAAGAAAAAAAAGAAGAAGAGCTAACAGACATAAGAAGAAATAATCTTCTCTTCCTTTAAATATATAAATATAGTTGGTGTTTTTATTTTTAATAATACACATCAACTATATTTTCTTTTATAAAAACTACAAGCTATGAAGAAAGAATTAATCGTTTCGCATGAAGATGAGCTTACCAAAATTGCACTATTGGAAGATGGTCGCCTCTTTGAACTTCATGAAGAAGAAGATAAAACAGATTTTGTAGTTGGAGATTTATTTGTAGGAAAAGTACGCAAACTTGCCCCAAACTTGAATGCAGCTTTCGTGAATATTGGTTACGATAAAGATGCATTTCTTCATTATCAAGATCTAGGACCAGAATATCTCACCTACAAAAAATTTTTGACGGAAGTAAATTCTAAAAAGCATGAATCTTCTAGCTTAAAGAATTTTGAAATTCAAACAGAACTCAACAAAAACGGACTGATAGATAAAGTATTATCTAAAGATGATCTCGTTTTATTACAAATTACCAAAGAACCAATATCTACTAAAGGACCAAGAGTTTCTACTCAAATTTCTTTAACAGGAAGATTTTTGGTCTTAATTCCTTTTGATAATAAAGTCTCTGCCAGTAAAAAAATTATAGATTATCCTGAAAAAACCCGCCTAAAAACATTGATAGAAAGCATAAAACCAGAAGGTTTTGGCGTTATCATTAGAACTGTAGCCGAAGGAAAAAAAGTAGCAGAACTTCATAATGATATGAATGAGCTTATTAAAAAGTGGGATGCACTCTTTAATAATATAAAAAATCTAAAAGGCACAGGGAAAGTTTTAAGCGAAGATGATAAAGCATCTTCTATCATAAGAGATAATTTTAATGCAGATTTTGTAAGCATTATTTGTGATGATGCGCAAATGGTAGCAGATATGCAGAATTATCTAGAAGTAATAGCGCCCGAAAGAAAAAACATAGTTCAGTATTTTGATAATCATATTCCGCTGATGGAGTATTATAATGTTGAAAAACAACTGAAACAAAGTTTTGGAAAACATGTAAATATTGCGGGATCCAAAGGAGCCTATCTCGTGATTGAACATACGGAAGCTTTGCACGTGATAGACGTAAATTCTGGACCAAACATCTCTTCAAATTCTACAAACAGAACCCATGCTTTGACCGTAAATAAAGCTGCTGCAACAGAAATTGCACGCCAATTACGTTTGCGAGATATGGGAGGTATTATTGTGGTAGATTTTATAGATATGGGTGATGCAAAACACCGCCAAGAATTGTTTGATCACATGAAAGAAGAAATGAGCCGAGATAAATCTCGTCATAAAATTTTGCCGCCAAGTAAATTTGGGCTAGTGCAAATTACAAGACAAAGAATACGCGGTGAAAAACAAATAAAAACACAAGAAGACAACCCAAATACTGGCGGAGAAATTCTTGCACCAATCGTGGTGGTAGAAAGGATGGGAGAAGCAATAAGAACCATAATCTCTACAGAAAAAGGTAAGGTCTATTTGCATGTACATCCTTTCGTAGAAGCATTTCTGACCAAAGGATTGAGCAGTATACAAATAAAATGGTTCTTGAAATACAAAAAATGGGTAACCATTATTCCAAGAGATTCGTTTAAATATTTAGAATTTAGATTATACAATTCTAACAAAGAGGAACTGATGTCTTATTCCAACTAAAAAATTTAAACCGCAAATATTTGCGGTTTTTTTTATGAAAAAATCTTTACTAATCCTTAGTCCAATCGATCGATTTTCAAATTGTAAAAGTTATCTAGAAAAAATTTAAAATTTCTTAGTGGCTTAATTGTAAAAAAGTTCATTCATTTTTGTAATTTTACATTATGAAAATCATTGGTAGAGATCTTTTAGATAAAATAAAAAAAGCAGATTTAGACGGTGAAAAAGCGCATTCCATCTATTCGCCGCCATATAGAGACTTATTCACTTACGAGCAGATTTTAGAAAAAAATCCGAGATTTGCCGCTACAAATATTGTATTTTATTTAAAAAATAATGAATGGCATTTCCCATTAATAGTAAGAACAACAAATAAAAAAGACAAACATAGCGGACAAATTTCTTTTCCGGGTGGAAGCAGAGATGAAAGTGACCTCAACTTTGCAAATACGGCCATCCGAGAAACGTCTGAAGAAATAGGAATTCCAGAATATTACATCAAAATCATACGTGCATTAACGCCTATTTATATACCGCCGAGCAATTTTTATGTGCATCCTTTTATTTCTTATACCAAAAGAAATCCAGATTTTATTTTAGAAAAAAACGAAGTGGTAGAAATAATAGAATTCCCTATCACATCTCTGCTAAACCTTGATAATCAGCCACAATTCAAAACTTTGGAAAGCAGTAGAGGAAAAGAAGTTCCTGTTATAGATTTTCAAGGCTATCATATTTGGGGTGCAACCTCAATGATTCTTTCAGAATTGAGCCAGTTGCTGAAAAAAATGTAAATTTGCAAACTATGTTTTTATAAAAAATGGCGAAGAAAAATATTTTTGTTGATGCTTTTGGCACCCCTTATTTTTTGAAGAGAGCAATCATATTTACTCTTGGAATGATATCTTACAGAAGATTCAATGGTTTTAATAAACTTAAAATCACTGGTACAGAGAATCTTTTGGATTTACCAGATTCCAATGTCTTATTTGTTTCCAATCATCAGACCTACTTCGCAGATGTTGCAGCAATGTACCATGTAAGTTGCGCTGTAAATAATGGCTATCTAAATACCATAAAAAATCCAATTTATTTACTAAATCCTAAAGTAGATTTCTATTATGTAGCTGCAGAAGAAACCATGAATAAGGGAATTCTCGCAAGAATTTTCAAAATTGCAGGTGCAGTTACCGTAAAACGAACTTGGCGAGCAAAGGGTGAAAATGTACAAAGAAATGTAGATTTAAAAGAAGTAGATAATATTTTGAAAGCTTTGGACAATGGTTGGGTAATTACCTTTCCACAAGGGACAACCACAGCATTTGCACAAGGCAGAAAAGGAACAGCAACTTTGGTGAAAAATCAGAAACCTATTGTAATTCCTATTAAAATAAATGGATTTCGAAGAGCTTTTGATAAGAAAGGACTATTGATAAAAAAAACTGGTGTTGAGCCAAGCATGGAATTTAAAAAACCATTAGACATCAACTACGAAACCGAATCTTCCCAACAAATTTTGACAAAAATAATGAATGCGATTGAGCAATCGCAAGAATTTAATGTTTTGTATGATTATGATGAAGAACAAAAAATCATCAAAGAAGAGAAAAAGAAAATCTAAAAAGTAAATTTCATGAATTTTCAAGAAGCAGTTTCAAATGCAAAAAATTCCACTAGAATCGCAGTTTTCGCTCCCAAAATTTTCGCAGATTGTTTGCAACATTGCTTAAATTTTCATCAGGTAACTTTCAGTTTTTTTAGCGATGAAAATCAAAACGTCTTTGCTACAGATTTTCAGATTTTCCATACAGAAAATCCCGAAGAATTTAATTTAATAAAGCCAAATATTGCCTTAATCATTCCACAATCTGAAGCTGAATTTGCAAAATTAAATTTGGGCGAAATCATCAATGGTGGAGTTTTAATTTATAATGAAGATCTTGAACATCAGATTTCTGAAACGCCAGGCTTTTTCCGCAAATTATCTTTTCAAATAGCAGAAACAACCACAGATAATTTTCAAAATTTTCTAGAAACAGATTTTAGCCAAATTCCATTGCAAATTTCTGATAGAACTTTAATAGAAAACATTTTTGGTCTAAAAATTCTTTGCCAGCAAACGCAAATCATGGAAGAAGATTTTTATGAGGCCTTGATGGAGTTTCGAGCATAATTAAATCTGAAAGGTGCAAATTTGAAATGAAAGTCCATTACCTTATTTTAACTTTAATCAGGATTAATTAAACTTCTACTTTTTTAAGTTTTGTTCCTATAGTTCCTTTTGTGGTTTAAAAATTATAATGTCAGATTATCTTTTACTTTAAATTATTTTTTCACTAATTTTACCTAAAAGCATTTTGAAGTTATGAGATATCAAAAATCTGGAAAAATTCCACCAAAAAGACACACCGTATTTAAATCTGAAGAAGGAAAATTCTACTACGAACAACTTTTCGGGACAGAAGGATTTCATGGCATCGCTTCTTTATTATATCATGTTCATCGTCCAACGCAAATTATAAAAATTGGCGAACCAAAAGATGTAACCCCAAAAATTGCCGTTGCAAAAAATGTAACACCAAGAATGTTCAAAGGGATGAATGTTACGCCAGAAGACGATTTTTTGGAAAGTAGAAAAGTTCTTTTGATCAACAACGACCTAAAAATGGGTCTTGCAAAACCTAGAAAATCGACAGAATATTTCTACAAAAATGCCGAATGTGATGAAATGCTTTATATCCATAATGGAAGCGGAACTTTAAAAACTTTCGTTGGAAATTTAGAATTTTCTTTTGGAGATTATCTCATTATTCCACGCGGAACTATTTATCAGATCCATTTTGATACCGAAGAAACCGTTATTTTATTCATAGAAAGCCACTCACCTATTTACACGCCAAAACGATACAGAAATGAATTTGGCCAATTATTAGAGCATTCTCCGTTTTGCGAACGAGATATAGAAACGCCAGTTTTTCAAAAACCAATCGATGAAAAAGGTGAATTCATCATCAAAGTAAAAAAAGAAAATCAGATTACAGATTTCGTTTACGCCACGCATCCTTTTGATTTAGTAGGTTGGGACGGCTATTTCTATCCTTTTAAATTCAATATCAAAAATTTTGAGCCAATTACCGGTAGAATTCATCAACCACCGCCAGTTCATCAAACTTTTGAAGGGCACAATTTTGTAATTTGTTCGTTCTGCGCTAGAATGTTTGATTATCATCCAGACGCAATTCCCGCACCATACAATCATTCCAACATAGATTCCGACGAGGTATTATTCTACACAGAAGGAGATTTTATGAGTAGAAATCACATAGATTTGATGGATTTCACGCTTCATCCTGGTGGAATTGTTCACGGTCCACATCCAGGAGCGATGGAACGCAGCATTGGCAAAAAATTCACAGAAGAATATGCGGTGATGGTAGATCCTTTTCGTCCGTTTCAAATTACGGAGGAGGCCATGAAAGTAGAAGACGATTCCTACAAAACCTCGTGGTTAGAAAACGAAGATCATACTATTAAAGATCGATTGCAAGAATAATTTTAAAATTTTTAGAAGCAGAAAGATTTTTGCTTTTTCGAAAAACAGTGCCGGCTATCCGTTATATCTTTTGCTTCGCAAAAGGATGCCACTTCTATCCGGGCTAAAAGAAAGATTTTCGCTTTTTTCAAACGATTCATTTTGGGGTTAAATTGATTTTTAAAAATCGAATTTTTAGTTTTATAAAATGTTTTTGAATTTTGGTTTTAAATAAGTAGAACATATTTATGAATAATGATATTGAAGATATTTTTTCGTTTTTGAAAATAAATCATGGCTTCAAAACTGAAGATGAAGTACTGTTCAAAAAGTATTTTCAGCAAGAAGTATTTGAAAAAAACGATTTTGTATTAAGAGCAGGAGAAGTTTGCCACAAATTATATTTTGTAAAAAAAGGACTTTTAAGAACATTTCATACCAACCAAAATGGCATAGAATTTACCAGATTATTTGCAAGTGAAAATGAATTTTGCACCATTCTTTTAAGTTTTTCGGCAGCAATAAAAAGTGTTGCAAACATACAAGCATTAGAAAAAACAGAACTTTACAGCATTACTTTTGCACATTTCAAAGAATTTTTAGACCAATCTGAAAAAGCAAAAAATATTTACACCATTATTTTAGAGAATTTTCAAAATTTCCAGATCAAACGCTTAGAATTTTTAACCTCTTACTCATCATTAGAGAAAGTGGAATTATTTTTAAATGAAAATAAAGATTTAGAACAAAGAATTTCAGATAGAGTTATATCTACCTATCTACAAATAACCCCAGAAACTTATTCCCGTTGCAAAAAATTATTGATTTCTTGATTTGAATCAATGTTTTTTAAAATTTTTGATTTTAATTTTACAGAAATTTAAAATTATGAAAAAAATTTTTCCTATCCTTTTGTCATTATTTTTATTTACAAATATTACATGTTCGAGAGTAGTGGACGAACCTTTGGGCATTAAAAGCACTTTGAGTGGAAATGTTATAAATGAAATTACAAGTAAACCCGTAGAAGGTTATAAAATAAAGTTTGTAAAATCAAAATCTGGTTGTATAAATTGGGGATGCGGAATTTCTACTATAGAAGAAAAAATTGCTTACACTGATGAAAATGGTAATTATTCGATTGACTTTATGTACTATTTAGAATCCGATGAAACTTATGGTTTGGAAAATGATTATGATTTTCAATACGTATCTGTTTATCAACAATCGAATGGAATTAAACCAGGTAACTCAAAGATTAATATTATTGTTTGGCAACCCATAAAATTAATTATAAACACAACTGTAAAAAACAACAATTTACCTCCCGTTACATTAGGAAATAAGTTGAATGGCACTAATGATTCCTATTTTTTTGGCACTGAAAATTTCTATGAAAATAATATCACAAAAACTGTGACTTTATATACTAAACCGAATAATACTATTGATTTGGACTATTGGTACTACGAGAATTATAATTCGGGAAATCCGATAAGGCATTTAAAATCACAAACTTTAACTACAGGAATTTCTGATATAAATCTTAATCTTGAAATTGATTGTGCTACTTTTTAAAGTTCTAAAATTCTAAAACAGTTTCCAGCAAAATAATATCAACCTATCTTCAAATAACCATAGAAACTTATTCCCGTTGCAAAAAATTATTGATTTCTTGATTTGAATCAATGTTTTTAAAAATATTAGAATTTAATTTTACAGAAATTAAAAATTATGAAAACTTTAATATTCATTGTGATATTATTATTGCCAACCTTTATTTTCTCACAACAAAATAATAATTCAGAAGCAGAAAATTATTTAAAAAAATCCAACTCGAAAAGAAAAACAGCAAATATCTTAGCAATATCTGGAGGCGGATTGTTATTGACAGGAATTGTAGTATCCGCATCTAATCAACATAATCAGGAATTTCTACCAACAAATTTAGTTGTCGGTGGTTCTTTGATTACGTTGGGAGTGCTATCTGCACTTACTTCTATCCCATTTTACATTTCTTCAAATCACAACACAAAAAAGTATTTAAAAATTGTTCCATCAGCGAAATTAATCCCAAAAAATGAATTAAATCATAATACAAATTATGCAGTAATTGGTATAAATCTAAATTTTTGATTAAAGTTGACAGTTTATCCTGCTTATCGAAATTGACTTTTATCATCAATGAAAATTGGCTTTCAAAATCCTGATTTTGTACTTTTACGATCGTTTAAAAATCAAGGTAAATGATTAATTATATAAGTGCAGAAGAAGCCATTTCATTAGTAAAAAGTGGCGATAGAATTTTTTCACACGGAAGTGCATGCACACCCAATTTTTTGATAGACGAATTGGCAAGACAATCTTCTCGCTTGAAAGATGTAGAATTTGTATCCATCACGCAACAAGGCAATGTAGAAGTAGCAAAACCGCAATACAAAGATTCATTTTTCATCAATTCACTCTTCGTTTCTACACCAGTTCGTGATGCTGTTGATAGCGAACGTGGCGATTTTGTTCCCGTATTTTTAAGCGAAATCCCTATTCTTTTTAAAAATGGAATTTTAAAAATAGATGTTGCACTTATTACGGTTTCTCCACCCGATGTCCACGGATATTGCACATTAGGAACATCCGTAGATGTTGCAAGGTCTGCAGTTGATACTGCAAAAATTGTGATAGCACAAGTAAATCCCAAAATGCCAAGAACGCACGGAAATGGCATGATACATATTGATCGCATTACAAAATTGGTATTTCATGAGGAAGAACTATTGACAATTGATTATGGTGCAAAAGTTACCGATTGCGAGATGACAATTGGTAAAAATATCGCAGAATTAATTGATGATAGAAGTACGCTTCAAATGGGAATTGGCACAATTCCAGATGCAGTTTTGAGATGTTTAAACAATCATAAAGATTTAGGAATACACACCGAAATGATCAGCGATGGTATTATTGATTTAGTTGCGAATGATATTATTAATAATAGATACAAAGGAACACACCTAAACAGAACAATTACTTCTTTTGCCTTTGGTACTAAAAAATTGTATAATTATATAGACGACAATCCAAGTTTTGCTTTTATGGATGTACAACATGTGAACTACCCTATCAATATTATGAAAAATAAAAAGATGGTTGCCATCAATTCTGCTATTGAAATAGATTTAACAGGACAAGTTTGTGCAGATTCTATTGGCACATATCAATTTAGTGGTATTGGCGGACAAATGGATTTCATGCGTGGTGCAGCACTTTCCGAAGGTGGCAAACCCATCATCGCTATTTCATCCAGAACAAAAAAAGGAGTACCGAGAATTGTGCCATTTCTAAAACAAGGTGCAGGAGTTGTAACAACTCGCGGTCACATACATTACGTAGTTACAGAATTTGGTGTGGCTTATCTCTACGGAAAAAATTTGCTGCAAAGAGCAAAAGCTTTGATAGAAATTTCCCATCCAGATGATAGAGAAATGCTGGAAAAAGCGACTTTTGAGCGTTTCCGATTAGGAATGTAAGAAGCAATTTTATTTCATCAGTGTTACTCTTAAATTTACAATTCTTAAAGATTTTGATAAATTAAAAAGTTGATAAATTTGTTACGTTTCTTTACAATTTAATCTCGATTACCAGGTTTAAATTTGGTAAAATATTCAAAAATCGCAATCTAATATGAGATAGAAAAACTTTAGTTTAAAAATGAAATTACGATTTTAACCTCTGTAAAAAGTCTCTTTTGATATTTCCCAGTTGATAGTTTGAATCTACACTATGAATTTATAAAAAAAATCCGTTGCAAGACTGCAACGGATTTAATTTTTAAATCTTGAAAATTATTTATTTAATAACTTTAATTCCAGTTGCCGTAAAAGATAATTCTTTTTTTGGTTCAGTGATCATTGCAATCTCATCTTTAGATTTCTTTGCATCTTCAGCAAAATGTTTTAAATCTTCTACGGAAGTCATTTTCATTTCTGCATCTCCTTCCAAAACAACATTTTTACCTCTTAAAGCAACAGGCACGAAGAAAGAATAATCTTTCATCTTTACCATGAAGTTTTCTTTACTATTTGTTTTTACCGTCAACCAACATCCTTTTTTCTCGCAAACTTCTGTAACCGTACCCAAAACGGCAACGTTTTCGATCTTATTGGTTTTCTTCAATTTTTTCTCTAATTGTTTTGCCGTAAAAGCAGTTTTTAGAACTTCTGGAGAGACTTCTCCACCGTAAAATTCTCCTACTTTTGCTTCACCTTCTGGCGGTCCAGATTTTTGTGCGTTCACAAAACTTAATGTACTAATAGAAAGTACCAATGCAAATATTATTTTTTTCATTTTATTTTTTTGTAAAAATAGGTATTTTTTTTAAAATGAAATTTCCATAATTAAAAGTTAGCATTTTATATTTCATCACTCATTCAAATTTTTGTAAATTGGCGTTATTAAAAATAAACAATAATGTCTACACAAACATTCGCAGAAAAAATAGCGCAAGCAGAGAATTTTTTACCTATAAATGGTACAGATTATCTAGAATTTTATGTCGGAAATGCAAAGCAAGCAGCCCATTTTTACAAAACCGCTTTTGGTTTTCAATCTTTGGCTTATGCAGGTCCGGAAACTGGCGTGAGAGATCGTGCTTCTTACGTTTTGCAACAAGGCAAAATAAGATTGGTACTTACTTCTGGTTTAAATTCTGATTCGCCAATTTGCGAGCATCAAAAAAAACATGGAGACGGTGTGAAAATTCTTGCACTTTGGGTAGATGATGCCTATTCTGCGTTCGAAGAAACTACAAAACGCGGTGGAAAACCTTATCTGGAACCAATGACTATTACCGATGAACATGGTGAAGTGAGAATGTCTGGAATTTATACATATGGCGAAACCGTTCACATGTTTATCGAAAGAAAAAATTACACCGGAGCATTTATGCCAGGCTACGAAAAATGGGAAAGCGTATATAATCCTGAAGAAGTTGGTTTGCTTTATGTAGATCACTGCGTAGGAAATGTAGGTTGGGATAGAATGCTACCAACTGTAGAATGGTATGAAAAAGTGATGGGATTTGTAAATATTTTAAGTTTTGATGACAAGCAAATCAACACAGAATATTCTGCTTTGATGAGCAAAGTAATGAGCAATGGAAATGGTTTTGCAAAATTCCCAATCAACGAACCTGCAGAAGGAGCAAAAAAATCTCAAATTGAGGAATATTTAGATTTTTATGAGGGAGAAGGTGTTCAGCATATTGCAGTTGCAACAAAAGATATTATTCATACTGTAAAAACTTTAAAAGCAAGAGGGATAGAATTTTTGAGCGCACCACCAGAAGCGTACTACGAAATGATCCCGGAAAGAGTGGGAACTATTGGCGAAGACATCAAACAATTGATGGAATTGGGAATATTAGTAGATCATGATGAAGAAGGGTATTTATTGCAAATCTTCACAAAACCGATTGAAGATAGACCTACTCTATTCTTTGAAATAATAGAAAGACATGGCGCGCAAAGTTTTGGCGCTGGAAATTTCAAAGCGTTATTTGAAGCCTTGGAAAGAGAGCAAGAGAAACGTGGAAACTTGTAGTTTTCTCTTTATCATTAAATTTTTTGAAGAATTAAGGTCATTATGACTTAATGACAAAATATAACCTAAATAAACAAAGTTTATTTAGGTTAATAAAATTTAGGCTAAAGAAGTTTGGCATGATTAGAATTAAATAATACACATAATGAAAAAAATAATTTTAAGTTTCGTATTGATTTCATTTTCAATTTTAATGAATGCACAATATGGAAGTTTAGATGCAATTTTGACGAAATTGGAACAGCGGAAAGGAATTAATCAGCCGCTTGTGAAACAAGATATTTCTCGCAAAAAATTTATTTTAATAGAAGAATTTCCAGATCATACGGAAAGAAGTTTTGTAATCATCAATGGAAAAAATTTGACTTATGTAGAAATTTTTGATGATAAAAAAGATGGAACAAGTGTTTCCAATGTATTTTCTGGAGATGTACTTCAGACTAGAAAGAATATAGTTTCCATCCGCGCCAATCTTTTGGAAGGCAAAAAAATTGCAATCCCAATTACAAAAACTTTTTTTGCGACCAACCAAGACGAAATTATCTATTTGGTAGATATCAACACGAAAAAAAGGTGGATAGATGAGGCTTTCATCAATCAAACCATGAAGAAAAAAAAGAAATAGGCGACTTTTAAAACTTTTAAAACTTTTAAATAAATCTTATTTTATTACAAATCTTGCTCTCGTCCTAAAAAAAGCGATGAGTGGATTCCGATGTAAAAGCGGAAGGAACAAAAGGTATCGTCTTGAAGACGAGACTGCCCAAAAAATTAGTATCAATTTTCTCAAATACTTTAAATATTTAATATGAAATCATTTGTAAATTATACGGAAGAATCTGACTTTTCTATACACAACGTTCCATTCGGAGTTGCAGTTTTTAATCAAGAATATATTGCTTGTGCCACGAGAATTGGCGATATGGTTTTGGATCTTGCCACATTATACGATTACGGATTTTTAGAAAACATTGATGGTTTGAATGAAAATGTGTTTGAAGCCTACACTTTAAATGAATTCATAGAACTCGGAAAACCTGTAACGAATGCTGTTCGCGAGAAAATTCAGCAATTATTACTAGAAGGTTCTTTGCTTTCTAAAGATGAAAAAAGCATAGAAGATTGCTTCTTTGATTTGGATCAGGTGAAAATGATGATGCCCGTTCATGTTCCCAATTATACAGATTTCTATAGCAGTATAGAACATGCAACCAACGTGGGATCTATGTTTCGCGATCCTGCAAATGCACTTTTACCAAACTGGAAACACATTCCGGTTGGATATCATGGCAGAGCTTCTTCCATCGTTATTTCTGGGACAGATTTGCATAGACCAAAAGGACAAACGAAACCAGCAGACATGGATAAACCAATTTTTGGACCCTCTAAACAACTAGATTTCGAATTGGAAATGGGCTTCATCATCAATCAAAATACCGAAATGGGAACTTCTATTTCTGTAGGAGATGCAGAAGATTCTATTTTTGGAATGGTTTTGTTTAATGATTGGTCTGCAAGAGATATACAAGCTTGGGAATACGTTCCACTTGGACCATTTTTAGCAAAAAATTTCGGGTCTACAGTTTCACCTTGGGTGGTGACTTTAGAAGCATTAGCACCATTTAGAGCTTCTTCACCGAAACAAGATCCTGAAGTTTTGGATTATCTAAAATTTGAGGGAAACAAAAATTTTGACATCAATCTTGAAGTATTTTTACAACCAGAAAACGGTGAAGAAAACCTCATCGCACAAAGCAATTTCAAATACATGTATTGGAATATGGCGCAACAATTAGCACATCACACCATAAATGGTTGCAACGTGGAAGTTGGAGATTTGTATGCATCGGGAACCATTTCTGGTAAAGAAAAAGATTCTTACGGATCTATGCTAGAATTAACGTGGAGAGGTACAAATCCTATTCAATTAAAAGATGGAAGCGAGAGAAAATTTATTGATGATAACGATACGATTATCATGAGAGGTTTCGCGGAAAAAGATGGATTGAGAGTTGGTTTTGGGGAAGTTTCTGGGAAGATATTGGCTGCTAAACCATAGTTTATTTTTACCACATTCTTTAACTGTACTTTTTTAACCACATTAGTTTCTTTTTTTTTAGCGTTTTATTTTAGTTAGCATTAGTTCACATAAGTTTTAAAATCAGAGATTTTTATATATGAAATTATGGAAATTACACAGAAATTTATTAACGAACTAACATATAAAATAACGGGAGCATGTATTGAAGTTCATAAAATACTTGGTCCCGGTCTTTTAGAGAATGTCTATCATCAGTGTTTGAAGAAGGAATTCTCACTTCTAAATTTAAGAACTAAATCCGAATTAGAAATACCATTAGATTACAAAGGTGAAATTGTAGATTACAAAGGTGAAATTGTAGATTGCAAAGTAAAATGCGATTTCTTAATTGAAGATTTGATTATTCTCGAATTAAAATCTGTTGTAGAATTTCACGATATTCATCGAGCGCAAACTTTGAATTACATGAATTTACTAAAAGTACCTAAAGGAATTCTTATAAACTTCAATGTCAACAATCTATATCACGAGGGACATGAAACTTTTGTTAATAAATACTTTTCTAATTTGCCTAAAAATTGAAATCTAAATTAAAAATCTTTGATTTTGAAAACTAATGTGAAACTAAATATCCTCAAGATAAATAACTAAAAACTTATGTGACTAATGCTTCAAAAAAATTCCAATATGAAATCCATCAATATAAAAGACCTTAATAATTTTGAATTGCAAACACTTTTGCAGACAGCTGTTGCACCACGTCCGATTGCTCTTGCATCTACCATTGATAAAGATGGAAATGTAAATCTATCGCCGTTTAGTTTTTTTAATCTTTTTAGCAGTAATCCTCCGGTTTTGATATTTTCTCCAGCAAGAAGAGTCCGAGATAATACCACCAAACACACGTTAGAGAATGTGTTGGAAGTTCCAGAAGTCGTTATTGGTAACGTGAACTTTGAAATGGTGCAGCAAGTTTCTCTGTCTTCTACGGAATATGAAGATGGCGTGAATGAATTTGTGAAAACAGGACTAACCATGAAACCTGCAGATTTGATAAAACCACCTTTAATTGTAGAAAGTCCAGTAAACATGGAATGCAAAGTTCTGGAAGTGAAATCTTTAGGACCTAATGGTGGTGCTGGAAATTTGGTAATTTGTGAAGTTGTAAAAATTCATGTGCGAGAAGAATTTTTAAATGAAAATGGAAATTTAGATCAAACAAAACTGAATTTAGTTTCTAGATTGGGTAGTAGTTGGTATGGAAAAACCTCGGTAGACACACTATTTGAAGTCCCAAAACCATTGCAAAAGAAAGGAATTGGCTATGATCAACTACCGCAATCGATAAAAAATTCTAAAGTTTTTACCGGTAATGATTTGGGAATGCTCGCCAATGTGGAGGAATTGCTGAAAGGCAACTTTTCTGCTGATGAGAAAATCCATTTTGAAGCCCAAAAACTTTTACTAGAAAGTAAAACTGCCGAAGCTTGGAAAATTTTGAATTCGAATAATTAATGAATAGAAAATTCCATTTTTTATTAATACTTGTCATTTTTCAAAGCTGTTTTGTTCCTGTACGGCGAGATTATCTTGGTTTTAGTCCGGCACTGGCATTTAATAATGAAAAAAAATGGTTGATCAATGATCTTTTTTCAGATCTTACATCTGTGCAAAGAGAACATTTAGATCGTAAAATTTTGGCAGAATTTAATTATTTAAGCGGCGGAAAGGCTTTTTCTGTGGCTGAGGCAAAAAGTAAAAATTTATTGCCTTCTAACATATCTTATACACCAAATGAGACGGAATTAGAAAATTTAAGAACCAATACTGATTTTGATTTTTTGGTAAATGTAAGAACCGTACAATTAAGAGATGAAGTATCTACTTTTGAGCTAAATAAACCACTTCAGTACAGTAAAAATTCTGCTTTTGCCTTGCTAGAAGTTTACGATTTAAAAACTGGCAAAAAGATATATTATCAAAAAGCATTTTCTGAAATGGACTTAGATCGGCAGCAAAACTATCCTGAAATATCTACAGAAAACGCGAACCGGAACCTACAAGAAAATAGAAATAAAGGTCCGTTTTTCACGTATTCTGCTTCGTCTTTATCAATTAAAAATTTAAAGAAAATTTTGAAAGATATTGATAAAAAAGCCGTTAAATAAAATCAATTTTTCAAAGAAATAAAAATTTTACAAAGCATTGTTAGAACTTTAAGCTCTAGCTACGCTATTTTTTATCAAAAAAATCTATTGCAGATTTTACAGCCAAATTCATAGCAACAGGAAGTTTAAAATCCTTCCAAGGTTCCTTAGAATTGAAGGTGTGTCCAGTATTTTCTATCAGTAATAATTTAGAATTTGCAATCCATTTTGATAGATTTTCCGCAGCAGAAACATCTACACTTTCATCTTGGCTTCCATGAATGATCAATGTAGGAATTTTTATATTTTTTGCAGCCTTTTGAATATTGAACCTTTCTTTATTTTCTAAATAATCATTTAAAAATTGAATTTTGTGCGGCATTTGTTGCTTCGTTCGGCTGTTGTAGGTTTCATAAACGCCTGTAGCTTTCCAATCTTCTAGCTTCTCACCAGTCACAAATCTATCCATAGAATCTACACTTCCCATCGTAATTAATGAAGATATTCTGGAATCTTCACCCGCTTTTAAAATACAAATTCCTCCGCCTCGACTATGTCCGATTAAAGAAATTTTATCTTGATTTACATTTTCAAATTTTGAAAAATAATCAATCACCACTTCCAAATCTTCTAATTCTTGGCTATAATTATTCTCCGAAAAAGCTTCAATATCAGTAAATTCGGATGTATTTTCTGTGCCAATTCCGTTCATAGAAAAATTGAAATTAACGAACAGAAAACCTGCTTTTGCAAATTTTTCTGCCATTAAATTCCATGCTCCCCAATCTTTGAAACCTTTGTAGCCATGAGCAAAAATGACTAAAGGTAATTTTCCATCTATTTCTGGAATATAGAAATCTGCAAGAAATTTTCTGCCTTGTTTATTTTCTAAAATGATGTTTTTTTCTGTTTTAAATTTCATCTGAATTTATTTTCAAGTTTAAATTTACGCAATAATATATAAGTTTGAAACTAATCGATATAAATCATAAAAAAACCCTTTCAAAAGTTGAAAGGGTTTGTTTGTATTGAAAAAGTAATTACCAGATTTTCACTCTATCTTCTGGTTTTTTGTACAATTTATCACCTGGTTTTACACCAAAAGCTTCATAAAAAGCATCGGCATTTACCAATGGACCAAAACTTCTGAAATATCCTGGAGAATGCGGATCTGTTTTCACTTGGTTTAGTTTGTTTTGCTCAGTTGCCAAAGTTCTCCAAACCGTACCCCAACTCAAAAAGAATCTTTGATTTTGTGTATAACCACTTATTTCACCTGGATTTCCGTGATCTTTCAAATACATTTGCAAAGCATCATAAGCGATATTTACACCACCCAAATCTGCAATATTTTCACCATTCGTGAAAGTTCCATTGATGAAAGTTCCTTTCACAGGTTCGTAAGTATCGTATTGAGAAGCTAAAGCTGTAGTTACTTTTGTGAAATTTGTATTATCTTCTGGTGTCCACCAATCTTTTAGGTTTCCATCTCCGTCAAATTGTGCACCAGAATCATCAAAACCATGGGTAATTTCATGACCGATAACCGCGCCAATTCCGCCAAAATTTACAGCAGCATCTGCTTCAAAATTAAAAAATGGTGGCTGCAAAATAGCTGCAGGAAATACAATTTCGTTGTTTACGGGATTGTAGTATGCATTCACAGTTTGTGGCGTCATTCCCCATTCTGCTTTATCTACTGGCTTCCCTATTTTATCTAATTGCCTTTGATATTGCCATTCTCCCACATTTTGAAGATTTTTATAAAGCGTACCACCTTCGTTTGTACCTGCAATATTTAATTTAGAATAATCTTTCCAAGTATCTGGATATGCTACTTTTACGGTGAATTTATTCAACTTATCCAAAGCTTTTACTTTGGTTGTAGAAGACATCCATTGAAGATTGTTGATGTGGCTTGCGAAACTTTTCTTTAAATATCCTATTAATTCTACCATTTCGGTTTTTGCTGCTGCAGGAAAATATTTATCTACATACAATTTCCCAAATGCTTCTCCCAAAACGCCACCAATCATTTGGTAACCTCTCTTGTTCATAGCTCTTTGCTCTTTTTGACCGTTCAAATATTTGCTATAGAAATCAAATTCAATATCATCTAATTTCTGAGAAAGCACGCTTGCTCCTCCAGAAATCTTCTTATATTTCATGAAATCTTTTAGCAATGGTAAATTTTTAGCATTTAAAAATTTATCAAGATTTTGATAATATTTTAATTCGCCAATGATGGCAATATCTGTATTTACTCCCGCATCTTTCAAATATTTTGGTAGGTCAATATTCTTCACCAATTTTGTAAGCTCTGCGTTGCTTTTCGGGTTATATTGCAAAGTATTATCTCTAGCTTCTTCATTTGTCAATAAAGATTGCGCTGTCAATTTTTCAAAATCTACAATACTTTTTGCCGTTGCAGAAGAATTTTTGTAACCCAATTGATCCAACATTGTTGCAACATATTTGGTATATTCTCCAATTACTTCTGTATTTTTTTCGTTGGTTTTTTGGTAATAATCTCTTCCTAAGCCTAAAGAAATATCTCCAAGATAAACAGCATTCATCGTAGAATTCTTCAAATCTGCATAAACTCCCCAACTATAAAAAGGATTGTCTCCTTCTTTTGTAGCTTCTACCAAATAATTTTGAAAATCCGTCATGTTTTTAATGGCGTCTATTTTCGCAAGATCTGCTTTTAATGGTGCAATCCCATCAGCATTTCTTTTATTCATATCCATATAAGTGGCATACAAATCTTGAATTTTCTTGCCTTCACTTCCGGCTGCAAATTTATCACTCAAAAGTGAGTTCAAAATTGTCATAGAATTATTATCCGTATCTTCTCTCAATTTATTGAAAGATCCCCAACTGCTTTTATCAGAAGGAATTACGGCAGTTTTCATCCAATTCCCATTCACAAAATCGTAAAAATTATCTTGTGGGCGAACAGAAGTATCAAAATCTTTGAGCATTAAACCTTTTTCTTGCGTTGCCATTTTTTCTTGCATTGGTGGCGACATTTCCATAGAAGATTCTTTGGTTGGCTCTGGTGTTACAGCCATTTTAGTTTTGCAAGATTCTACAGCAAGCAAGCCTGCTACAGCAATAATTGCCAATATTGATTTTTTCATAAAATATCGATTATTAATAAATTAAAATTATAAAATATAAGTAGTAAAAATACGGAAATAGTTACCGATTGTAACTTTTTTTTAAGAAAATTTACCGCTTTTAATATTTTATAAAGTAGATTATTTTGTAAAGAATGCTTCTATTTACAAATTGTAAAACATTCTAAGCAGTTTTAACTAAAATTGCAATCAAATCTTGCAAAACTTTTTGTGACACAAAACTCATAAAATCTTTTCGTTCTAAATGTGGCAAAAATAATCTGAAGGTTTGCTCAAAATCTTTTACTCTAATGGAATAAAAAACAGTTCCAATTTCACTATTAAATTCATCAGAATTTGGACCGGCAACTCCAGTGGTAGAAAGTGCGATATCAGTTTGAAATAAATTCATCAAACCGAAACTCATTTCTTGTGCTACTTCTTCAGAAACAACGGTTTTAGATTTTATCGTTTCTGCCAAAACGCCCAGAATCTTAATTTTTTGTTGATAATCGTAAGGAATAATACTTGCCACGAAATATTGCGAAGCACCAGAAACAGAAGATATTAATTGAGATAATGCGCCTCCTGTACAAGATTCTGCCACAGAAAGGCTGAGATTTTTTTCTATTAATAAATCATGCAATATATCTTCTATGCCTTCATAATTGGTAGCAATTACTTTTCCTTTGATGATGGGTAAAACTTTATCAACTTCAATTTGTAGTTCATTTTTAATTTTAGCTAAATCAAAACCTACGTTTGTTAATTTCAATTTTACTCTGTTTGCTATCGGCAAGTAAGAAAGCGTAATTGGTTTTGGCAATTGATCTTCCCAAGATGAAATATCTTTAGCCAACAAACTTTCCGGATATTCTACTACAGAAATAATGCGTGTCTCTATAAATGGTAAATCAAATTTCTCCTGCAGAAAAGGAATTATTTGATTTTTCATGAAGGGCTTTACTTCAAATGGAACGCCAGGTAGACAAATCGCTATTTTACCATTCTCCTCCACCATTTGGCAAGGCGCGGTGCCATTAAAATTTTGAAGAATGGTCGCTTTAGATAAAACTACAGCTTGGTCTTTATTTAAATCTACTAATGATTCCCGGTTTCTTTTGGTTAAAAGTTGCTTCAAATGCTCAAAAGTTACCTCATCTAAAACCAGTTCATCATTAAAAAATTCCTTAAAAGCGATTTTTGTTTTATCATCTCTTGTTGGTCCAAGTCCGCCAGTTGTAATTACTAGATCTGCAACTTCAAAAGCAGATTTCATGGTCTTTTTTATAGTTTCGATCTCGTCAGAAATTGTAAAAATCTGCACGGTTTTAATTCCAATATTCTTTAGTTTTTCTGCGATGTAGGTAGAATTGGTATCTACTGTATTTCCGGAAAGGATTTCGTCTCCGATGGTGATTAGCGCTGCTTGCATTTAAGTAAAATATTTTGGCAAAGGTATTTAGAATATTATCATTAAAAAATCTGCTTTAGAAAAAGTTATCAATTAAGTATGAATAAATTTTTCTGTTTAAAATTATCGTATATTTACTTTCATTCGAATTTAAAAAATAATATTATTATGAAGTTTGAAATTAATCAAGAGGTAATGGAATTAAAGTCTGGTAAAAGATGTATTATTCTCGCAACCAAAGATCAAAAAGGAAAGAAAAATAGAGAAGCTTTGGACAATAGCGAAGTTTTTCCGGACGATCATAAAGATTATATGATTGCTATCAAGGTTTCTGAAAAAGAACTCGGCCAAGAAATGCATGTGGATGAGCACCAATTGTTTGCATTGTAAAGAGATTTGAAATCATTATAAAACAGAGCTCGTAATATTATATTGTGAGCTCTGTTATTTTAAAAAGGATATATTTACTTCTGCTCCACCCAAATTAAATTCTCAATCTCAAAACCCAAAGATTTCGCTTTCGATAGGAATCTTTGTTTATAACTTTCGGGTAAAGTTTTTTCTCGAGATAAAATCCACATATAATCTTTGTTGTTTCCTACTACCAAAGCATATTTATAATCTTCATCGATATCAATTACGTTGTACGATGCCCAAATTGGTTTAAAGAAAGAAACTTTTAATTCTGCAATATTTGGATTTTTTACAAATTTTGCTTCACCAATAGATTCTTTCCATTCATTCTTTACATAATCGTAACCTCGGTTTTCAACTTTTATATTTCCATTTTCTTTTTTAGAATAAGTTGCAGTGACTTGATTCAGATTCTTTTCAAAACGGAAATCGAAGCGGGCAATTTCATACCATTTGCCTAGATATTTGTTCGAGTCAAAATTTGAAACAGCTGTTGCACCTTTTGGAAGACCTGTAGCGCAGGAATTTAAAATTAATAAGAAGGAAACGCTTAATCCTAATGCTAAAGATATTTTATTTAAATTTTTCATATCATCTCTTTTAAATTTCAAAAATATGTTGCTTTGTGAAAGCAATTGATTTATAATTTTTTTGTAAAGTTTTGGTATCTAAACCTGTAAATTCACTAAATGCAGGTAATATTAACTGATTTTTAGAATAAGCAAAACATGGCAATTTCAATTTTTCTTTATGCGTTCCAAAAACCACACCTGGATGAATATGTCCTGAAATAGAATAATAATTTTGATCTACATTTGGCTCGTGGATAAATACAAATGAACCCATCACTAATTCTTTTTCTACCAAATCTATACAGTGTTCTTCGTAAAAAGCTTTCTTAATTCTATCGTGATTTCCTTTAATTAATGTTAATTTTAAATCACAAAATTTCTTTCGCCACTCACAAAATATATCTAAATCGCCGTTTTTTCCGGCATGAAACAAATCGCCAACTATCAATAGGTGCTGAACATCAAAATGTGCTATTAATTTTTCTAAATTTTTTAAATCTTTTTCTAAAATTCCACCCGGAATTGCAATTCCATTTTTTCTAAAATGTGCAGATTTTCCAACATGTAAATCACTAAAAATTAAAGTTTGTTCTTTCTCCCAATAAATGGCGCGCAAATTTGTGAATATTAGCTTTTCACCGTGAATTTCTTTTTCTAAAACCTGAATCATTTATTATTTTTCTTAAACTTCTTCTTCATACTCGCTTCTTGTAATCTTCTTATTCTATCTCCCAAGTCTTCATTACTCATAGATTGTCGTAAACTATCTACTTTGATGGGAAAACTTAAAGGCGTGAATGCGTTTGCAAATTTGAGGATTAATTTTGACTTTTCTATCCTGGAAAATGCTTCCCACAATCTCGCCTCATCTATCTGCTGATTAAACACCTCAGAATAAGCTTGTTTAAATAATAAATTTTCCGAATCATATTCTTCTAAAACATTAAATATTAAAGCTGCAGACGATTGCAAACTGCGATTGCTTTTCTGTTTGCCTGGATAACTTTGGATCACCATACCAGAAATTACAGCAATATCCCGAAATTTTCGGCGCGCCATTTCTGTAGCATTTATGGAACTTTCTATATCTCGCAATAAATTATCTTTACTTAATATATCTGCTAAAATACCATCATCAATAGGAATTTGCGTAGCGCTGAATAATTCAAAACCATAATCATTCATCGCCATAGAAAAAGATAACTGCTCGTATTTACTTAACCGGAAAGCCATCAATGCAGCCATCACTTCATGCACCAATCTGCCTTCAAATGGATAGAAAAATAAATGGTAACCCTCTCGCGTGTGAATTAGTTCCACCAAAAATTCATCTTCTTTCGGAATAACAGATCGCTCTTCTTGATTAGCTAATAAAGGATGAAGAAATGTCAATTCCTTTTCTGAAGTTTTAGCTTGAAGTGCATCAGAAAGTTTCATTCTCAAAAATCTGCCAAGATGGGAACTCATTGGTAATCTGCCACCTACATAACTTGGAACTCGTGCTTTTCCTTTTCCGCCACGCACAAAGACTGTCATTTCTTTTATGTGAACTACGTCTAAAACGCGACCAGCCAAAATAAATTTATCGTCTTTATTCAATTTTGTAATGAAATATTCTTCCACCATTCCGATATAACCTCCACTTATAAATTTCACTTTTAGCATGGCATCGCTCACAATTACACCAATATTCATCCTATGGTGCATCGCAATTCTGCGGTTAGTCACTTTATAAATTCCGTCTTCAATAATAACTTTATGAAACTCTTCATAATTTTTGAAAGCGCCACCACCAATCGTTATAAATTGCAAAATTGAAGTCCATTCTGCTTCTGTAATTAAACTAAAAGCAAAGGTTTTTTTTATTTGAGGAAAAGTTTCAATCGGATCAAAACCTTCGCCAATTGCTAATGTAACCAGATATTGAACCAAAACATCAAACGTCATCACCATCGGAACTCTCGGTTCTATCACATTTTGTTTTACGGCTTCTTTTAAAGCGGCAACTTCTATTAATTCTAAAGAATGCGTGGGAACAAAATAGATTTTCGAGGTTTCAAAAGGTGAATGTCCACTTCTTCCTGCCCGTTGTAAAAACCTAGCAACACCTTTGCTAGAGCCAATTTGAATAACTGTATCCACAGGTTTGAAATCTACACCCAAATCTAAAGACGAAGTAGAAACAACAGCTTTTAAATAACCAGAACTTAAATTTTCTTCGATCCAAATTCGTAAATCTTTATCAATAGAACTATGGTGAATGGCAATTTGTCCGGCGAAATCTGGATGATGGCTCAACAATAATTGATACCACATTTCTGCCTGACTTCTGGTATTGGTAAATACAATGGTCGTTTTACTTTCGAGAATTATCGGTGTTACTTTATCTACCAATTTTCCACCCAAATGTCCTGCCCAAGGTAAAATTTCTACCTCATCTGGAAAAACAGATTGTATTTCTATTTTCTTTTTTTCTTTGGCGACAACTTTTGTTTTCTTTAAATCATATGGAATTAAAACTTCCAAGGCTTCATCTAAATTACCGATGGTCGCCGTAATTCCCCAGATTTTTAATTTCTTTTGATAACTTAATAATCTGCTTAAACTTAACTCTACTAAAACCCCACGTTTACTTCCTAAAAGTTCGTGCCATTCATCTATGGCAACACATTTTAAATTTTTGAAAAATCGTTGGTGATTTTTTTGCCCTAAAAGTAAATGCACTGTTTCTGGCGTTACCAAAAGTATGTCTGGCATTTTTCTCAATTGTTTTGCCTTTTCGGAAACGGGTGTATCGCCATTTCGTACACCAACCGTCCAATCAAGACCAATTTCTGCGATGGCTTCTGCCATAGCTTTGGCAATATCTTTAGCTAAAGCACGAAGCGGCGTAATCCACAATAATTTTAAGCCGTCTTTGTATTGTGTGGGATTATTTAAAAAATCTGCAATTACTGCAATAAAAACTGAATACGTTTTTCCAAAACCTGTTGGTGCAATCACCATTCCGCTGTAACCACGGCTGTACTTTTCCCAAGTTTTCAATTGAAATTCAAATGGCGAGAACGTTTTTTCCGCCAACCAATTGTGGATGATTTTGTAACCCTCGGAATTTTGAAAATCTGCCATTTAAGTAATTAATTTTTTTACTTCTTCAATATCGTCTATTTCGTCCACTTTTTTATCTCGTCGCCATCTTTTTATTCTTGGAAAACGCAAGGCTACTCCACTTTTGTGACGTTTGCTAAATCCTATTCCTTCAAAGGCAATTTCGAAAACCAATTCGGCTTTTACAGTTCGTACCGGTCCAAATTTTTCTAAAGAATTTTTGGTTACAAATCGGCTAACTTCCATTATTTCCTTATCCGTTAATCCAGAATAAGCCTTTGCAATGGTTACCAATTTATCTTCTTGTTTCACGGCAAAAGTGTAATCTGTGTAAAATCCGCTTCTTCTACCACTACCTTTTTGGGCATAAATTAAAACTGCGTCAATCGTTAATGGATCCACTTTCCATTTCCACCAATCGCCTTTTTTTCTGCCAGAATGGTATTTAGAAGTTTTTTGTTTTAGCATTAAACCTTCGGAATTATTATCTCTTGATGATTCTCTAGCTTCGGCTAATTCTTCCCAATTTTTTGCGATAACTATTGGCGGAATTTTAATATTATCAACCGGATTTTTCTCTATTAAATTTTCCAAATGAAGTCTTCTTTCTTCTAAATCTGCTTCCCGCAAATCCTTCCCATCCAATTCTAAAATATCATACACAAAAGTTTGAATAGGAATTTCCTGCATCATTTTTTTTGTAATGGTTTTCCTGTTTAAACGCTGCTGCAAAACACTAAAATTTAAAACTTGATCATCCAAAACTGCTAAAATTTCGCCGTCTAAAACAAAATCTCCTGGCATTTTTCCGAAAGCTTCAACTAATTCTGGAAATTGCGCATTCACTAATTCTTCTCCGCGAGACCAAATAAAAACCTCATCATTTCTTTTAATAAATTGTCCGCGAATTCCGTCCCATTTGTATTCCGCTTGCCAATCTTGAACATCGCCTAATTCTTCTGGCGTTTTTTCTAAAGGATAAGCGAGGCAAAACGGATAGGGTTTAGAATTGTCTGCATTGATGTTTTCACCCGAAATTAATTCCGAAAAATTTGTTTCAGAAACTTCCCATTTTCCCATTATACTGTGCATCAATGCACTAGATTCTTGTCCAGAATATTTTGCAATAGCATTTATAAGTATTTTTTTAGAAACTCCAATACGAAAACTTCCGCCAATTAATTTATTAAAAATAAAGCGTTCTGTGTTTTCTAATCCGTTCCAACTTTCTAAAACGTATCCTTTTTTTTCTCCTTCAGAAGCATTTTTTAATGCCAATAATTCATCCAACCACTGATTGAGAGATTTTTCAATTTTATGTTCTGGTACAGGTAAAATTAAAGATAAAGTTTCGCCTAAATCTCCAACTGCAGAATAACTTTCTAAGAAAAGCCATTCTGGTAAACCTGTGATTTCATATGCCCAATCTTTTAATAAATTAGAATTTACGGGTCTTTTCGGACGTTTTCCGGTGAATAAAGCAAGAAACCACAATTTATCTTTATCGTCTGCAATCTCTAAATAATGTACGATTGCATCTATTTTTGCAGTCGTTTTGTTGCTACTTTCTACAGCGGAAATGAGCTCGGCAAAGTGTTTCATAGCTCTTCAGTTTTTTCAGTTTCTTTAGAAGCTTCTTCTTCATCACCAAATTTGGTATTCACCTCGAAAGCATTGATGCCAATTTCATTCAAATATTTTGTAAAAACCGCAATTTGTCCGTGCGTTACATGTACTTTTTCTGCGCCCGTTGCTTTTATGGTATCCAAAAGTCCGTTCCAATCTGCATGATCAGAAATGGCAAAACCTGCATCGGCAGATTTCCAACGGCGAGAACCGCGAATTTGCATCCAGCCAGAACAAAAAGCTGTAGCGCGATTTGGAATTTTTCGTATCATATTTGAATCTGACAAAGCTGGCGGAACGATTACAATTTCTCCTTTTACTTTTTTCACATCTTCGTGAAAGTCTAAGACCTCATAATCTGGCAAATCTATTCCCACACTTTCTATAGCTTCGTTTAACCTACCGATTGAAGAATGTACATACACTTTCCCTGCACCTTCTACAGATTTTAAAATCCGCTGTGCTTTTCCTAAAGAGTAGCCAATGAAAACCGAAGTTTTGTCTTGACTTTTATTTAAAGCAATCCAGTTTTGCATCTGTTCAGAATATTGTTGCGGTGTCAACCAATTATAAATGGGCAAACCGAAAGTAGATTCAGTGATAAATTCATGGCATTTTACCAATTCAAAAGGGGTAGAAATTCCATCGTCTTGAACTTTATAATCGCCCGTAAAAACGGTGACATAACCTTTGTATTCCATTCGGATTTGAGAAGAACCCACGATATGACCCGCAGGATGAAAACTGACTTTTACACCATTAATCATCAGAGGTTCGTTGTATCCCACACTTTGACACTCAATATCTTCACCAATTCTAATCTTTAAAATCGGTTTTGTAAAATGATGGCAAAGGTATTTTTTCATGCCCCATTTCGCATGATCTCCGTGACCATGAGTAATTACAGCTAAATCTACTGGTCTCCACGGATCTAAATAAAATTTTCCCGGGATGCAATAGATGCCTTTAGTTGTGAATTTAATTAAATTCATAATTTATCTTCCAAATTTGAAATATTCTGTGAGTGCATGTTTTTTATTTTTTAAAAATGCGGATGCCATATCCATTCCAGTTACAGAAAATGTGATTCCATTTCCACCAAAACCTAGAACAAAATAGGAATTAGGATATTTTTCATGAGTTCCTATATAGGGCAAACCATCTTTAGTTTCGCCAAATGTTCCTGCCCACGTAAAGTCTGTGTAAAATTTAAAATCAGGCTGCAATTTTTTTAAAATCTTTAAAATTTCCTTCTCTTTTTTTTCTAACAATCGATCTCTTTTGGCAGGATCTCTAAAATCTTCGTCTCCACCGCCAATTAAAAGCCTGTTATCATCGGTAGTTCTCATATAAATATACGGACTATCTGTATTCCAGAAAAGTGTATTTTCAAAATGATGCAATTTTTCTGGATTCACTTCACTGCTTATTGCAAAAGTGCTCATCAGATTTACGAATTTTTCTTTAATCAAATTCGTGCTTTCATAACCTACACAATAGATAATTTTCTTTGCTTTGATTTTATAATTTTCTGTAGTCGTAAGAATATTGAAACCTTTTTTATGTTGAACAGATTTCATTTCTGTTTTATCATAAATTTTCAAGCCTTTCTTCTGGCTAAATTCTAAAAGTTCATGCGCCAATTTAAAAGCATCAACACTCGCTCCTTGCTTTGAAAGAATGCCCCCAAAAGTATTTTTTAAATTATATTTTTTAAGAATTTGGTCTGCTTCTAGCCATTTCACGGCAAAACCTGCATTTTTGCGAGCTTCAAATTCTGTTTTCAGCCAAGAAACATCTTCCTTTTTTGAGGCAAAAAATAGCGACTCTTTTCTGGTAAAACCAGCTTCGGATTTTAGATTTTTACAAATTTTTTCTAGTTCATCTATAGAATCGGAACAAGCTTTGTAGGCCAAAACTGCGCCTTCTTTTCCAATTTGCTCTTCTAGTTCATACAATGGAACATCAATTTCATATTGCAGCATAGAAGTAGTTGCGGAAGTGCTTCCGTTGCAAATTTCTCTTTTATCTATCAAAATTGTTTTATGACCTTCATTTATCATTTGATATGCCAACAAACTACCCGTAATTCCACCACCAACGATAAGAATTTCGCATTCTGCATCTTCTTTTAATGATGGATAAGAATTGATAATTCCATTTTTTACCAGCCAAAAAGGTTCGTTTGATTTTAAATCCATTTTTTAAAATTTTTAACGAATTTAGATAAATAATTAATCCAAAAATTAAAATTAATAAATTTTATAAAAATCAAAATTAATGTTGTAAACAGAGAAAATTTATAACTACTACTTTTGTTAGTGTAAGATAATCACCCAATTATTAATTAAATTTTTAAACAAAAGATATGTCCAAAGAAAATTTAGATAAAGAAAAAGCGATAGCAAAACTGAAAGAACTATCTGAAAAAGCAAAAATTTGTATGTTTTGTAGTGAACTGAATCAGATTCCACAGAATTCTAGACCAATGAGCATCCAGGAATGTGATGAACAAGGAAATCTTTGGTTTTTGAGCAATTCTACAAGCAACAAAAATTTCGAAATTCAAGAAGATAATCGTGTTCAATTATACTTTATGAGTAATGACGATTACGAATATCTTTCCATTTTCGGAAAAGCATACATATATAAGGATAAGGAAACTATCGAAGAGCAATGGTCACAAATGGCTAATGCTTGGTTTGATGGAAAAGATGATCCAGAAGTTTCTGTAATCCGTGTAACTCCAGAAGAAAACTATTATTGGGATACCAAAGCGGGCAAATTTGTAAGCATGCTTCACTTTATCTCAACTGCAATTTCTGGTGGTAAATCAGACGGAGACGACGGTGTAGAAGGAAATTTAACTGTTAAATAATTATTAATTAAAAATAAAAAATATGAAACCTGATTTAGGAATAAGCGTGAAGAATTTGAAATCTGTAAACGAAATTTTAAATAACGTATTGGCAGATGGAAACATTTTGTACATTAAATTGAGAAAATTTCATTGGAATCTTTCCGGTGACAACTTTATGGAATTGCATGAATTGTTTGAAGCACAATATGATGCTGTTGCAGAAGCAGTAGACTTGGTGGCAGAGAGAATAAGTACACTTGGTGGAGAAGCTATTGGAACTGCTGTAGAATTTGCAAAATACTCGCAGCTAAAAGAAACTCCAGGAAAAGTACCAAATAACCAAGGAATGTTGAAAGAATTGGTAGGTGATCATGAAACTATCGTGAAAACTTTGAGAGAAAAACTAGATGAATGCGAAGAGAAATATGGCGATGCAGGAACCGCAGATTTCTTAAATGGATTGATGCAAGAGCATGAAAAAATGGCTTGGAAATTGAGAAAATTCTTCAAAGAAGAAACTGCAACGAAGTCTAAGTAAAATTTAAATTTCACAAAAAAATCGCTTTCAGCAATGAGAGCGATTTTTTTGTGGTTTTTTTTTAAAGTATTGGTATTTTTAAATTATAAATACTGTATGTAACCTTTGTTACAATTTTTGATTATAAATATAGCTATTTTTGAAGTACAATACTTAAAATGAAGCTTTCTATAAAAATAATCGCTCTACTATTCTTTTCATTACAATGGATTTCTATTTCTGCGCAAGTTGATACTTCTCAGATTAAAAAACACATTGAAGTTTTATCTTCAGATTCTATGGAAGGCAGACTTGTAGGTTCTACTGGTGAAAAATTAGCCTCAGAATATATTTCAAATTACTTTCAAGAATTAAATCTTACTCCTTTTACGAATAATGATTTTATCAATTATTTTTCATTTAATTATAATTCAAACCCTCATGGAAATGGCACAAATTCCAACACCATAACGGGAAGAAATGTTGTGGCATTTTTGGATAATGAAGCAAAATATACTTTTGTAATTGGAGCGCATTATGATCATTTAGGTTTAAATGAATATAATTTATCTACCGACTCGAAAGGAAAAGGGCAAATTCATAATGGTGCAGATGATAATGCTTCTGGAGTTTCTGCCGTTTTAGAATTGGCTAATATGTATAGCAAAAACAATATAAAAGAACACGTCAACTTTATTTTTGTATGCTTTTCTGGAGAAGAATTGGGATTGATGGGATCTAAATCTATCGCAGAAATAATTAAAAAAGAATATCCCAACAGTTCATTGATGCTCAACTTTGATATGATTGGAAGAATGGATTCTACAAATTCTCTAAATATTGGAGGAATTGGAACTTCTCCAAATTTCACGATAACAATTAACGAAAATAAACCCGATAATTTTCAACTTACGCTAGATGAAAGTGGAACAGGACCTTCAGATCACACCTCTTTTTACACCAATGGAATTCCGGTTTTATTTTTACACACAGGTTTACATCTTGATTATCATAAACCTACAGATGATGCCGATAAAATAAATTTCAAAAAAACAGCTGAAATAGTAGATTTTGCAAAATCTGTAATAGATGATTTAGCACTAAATCCTGAATTGCCATTTCTACAAACCAAATTAAAATCTACAGAAAATATTTCTTCATTTAAAGTTACTCTCGGAATTTTTCCCGATTACACAGATTATGGAGATGGATTGCACATACAAGAAGTGATAGAAAATAGAACAGCAGAAAAATACGGTTTGCAAAAAGGAGACATCATTACAAAAATTCATAAAACAGACATTACAGATGTTTATACTTATATGAAAGCATTATCTACTTTGAAAAAAGATCAATTTTACAAATTAAAATTCATTAGAAATAAGAAAAACCAAACCATCAATATAAAATTTTAAACCATGAATAAATTTCTATTCCCTTTTCTATTTGCAATAGGAATCTTTACTATAAATGCTCAAACAGCACCATTTGAAATTTCATTAGAGCCAATAAGCATTACCAATTTGGGAGGAATACAATCTTTTTCTTTCGGACAAGCCAATGGAAAATGGCTTTTGGTTGGTGGTAGATTAGACGGACTTCACATAAGACAACCTTTTGCAGCTTTTGATATTGCCGGACATAATAATCAGCTTATAGTAGTAGATCCTGTTTCTCAACAAAAATGGTCTGCACCTTTAACTTCTTTATCCACCGCAATTCAAGAGCAATTAAGCTCCACAAATATGCAATTTTTTCAAGATGGAGATTATCTATATTGCGTTGGTGGATATGGTTATAGTGCAACTCTTGGAAATCATACCACTTTTGATAGATTAACCGTAATAAAAGTTGCAGACGTTATCAATGCCATTATAAACAACACCAGTTTTTCAACATCTATTAGACAAATTACTGATTCTCAATTTCAAGTAACTGGAGGAAGGTTAAAGAAAATTGGAAGTATTTATCATCTTTTAGGTGGTCAAAAATTTATTGGAAGATACAATCCAATGGGACCAAATAATGGACCTGGTTTTATTCAAGAATACACCAATAACATTAGAAAATTCACCATTACAGACAATGGAACCAATATTACCATCAATCATCTTACCGCTTATACAGACGCAGTAAATTTGCATAGAAGAGATTATAATGCAGAACCGCAAATTTTGCCAAATGGAAATGAAGGAATAACTATGTTTTCAGGAGTTTTTCAAACTACAGCAGATTTGCCTTTTCTAAATTCTGTAACGGTAGATTCTAACGGTTATGCTGTTAATAATACTTTCCAGCAATATTACAACCATTACCACTGCCCAGTTTTACCAATCTATTCTGAATTAAATAATGAAATGCACACCGTTTTTTTTGGTGGAATTGCGCAATTTTATGATAATGCCGGAACTCTGGTTCAAGACAATAATGTTCCATTTGTAAATACAATTGCAAGAGTAACTACAGATAGCAGTGGAAATATGGCAGAATATAAATTGCCAATTGTGATGCCTTCACTTTTAGGATCTGGAGCAGAATTTATTCCGAATTTAAATTTACCTCATTTCAATAATGAAGTTTTCAAATTGGATAATGTACCTACAACAAATACTTTGATAGGTTATATTTTTGGTGGAATAAGCAGTACACCTCCAAATATATTTTTTGTAAATGATGGCACACAAAGTACTTCAAACAATCAAATTTTCAAGGTTTTTATTAAAAAATCTTCTCCATTATCTGTAGATGAATTGAATCAATCTAGTACCAACAATCTAAATTTAATGATTTACCCAAATCCAAATGATGGTATTCTCAACATTACATTCAACTTAATTAAAAATGAAAATGTTACGTTAACAATTCATGATATAAAAGGTTCTCTTGTTGATAAAATAGAGCTAAAAAATTGGAAAATTGGAAAAAATAATTTTCAAAAAGAAATAGATAATCTTAAAGGTGGAAATGTATATCTCATTTCACTTGAAACACCAACTGAAAAAATTACTCATAAATTAATAGTAGGAAATAGAATGCACAAATAGCAGAATTTCTTTTAAATAAAAAATCGCTTTCAATTACGAGAGCGATTTTTTTTGATTTAAAAATCCATTACATTTTTGCTGTTAATTCTTGGTAAGCTGCACTGATGCTTCTTTCTATCCCATCTCCTTGCCAATCTGGAGCACCAGGAATTGTGGTGGTAGATTTTAGAATATCTTCTTTAGATTTTCCTTTTGCGATTTCAGATTTTGTATACGTGAGCAATTTTTCTAAATAATTTTGAAAAGCCAAAATATCATTTTTATTGCCAGTAATTTTCCCTTCTTCTCTGCTGTGTCCGAAAATAAACAGCGTATCATTATCATAATATTTTCTGACATTTTCTAAAACGGAAATCCAACTTTCGATGTTTGCGCCATTATCCTTATCAATGTAGGGAAACCTTTTATTAAAAACTAAATCTCCAACATGAGCTACATTGGCATTTTGGAAATGAAAAACACAGTCTCCGTTTGTATGAGCTGCACCAAAATATTTTCCAACAATTTTTTCTTTACCCAATTTTGCCTTCCATTTTTTTTCAAAAGTAATATTTGGTAACAATTGCTCATCCATTTTTCCTGCTTTCTCTGCAGCTTTGGTTTGATTGATAAGTGAATTTGTATGCGCTACAACATTTTCTGCAAGACCTTTGAAAGAAATATTTCCACCGGTATGGTCTCCATGATGATGTGTATTTATTAAAAATTTAAAAGGATTGTCCTTCAATTTTTTAAGTTCAGCAATTACATGTTCAGCATTTTTTGGAAATTGAGTATCTACGACTGCGAAACCATCTGGAGAATTGAGCCACGCAATAGTTCCACCAGATTCTGTGAAAATACCTACATCATTTCTCAATAATTTAAATTGAAACTGATTTTTCAAGATTGAAAGATCTTTTGCGAATAGCGAACTTTGATCAAATGCCAAAAGTGCCATTGCTAGACTGCTATTTCTAAGGAAGGTTTTTCTATCCATTTCTAAGTATTAAAATTAATGAATATGCTTTTCTGCGTGATAGGAAGACCTTACCAAAGGAGAACTTTCTATATGACGAAAGCCTAAATCTGTTGCAAATGCTTTATATTCCTCAAATTCTTCTAAAGGAATAAATCTTTTTACGGGTAAGTGATTTTTTGAAGGTTGCAAATATTGCCCAATCGTGATTACATCTACATTTGCATTTCTGATGTCTTCTATCGTTTGCAAAACTTCAGATTTTTCTTCACCCAATCCTAGCATCAAACCTGTTTTTGTACGTTTTTGTCCGGCAGATTTAAGATAATTAAGAACTTCCAAACTGCGTTCATATTTCGCTTGAATTCTTACTTCTCTTGTCAATCTTTTTACAGTTTCCATATTGTGAGAAATTACTTCTGGAGCTACTTCTATCAAACGATCTATATGTTTGGTAATTCCTTGAAAATCTGGAATTAACGTTTCCATCGTGGTTCCGGGCGAAATTCTACGAACTGCATTTACGGTTTCTGCCCACAGAATGGAACCCATATCTTTGATATCGTCTCTATCTACGGAAGTTAAAACAGCATGCTTTATCTTCATTAATTTTATAGAGCGAGCAACTTTTTCTGGTTCATCCCAATTTACATCTTCAGGCTTACCAGTTTTTACACCACAAAATCCGCAACTTCTAGTACAGACGTTACCTAATATCATAAATGTGGCCGTTCCAGCTCCCCAACATTCACCCATATTTGGGCAAGATCCACTTTGGCAAATGGTGTTGAGTTTATATTTATCTACCAAAGAACGCAATTCGCGGTAATTCTTTCCTGTCGGAAGTTTTACACGAATCCATTTTGGTTTTTGTAAAGTATTTGGTGTAAGGGTTTCTATCATTAAATGAAAATAATTGTAAAATAAATTTCTTTTTGAGAACGTAAACAAAAATACGAATAAAGTTTTAAAGTAACTTCTAATTAAATACTAAAACCTAAAAGTCGTGATAGTTGTTATCTTTCAAAAGTTGGGCAAGAACTTTCTTTGCGCGCATAATTCTCACTTTTGTATTAGAAATAGAAATACCCAATTCTTCAGAAATTTCTTTAATGCTTTTTTCTTCGTAAAACCTTAATTTAATTATTGATTGATAGTTCGAATCCAAAGATTCTACAATTTTTAAAAACTTCCGATGGTCTTCATCAGAAATCAACAATTCTTCTGGCGACTGTGCAAAAGTATTTTCTACATCTTCTAGATGGTCTGTAGATGTTTCGTTGGAGCGAGCGTTTTTTCGCCAAAAATCTATGATTGTATTTTGAGCAATGGTTAAAATCCAAGTTTTAAACTCGAAATTGGGATCATATAGATCTATTTTACTTAAAACTTTGGCAAAAACTGAAACCGTGATTTCATCTGCAAGATTTTTATCTCGCACTTTTTTTAAGGTAAAAGAAAACACATCAATCCAATAGATATTGATTAATTTTGTTTGCGCTTTTTGATTTTTTTCTTTCGCAAGTTGTACCAGAGCAAGCAATTCTTTTTTTTGCATCATTAAATTTACAAATTAATTAATTGCCTTGAAAACAAAATCTTCTAAAAACTGCGAAGTAAAATCTTGGGTTTCCCCTCTCTCAAAATCTGTGAGTTTCGGTAGATTGTGACAAAAATATTCTTGATGATGAGCAGTTTCTATCATTGTGCTGCTCAAAGATTTTGGATATTTATATTGCGGATTGTACTCTAAAATAATGCTAGCAATATTTTTGCACAAATCTTTGTATGGCTTGAAAACCTCATCCTTGTTGATTTCTACAACGTTTTTTACGAGATATACTTTACTACTTTCTGAAATTACGATCTGATGCAAAAGCCGTTTGTCGTAATCTAAAACACCATCGCTTTCCGGCAATTTGTGTGTGAGAATTTGTATTATTTTTTGAATTTTGAGTTTCGGATCGTTTAAGTTTTGGGTTTGATAATCCAAATAAAAATCTATAAAAAACCAATAATAAGTAATAATGAAGAGTAGAAGTTTATTTTTATTTTCAAAATATCTATATACAGTTGCTTCTGTAGTTCCTACTTCTTGAGCTAATTTTTTAAAATTAAAAGATTCTAAACCAATATCCGCAATTAACTCTATACTTTTTTTAATGATGCGTTTGCCCAGATCGCTATTTTCTGGATTTTTTAAATATATAGATGTATTGATATTAAAAGAAAGTTTGAAATCCATTGATTTTAATTTACTGCAAAGTTAAAATTTTTAAAGCAAATATGAGTAAATATATTATAAAATTAATTAAAACAACTACTAACAATAGCAATACTATTATTAATAAATTAATTACTATATTTGCACAAATAAATAATTAATGATACTAAATAAAAGATTCTGGAAATTGGTGAATTTGGATAAATCTGACATCGGATCTATTTATTTTTACGCTATCATCAATGGGCTTCTTCAATTGAGTGTTCCTCTTGGCATACAAGCTATTATTGGCTTTGTACTCGGTGCTAGAATGGTGGTTTCTATTTATATATTAATCGCTTTGGTTTGTTTAGGTGTTTTTTTAGCAGGTGTAATGCAGATTAATCAACTTAAAATAATAGAAAGCATCAAGCAGAAAATTTTTACCAGATATGCTTTTGAATTTGTAGATAAAATCCCAAAGTTTGATCTTTACAAAACTGATCAATACTATCTACCAGAGCAAGTAAACCGCTTTTTTGATACCATTAATCTTCAAAAAGGTTTTGCAAAATTACTACTTGATATTCCAACAGCACTTACCCAAATTTTGTTTGGCTTTATTTTGCTTTCCTTCTACAATCCCTTATTTCTTACCTCAGGTTTAGTTTTATTAATCATAATCTCTTTTACAATTTACTTTTCTAGCAAAACAGGTTTAGAAACTAGCTTGCAAGAAAGCAGCTCAAAATACGCCGTAGTTTCTTGGCTAGAATCTGTTGCGAAATCTATTATTACCTTCAAATTTTCCAATAAAAACCAACTAGAAGTTCAGAAGACGGATACCTTGGTTGTAGATTATTTGAATAAAAAAACAAGCCATTTCAAAGTTTTATTATTTCAGTACAAAACCATGGTTGGTTTCCAAGTAATCATTACAGCTTCTTTACTTACAATTGGAGTTTACTTATTAATTGATCAACAGATAAATATTGGCGAATTTATAGCGGCAGAGATTGTAATTTTGAGCATCATAGCTTCTGTAAAAAAAATAATTATTAATCTTGATTCCGTTTACGATGTACAAACTGCCTTGGAAAAACTTGCTTATGTAACAGAAAAACCGACAGAAATTGCTGGTAAGATAGAATTTAATAGCGATGAAATGGAAATCCAAATGACGGATTTTGGATTTGCTCACCCAGACTCACGTGCTTTATTTAAAGATATAGAATTGCACATTCCAGCGAAATCTTTGGTATGTGTAGTAGGAAACGAAAACTCTGGAAAATCTACATTTTTAAAACTCTTAAGTGCTTGTTATACAGAATTTTCTGGCAATATTTTGTACAATCACATACCAATTAATAATTATAATTTATCATCATTACGAGATAATATCCAATATTATCAAGATACTGGAGAGATATTTTCAGGAACTATTTTTGAAAACATATCAATGGGGAAAGAATATATCAGCGAAACGGATATCATTAAAAAAGCAGAATTGATAGGGTTTTCTAAATTCTTAAAAGATTTTGGAGCTGGATTTCAAACCAGAACAGAATCAGAAGGAAAAAGATTTTCAAACAATGCTGCACAGAAAATTTTATTACTAAGAGCCATCACCCCAAATTCTAGTTTATTAATAATGGAAGAACCATGGGGAAAACTAGACCCAAAGTACAAAAATTCTATAATTGAATTTTTATTACAGGAAAAAAAGCACAAAACAATCATCATTGCTACTGACGACAAAGAATTTGCAGCAAAATGTGACTATAGAATCGAGGTGAAAGACGGAAATTTACAATTGAATTAATTATGCAAGATTTAAAATCTTTTCCTACTATATATAGATACAACTACAAAAGCAAAGTAAGATTTTGGTTTTGGGGTATTCTACTATTTTTAGGATTACTAATGTTTTTGCCATGGACGCAAAATATAAAAGCTGAAGGAAAAATAACCACACCTTCTCAAGATCAAAGACCACAGGAAATTAACTCTCCAATTCCGGGGAAAATTGTAAAATGGTACGTAAATGAAGGAGATTTTGTGAAAAAAGGAGATACAATTTTAAAGATTTCTGAAGTAAAAGAAGAGTATCTGGATCCCAATTTGGTGAATAGAACACAGCAACAAGTTGATGCAAAAAAAGGTGCAATCAACTATTATCAGGGGAAAATATCTACATCTGGCTCCCAAATCTCTGCATTAAATGAAGGTAGAGCTTTAAAAATTTCTCAAATTGATAACAAAATAAATCAATTAGAAAATAAATTGAAAGCAGAAAAAGCGGAATTAAGTGCAATAAAAAATGAGCTAGAGTTAGCTGAAGATCAATACAACAGACAACAGAAAATGTTTGCCGAAGGTCTAGTTTCTCAAACGCAATTGCAAGAGCGAAATTTAAAATACCAAAATGTATTGTCTAAAAAAATAATGATGGACAATAAATTGGCGCAAACCAACCAAGAATTTACCAATTTACGGCTAGAGCAAAATTCTGTTTCCCAAGATTATTCGGAAAAGATAAGCAAAGCGCAGGGAGATCAATATGAAAGTTATACACAAATAGAATCTGGAAAAGGTGAGGTTGCAAAATTGGAAAACAAAGTAAGTAACTACACCATTAGAAATGGGCTCTACATCATTACAGCTCCACAAGATGGACAAATAGTACAAGCCAAAAAATCTGGAATTGGGGAAATTTTAAAAGAAGGAGAACAACTAATGGTCATCGTTCCTACAATTAAAGATTACGCGGTAGAAATGTACATAGACCCGCTGGATTTACCTCTGATAGAAGTTGGACAAAAAGTAAGATTTGTGTTCGATGGTTTTCCTGCGCTTGTTTTTAGTGGTTGGCCAGATGGCAGTTACGGTACTTTTGGTGGTACAATAATCGCGTATGAAAATACCATCAGCCCAAATGGAAAATTTCGAACTTTGGTGGTGCCAGATAAAGAAGATCAAAAATGGCCAAACCAACTAAGAATTGGCGGAGGAGCTAGTGGAATTGCTCTACTGAAAAATGTACCGATTTGGTATGAAATATGGCGAAACATCAATGGTTTTCCACCAGATTATTACAAAACCTACACGAAAGAAACTGCAATTAAAGAAAAATAATATGATAAAAAAACTTATTTATTTCTTTTTTGTTTGGATAAATATTTTGTGCTTTTCACAAAAAAATCTGAGTACGTTGAGTACAGAAGAATTTCTGAATATTGTGAAAACCTATCATCCTGTAGTTTTGCAAGCCAACATCAATGTAGAAAAATCTGATGCAGAAATAATGGCTGCAAAAGGAAATTTTGATCCAAAATTTAATCTCTACAAAGCGGAAAAAAGATTTAACAACACCAATTATTACAATGAATTTTCTTCTGAAATTTCTATACCAACTTGGTTTGGAGTAGATGTATATGCTGGAGCTCAAAACCTTACAGGAGAAAAATTGAACAATAGCGAAACTGAAGATAAAAGTACCTATTTGGGTATCAATATTCCACTTGCGAAAAATTTATTGATGGATAAAAGACGCGCATACCTAAAACAAGCGAAACTATTTCGGCAAATGAGCGAGATTGAACAAAATGCAATCATTAATGATATTTTGTATGAGGGAGTTTCCGCATATTATGACTGGAGCAGTGCTTACCAAAATTATTTAATTGCAGAAGAAATTTTGAAAAATGCCCAATTGCGTATAAATTTCATTCAAAAATCTTATAATTTGGGCGAAAAACCGGCAATTGATATTGTTGAAGCAAACACACAATTGCAAAGTTTTCAAATTTTGAGAAATGAAAAATTATTAAAATTCCAAAACGCGGGATTAGAATTGACCAATTTTTTATGGCTGAAAAATAATACACCTTATCAAATAACAGAAAATATAATCCCAAAATTAGAATTTGAAGAAGATAAAAACCGTTTAGATTTTAATGTGAATTTGGATGATTTGCTAAAACAAGCGCAAGAAAACAACCCAAACTTTCTAATTTATGATCAGAAATTAAAATCTCTGGATATAGAAAGACGTTTGAAATTTCAAGATCTTTTGCCAAAAATAGATTTCAGCTATAATTTTATGAACAAAGGATTTGGAACGCAAAATTATTTTTCTGAAAACCCACTTTTTCAAAATAATTTTCAATATGGTCTGAAGGTAGAATTTCCTATTTTCTTTCGTGAAGGTAGAGCAAACTACAAAATTGCAAAATTAAAAATCTCTGAAACGCAATTGCAACAAACTCAAAAAGGGCAAGAAATAGCGGTGAAAATAAAAAGTTATTTTAATGAATATAAAATCTTGAAAGAACAAATCACTTTACAAAATGAAATAATTATTAATTATAAAAAATTATTGCGTGCGGAGGAAATTCGCTTTCAAAATGGAGAGAGTTCTTTATTTTTAATCAATTCCAGAGAAAATAAGTTGTTTGAAGGTTTGGAAAAAATTAATTTTTTAAATTTTAAATATTTAGAATCTATTTATAAATTATATTGGAGCGCCGGAATATTAAGATAAAATAAATTACTATTTTATCATTAAATTTGTTTTATATATAGCGATATGAAATATTTTTCCCTTGGATTTTTGTTCTTTGTCCAAATTTTCTTCTCCCAGAATTTTTCTAATGTTGATACTTTAAAAGGAAGCGACACAAAATTTCGAAATTTTTGGAATGTAACTAAGTATGAATTGACGGTAGAACCTGATTTTGAAAATAAAACAGTTTCTGGGAGCAATGTTATTTCATGGGAAATTACGAAAGATATAGAAAACCCTACATTTCAGATAGATTTGCAACAGCCAATGCAATTTAAAATGATTGGTAAAGAAAATTGGAATATTAAACGTGACGGAGATTTCATCTTTGTTTATGCAAAGGAAAAATTTAAAAAGGGAGACAAAGGTTTATTTAGCATAAAATATTCTGGAAATCCAACCATTGCCAACAATGCACCTTGGGACGGAGGTTGGGTTTTTGAAAAAGATAAAAATGGAAATCCTTGGATGAGCGTGGCACAAGAAGGAATTGGAGTTTCCGTTTGGTTGCCTACAAAAGATATTTGGAATGATGAGCCAGAAAATGGAATAAAAATGACCATTATTTCACCAAAAGATTTGATGGGAATTGGGAATGGAAAGCTGATTTCTAATGAGATAAAAAATGAAAAACGCATAAGTATTTGGGAAGTCAAAAACGCTATCAATCCTTATTCCATCGTTCCTAATATTGGAAAATACGTGCATTTTGGAGAAAAACATCAAGGAGAAAAAGGAAATTTAGATCTAGACTATTGGGTTTTAGATTACAATCTAGAAAAGGCAAAAAAACAATTCGCACAAGTGAAACCAATGATGAAGGCCTTTGAATATTGGTTTGGGCCGTATCCTTTCTACGAAGATTCCTACAAATTGGTAGAAAGTCCCTATTTGGGAATGGAGCATCAAAGCAATGTAGCATACGGAAATGGTTTTAAAAATGGATATTTAGGAAGAGATTTATCTGGAACTGGAGTTGGCTTACAATGGGATTTTATCATCATACATGAAAGTGGACACGAATGGTTTGCGAATAATATAACCGCAAAAGATCAAGCAGACATGTGGATTCACGAAAGTTTTACCTGCTATTCTGAAACACTTTTTACTGAAAATTATTTAGACAAAAATTCTGCTGATACTTATTTGCAAGGTTTGCGTAGAAATATTCAAAATGACAAACCCATTATTGGTAAATATGGCGTGCGGAATGAAGGAAGTGGAGATATGTATTATAAAGGTGCAAATATGCTCCACACCATTCGCCAGATTATCAATGATGATGAGAAATTTCGAGAGATTTTGCGCGGTTTAAATATGGATTTTTATCATCAAACAGTAACCACAAAAACAATCGAAAATTATATTTCTATAAAATCAGGAATTGATTTTTCCACCGTTTTTGACCAATATTTGAGAACTACAAAAATTCCTACGTTGGTTTATTATCAAGATGGTAAAACGCTAAATTTTAAATTTGAAAATGCTGTCGAAAATTTGAATTTGCCAATTACTATTGATGAAAAAACGAGCATTAAACCTACAAAAAATTGGCAAACGGTAACTCTTTCTTCACAAAAACCTGTGGTTTGGGATAAGAATTATTATGTGACGTTTTTTGATATAAAAAATAAATTCTAATTATTTCCGCAATAGCGAAATACGGAAAGTTGTTCCTCTTCCAAGATCAGATTCTACGATTTTTATCACGCCTTTGTGGTATTCTTCTATCACTCTTTTTGCAAGGCTCAAACCTAAACCCCAACCTCTTTTTTTGGTAGAATATCCTGGTTTGAAAACACTTCTCGCCAATTTTCTCGGCATTCCACTTCCAGTATCTTTTATATCCAGCGTGATGTATTTGTTTCTTTCGCTAAGGTAGATATCCAAAATACCATCGCCTTTCATAGCATCCACAGCATTTTTCACCATATTTTCTATTACCCAATTTAGTAGAATTCTATTGTGCGGAATGAGCACATCTTCGTTTGGAAGATTCAAAATAAATTGCACTTTCGTAGAAATTCTTTTCTTTAAATAATCGAAATTTTGCTGCAACGTTTCCGTCAGATTCATATCATTTAATTCTGGGACAGAACCAATTTTAGAAAATCTTTCGGAGATGGTTTTCAATCTTTCTACATCCTTTTCTATTTCGCCAGCTGCTTCAGATTGATCGTTTTCCATCCGCATTATTTCTATCCAACCTATCATAGAAGACAATGGCGTACCAATCTGATGCGCCGTTTCTTTTGCCAAACCTGCCCAGAGAAAACCTTCGTCCGTTTTTTTTACCGTACGCAGAAACCAGAAAGAAAAAATGAAATAAGATAATATAACCAAGCCCAAAAAATACGGGGAATAGCGGAGATTATTCAATAATTTTGAATTATCGTAATACACAAATTGATTGTTGCCATCTGGAAATTTAAGTTCAATCGGTGGATAAATTGCTGATAGATTTTTTGCTATTGATTTTATCTCAACATCAGAATATTCATTACCGTCTGGCAAATTTTTATATTCAATAACATCTCCATTTTTATCTAACAAAATTATAGGTATAGAATTATTGCTTTCATACACTTGTTTTATTAATTCAAGAACAGAAGAATCTGGTGATTGTATATCTTGCTGAATTTTTATAGCATTGGCCAATAATTCTATGCGTTTTACCTCTTCTTTTCTTAAATAATTTATAAAAAAACTAGAAGCAATTGTAAGAGAACTCACAATTACGGTGATTAACAAGAAAATAAACCAATTATTTATTCGGGAAAGTAGCGGTCTTGCTTTCAAATTTTTATTTTAAATTATTCAGTATGTCATACAAAGCAGCACTCACATTGCCGCCTTGATAATTGTTGACAATCACGGCAAACACATATTTTTTTCCACTTTTTGAAGTCTGGTATCCTGCAAAAGATTTGCAATTGCGTATTGTCCCACTTTTCATTTTCATACCATTATTTTGAGTCGGAAATCCTGCCCAATATTCCTCAAACCAAGTTTGTTTTTTGGCGTATAGCAAAGCTTGCACCTCAGCTTTTGCACTCACATAATTCTGTGGAGAAAGTCCGCTTCCATCTGCAAAATTAATCATATAAGAATTAATGCCTTTAGATTTCCAGAAATCTTGCAAATAATCTACACCTTCTTTGAAACTACCTTCTCTACGTTTTTCTTTCGCCATGGTTTTTATGAATGTTTCGCCATATAGATTAACACTTTTTTGTAGAAAATAATATACAATCTTGTCTAAAGTTGGCGATTTGTAATTTAAAATAATTGAATTTTCTGGCGCAAATTGCAGCGGTTTTCCTTCAATTTTTAAATTTGAATTCGTTAGTAATTCACCCTGAAATTCTATGCCAGCTTCCTTCAACCAATTTTTTATTTCTAAAGCCAATGCCAACGGCGGATTTGGGATAGAGCCCGAAACTGTGTATTTTTTGTTTGCGGGCAAGGTTCCATTTATCAAACCTACACCAGAATGTGGCGCAGTGAAAACCAAACTATTATCAGAACTTCCACCTGTTTTTACTTCGCTCACCCATTTTATATGCTCCATTGGGATATTGAACCCTTTGATTTCGGAACCAACCATATACATATCAAACTGATTTTCTCTCCAATTGACGCTCCAAACACCGCTTCCGTAGTAATTTCCCAAATCGTCCCAAGGATAACCACCTGGAATAGTTTGAAAATCAAAATAAGAATCATCAATAATTAAATTGCCTTCAATTTTTGTAATATTTTTATTTTTTATTGAATTTATCAACGCTTTTTTGAAATCTTCTGGTTTGTATCCATCATATCTCCAACTTCCTAAAGTAGGGTCTCCGTTGGATTTAATAAATAAATTTCCTTCTAAAATTTCCTTTTCAATTTTTCCAGAATATGAAGCAGTTGTGTTGTAAGTGTAATTTTTTCCTAGTGTTTCTAAAGCTGCTGCAGCACTAAATATTTTTTGCGTAGAAGCCGTCGAAAGTCCTTTATTTCCATTGTATTCATATACTAAATCGCCGTTTTCTTCGGCTACGTAAATAGATAAATTGGCAGAATAAGCAGATGAACTATTGAGTATTATTTTTGTTTCGGCATCTAATTTTGAAGCAATATTCTGACTGAAAAATAGTTGTATTGCGAATAGAAAGAGCGTGGAAAAGGATTTCATAGATTAATTTAATAGAGTAAATATAAATAATTTAACGTGAAAGCATCTTCTTTATTGATTGAAGTTTTACGAATTGAAGAATGAATTTTTTGGATTTTCAGGCAAAAACTGCTATTTGGAAGATACTTTGAGGCGCAATCTTGCAAAAAATGCACTATATCTGTTTAAATATGTGGAAAAAGTGGCTCACGGATTTCACAGATTTGCACGGATTTTTGTGTTTTTAATTTTGGTTGCACCTTCAGTAGCAATCTTACCTTTTACTAGAAATCTGGAATATGCATTGAGGCGCAATCTTGCAAAAAAATTTACTACATCTGTGTAAATCTGTGAAATCTGTGAGAAAAGTAGCTCACGGATTTCACAGATTTGCACGGATTTTTGTGTTTTTATTTTTGAATGCACCTTCAGTAGCAATCTTACCTTTTACTAGAAATCTGGAATATGCATTGAGGCGCAATCTTGCAAAAAAATTTACTATATCTGTGTAAATCTGTGAGATCTGTGGGGAAAGTAGCTCACGGATTTCACAGATTTGCACGGATTTTTGTGTTTTTAATTTTGGTTGCACCTTCAGTAGCAATCTTACCTTTTACTAGAAATCTGGAATATGCATTGAGGCGCAATCTTGCAAAAAAATTTACTATATCTGTGTAAATCTGTGAGATCTGTGGGGAAAGTAGCTCACGGATTTCACAGATTTGCACGGATTTTTGTGTTTTTATTTTTGAATGCACCTTCAGTAGCAATCTTACCTTTTACTAGAAATCTGGAATATGCATTGAGGCGCAATCTTGCAAAAAAATTTACTACATCTGTGTAAATCTGTGAGATCTGTGGGGAAAGTAGCTCACGGATTTCACAGATTTGCACGGATTTTTATGTTTTTAATTTTGAATGCGTCTTGATGCGCTATATTATCTTATACTTGAAATCTGGAATGCGCTTTGAGGGGCAATCTTACAGTGCTGAACCAGTTTTTACCTCATAAGGTTCCTTCCCATTTTCAAATATTCTGGTGTTGTGCAATCCTTCTACAGTTATTCTATCGCCGATTCTTCGAATCCAGTTTCCTTCTCTTAAACCAACAACTTTAATTTCGTTTTGCGTCAAAAATTCTAAGATTCTAGTTTCTCTGGTTTCGCCATTGTGCTGTAATTCTGGATTTGGGTCTAAATAATGCGCGTTGATATTAAAGGGAACCAAACCCATGCAATTGAAATTGGAGGGAATTACAATCGGCATGTCATTTGTTGTTTGCATGTTCAATCCGCCAATGTTGCTTCCTGCACTAGTTCCAAGATAGGGCTTTCCATTTTCTAAATTAGTTTTCAAAACTGTCATCAAATTTTCATCGTGCAACGTTTTTACCAATAAAAAAGTATTTCCACCACCTGTAAAGTAGGCTTTTGCAGAATTGATAGCTTCAACTTTGTCTTTAAATTCGTGCAAACCTTTTACTTTAATATTTATTTTAGAAAAATATCCTGCAACTTTTAAGGTGTAATCGTCAAGCGAAATCCCGCTTGGTCTTGCGAATGGAATGAATAGAATTTCATCAATTCCTTGGTATAATTTCACCAATTCTTCCGCTAAATATTCTAAATAATTCCCACCATAAAGTGTGGACGTTGAAGCTAATAATATGTTCATTTTTTAAATTTGTGGTTTTTAAAACGCAGAGACGCAGAGATTTTTATTAAACTGGGTGTAAATTGTTACGCAGAACCATTTCATTTAGCAAAGATCAAAAGAATGAATTCTAAATTCATAAGCGGTAAAAAAAATATTTAAAATTTTTGTTGCAATTTACTTTTTACTTACATCTTTTTACTTAAAAAACATCTTCATCTTCGGTCACCGCAGTTCCGTCTGCCATGAGATAGGCTTTCAAGAAAGGAGTGATGTGGCCGTTCATTACGCCGTCTACATCAGAAGTTTCGTGTGCAGAGCGCACATCTTTCACCAATTTGTAGGGATGCATCACATAATTACGGATTTGGCTTCCCCACTCTATCTTCATTTTTCCGGCTTCTATTTCGTTTCTGGCTTTCATTCTTTCTGCCAATTCTGCTTCGTATAATCTAGATTTCAACAATTGCATTGCCTTTTCTTTATTCTGCAATTGGGAACGACTTTCGGAATTTTCTATAATGATTCCGGAAGGAGCATGACGAAGGCGAACTGCAGTTTCCACCTTATTTACGTTTTGTCCACCTGCGCCAGAACTTCGCATGGTTTCAAAGGAAATATCTGCAGGATTGATGTTGATTTCTATAGAATCATCTACCAAAGGATACACATAAACCGATACAAAACTGGTGTGCCTTTTTGCATTACTATCGAAAGGCGAAATTCTCACCAATCTGTGTACGCCATTTTCGCCTTTCAAATATCCGAAGGCAAATTCGCCATCTATTTCTAGAGTAACGGTCTTTATACCAGCTACATCTCCTTCTTGAAAATTCAGCTCCGTCAATTTGTAGCCTTGTTTTTCTGCCCACATCATATACATTCTCATGAGCATTGCTGCCCAATCGCAAGATTCCGTTCCACCTGCGCCCGCGGTTATTTGCAGTACAGCAGAAAGTTCATCACCTTCGTTAGAAAGCATATTTTTGAACTCGAGATCTTCTATTTTTTCTAGTATTTTTGGAAAAACGATGTCTAATTCTTGTTCACTTTCTTCATCTTCTTTTGCAAATTCTACCAAAACTTTCATGTCTTCCATTTTGGTATGAATTTCATCATAAGCTTCTACCCATTTCTTTTTAGATCGTAATTGTCGCAAGAAAATTTCGGCTTCTTTTGGGGCATTCCAAAATTCTGGTGACGCAGTTTTTTCGTCATCATTGGCAATTTCTATGCGTTTTTTATCAATTTGAAGGTATTTGTACAATTCTTCAATTCGCTTTTCTATATCTTTTAGTTGGTCACTATTAATCATAAGATCACAAAAATAATGAATTTTTTAATGAGAATATTTATTTGGGCAGACATTTGATTTCGCCTTAAGCCTATTATTTATTTTTGGGATACCTTCAACTTCGTTCGTAACCTTCGATTAGTACCTTTTGCTTTGATCTCGCTTTTCCCTCCACTTTCCAAACAAAAAAAGAATTTAGATGATTTTAATAGAAGTAAAAATTCTGAATTAATTTTTTTTCAAAAAAGGGTTTCTGATAAAGTTGGGCTGCAAAGTATTTCTCGTTTCACACTGATGTAATAATTAAAGTCTAATATTTTTAGAAAAAAAATTAATCGGTAGATAACTTTGCATAACCGTAATTATCTGACCAGCCAGATTTTAATGGCAACAATTTTCTAGTGTGAGCTTCTCGCAACATTCCAACTTTTTCTAAAACTTTCATAGAACCGATATTTCCAACCGCACAACATGCTTCTATGCGGTGAAGTTTTAACTCTTGGAAGCCAAATTTTAAAATAGTTTTTAATGCTTCTGTAGCATAACCTTTATTCCAAAATTTAGGATGAAATTTAAACCAAACTTCCGCATTTTTATAAGCAGCTTTTCCAATATTTATTCCAATCAATCCTATGAATTCATCGTTTGATTGTACTTTAACTGAAAATGTGAACCTTTGAATACCTTGTTTTTTATTTTCTAAAATCCAATTTTCAACCAAAGATTTTGTTTCTTCAATATTTTTTGGAATCCCTAAAGTATTGTATTCATCAACCTCTGGTAAAGAATGCAAAACATGTACATTTCCTATATCTAGTGCTGTTACCAAATTTAACGTCAATCTTTCGCTCTCCAAAATCATTCTCTGCGTATTTAGCTTTTAGTTATTTTAATTCTTTACGCTTTGCCGTTTTCACCGTGCTCAAAGCCAATCGTTTTCCTCTGTGGTTCTGCAATTCGGTAAGAATCCAGTTCAAATTTCAGTTGGTCGATCCTATTTTTAAAAACATCATAATCGTGTGCCGCAACTTCATTTATAAAATATTGGATGGACTGCAGATAATTGTCTGTCAATTTACTTTTACTTTCAATATAGCTCAATTCCAAAATTTCTCGTTCTATATGGAAATGCGGATTTTTCGTTTTCAAATATTTACTTCTCAGTCGCTTCTTTACACTTTGTGTAAAATCTATAACCATCGTGTTGCTGAATAATTTCATCCGCGATGCATAATTCAACCAAAATGGTTTGGAATCTGCCTTATTGTATTCTAAAATTTGTGTCAATACAGATTCTTTCACCAAATTTGAAGTCAGGTATCGCAAAATCATCTGCGCTCGTTCGTCTAAATTCGGCGGAAAAACAGGAATTAAAATATCAAATCTTCCTGGAGAAAATACTTCCGCATCTACTTCTGACAATGAATCTGTGGCTGCTACCAACAATAAATTTTCTTCCGTAAATTTGTGAATAGAATGCAAAATAACATCCTCTGCATCATTTTTTGAAATGCTCGCAATATTTTCAGTATTTTTAATGGAAGATATTTCGTTAAAGTTTTCAATAAATAGGGTTTTATTTCCCTGCTTCATCATTATGGAAGTTAAATATTGTCCAAAATTATTTTTCGCATTTTGTATGTAGGATGTTTTTACTTCATTAAAATCATAATCAATAATTTCTGCAATTTTTTTTGCCCAAAATATTTTTCCACTTCCTTTTGGTCCGTATAGCATAATTCCGTTTGGTTTGTTTATACCCCAATCTAAGGCTTGTTTTTCATCTAAGAAAGGATCTAGCATTTCTGTAATATAAAAATACAAATCTCTATATCCGATGAAATCTCTGTTTGCCAAAGCTGTTTTCTTTCCAAAATAATCATAGACAAATTGGTAATTCCCACCCAATTCATGGTCGATTCCAAATTTTGAAACCGAAGATTTGTACAAACCATTCTCATATAAAATAGGCACATTTTTCTTCACGATTTCTTCCACTTTTTCTACGGGCTGGTTGATTTCTTTAGCTATTTGCTTGCACGATTTTTCGTCTGCAAGATCTGCCTCATATTTTTGTAGGAATTCTAAATTTTCGCGCGCAAATTTTTCAAAATCATCTTTTACTTCCATATTTGGGAAAAGGCAACTGGATAATTCCAAGTCAAAATCTTGAATAAAATTTTTGATGGTATTTGTTGAGATGCCAATATCTAAAGCCAATTCTGTAATCTTCATTTGAAATTTTTATTAAAAATAAAGAAAATTTAATTATTAAAAAATAAGTTGTTAAAATGTTTGAAATTAAACCAATAAGGTAGATGAAGAAATTAAGGCCATTAAGAAAAAAATCAATAGATTTTATGCACTGCTGAAATTTGCTTGGAAATTCTTAATTTTATTAATCCCTGAAAAAACTTAGTGGTCAATTTCACAATATTTTAATTTTAAAAAAATTGTAACGCTTCCTGATTTCTGCTTACTTATATCTAAAATATAATAATGGAGAAAATTCTTACCGTAAATAATCTTACGAAAAAATTTAAGAGAATTGCCGTCAACAATATTTCCTTTGATGTAGAAAAAGGTAATGTTTACGGACTTCTTGGTCCCAATGGAAGCGGGAAATCTACTACTTTTGGTATGTTGCTTTCCACCATCAACCCAACTTCTGGAAGCTGGACGTGGTTTGGAAAAGCAGGAACAAATACTACAACTCTCAAAAATATTGGAGCTATTATAGAGCAACCCAACTTTTATCCTTACTTAAATGCGGAGAAAAATTTAAAAATTGTAGCCCAAATAAAAGGAACAAACTACCAAAGAATAGATGAAGTTCTAGAAACTGTAGGTCTTTTGGCTCGGAAAAACGATAAATTTTCTACTTATTCGCTGGGAATGAAGCAGCGTTTGTCCATCGCTTCTGCACTTTTGAACAATCCAGAAGTATTAATACTAGACGAACCTACAAATGGTTTGGATCCAGAAGGTATCATCCAAATTCGAGAAATCATCCAAGATATTGCGAAAAAAGGAATTACCATCATCATTGCAAGTCACCTTTTAGACGAGATAGAAAAAATTTGCAGCCACGTGATTGTGTTAAAAGAAGGAACAGCAATTTATTCTGGAACAGTAGATGGAATGACGAGTTCTAAAGGATATTTTGAACTAAAAGCCGATCAGCAAGACGAACTTTTCAAAATTTTAGAAAGCAGTCATTTATTTTCAAATGTAACGGTGAAAGGAGATTTGATTACTGCTTACATTAATGAAGATATTTCTGCTACAGATTTGAACAAAAAAATGGTGGAAAATGGTATTTATCTTTCCCTATTGGTGAAGAAAAAACAATCGCTGGAAAGTCAATTTTTAGAACTCGTAAAAAACAACGCATAATGATAAGATTATTAAAACTAGAACTACTTAAAAACTTGAATTATAGACCATTCAAAGTTTTTACAGCCATATACTTTATCGTTTTGGTCGCGCTACTTTTCATCGGTTTGGTAGATATTAAATTGACAGACTCTTTCACTTTAAATCTTAAAGAAGAAGGCATCTACAATTTCCCTGGAATTTGGAATTTCACAACTTATATTGTAGCAATTTTCAAAATATTTTTAGGTTTAATCATTATTTTCTCAATCACACAAGAGTTTAACAATAGAATGTTTAAACAAAACACGATTGACGGATTGAGCAGAGAAGAATTTGTGCTTTCAAAAGTGATTACCATCGGTTTATTTTCGGCAGTTTCTACCTTGGTTGTATTTTTAATTACTTTGTTTCTAGGCTTTCAATATTCAGAAAGTACGGATTACAAATTGGTGACCGAAGAAATGTATATGATAGGAGATTATTTCTTAAAACTGTTCGCCTTCTTTAGTTTTCTCTTGTTTCTATCCGTTCTTTTGCGCAAATCTATGTTTGTATTCTTAAGTTTTTTCGGTTGGTGGATAATTGAAGGGATTCTAGGTGGAATAGAAAGTTTCATGAAAATGCGCGGAGTACACGGAGATATATTATTAGCGACGAAAGACAAATTTTTCTTCTCACATTTGCTGCCGTTAGAAAGCATGTCGGAATTGATTCCAAATCCATTATTAAGATTAAAAATTGCTGAAAAAATGGGAGCAGAATACACGTTTAATTATCCATTTGATAGTTTGATTGCCTGCATTGTTTGGACCATAATTTTCATCACCGGAACTTATTTTCTATTGAAAAAAAGAGATTGGTAGATTTAGGCTTTAGATAAAAAATAATAATTCGTTTCAAAATTTTTGGAACGAATTTTTCTTTTGTAAATTTATCACGTTCATATTTTAAATATGAGAAATAAATATTTTTTTGTTTTGATTTTATTTATAGCTTTTTTTGAATTACATGCTCAAGAAATTAAAATTATTAGTGTAGATAAAAAAAGTGAATTTAGTTACACTTATTTAATTATTAATTGTGAAATCATAAATGATACAGATAGTGATATTATTTTACCATTACAAAATAGTGCTGAAAATAATTATTATATTCAATTGTTCAATTACACTGTTTCAACAAGAAAAAAAAATGTTTTTAAATCTCGAGAAAGTCCACCTCCACCAATTTGGGTTCCTAACTTGGTGAAATTTTCGAAAGAAAGTGTTTTAAATATCCCCAGTAAAAGTTCAACATCGTTTTCTATAGCCACGAACAAATTTCCATTTAGAAGGGTTTATAAAGATAAAAACCAAATTAAGAAAATCAGAATTATCTACTCTCCGCAAGAATTTGATAATAGAGATATTCATTTTGAAGAGGATCTACAAGATTTACAATTTTATACCAAGGAAATAAAAAGTAAATATTTTAAATTAAAGTAAGGATTTAAATTTTAGTTTTAAGCTTACTTAGAAAATTCATTTAGAATTTTTTTAAAATCTAAATTTTTTGAACGAGGCCACTTTGTCAAAGTTAAAATCTTTGACAAAGTTTTTTATTGAATCCACTTTATATTAAAAAATACAATTTGAATAGTAAACTTTGTCAAAGTACAATTGCAACGCTTTACAACTTTGACAAAGTAGCGGATTAAATTCAACATAAATCAATGTCTACATCAAACTTACAAAACAAGCCTATTATCTCATTTTTAGTTTTCTATTATTTCTGCAAATTTCAGTTTTAAGTTTGGTAAGAAAGTTAAGATAGTGCTGCCAAACCTTGTCAAGGTTAACAAAGCTAAAATCTTTGACAAAGTTTGTTTTGAAAGCTCTTTAATTCAAGTATAAACTTTGTCAAAGTACAATTGCAACGCTTTACAACTTTGACAAAGTGACGCGTATAGTCGATTGAAGATCTAAAAAAACATTTTTAAAATTCATTTCAGTACATGACAAAAAATAAAATGTGAAAAATTAACCACAAAAGCAGATGTTTTTAGACTTAAGTAGGTAAAAAAAGTTGAAAGTAAAGTATTTTCTCACTTATTTTGACTTTTAAACTACTTTTTTAGCAGTTTCCTTTTGTTACTTTTGTGGTTTAAAATTTTTGTCATATCCTAAAAAAATTCATTCTTAAAAACACTCAAAAATTCCCTAAATTTGCAATTCCAAAAAAAGCAAAATATTTATGATGACTTCTCAACAAATACGCCAACAATTTTTAGATTTTTTTCAGTCTAAACAGCATCTCATCGTTCCTTCTGCACCAATTGTGCTAAAAGATGATCCTACTTTGATGTTTTCCAACTCTGGAATGACGCAGTTTAAAGATTATTTCCTCGGTTACCAAGAACCAAAATCTGTACGAATTGCAGATTCTCAAAAATGCTTGCGCGTTTCTGGAAAACACAATGATTTGGATGATGTTGGAAGAGATACCTATCATCACACGATGTTTGAAATGCTGGGAAACTGGTCTTTTGGAGATTATTTTAAAGAAGAAGCCATAGATTGGGCATGGGAATTATTGACGGAAGTGTATAAAATTCCGAAGGAAAACTTGTACGTAAGTATTTTTGAAGGAGATGCTTCAGAAAATTTAGATAAAGATACAGAAGCGCAAAATTTTTGGAAAAAATTCGTCACCGAAGATAGAATCATCAACGGAAATAAAAAAGACAACTTCTGGGAAATGGGCGAATCTGGACCATGTGGTCCGTGTTCCGAAATTCATGTAGATTTAAGATCTGAAGAAGAAAAAGCGAAAATTTCTGGAAGAGACTTGGTAAACAACGATCATCCACAAGTTGTGGAAGTTTGGAATTTAGTTTTCATGGAATTTAATAGAAAAGCCGATGGTTCTCTAGAAAATCTACCTGCAAAACATATAGATACCGGAATGGGTTTTGAGCGTCTTTGCATGGCTTTGCAAGGGAAATCTTCCAATTACGACACCGATGTATTTTCGCCATTAATAGAAAAAGTAGAGCAACTTTCTGGTGTAAAATACACGGGAATTTTGGAAAATGAAAAAGATATTGCCATTCGTGTTTTGGTAGATCATATTCGTGCGGTTTCTTTTGCGATTGCAGACGGACAATTGCCTTCTAACAATGGTGCTGGTTATGTAATACGAAGAATTTTGAGACGTGCAATTTCTTATTCTTACCGATTTTTAGATATGAAAACGCCTTTTCTTTTTGAATTGGTTGCCGTGCTGAAAAATCAGATGGGAGATTATTTCCCTGAACTTTCTAAACAAGAAAAATTGATCACAGAAGTGATCAAAGAAGAAGAAATTTCTTTCTTGAAAACTATTGAATATGGTTTGATAAGATTGGATGCCATCATCAAAGAAACTCAAAAATCTGGAAAAAGCGTTTTACCAGGAGCAGAAGTTTTTGAATTATACGATACCTTCGGATTTCCGGCAGATTTATCTAGAATAATTGCCGAAGAAAAACAACTTTCTATAGACGAAAAAGGTTTTGAAGAGGAAATGCTGAAACAAAAAACCAGATCTAAAAAAGATTCCACTTCTAAAGTTCAAGATTGGGTAATTTTAGATGAAAAACCGCAGGAATTTGTAGGTTATGATACTTTAGAAACCGAAACGAGCATTAACAGATACAGAAAAATAGAAAATAAAGACGGAGAATTTTTTCAAATTGTTCTATCAAAATCCCCATTTTATGCGGAAGGAGGTGGCCAAATTGGAGATCGAGGGTTTATTGAAAATATTAATGGGGAATTTGAAATTCTAGAAACTAGAAGAGAAAACAATCTTATCGTTTCTTTAATAAAAAATTTACCAGAAGATCCAACTGCAGTTTTTTATGCAAAAGTAAATGCAGATTTACGAAAAAATACAGAAGCCAATCACTCGGTTACGCATCTTTTGCATGAGGCTTTGCGCGAAGTTTTAGGAACGCACGTAGAACAAAAAGGATCTTTTGTAGGTCCAGATTATTTGCGATTTGATTTCTCTCACTTTTCAAAAATGAGCGAAGAAGAATTGCAAACCATTGAACAAATGGTTAATAAAAAAGTGAAAGCCAATATTGCTTTACAAGAATTTAGAAATATCCCCATCAAAGAAGCCATGGAAAAAGGAGCAATGGCACTTTTTGGCGAAAAATATGGCGACAATGTTCGCATGATTCAATTTGGAGATTCCCGAGAATTGTGTGGTGGCACGCATGTGAAATCTACCGCAGAAATTGGACATTTCAAAATACTATCTGAAAGTTCTACAGCTGCCGGAATTCGTAGAATTGAGGCTATTTCTGGAGAAAAATCTCAAGAATATTTTGCTGGTTTGGAAGTTGAAATGAAAAATTTAAACCAACTTTTGAAAACGAAAGATGTAGAAAAATCTGTTCAAAATTTAATTGCCGAAAATGCGCAATTGAAAGCTGAAGTTGAACAATTTAAAAAAGAGAAAGCGAAAGAAGAAATTCACATCTGGAAAACAGAATACATTACCAAAGAAAATTTTCAAATTTTGGTGAAGAAAACATCCATGGATGCTGCAACCGTGAAGGATTTGGTATTTCAATTGAAGAAAGAAACGCCAAAATCCATCAGCATTATTTTATCTGATGCAGACCAAAAACCAATGATTTCTGTGGGAGTTTCTGCAGATTTGGAAAGCGACTACAACGCTGGAAATTTGGTGAAAGATCTTGCCAAAGAAATACAAGGTGGTGGTGGCGGAAACGCAGGTTTCGCGACTGCCGGCGGAAAAAAACTGGAAGGTTTGGAGAATGCTTTTCAGAAGGCTTTGTCTATAATTTAACCACAAAGTTTTTTTCGTTAAATTTAAACTTCAATATTTTAACACATAAGTCACATAAGTTTAGTGAAATAAATGCGTAAAAAAGTTTACATAAGAAAAATCAAAGATTTTTAAAAAACGTCAAACGTTTGGCATTGCTTCTCACGGTAGAAATGGGGATCGAATAGATAAAAAAACTTTTTAAAATTGGAATCTTTCGCAGCCCGACTTGAGTGGAAATCCTTTTTGTGTAGCGCAGCGAAACAAAAAGATTGGGAACGGAAGGCGGATTAAGCTGCCCAAATAAAACTAGCATGAAAGAAGAAAAACAAACCAACTGGAAGCGGCTTTATATCGGCTTGATTGTCATCACTTTTTTGATGATGTTTGCGATGTATCTATTCCAAAATTATTATAAATGAAGCAATTAGATTGGATAGTTTTAGTTGGTGTTCTCTTATTCATCGTGGTTTATGGCGTTTATAAATCTCGACAGGTAAAAACTTCAGATTCCTTTCTCGGCGGAAAAACCAATCCGTGGTGGATGGTTGGTTTGGGAATAATGGCGACACAAGCGAGCGCAATTACCTTTCTTTCTACGCCAGGACAAGCCTTTAACGATGGTCTTGGTTTTGTGCAATTCTATTTCGGATTGCCTATTGCAATGGTGATTTTGTGCGTTTGGGTTTTGCCTAAATTTTTCAAAATGAATGTGCTAACTGCGTATGAATATTTAGAAAAACGATTCGGATTGTCTACCAGAATTCTCACCGCAATTTTATTTCTCATACAAAGAGGTTTGGCTGCCGGAATTACCATTTTTGCACCCGCAATTATTTTATCTACCATTTTAGGATGGAATTTGATGTGGACCAACATCGTAATTGGTGCATTGGTTACTATTTACACCTTAATTGGTGGTACCGAAGCTGTGAGCCAAACGCAGAAACAGCAGATGATTGTCATTTTTATTGGGATGTTTTTGGCGTTTTTTCTCATTATGCAAAATTTACCGCTAGATTTTAATGATGCACTTCTCTATTCTGGGCAAATGGGAAAACTCAATCCTGTGAGTTTTGAGTTTGATGTAAGCAATCGCTACAATATTTGGTCGGCGTTTTTGGGTGGTACGTTTTTATTTTTAAGTTATTTTGGGACAGATCAAAGTCAGGTGCAGCGATATTTGACGGGCAAAAGTTTGAAAGAAGCAAGATTGGGATTGCTTTTTAATGGTTTGTTCAAAATCCCGATGCAGTTTTTTATCCTGTTTATTGGGGTGATGGTTTTTGTATTTTTCCAGTTTGAAAAAACGCCTTTAAACTTCAATCCGCTTTCTCAAAAGTTAGAAAATACGGCGGAATATAAAGATCTGAATGCCAAATTTGATAAAAATTTCGCCCAGAAAAACGAAAAAATTGCCGAGTGGAAAACCTCGCATTCAGAAAAAACGATGCAAGAGTTGAAAGATTTGCATACGGAAGAAGTTGCGATACGTGGAGATGTGAAAAAACTCATCGACGAAAAAGCACCCGAAATAGAATCCAACGACAAAGATTACGTCTTTATCTACTACATTCTCAACTATTTGCCAACAGGAATTGTAGGGTTATTGATAGCCGTAATTCTCTCTGCCGCAATGAGTTCTACCGCTTCAGAATTAAACGCTTTGGCAACCACCACGGTGGTAGATATTTACAAAAGAAATTTTGCGCCCAACATTTCGGAGAAAAAATACTTAAACGCTTCCCGACTTTTTACCCTAATGTGGGGAATGATTGCCATCTTTTTTGCGGTAAATGCCAGTTTGTTCGAAAACTTAATACAAGCCGTCAACATTGTTGGTTCCTTATTTTACGGTGTAATTCTCGGCGTATTTGCCATCGCTTTTCTCTTCCCAAAAATTGGTGGAAAAGCCACAATGTGGAGTATTCTAATTGTAGAACCCATCATCATCCTACTCTACTATTTAGATTTCTCTGAAAAGATAGAGCTAGAATTTTTGTGGCTCAATCCTATTGGATGTTTGTTGATGATTGCAGTTGCGGGAATTTTGGAAAGGGTTTTGGGGAAATAAAGATGAAAAAATGGAAGTTAAAATTTGTGTCCATTATAATTTAATTTGCTAAAAAATTCATAAAACTACTTTAATAATGATTCAATCTAATTTTATTTTCAACGAATACATTAATTTAAGAATCTAACTTGTAAGTTAATTTTAAAATAACACTTATCGTTCTCTTCATAAAGCCAACCATAATAATATTTTTTAGCCGACATAGGATTTGCATTTCCAGGGTTTGCAGCATCCTCACCAGTTCCAGGTTGTTCCAGAAAAGTGTTTTTTAATAAATAATTTCTGAAAAGATTTAGATCATAAACGTGAAAACATACTATATCCCCATCTTTCTTTACTATTACCACACCTCCAAATGAATCATATTCGCCGTGCCACGGAGTTTTAGTGGTCATTCCCATTGCAGAATCCATTAAAAACTTTTTTAATTTATATTCATACATTTTTTGTCCTGAATCTGTACCTTGGTAAAGATTTAATGGATCTTCATTTTCTAATGTATTTGTGATATCAATTAGTGATGATTTTTTATCGCGATATCTAAAATATAGTGCCCAAGCCATTATATCTGGCATATCTCCATCAATCATCTTCAGATTTAGTCGAAGCTGAGTAGATTGGATGCCTGCAAATGTTGTTACAAAACCTTCTTGTTCAATTCGGCGTATTCGATTGGTTATTTTTGGCGCAGTATAAGTTTCCTGATTAAACTTTGAAATTGAGTTAACATCAAATTCATTTACCTCAAAAATAAAATTTCCTTCCACGTCAGGATTGAAAAGCGTAGACTGACTGCCAAGTAAGCTCTTTATGCTAAATCCCAAATCTGCTTCTTTTGCAAGTCTGTGATCGTAAATTCTCAACTTTAAATCTGCTTTTGATTTTGCGCCAGCTTGAACTTTTGCAACCTTTAGTTCATCAAAATACTTATCTAACAATGGCAGTTTAAAAGTTTTCCCTGCTCCTTCTTTAATGCCTTCTAATAATAAATGTGACATGTCTTTAAAATCAGTAAAGGATTTTTCAACAATCAATGTTTTTACATCATCTTCTATCTTATATACTTTAATGCTATCGTTACGTTCAAATTTTAAATCATAACCAACATCTTTCTTATATGCAGCAATTACGTCATATACATTTTGAGGATCTATGTTTAAATCAATATCTGACTGAAACAATTTACCATCAGACATCAATTTAATTAAGGCATATAATTCACTCCACTCTCCTTTATTACCTGTTAACATATTTTTTTATTTAAAATTTGTTCTATAATCTTATTTGCTGTTGCTTGAATTGCTGGAACTGCAACAGAATTTCCAAATTGTTTATATGCTGATGCATCTGCAACTGGAATTAAATATTCATCTGGAAAACCTTGTAATCTAGCCCATTCTCTTGGTGTCATTTTTCGAATCCCTTCTCGATTAACCGTTCCTTTAATATGTGTTGTTGGCGTAAAATCTGTAATTCTATGGTCTAAAACTAAATTTCTTTCTCTTCCCATTCCACCAACAACAATGGCATTGCTAATTGCATCATCTGGGATTATTGCATAACCAAAACCATTGCCTTTACTTTCATGCCGTGCTTTATGGTTTATTAAAGTTTGTAGATATTGAGTTGAAAGAAAATATTTTGTTGGTGGAACATTTTTTTCTTTAATATCTGAAAACACAACCTTTTTATCAATGGATTTTGGATATTCAAAATTTTCAATTCCTAAATCATTTCTAAATCCTACTATATAAATTCTTTCTCTATTTTGTGGCACTCCAAAATCTTTTGCATTAACAATTTGTGGTTCGGGAACAAAATATCCCAAATCATTTCGTAAAACATTTAAAATTGTAGCGAGAGTTTTTCCTCCATTATGACTTCGTAATCCTTTTACATTCTCTAAAAAAACGGCTTTTGGTTTTTTTAATCTAATTATTTCCGCAACATCAAAAAATAATGTTCCTCTAGTATCTTCGAATCCGCCGCGTTTGCCTGCGATAGAAAATGCCTGACAAGGAAAACCTGCGCAGAGCAAATCAAATCCATCTGGAATATAAGATTTAGTCTCCTCTTTTGTAATATCTCCAAATGGTTTCTCCCCAAAATTAGCTTTGTAAGTCCGTTTTGCTTCTTTATCCCATTCACTTGTAAAAACACATTTCCCACCTAAATTTTGCAGAGCCAAACGAAAACCTCCTATTCCTGCAAATAAATCTATAAAAGTGAATTTTGGTTTTTCCACTGGCGGAAATGGAATTTCAAATGATTCAAAAAGTCCCATTTGTAATGCTTCTTCAGCTACTTTATTGGTAATAGTGTCTTCAGGGAATTTATATTCTAATATTTCTTTTGTAAAATGAATAGCATCATCTTTAAAAAATTTAGAAATACTCTTATTTTTTATACTTTGTAAATAATGCGTCAGAACTGCTTCTTGATTATTTTCTGGCTCTATTAATTTTATCCTAAACTTTTTATCTCCAACAGTTTCTAAAGATATTTTTTCTGTAAACTTCATTTTTTTGTTTTACTGCGTACTTTTCTCAAAGAGTTCACATATATTTATTTCCAATGCAATTGCTATTTTTTCTATCAATTCGATAGAAACATTGGTCTTTCCTTTTTCAATTAAATGCATGTAAGCTCTATCGATATTTGCTTTTAATGCAAGCTTTTCTTGAGATAATGATTTCTCTTTTCGTATTTCATAAATTCTCTTACCGAGCTTTTCTTTTACATTCATATTTTAATATTTGAACTGTTGTAAAATTTGTGTTTTGTAGTCAATACTACAACTGGCAATACACCACATTTTTTAATTGAGAGCTATTGTTTTGTAATTTTAATAAAACAATCATGCGTAAATTCATCGTTTATATTTTTCTATAAAATTTCAAATATTAAGCTCCACCTACAAAATATTAAGGCGAGCCTACAAAAAGGCAAGGCGAGCCTACAAAATTGGTAGGCTCGCCTACTAAAATGGTAGGCGCGCATACAAAATGTTTAGCCACGCCTACAAAAAATCAAGGCTCGCCTACCAAATTGGTAGGCGTGCCTATGAAAAAGTAAGGCGCGCCTACAAAATGTTTAGGCGCGCCTTTGAAAAGAAAAGCCGCACCACTCTTTTCAAATGGTGCGGCTTTAATTACCGTATTTCTTAAAAAAAATTAAGGATTCACGGTAGGTGGCGTGCTTGGTTTGTTTGCAAATTTGCTGTTCCAATCATCAACATCTTGCATTGCAATATCTAAACTTCCCTCATTGGCACGAGAGATTTGTAGATTTTGGGCATAGCGATCTACTTTTGTCATAATATCTGTACCGGCACCCAGTTGTATTTCTTGTATTGTTTCCAAAGATTGCACAAGAGCCATTCTATTGGCTTCCAGACTTTGATAATAGTTCAGCAAATCTGTTAATTCTTCTGGCGAATCTGCTCTACTTAGGGAGTCTGGAAACTGCGTAGCAATTCTGGAAATTAATCTTGCGTAACCTTCTCTGCCTTCTGCCATAGATCGCATACCTGTTTTTTCTTCGTTGGTAAGGTTAATTTTGTAAAGATCAAAAGGGCTAAGTGCAGCATTTACAGCTGCTGTAAAATCATCTGTTACTTTGGAATCTGGAATTGTTGAAATGAATTTTCTCATAATTTTGAATTTTAAATTGATGTTTGTGTTATTTTAAACAAGTTATAAATTTAAGAAACATTTTGATAGAATTTACAATTAATCTTTACCATATAGCACATTTGTTTTAGAATACATTTCTTATCCCTATTTTACTTGCAAAATCAAATATTAAGAACATTACGAAAATGAAACACCAGAAGGCATTTTAGTTTTTTTGACTGTAATATTACAGATTAAGTGCATCTTGAAAAACTCTTAAACATGCGCTACTTTTATCTACTTCCGTACTATTTAAAAATTTACAATTGAAAAAACATTTAAAATATCCAAAAATTCATGATTCAAATTAGAAATAATTAAACGAGCCTTATTGCTGCATAAATTGGATTTCACAATAAATAAGAAAAGGCTCAATCTTTCTCAAAACCACCTTCTTTATTTTCAATTATTCACAATTTAATGCGTTGTTTTGGAAGCTGTTAATTTATTTTAAAAAAAGTTAAAGCCTCCCAAATGGCGATGGAATGGACTCAACTTTGATACCGTACTTGTTTTTAAAATCTAAGCAAGATATATGGCATAAATCTCTTTTTTCTCACTAATATTTTAGAACATGATAAAAAGATGCTACAAAATAGCCATTGCAATATATACCATTGCATTGCTGTATATGATGTTTTTTGGCCTCGGTAGAGAAGCCTCCGATTATAGATTTCTACAGGTAAATCCTTTTCAAACGATAGGGCACTTCTGCAGCGCCAACATCAAACAGCAAGATTTTTTACTCAATATCATCGGCAATATATTTGTATTTTCTCCCTTCGGAATGCTGGGCATCATCATTAAAAAATTTCTGAGAATAAGAATTATTACCCTTCCCTTCGTACTTTTTATTGCGATATTAGAACTTACCCAATATTTCACCGGACGAGGCACGGCAGATATTGACGATGTTTTTCTGAATACTTTTGGGATGATGATTGGCGTGGGAATAATGAAGCTCTGGAATCTCTTGAGCAACTTCACCTTTCAGTTGTATTTTGGAGACAACGAAAAAGTACCAGTAAATTCTTGATTTAGTTTCGTTATTACAATTTCTTTTCAAATTTTAATTCTTTAATTTCTTTTTTTCGAGCTTGGTATTTAATTTCTACATTAATATTTTCTATCTATGAAAAAATTTTAAATGTGTTGCATATAAATAAATCTATTACAATTCTTAGCTAAACTAGGAAGAGCAGCACTTTCACAGCTTTAATAATTCTCTACTATCATTAAACATAATCCACGATCAATCTTCTTGCATTGCAGATTTACATTGCAATTTTTATAAATGCCTCATATTTTGTAATTTTATAAAAAAATATTGTTGTTATATTAATAATTTTAAATACATTTGGTAAACCAAACTGGTAAACCAATATTTTAATTTAAAACTATGATTAGAAATTTATTAATTAACACAAAACAATGTTGTGCAAAGGCTATTATGTTGATAGCATTCACACTTTTAGCAGTCAGTTTTTCTAAAGCACAAACGCTTTATACAACTACAGCATCGTTAGTATCTGCCGTCAATCTCGCCGGTACAAATGGAACTGGTGGCACATTTATCCTAAAAGATGGCACGTACAACAATGCAACAATGAGTTTTTCTGCAATTGCTACCGCTGCAAATCCTATCATCATAAAAGCGCAAAACATAGGTGGTGTTACTTTTACTGGTACTTCTTATGTATCTTTTGGTTATGGAGCAGCGTATATGACTTTGGAAGGTTTCAAATTTAATTGCACCGGAAATGTGAGCACTCTTGTGAAATTTCAAGGAAATAATAACATCCGGATTACAAGAAATGATTTTACATTGACCGTACCTGATGGTGTAACTACTTCTACTTGGGTTTTAATTGGAGGTGTATACAATGATACTACGCAACCTTATCAATTTTTAAGTCATCACAACAGGATAGATCACAATACCTTTCACGATAAAGGAACGGGTGGAAATATGATTCGAATAGATGGAACAAACTCTGCGCAAGTTTCGCAATATGACCAAATTGATCATAATTTATTTAAAAATAATGGACCACGAGTTGATAATGGACAAGAAACCATCAGAATGGGATGGAGTGCAATGTCTAATTCTAGCGCTTACACTACGGTAGAAAATAATTTATTTGTGAATTGTGATGGCGATCCAGAGATAATCTCTGTAAAATCTTGTGACAATATCATTAGAAATAATACTTTCCTCGGTAGTTATGGTACTTTATCCTTAAGAAGTGGAAGAAGAAATTTGGTACAAGGCAATTATTTTTTTAACAATGGCAGACCAGAAGGTCTTGCAGGAGATGGAACTACAGTTGTAAGAACTGGTGGAATAAGAATTTATGGTGTAGATCATGTGGTTGTCAATAATTATTTTGAAGGATTGACCGGTACTATTTGGGATGCGCCAATTACTTTAACACAAGGTGATGCTATAGACAATGGAACAAATACCAATTTGACGAGCCATATTCGTGCTCAAAGAGTGATGATTGCTAATAATACACTCGTAAATAATGTGCATGGAATACAAATAGGATATAGAAATGCAAACGGAAGTAGTGCCTACAATACTGCACTTTTGGGAGTAACTCTAGCCAACAATATTATTACAGGAAACCAAGGTAGTATGATAGAAGTTCTGGACAATGCATCTATCAGTGGAATTACATTTACTAATAATTTGATGTATCCTGTTTCTCCAGCTACACTATCTAGTGGAACAACAACCGCAATTGCTGCAAATATTCTAGATCCTACATTGGCAGCCAATGCTGCTACTTCCACATCAAATTACACCAATTGGAAAGCTACCGCGGCAACGCCTTCTTACGCAAACCCAAGCTATGCCAACATCACGCAAGTTCCCTCCATCACAGATGATATTGATGGACAAATAAGAACTTCGCCAAATAGCAATGTAGGTGCAGACCATTTGAGTACGGCCACAATCCAGAATATTCCGATGGTAGAAGCTACTGTTGGACCTTACGCTTACGAAAATATTCCTTTGGCTTTAACGCCAGTTGCAAATTTTAATGTTGCAGGCGAAATTAAACCTACAACAGTTACCACAGCTTTAGCTTGGACAGCAACTGTAGATACAACTTGGCTAAGTATAAATAATGCGAGCGGAACAGGAAATGCCACCATAAATATAACAGCTACAGCAAATACTACTGGAGCTGCAAGAAGTGGAATCTTAACGGTATCTGGAGCAGGAGTTGCACCAGTAACTTTGGCCATAAACCAAGACGGACCAACACTTACTTTGTCTGCAGTTACGGATTTTACAGCATCTGGTGAAACGAAAAACACGACCGTATCTTCCAACGTATCTTGGACAGCGAGTATCAATAATCCAAGTTGGTTGAGTATTAATACAACTTCTGGAACTCTTAATGGTACAATAAATATTACCGCGGCAGCAAACACGAGTACGACAGCAAGAACAGGAACATTGACTGTAATTGGAGGAGGATTGACAAAAACGCTATCAATATCACAAGATGGAATTCCATCTGGAGCAATAATGATCAATGCTGGTGTAGGAGGTTTTCCAGTAACGGTGACTGCAACAAACACGCAAGCTGGAGCCAATATTGCAACGAATACTTTGGATAAAGACGTCAACACAAGATGGTCGGATGATGGAAATGCAAATCCTTATGGTGTTTTAACCTATGATTTTGGATCTGAATATACATTAGAATCTATAAAAATAGCGACTACTGGAACATCTACTAAATTATATTTCTACGGTATTCAGTTTTCTACAGATGGCATCAATTACACAACTGTTTCTAATGTGCAGAGTGCGTATGCAAATCAAAATACTTATGCTACTTATCCATTTACGAATGTTGCTAGATATGTGAAAATAATTGGAGGTGGCAATAATTCTACAGGTTTCTCCACCGTATCCGAAGTTCAGTTTTTTGGAATATCTGCAGGTACATTATCTAGCAATGAGATTACAATTAAGAATGCTATCAGCATTTATCCTATTCCAGCAAATGATCACATCATCATAAAATCTATGAACTCTTTAAAAGGTAAAGTAGAAATAATTGCGATGGATGGAAGAAAGGTATTGGAGAAAAAAATCGACAATACATTAGAAATGTCTTTAGATGTGAGCAATTTGGTAAGCGGTACTTATAACTTAAATTTATATGATGCTGCATCTAATAGAATACTATCTAAAAAAATACTAATCGTTAAATAGAATTAATTTAAAATTGATTAAAAAAATAGTCTCTCGAATACGAGAGACTATTTTAATTTTGGTGCAGAAAACAATCTTAACTTTATCAAAAAAATTTAATTAGTTGCTTTATATTTTGTGTTGCTCCATTTATCAATATTGTCTGTGTTTATTTTAACATAATCATCGTTATTAGCTTTTTTTGCAAGTTCCAAAGATTTTTTAGCAGTTTCTATGGCTCTTTTATTTTTTCCGCTTGCTGCTTCTATTTCCGATTGTAATTTCAACATATAAAAAGTATCTGGTTCTAGCTTACTGGCTTTTTCAGAATAATTTAATGCTTTTTTCATATCAATCTTTTCTTGGAAATAATAACTTGCCGCTTGATGATAATCAGAACCTTTCGCGTCTTTCTTAGCAAGGGTAGTTTTGATAGATTCTAAAACTTGTTTCCTAGAATCCATAAAAATAGGAACTTTTACAGTTGTAGTTTCCCAAGTTAAAGTAAGATTTGCTTTATCTGTTTTCAAATCTTCAAAACCAATATTAAAAGTTTGAAAATTTGTACCACCTCTCTCTGGTCTTACTTTTGTTCTTACAGCTACCATGTCTTCTTTTAATTCTTTTGGTGCGCCCCATTGCTCGGTATCTTTGTATAAGATTATTTCCCATTCTGGTGTAGATGGTATTGTATACAAAGCATATTTCCCAGCTGCTACTTTTACTCCATTAAATGTTGCATCACTCCCAAATGTAATATCTGTAGATCCATTTGCACCCGTTCTCCAAATTTGATCCATTGGAACTAAACTGCCGAAAATTTTACGATCATTCGCAGAAGGACGAGAATATTCTACCGTAACATCCGACAAGCCGATGGATTGTTTAACAGTTGAAGAAGGACTTGGCGCTGGTGTTTTCACTTGGGCATTAGCAAAGGAAATTGTTGTTGCTAATAGTAATGTAGTAATTATGTTTTTCATTTAAAATCTTTAGCGAAAATTACTTAAAAAATATTTGATACACAACTGTAAAATTTAGAAAAAATAAATGCTATAAACTTGATACTGATGTTAAATTTAGTTCAGCAGATACAATTTCATTTTGTTTTCATATTCTGGTTTTGTAGCCAGGAATTTCCAGATTTTTTTGTCTTCTGGGTTTGATATTCTGTAGAAGATGATTTTATCTGCGGAATACTTGAAGTAAGGATGCGTTTTGAGCCAGCTTTCTGGTGCATTTACAAGCGTGTATTTTTGGGCTTTGCTGGCGTTTAGAGAAGCAGTTGCTACCAGCTTTTCTGCCAATTCTCTATCAATATTGTAAGTTTCAAAGATTTGATTTTTATTTACAAAACCGCCTAAGCTTTTTCTAAAACCTACAAATCCGTTTGCAGTTCGTTTATCAAATCCAAAATCCATCAGTTGGTCTGCCGTTATTTCATTTAAATCTAAGCCTGCAAAATTAGTTTCAGATTTTTGAGGTTTTAAATTATCAGTACTAGCTTCGTTATTTTTTCCGTTTGCAATTTCCAAAACAATGTAGGGTTTCATCTCCTCAAATTTGGCTTCGGTAATCATGTAGCAAGCTTTTATTTCATCTAGATTTTTAAAACTTCCCCGCAGTACATTGTTTTTATATTTTAAAATAGAAGCTGCTTGCTTTTCAGAAAATCCAAGATTCATCCAATCAGATTGGTCTAAATTGTTTGGATTAAATTGGCTATAAGTTATTTTTTGTTTAGAATTGTTCTCTGTTTTTAAGTTGCTATCCGTTTTTGAATAGGTATTTTGATTAAAACTTTCGGGAGTATTTTCTGGTAAAATAAGATAAGGAGATAGTTTTGCATAATTTTCTGGACTGATCATAAAGCATTCTTCAAATTTTTCTTTGCTTATAAAACTTCCACCCAAATAGTTTTTATACTTTACAATAGAGATTGCTTGCTTCTCTGAAAAACCTATACCTTGCCAATCTGCCGCAGTGTAAGAATCTGGATTAAATTTTCCCTTGGCTTGTACCTGATTTTTTGGGGTGTAGCCTTGCGGAGTATATTGTTGGTAATTATTTTGTTTAAAATTTTTTGCTTTTGTTTCGGGTAATTGTATGTAAGATTCTATTTCGGCATATTTTTCTGGTGAGATTGCATAGCATTTTTTAAGTTGAGCTTTATCTCCAAAACTACCGCCTAAAACATCTTTCCAATTTAAAATTGTACCCGCCTGATTTTCTGTAAATCCTAAAGCTACCCATCCTTGTTTATCTAGATCATTTGGATTAAAATCTGAAAGTTCTATCTCAGATATATTTGTTGGAGCGCTAAACTCCATAGTATCTGAAGCGACTTCTGTTTCAGCTTTTTGATTCAACTTAAAAATAAAAAAGGCGGCGCCACAGATGATAATAAAAAGCAGAATACCAATAATTCTATTTTTATTCATTTTCGTTGATAGTTTCTCATTCATTAAATAAAATTAATAAATAGTTTTGAATAAAAAATAAATTTTTTAATATTTTTTCAATCCAAATTATAACATATCTTTATTGAGTCAAAATAAATTCAGATTATTACTGCTAAAAAAGCGCTAATTAACTTCCCGATTGGGCTTATATAAATGTGGCTGTGGGCAGGATATTTTGGTTTTAATGGATCAGTCTCAAAACTTGGGGAGAAATTAAAATGAAGTAGTAAATTTGTGGGATGCTAAACGAAACTGAAATCTTGAAATTATTACTCCCAGAG
>NZ_JABSNO010000005.1 GCF_013294015.1 Frigoriflavimonas asaccharolytica
TTTTTCAAGCCAGAAGGATTATTTTTCCTAAAATCAGAAATACTATGATAATTGGGCGTTATTGCTGTCAAAAGCCATTGCAATTCTATATTTCGGACACATTCTTTTTCGAGTTTCCGTGAACTTCGCACTCCGTTCAAATAGCCGTATAAATAGATTTTAAGAAAAACCTTTGTATTAAAACTTGGTCGACCTTCTGTTTTAAGCGTTTGTACTTCAAAACCTAATGCTTTTAAATCCATACTCTCCACAAAAGCATCTACAAACCGTACAGGATTATCCTGAGAAATCGGATCTTCTAAATTCGTAAAAACCATTTGGTTGCGGGCAATTCCAGTGATATGTTGCATCATTAAATATACGAAAATAGAAGCGAATTATTAAAATTATTTCCCTATTTTTGAATATAATAAACGAAGGTTTTTTCACAGACTGACGTTACCAACAAGCTGAAAAAAAATCCTGCAAATGAACAAACTTTCGTCTGAAAATCTAAATCTTCTACCAAATCCGAGTGAATTACAAAAGATTTGTAAATCAATTTCTGCATTGGAATCAATTATTTGTCCTGAATGGGAATATAGATATTATTCTTACCAAAAAGATTGGAGTAAGACCGAAGAGTTTTGCGAAATGAGAAACGGACAAGGAGACCAAATGTTAATCACTTTTAGCGAAAAGGGAACTTGTATTAACGGATTCGCTCACGAAAGTGAAATGAATGGTTGGAAAAATAATTCCCAACAAGAAATATCAAACGGAATTATAGACGAATTACCGAAAGAATTTAATGAGTTCATATTTGGAGAACCAGTAAAAAGTATCGGAACCACATTTTGCATATGGCAAACTGAAAAGGATAAAAATTGGAAAATTGGAAAAATCGATTTACCAAAAGACGAATATAAAGATGGTTCTTCTGATTTATTACATTTATTGGACGGAAAACCATTAACATACAAAAATTGGGCAGAAGAATATTATGAGGAAAATTTTGAAGAAAACGAACTGAAATTGGAACTTGTAGAAAAAATTTATAACGGAACTATAATTACAAAAGAATTAGTTCTTGAAATAAATCCTGAATTGGATGATTTTGAACAACTGAAATCTGATTTAGATGAAATTGGATATGAACATAAAATATAAAGCCTGTTGGCAACACCGTGTATAATTAATGGCTTGGTTCTCGCCTACTTACGAAAACCCTCGCGGATTTTCTATTCGGTTTTTATTTACTAAATTAAGTGCTTAAATACGCCACTAATCATACACAAACACGTTAAATTGCATTTGCAGACAGCACAGAATCAATGGGTACAGAGATAAAATATAAGATACTAGAATGTAAGTTTGGAGACAAACGATTCAAGATTGAGGAAGATTTGCCAGATGTTGGATGGTATCTTTACGTTTATGACCAAAAAGGTAAATGTATCGCAGACCATTTGCAAAATGATTTAGAAACGGTAATCAATTTTGCATTCGAGGAATATAAGGTACCTATGACTAATTGGGTTGACAGCAAGGATATAAGTTTCGTACAAGAAGAAACCAATAAAATATTAGCTCAAAGAGTGTTGTCGCATTTTGATAGTAAAAAACTTATTGACTGGGCGATAATGCTTATGGGCAAGGGATTTGATTCAGAAAGTCTGATAATTCTTGCTGGACTAAATTCTGATACAACAGAAGAGCGCGAGCAATATTTTTGGCAGACAATTGACGAATTAGGACTTGACATTAACAGGACTGATTTTGAATTAATTGAGAATTATGCAATTTATGTTGCGGAATCTGTTGTAAACAAAAAGATTGCGCCAAAGGACGGACTGACAATAATGCAAGATATCGTTCGTTCCACAGATTATTCTAAAAGGTATGTTCAATTTTACGAGATTGACGAAGACTTGGACTACTTAAAATATGATAATCATACAATTTTCAACTCAGGATTGACTTTAAAAAATGCGGACAAGTATATAACAAGAGAATTTGAATTATTCCTTGAAACTGAGAAGTATAAAATTGATGATAAAACTAGAGAACTAGCATATTGTAAATCTTGTGACAAGATTGAGAAACCTAAGTTAAAGAACATTAGAAACTGGTTTGGAAAAGTGAAATATCAAACTTGGGTATGTGGATTATGTGAATCTAAAAGTATACTACATTTTAGTAGTCAGAAGGGAAAAGAGATAATCCTGAAAAGAAAAACGCAACCTAACAATGTATAAAAATAATAGCCGGAACAGCAGTAAATTCAAGGGTTGTAGCCCGCTTCAACTTTCTTGTGTTTTGACAGGAAAATGCCACGCAGTCGGCTACTATTCTTATACTAAACGTTAGCAAGAAACCCATAACAAAAATTTCCTCTTCAAAAACTGAAGAGGGTTTTTTTTAATAAAATTCACCAAAAAAATTCACAAAAGTGCTTATTAAATTCAATCATAACCACCATCAAAAATCCCCTAAAAAAATTAAAATTTTATTCCACAATTAATGAAAATTATTTTATAGCTATGAGTACACAAAATTTAAAAAAATGAGTACAAACAATCAAATCAGCATCGAGATCCCGCAGGGAATTTTAGATTAGGCATTGCAAGATCTACAAAAAGTGAAAGCCGCTCTTGCCCCTTATCTACAAGGCTTGACGGACAAAGAAAAACAATCGCTCTTCAAAATGGGAGACAAAACCGTAGCCACCGTGCAGAAGGTAAAAAGCTACACCAGCACAAATCCAGAATTTAATCCAAACTATATGGATCTGGCAGAATTTGTGAAAGATGAAATCGTAGTTACCCAACTAGATCCCCTCGTAAATCTCTGCAATCAATTGGCTTCCGATCTATCAGATACCATGACGCTTGCAGGCAGCGAAGCCTTGAAGGCATCACTTATGTATTACGGCGCTGTAAAAGAAGCGGAATCCAAAGGAGTTGCCACTGCAAAACCTATCTACGATGATCTTAGCCAAAGATTTATGCGACAAAACTTCAAGAAAGATAAACCAAAGGACTAATCTATCTTCCCTCATTTAAAACTCGACCCTTTTATACTCAATGACGAGTAAAAAAGGGTCGTTTTCATTTCACAAGATTGAAGATCGAGCCTAAAAGATTGGATGGCGTGCCAAAAAGATTGGACGACGAGACTAAAAGACTGGATGGTGATGTAAAAAGTCTAGACAGTGAGGCAAATAGACTGGATGGCGAGACTAAAAGGCTCGATTGTCAGATGAAAGTGTGGGTAGGTCAGATAAAAGTGTGGGTATGCCAGGTGAAAGTGTGGGTGGAGAAGCTGAAAGTGTGGATGGAGAGGGAAAAAGAGTGGATTTTCAGTATTTAAAACTGTTTATAAGTGGTGAAAGTGGCAATTCGGATAATTATTGTGGGATAAACAGATGCTTGATGATTTGTAGAAAAAATATTGATATATTTGTGAGTACAACAATTAAAGGAGCGCTTATACAAGCTATTTTGTGTCGATTCATTCAAGTTTGTAGCGAGTAATAACGAGTTGTATGTAATACCTAAAAAAGAAAAAACATGTATGAAATAAGACCAGAAAGTGTAAAAACTTTTGTTGAAGACAATAGCATAAAACTTCCTAGATTTCAAAGAAAACAAACTTGGGATGACAAGAAAAATTTTGAATTATGTATAAGTATTTTCAAAGAATATCCTATGGGAGTGTGTATATTAAATCTTGAAAAGCAAAATGGTGTTGAAACAAAATGGTTGTTAGATGGACGTCAAAGAAGAAACGCTTTAGCAACTATTTGGGATGATCCAGAACAAATTTATATCTGGGCAAAAAAATGGCTTAAACTAAAAAATAATGACCAATTAGCAGATGTAGAAGAAAAATTTTGGGAAAGTATAAACGACTATTTAGAAGAGGATGTTGTTGAAAATGAAAATAATGAAATTGATTCTGATCTAAATGATGAAAATAATGAAGATTTAGATGATTCATTATCAAGTGATGAAGAAGAAGAATTTAATTTAAACTCGTCCGGTTTAGAATTTCTTTTAGAAATTATTAAGCTAATACATAATAAAACAACAAAATTTAGTGGTTTCACAAGACCTTTTGATTTCACTAAATTAATAAAAAGACTTCCATATGAGACAACTGTAAACGGAAAACGAACTCTAACTTCAAAAAAATTAAAAAGTTTTATTAATCAATATGAGACTTATTGTAAAGATGAGTTACTAGATTTAAATTCAAAAGTTTCATTTGAAAGTTTTATGTTTCAAAGATTTGATTTAGATTCAAGTACAAAACAAAGTTTAAAAGCTCAAATAACACAAAATTGGGATAATATTTATGCTAGAATTGACATTCTAAATAAAATAAGAAACATACTAATAGGAGCTAAAATTGGACTTATTGAAGTCAAAGATATTGCTAGTACTGACTCTCAAAAGATATTCAATATTATTAACTCAAAAGGAACGAAACTTAATGCTGTTGAGATTTTATCTGCAAAACCTAGCTGGAATATTATTATTAAAAACCCAACTCAAAAGCAAATAGTTGCTACTAAAGAATTATATACTAAAATTGAAGTAAGATATGAGAATATTGTTAAATGGGATTTACCAGCAACATTCTTAAGTGTAATTCAAAATGGTTCTTCCTTTTTCAAAGAGTTTACAGACTCAAAAGCTGATTTTGAAAAACAATTAACATTAGGTTTTAAATTAGTTAGTGGATTAATACAAGGAGGTGTAAAAAAAGAAGATATTGATGATTTAAGCAGAAACAAAGATATTAATTGGGAGGTGGATATTGAAAACCTTGCTAATGAAGTAGACCTTTTTAGTAAAATAATATTAAGTAATGAATATTTTAAATATTTTAAATCTTGGAAGGTTTCTATAATGGATCTTTTAACTGATGCCATTACACTAAACTTCGTCATAATTCTTTATAAAGATTGGGTAAGAAAAGGTAAACCAGTAGGCTCTGACACAAAAGCAAAGCAATTCCAGAAAAATAGCTTCATATTAATAGATCAACTAATTTTTGAATATGTTAATAAACAATGGAGAGGATCAAGTGATTCAAAAATTGCTAAAAACCTAAATAACTTTGGTGGTTTACCTGAATTGTTTGAACCAATTACTAAAGCGAGATGGAGAACTTTGTTAAATGAAATAATAGATTCAAATTCTATAGATTCTGACAAAATAACTCAAAAGATGATGGAGCCAATTTTATATCACTTTTACTGTATATCGAAAATTCAAGGTCCAGATTCATTCTATAAAATAGAAGTTGATCACATAATTCCTCAATCAATTTTTAATAAATCTGCTTTAAGAGATAGAGACTCATTACAACATAATTTATATAACCTAGCGTTACTTCCAAAAGATGATAATATTTCGAAGAGCAGTAAACGTTTAGTTGAAATTTCTAATCAATGGTTAAAAGATCAAATTGAAAAATATGCATTTATAAAGGAAAATCAATTTACTACATTTTCAGAATTGAATAATCTTGAACAATTAAAAAATTTACGAGGTAATATGATTCTTGATGCTTTTGATAAGAAAAGAGATAGTATTTTAAATAACTAGTACTACTTACAATACTGACTGTAAGTAATTGCTAGTTCTCGCCTACTTACGAAAGTCCTCGCGGACTTTCTTGGTCGGTAATTATTTACTAAATTAGTTGCTTGAAACACGCAACTAACTATATACAATCACGTTAGCTGTAAGCTTTAAGCTGAAAATAAAAATAGTAATTTGGAAATTAAAGGATATAATACAGAAATTTCACCTATAGAATTTGAGAAATTAGTAAAAGATTACTTTCTTGAAATAAGCGGAACTTTAAAAAATTTTAAAGCAACTCATAATGTTAGAATAAAATCATTTGATGGAGACTATCAAATTGATGTTTTTGCTGAATTTGAAGCGCTAGGCACAGAAATAAGAGTTCTTGTTGAATGCAAGAAACATAAAAATAAAATAAAGAGAGAGACAGTTCAAGTACTTTTTGATAAGTTAAGAGCCACAGGAAGTCATAAAGGAATTATATTCGCTACAAGTGGCTTCCAAAGTGGAGCTGAAAAATTTGCAAAAGAACACGGAATTGCTCTTATTAATGTAATTGAAGGAAAATTGACTGTAGGTGTAAAAAGTGCTGAAAAAACTGAAATCAGTGAAGAATATTTAAAATTTTTTGAAATACCAAAATATGTTGGAGAATATAATTATTCGGATAATGGTATTTGTTATTTGCAAAAAGGTTATTTAGAAACATTAGAAGATTTTATATATGATAAGTAAGAGTCTACAGCTAACACCATATAAAATTTATTGCTGGCTTCTCGCCTACTTATAAAAGTCCTCTTGTACTTTCTTGTTCGGTAATTAGATGCTTATACATACAACTTATCATATACAAAAATGTTACATGTAATATAAACCAATAATATATGAAAAAGAAAAAAATAGTATTCAGCATATTAGCTGCTCTTGTATTAATGATATCAATATTCCTTTATATGAATAGAGATAAATTCGTCTATGTAGGTTCAGTAGATATTATTGAAGTCGATTGCAGCAAAAAACTTCAAATCTTGAGCGAAGTTTTAGAAAGTGATCAAAAGATTAGAAAAGAAAGTGATTTAATCAAATTCGCTAAAGAAGATCATAGAAATCAAGAATTAGTGATTAGCATTATTGAAAAGTGTGGTATGCCAACATTAAAGGAGGTGGGACAAAAACATATGGATGCTATCTGGTTGGGACTGCAACATAGTTCTGAGGAAGAAATCAGAAAAAAGTATTGGCCACAAGTAGAGAAAGCGGTTGAAAATGGAGACTTATCTAAACAACAATACGCCTTGATGAAGGATAGGATTTTGATGGACGAAGGAAAACCACAAATATATGGTTCTCAAATAGAAAATGGCAAATTGTATACATTAGAAAATCCTGAAACTGTGAACGTAAGAAGAAAAGAAATGGGTATGGAACCAATAGAGGAATATTTAAAGTATTTCAACATTATGTTTAATCCGAAGTAAAAATACTACACGTACCAGCTCATATTTTTTATACTTCAATTTGAAATAGTACAAACTGACAAACATTCAGCAAACGATTTGCTACCACCGAAAAATATCTGATTTTTAGACGCACAAATCATATAAAATCACGTAATCTGTGAGAAATTCGTAAATGGCAATAATATAAGGAAAAATAGAATCTCTAAAAACTCTAAAATCTGAATTAGAGCGTAATGGAATTTACAGATTTAATTCTGTGAAAGAAATTAAGGATTTTTTATTAAATTATAATTCGGAAAAACGCATTGTCCTCAATTATGAAGTAGAGAAATTAGCAGTAAAACATTCTGAAACCTGCTCTAATCTTAAACAAAGAATACAGAACAAAACTGAAATAATCAATTTCGAAACTGAAAAAATTGATGATCGAATTTCTGATTTAGAGAGAAAAATTAACATCATTAATACTAACGATATTAACTTTTTAAAAAAAATAATCTCAAGTGTAAAACTATATTCCCTAAAAAAGCAATCGAATTACCTCGTTAAAAATAGAAATGAATTGGTAAATGCTTCAGTAAAAGAGATTACGAGAAGCATTGAAAATGATGAGATTTTCATAAGAGAATACGAAGCTGATATAGAAAATTTAATTGCAGAAAGAGCAAAATCAGAAATTCAAAGATTAGAATATACACGAAATGTTTTAGAAAACTCAAGAAATCTAATTTCTGGAGCGATAGGGGAAAATTTAGTTGTAAAAGAAATAAAGAAACTTTCAGATGACTATGTATTAATTAATAATTTCAATTTAAAATTTTCTCGTCCGATTTTTTACAAAAAGCACAATCAAAGGATATACTCTGTACAAATAGACCACCTTTTAATTTCCAAAGCAGGAATTTTTATCATAGAAACAAAGAACTGGAGCAAATCATCTGTCGATACTATCAATTTGAGGTCGCCGATTGAACAAATTGAAAGATCTAGTTTTGCACTTTATGTGTATATCTCGGAAAATATTAGATTAAATGAGCATCATTGGGGAGAACAACAAATTCCTATAAGAAATCTTATTGTGATGATTAATAATAAGCCAATAGGTAAATTTAAATATGTAAAAATTAAACTCTTAAACGAACTTAATGATTATCTAAAATTTTTTGAACCTGTTTTAACAGAAAATCAGATTGATTTTATTACAAACAAATTGCTTTAATAAAAATTATAACCAAGAAGAATATCATTTTAAGTTTTTCGCAATCTGCCATTTGCAGTAATTTTTCACCTTTGATTTTTACTGCTCTTATTATCTAAATATTTATGCTATTTTTAACCATGAAAAAAATAATTTTCTTCATTTTAATATTGGGATTTCAATTAATTTTTGCTCAAAACGAGGGCAAAGTTGATACCATATCTGTATCTCAAGCAGATCCGCTTGTTTTTGAAAAAATCACCTTGCTGGCACATAGACCTTGCCAAAAACCTCGGTTGGAAACCAATTATTATTTAAAAAATCCTAAAAATGGCGCCTACTACATTATTTATAATGAAGAAAAACAGCTGACTTTGGAGGGTACATATGTTTTTAATGAAACCAATAAAGGTTTAGGAAAAGACGCGGGTTCTTTTTATGATTCCAAAAGCTACCACTATAAAAAGAATGGAAATATAGACTTTATCCATTATCAAAAAGAAGGTAGAAACTCTAGAACAGAATATTTTGATGGAAAAAAGCGCCTAAAAAAAATAAGATACATAGACAAAAAAAGTGGTGATACCGATAAAATAGAAATTTACCAAAAGGGAAAACTTAAAGAAACGCGAATATATACCGCATTTTCTACCTATCACACCGTGAAAAGCAATTGAGTGTAGCGCAAAAGGTCATTTGGAAAATTATTTTGAACGCGCTATTTGTAGAAAAAATAATTTTATATTTGTGAGGGGAAGGATTGAAGTAGCGGATATCTAACGTAATTTGTTTTGATTGGCGCTATTTTGTAGTGGGTATTAACGTGTTGTGCGATATGCTAAAACAAAGTCATTAAAAGTAAATTAATGAAAAAATTATTCAAATTATCAATTTTATTTGTATTTATTTTTACAATGAAATCTTGTGCACAAAACCCTGAATTGGGCAAAGATATAATAGATTTAAAAACATTCCCTATAAGTTTTAATGCAAATGATTTTTATAAAAATCAAATCAAAATTCACAAGAAATCTAGAGAATTACTTTCTCAAGGGAAATTTGAAGAATCAGTATCTGACGAATTACTAAAAAATTATAAATTCGTAGAAAAAATTGATACGTTGTCTATTGATGATAATGTACCACTACTTTATTATGGAATGGAAGGAATGGCTACTAAAGATACTTTAGCCATATTTGAAGGTATCAAATTTGAAAAGATAGAAATGTTTACTAATATTTCAAATGTTTTTCAGTCATTAAGAGCCATTTCTTACGCATATAAAGATGGTAAAAAAAACTTCAATACTTTAAAGCAAAAATTAGAGATTGAATATGGAAAACCTAAAATAATAAAGGAAAACCTAGAACACAAAGAATATTATGAATGGACAACTGAAGACCTTGTTATAAACTTAATTCTGAATGTAGAAGATGAAAAAGATAACGATAAAAGTTTTGTAGCCGAATTATATTTGACAAATAAGAAAGAATATGAAAACTTTAAAAATAATGTAATTGGAAAAACTAAATATTATTGGTTTTATTGACATTATTACTTGATGAAATGATGTGATATATGAGGTTAAGAAACAAAATAGGTAAAGCACAATCGCACAAAATTAGTTTGACAATATGGCAGGTTCGGTGCTAAATCGAAGACTTTTGCCATTTTCTAATTTTTAGTTATTACCCAAAAATTACCACATTCAAAGGCTTTATTTTTCTTATACAAAACCGTTAGCAGAATTGCTATAAAAAACAGAATTGAAATTAAATCGTTAAATGGAAATAAATCATATTCGAATTTTATTTTTTTGTCTAATTCCAATTGGTGTTTTCGCATTATTAAAAGGAATTAAATTAATCCGAAAATCTTTTAGTGGAGAAGTCTTATTAGAAATTCCATTTTCACAATTAAGTGGCCAATTTTATGTTGCAAAAGCAGGAACTTTTTCTATTTGGCAGAAAGGAAAATCACTTACGCGAACCCCAATTGATAAATTAAGACCATTTATTTATAGTGAATTGACAAAGGAAGAGTTGAAGCTAAATTACTCTTTATTAAGTCCTCGCATAAACGATTTTTCGACAGGACGAATGGAATTATTTACTTTTTATGCACCTATTGGTAGCTATAAAATAGAACTTAAAGAAGGAACAATTTTATTTGGTTTACAAAATCTTATTGCAAAAGCGATACCTTCAAAATCAATTGATATGACTAAATTTTATGTTCAAATTAGAGAATCACAGTCACAAGTATTTACATTTTTGGCGATACCAATGATTATATCAGGAATGTTCGGAATAATTGGAGGATTTGTCTTAGGAATATTAGCAGATCAAATCATAAAATAAAAGCAATGCTACTCAAACTGTATATTAAAAATAGCGGATTTAGTGCTAAATGGAAGATTTTAGCGATTGATAAGTTTTTAGCAAGTAGAAAGTTTTTGTATTTTTATCCCGCCTGCATAAATACACAGTAGTTGCAATTCAACTATATTAAAAACGAAAAAGATTATTAGTAAAAAATGAACGAAACCCAAAAAATTCTCTGGAACAAAATCAAAAATTTTGAATTGGATGAGGTAGATTCTTCACTGAGTTTCACAGATCGTTTGGCGCGAGAAAATGGCTGGTCTGTAGAATTTTCTGTGCGGGCAGTTTTAGAATACAAAAAATTTATATTTTTACTAATGATTGCAGATCATCCTTTGACGCCTTCTGATCAAGTTGACCAAGTTTGGCATTTGCACCTACTCTACACGCAATCTTATTGGGAAGATTTTTGCGAGCATACGTTGGGAAAGAAAATACACCATGGTCCAACAAAAGGAGGAAACAAAGAGATTGATAAATTTACAAATTGGTATGAAAAAACAAAACAATTGTATATTTCCGTTTTCAAATATGCACCTAGTGCAGATATTTGGCCTTCTAGCAAAATTAGATTTTCAGAAATAAATTTTCAACGAGTGAACATGAAGAGAAATTGGATTTTAAAAAAACCTTTTTAGATGAAACATCTTACAGAATATACACCGGCAGAAGCCATTTTGATTGTGAAGGGAAAATCTACACAAAAGGAATTGCTGAAAATCACTTTAGCTGATTTGATTTTGAAAAAGGTTTTGAAAATTTTTCAAGTAGAAATAAAAAGTAACGATCGGCAAAAGGCCTACTTGTATAAGTACATTGTTATCGACGAGAATTTTAAATCTTACCTTGCAAAACCGCATGAAAACTTTTTTCTTTCGGCCTTCCGACAAGATCCGAAGATAGAAATACAATTTAAAAATATGGTGAAGATTGGTTTTCAAAATTCTCAATCTTATTATCATTTTAAGCAAGAAATTTTTAATAATGAAAAATTTAAGACTTATATTTCTCAAAATTTTTTTCAGAAACTATTGGCGCATTTTTCTTTGAACGAGAAGGGAACTATTTTAAAAAGAAATATTGAAACAGAATTAAAATATCTGACAGATCAATTTTCAAAAATCACCAATATAAAAGACAGAAAAGCAGCTGAAATGATCTCTGTGTTTGCTGGCAGCATTTTTTTAATTCCAAATATCAATTATGATTTTCTAGATCAGATGGATGCAGATTTCGCATTTGAGAGAAGAACGGCAATGGCAGATGCAAGCAGTGGATGTTCTGGTTGGGATTTTAATTTAAACGATTATTCTTCAGATTTTGATAGTGGTTGTAGCAGCGATAGTGGTAGTTCTGGTGATAGTGGATGTAGTAGTTGCAGCGGATGTTCTGGTTGTGGAGGATGTGGTGGTTGTAGTTGATTTTAATTAATATGGTTTTTCTACAATCTATTATATCAAATAATTTTACGAAGTTTTTTATCTACAATTAGTAATATAAGTTGATAAATATCTATTCATTTAAATTTTCGAGATCAAGATTGTTTAAATTTATAGTATTCTTATCAACAACAACTTTTAAAATTAATAAATGAAAATTACCCTAAAAAAAATAATCTTATTTGTTGTAATTATTGCAATTATCGTTATTCTTCCAGATATACCGATGCATTATGAAAAATATAAATTACAATCGCAGAAACTGCCAGAAATTTATCAATCTTACAGAGAAATTTATAATTTGGAAGATGATTTTTATGAAGAAATTGCGATCAATAATCATTTTGATGAACCTTTACTCCAAATAAATGATAGTACGGTGGTCATCATGTCCTATAGCATGAACGATGGCAAAGACGGAGGTAAGGATATTGAAGATACCTGGTACAAAATAGATCTGAAAGGACAGATAAAAGATTCTCTTCATTATGCTTATAATACTCTAAAAGAAGATCATCATTACAAAACCGTAAACAATTTCATTATCGATACAGGGAAAAACACCTTCAATACGTGGCTAGAAAATGGCGATCCTGTTTGGTATTCATTCAATGTGATAGAGGAAGATAAAGTATTTTCTAAAGATGAAGCAAACGAAATTATTGGCGATAATAAGAATCTTATTGAGTCAAATTATATTTATTTAGGTGAAAATGGGCAAGATTCAAAAAATAAAGTCATTATTTTTAAAGATGATCAATGGTTTTATTTTTACTCAGATAAACATTGGCACGAATCCGAAGGATACGCTCCTAATAAATTTACTGCAGAATATTTTTATCCAGTTGATGAGGAACCATCAATAGCACCGGGAACAGAGGATAATGAAGAAAACAAACAAAAATTTTATAAAATTGATGACCCAAAAAGCGTTATACATAGAGTATATTCCCAAAAGGAAGAATGGATAGGAAAATCTTTTTGGCATTTCAATTTACGTTGGGGCGGAAATGGAAATGCTGCTATTGGCTGGACAGGATTTAGTTATTACGATATAAAAATGCCTAGAAGTACATTACATTTTAAACAAAATGTTTCTTTTTATCTGGATGATGATTCTTTAAGAGAAAATTTTACTTATTCCTACTACAAACCTAAGAATGGAAATTATTTAATTTTATTTGATATTCAAAATGGCAATTGTTTTCTCATCAGACCAAAAATAAGATGATCTTCAAGCTCAATATAATTCATAATGCTCATCTTTTTTATAGAAAGGATTGCAGAATGAAACGTAAAGATTAAAATTACAAAATAAAATTTTTCATACTATTAGTCACTTGCATCCATTTGAATTGAAAAGAGCAAAATAATTTAACAAAAAAAAAGCCTGTCAAACGACAGGCTTCTTCAATATCAAAAAAATCTATTATAATTCTTGTAATTCTTGCAATTCTTTTGCTTGGTATTCTTGCACCAAATCTATTGCATTGGCTATTACATCACTTAAAGCGGTGATGTACGTTCCTTCTTCCGCTTTATTGATGGCGTGTTTCAATGCTTCTATTTCTTTTGGTATAATTTCGTAGGTTACTTCGTTTTCAGAAGAATTGATGCCTTCTATCACCAAAGCACTTATCTCTTCTTCGGTTCTGCCACGCAAATGCTTTTCATTTCTGATGATGATATGATCAAACATTCTACCTGCAATCTTGCCACATTCTCGGATGTCTTCGTCTCTTCTATCTCCTACTCCAGAGATAATTCCTATTTTTTTGGTTGCTTCTACATTTTTAAGATAATCTTCTATCGCTTCATATCCTGCTGCATTGTGCGCAAAATCTATTAAAACTTTGAAATTTTTAAATTTAAAAACGTTCAATCTTCCAGGTGTCAATTGTGCACTAGGGATGAATGTTCGTAATGCATTGGCAATATCTTCTATTTCAAAACCATACAGGTACGTAGCCAAACTTGCTGCCAATACGTTGGAAATCATAAATCTTGCTTTCCCTTCCATGGTGATAGGAATATTTTGCACTTTTGCAATCCTAATTTTCCAATCTCCTTTTTTGATGGTAACAAAACCTTCTTCGAACACACAGGTAACTTTTCCTTCTTTTGCAAATTTTTTGATGAAAGGATTATTTTCATCTAAACTAAAAATAGCAACTTTAGAATCTAAATCTGGCATTAATCGCATAGAATATTCGTCGTCTGCATTCAAAACGCTCCATCCATCTTTCTTCACGGCATCTAGAACGACTCTTTTTACTTTGGTAAGATCTTTTAGATTGTGAATATCACTTAAACCAAGATGATCTTCTTTTATATTCGTTAAGACTCCAATATCACATCTATTGAATCCCAAACCAGAGCGCAAAATTCCACCTCTTGCAGTTTCTAATACTGCAAATTCTACGGTTGGATCTTTTAGTACAAATTCTGCAGAAATTGGTCCGGTTGTGTCTCCTTTCGTAAGCATTGTATTTTGGATATAAATACCATCCGATGTGGTGAAACCTACTCTGTATCCATTAGTTTTTACAATATGGGAGATAATTCTTGTAGTTGTAGTTTTCCCATTGGTTCCCGTAACCGCAATTATTGGAATTCTGAATGGTTTTCCTTGTGGATAAAGCATATCTACAACCGGAGAAGCTACATTTCTTGGCAAACCTTCGCTTGGCGCAAGATGCATTCTAAAACCTGGCGCAGCATTTACTTCTATGATGGCACCTCCACTTTCTTTCAATGGTTGTGTTAGGTTTTCTGCCATGATGTCTATCCCGCAAACATCCAAACCAATGATTCTAGAAACGCGCTCTGCCATCGTTACATTTTCTGGGTGCACCATATCTGTAACGTCGATGGAAGTTCCACCTGTAGATAGATTGGCGGTAGATTTTAGATAAACTATTTCGCCTTTTTGTGGAATGGTATTTAAAGTGTAGTTTAATTTTGCTAAAAGTTCATTTGTATCTTTATCTATTCCAATTTCAGTTAATACATTTTCATGACCATATCCTCTTTTCGGATTTTCATTTTCTTGATCTATCAAGAATTGGATGGTATTATTCCCATCTCCCACTACATTTGCGGGCACTCTTCTCGCAGCAGCTACCATTTTGTGATTGATGACTAAAATTCTAAAATCATAGCCCGTTATGTATTTTTCTACAATTACTTTCTTACTATATTTTTGCGCGTGATCTAAACCAACCAATGCATTCTCCCAATCATTTACATTGATAGAAGCACCTTTTCCATGATTTCCGTCCAGTGGTTTTAATACGATTGGATATCCGATTTTATTGATGGCCGAAGTCAAATCTTCCTCATCCACTACAATATCTCCAGAAGGAACAGGAATCGCAGAATCTTCTAGCATTTTTTTTGTTAATTCCTTGTTGCAAGCGATATCTACCGCAATAGAGCTCGTCAAACCAGTAATAGTTGCTTGGAATCTTTGTTGATTTACACCATATCCCAATTGCACCAGAGAATTTGTACCTAATCTTATCCATGGGATATTTCTCGCAACAGCAGATTCTACAATACTTCCGGTAGATGGTCCTAATCTTTCCCTTTCGCGAAGTACTTTTAATGTTTGTATGCAATTCTCTAAGTCGTAATATTCTCCGCTCATCAAATGTTTAGCAATATTCACAGCTTCTTCTGCCGCATATACCCCGGCTTTTTCTTCTATATAAGTGAAAACAACATTGTAAATTCCTGGTGTTTTGGTTTCTCTCGTTCTTCCGAAACCTGTATCCATTCCTGCTAATGTTTGAATTTCTAGGGCAATATGTTCTATCACGTGTCCCATCCAAGTTCCCATTTCTATTCTCATGAAAAATCCGCCGTCTACACCTTCAGAGCATCTGTGAGATTGTAAAGAAGGAAGCAAATTTTTTATTCTTTCAAGAAATCCATCTATTTCGTTGGTTGGAGTTTGCTCAGTTTCTTCCAAATCTAATCGCATTTGGATTAATTTTGTTCTTCTAATACTCCAAACATTTGGACCTCTTAAAATTTGTATTTTTTCAATTTTCATATAGTATAAATATCTGTTTTTGGGGAAATTATTTTTAAGTCAACTCAAAGATAAAAGAAAAAGTAAAGAATCGGCTATTACTTTATCAATATTATTAAAATAAATGGAGAATAATCGCTTTTTATTACTAATATTTAGAAGAATATCGACATAAATAAATAAAAAGTCCCAATTATTTTTTTTAAATTTGCAAGTAATGGAAGCAGTAGGAAAATTAGTTATAATAGGCGGTGCTGTAAATAAAGGCAGTTTTAGTGAAATAGATTTTGATCAAAACGTAGAAAAAAATCTAAATTTCTTTGAAAGAGGAATCTTAAGAAAAATAATCGACGAATCTCGATTGAAAGAAGATTCTGTGATAGAGATTATCACCACTGCTTCGCAAATCCCGCAAATTGTAGGACCAGAATACAAAAAAGCATTCGAATATTTAGGTGTAAAAACGGTGAACGTTTTGGATATTCAAAATAGAGAGCAAGCAAATTCTGATGCTATTGTTGCAAGAGCCAATGCTGCAGATGTTGTAATGTTTACAGGTGGAGATCAACTAAGATTGACCTCTATTTTGGGTGGAACAAGATTTCACGACGCCATTTTGGTAAAGTATCAAGAAACAGATTTCGTGTATGCAGGAACTTCTGCAGGAGCTGCTGCAGCTTCGGAAAACATGATCTACCAAGGAACAAGTGGAGAAGCATTATTAAAAGGAGAGATAAAAACAACACAAGGTCTTGGTTTCATCACGGATGTAATTATAGATACGCATTTCGTTCAACGTGGCAGAATTGGAAGGCTTTTTCAAGCTGTAGTAAACAATCCTAGAACTTTAGGCATCGGTCTTGGAGAAGATACTGGCCTTTTTATTAAAAATAATATCATGACGGCAGTTGGTTCTGGCTTGGTAATTTTGGTAGATGGTAGATTTATAAAGGATACCAATCTTACAAATATTGAATTGGGCGAACCAATTTCTATAGAAAACTTAGTGGTAAATGTCTTGAGTAGAGATGATCAGTTTGATTTTAATACAAAAGATCTCAAGATTTTTAAATCGCAATCCAACCCTATTTCTATTCCATATTAATAAAATTTATGAAAATCATTATACACGGTGGCTTCTTTTCTGAAAGCGACCAAAGTGCTGAAACAAAAATTGCAAAGCAAAATTCCTTGCAAAGTATTGCTAAAAAATCTTTCGAATTTCTACAAAATCACACCGCGACGGAAACTGTAGTCTATACTGTTTCTCTATTGGAAGATGACGAATTGTATAATGCAGGAATAGGTTCGCAAATACAAAGTGATGGCAAAATACGCATGAGTGCTGCAATAATGAATGGGGAAACAGAAAAATTTTCTGGAGTAATCAATATTCAAAATGTAAAAAATCCTATTTTAGTTGCAGAAAAACTGATGCAAGAGGACGATCGTGTTTTAGGAAGCGAAGGAGCCAAAAAATTTGCCGATGAAAATAATTTTGAAGATTTTTCTACAGAATTACCAGTGAGAAGAAAAGAATACGAAGCAAAGAAAAAAGCTTTGGGAACTGGTACAGTAGGTTGTGTAGCTTTGGATGCTGAGGGAAAACTAGCTGCGGCAACATCTACCGGTGGAAAAGGTTTTGAATTGGTAGGTAGAATTTCAGATTCTGCAACGGTTGCTGGGAATTTTGCCAATAATTTTTGCGGAGTGAGTTGTACAGGAGTTGGCGAAGATATTGTGAGCAATGCAACGGCTACCAAAATTGTAACCCGAGTTACTGATGGATTTAGTTTAAAAGATGCATTTAAAAAAACATTTGAGGAATTGAAAGTCTACGATGGTTTCGCCGGTGCAATTGCGATAGATAAATCGGGAAATATTTTTCATCAAGATTCTCACCCTACGATGGTATTTGCCAGCTATGATGGAGAAAGTTTTGAGTGTTTTGCTTAAAAAAATAATTCATATTTAATTCTATAAATTTTTTATTAAATAATAAAAAATTTTAACCACTCTTTGGCATAGATTTTACATATTGTATATCAACAAAATAATTTGTTAACATTAAAAATTAAATATTATGGCATCTAAAAAAGGAGGATTAATCGCATTACTAGGTCTTGGAGCATTAGCTTGGTGGAAATACAAAAACGCTACTACTGAAGAAAAGCAAATGGTAAAAGATAAAGTGAATAACGCTAAAGATAACTTGAACAAGTGGGGAAATGATATCAAAAGCAAAGCTAATGATGTTGCATCTCAAGTGCAAGAGAAAGCAAATGAATATTCTAACAAGGCCGAAAATAAAATTGACGATGTAAAATCTGACGTCAACAACGCAATGTAATACTTTTCACATTCTTATTACATTTAGACTGTTTTTCTAGGAAAACAGTCTTTTTTTATGCTAAACATTGTAAATTATATTACAAAAAATAATCACTAAAACTGAGCTAAAAATTCATTCTGAGAAATAGTTTTTTGTTCACCATTCAATTGATTTTTAATTGTAATGTTACCTGCAGCAATTTCTTCTTCTCCAAGAAAAACTAAATTTTCTACCCCACGTTTTTCAGAGTAATTGAAGAATTTTTTCATTTTTTCTGCATCCGGATAAAGCTCTGCACTTATATTTTTCTCTCTCAAATTTTGAATTATTTTTAAACTTTCAAAAGCTTCTTTTTCGCCGTAATTCGCAAATAGATATTGCAATTTTTGCACAGAATCTTTTGGAAATAAATTTAATTCTTCCATTACCAAATAAATTCTGTCCAAACCAAAAGAAATTCCAATTCCCGGTACGTTTTTCACCCCAAAAACTTCGGTAAGATTATCATATCTACCTCCACCACCAACGGATCCCATTTGCACATTGTGCGCCTTTACTTCTAAAATTGCTCCCGTGTAATAATCTAAACCTCTTGCCAAAGTAATATCGAAAACAAGTTCATTTTCTATACCTAATTTCTTGCAATTTTCTAAAACGAACTCTAATTCTTCTACACCTTTTTTACCAATTTCTACATCTGCGAAATAAATTTTCAGCAATTCTAAAACTTCAATTTGAGACTTATTTTCAAATAAAAAGGATAGTTTTTCAATAGCTTCTTCAGCAATATCTTTGGATAAAAGTTCCTTTATTACTCCATCTTTTCCAATTTTATCTAATTTATCTAAAGCAACCGTAAAATCTATAATTTGCTCGGGAATGTTGGCATATTCTGCCAAACCAGTCAAAATTTTTCTATTATTGATATTTATTTGAACTGGCACTTTCAAATCTTGAAATGATTTTAAATACAATTGCACCAACTCTACTTCTTGCCACAAACTTGTGCTGCCTACAACATCTGCATCGCACTGCAAAAATTCTCTATATCTGCCTTTCTGCGGACGATCTGCACGCCAAACCGGTTGTATTTGATAACGTTTAAAAGGAAAATTTAACTGACCATGATTCATCGCAACATATCTTGCAAATGGAACTGTAAGATCATAGCGGAGCGCTTTTTCAGAAATTTCTTTGGTTAATTTTTGAGAATCTTTTCTATTCCAAAATTCATCATTCGTTTTGGCTGCAAAATCTCCAGAATTTAATATTTTAAAAATCAGACGATCGCCCTCTTCTCCATATTTTCCGGTAAGTGTAGAAAGATTTTCAAAGCTTGGTGTTTCCAAAGGTTGAAAGCCAAAATTTTCAAAATTGTTTTGTAAGGTTTGGATAATCAGTCTTCTCCTTTGTATTTCTTCTGCAGAAAAATCTCTAGTTCCTTTAGCTAAACCGGGTTTCATCATTTTTTATTTTATTTAAACGTGCAATTTATTGACTGATTGCAAGTACGATGGCAAAAATAAGGAAATGAAAAGTAAAAAAAAATTTGAAATTGAATAAAATTAACTTTTTTCCATAATTAAAAGTATGCGATTAAATTTTGCTCAATATTTTTAATATATTATCGCATATCTGTTTATTTTACAATTTTATATTGCTTTCATTATCAAATGTTATTGCTTGGAAGATTTTTTATAGTATTAGTATTTAAGAATTATATTTTTTCTAGTAAATATTTAAAAAAAATGCATCACCAAAATAAAATTCAGGTGACGCATTTAGGGTACTATTTAGAGCTCATCAAAAGCAATTCATCTACTTTTATTTCTGTAGAATATCTTTTCTGTCCATCTTTATCTTCGTAGGTTTTATATTGAATTTTACCTTCGATGGCAATTTCTTTTCCCTTTTCTACATATTTCTGCATTATTTCTGCTGTTTTTCCGTAGCAAACTAAATTGTGCCATTGCGTTTCTTCTACTTTTTCACCTTTTGCATTGGTATAATGATCTGTGGTTGCAAGACTAACTTTGGCAAGTTGACCGTTTTCGAATTTTAGCATTTCTACTTCTTTCCCTGTTCTACCGATTAAGGTAACTTTGTTTCTTAATGACATAACTTTAAAATTTATTTGTTAATATTTAGAAAAGAGACGTTAATTATTTTTCTCATTTCTCTGCTGCAAAGATGTGGCGGGAAACAAAACTTATTCGGTTAGAAAACACTTATTACCATTTGTAGTCGTTTGCAAATGGATAAGTTATTGATTTTAAATTATTTAAAATTATTCAAAACTATTTAATATTTTAATTCTGTAGATAGATATAAGTTGTGATAGAATAAAACTTGCTTATATTTGTGTGTTGTGCGACACATTGGTAGAAATCGTAAAAAAGAAATAAATCAGAAAAATGACAAAAATGAAAGCACCTAATAAAGACATAAAATTTCCTCTTGAAAATTATGAAAAACTCTGCTTTCTAAAAAATATCATTAAAAATCCAAACATAATTATTGGTGATTATACTTATTATGATGATTTTGAAAATGTTAATAATTTTGAAAAAAACGTAAAATATCATTTTGATTTTATTGGTGATAAATTAATAATCGGTAAGTTTTGTATGATTGCTTCTGATGTCAAATTCATAATGAATGGAGCGAATCATTTGACTAAATCAATAAGTTCATATCCTTTCGCAATATTTGGAGAAGATTGGAAAGATGCAATGGAAGGAAAACAATATCCAAATAAAGGAAATACAGAAATCGGAAACGATGTTTGGATTGGATTTAATTCTACAATCATGCCAGGTGTGAAAATTGGCGATGGAGCAATAATCGCTACGAATTCAACTGTAACTAAAAATGTAGAACCATATACAATTGTTGGTGGAAATCCAGCAAAAGAAATAAAAAAAAGATTTTCAAAAGAACAAATTAAAAAACTATTAGGAATAAAATGGTGGAATTGGGAAATTGAAAAAATTACAGAAAATATTCACAATTTGACAAGCGAAAATTTTGATGACTTAAATGTTTAATAAATAAAAAAGCGATCGCACAACAGCGGTTTGCAAAAATGGCGAAATATGTGGTAAATTCACGTTTATCTTTCGCAAGAAATTTTATCTTAGCCGAAAATAATCGGTCACGAAGTTCGACACTTCTGCAAGCCGCGACACGTTGTAGCATTCTAAAACGACACTGCAAAAAAGAAAATGAGTAGAAAAAATTGGACTGACGAAAAATTAATTTTTCGGCTTATAAATAATAAGACGGACAAATCTCGTTGGGATAATATCAGTATTTTAAGAAAGCGACCAAGTGAAGAACTTTTTCGAAAGTGTCTAGAGCTGATCAAATCTGACAACACAAAAATCAGAAAAATAGGAATTGATATTTTAGCTCAGTTTGGTTTACCTCCAAGACCATTTTTAGTTGAAACGCTTAAAATCTATTTTGAATTACTTGAAATTGAAACAGACCCAGACGTTTTAATGTCTCTACTGTATTCTATTGGACACAATAATGACGGACTTGACAATGATCAAATTGAAAAAATATGTTCATTTATAGAGAACGAAAATAATTGGGTAAAAGAAGGTTTAGTTTATGCGTTGCTTGGAATTGATAACTTAAACGCAATTCAAACTTTAATAAAGCTTTCGTCAGACAAATTAAGTCATATTAGAAATTGGGCAACTTTTGGACTTGGAACTCAAATCCAAAATAATAATAAAAATATTCGAGAAGCTTTATGGAAAAGAGTTAACGACAAGCATCAAGAAACAAAACTTGAAGCAATTGTAGGATTGGCAAAACGAAAAGACAATCGAGTAAACGAAATAATAGAGCGTGAAGTTATGGACGGAGAATATGGTATTTTGCTTTTTGAAGCAATTAACTATACGAAAAATAAGAATTTTTTACCCTTACTTAAGCAAAATTTAAAAAACGCAGAAGAAGATAACGCAATAAATACTGAATGGAAAGAGGAATTAAAAAACCGCATTAAAGAACTAACAAAAATAACAGAAGAAAATAGAACGACCGCATAACACACATTTTGCGCTACTGCGAAATTTGTGGTAGCCGGACGTTCCTCTTTCGCAAGAAATTTTATCTTAGCCGAAAATAATCGGTTACGAAGTTCGCCACTTCTTTTAGCCGCAACACGTTTTGCTTCATTAATCGTGAGACGCAGATAACCAGAAATAAAATTAAAAATGGAATTTGAATTAATAGTAAGAGGAAATGAATGTGAAGTTCAACTGAATGTTGCTAAATTCCCTTTATTCTGCCCTTCTTGTAGAAATTATATGACTGAAATTTACGAGCATAATGGTTCTCGATATGGTCAGGTTGGTTCTATTAAATGCGATTGCGGAGAAACCTTGAATTTAACAGATAGTGATAATATTATAGAATATATAAATATTCAAGTAAGAAAACTAAAAGCGGTTGTCGATTTCAAAAAGCTATTTCTAATGGAAAAAAAAGATTTTGAAAAATTAAAAAATGACATCGGATATAATATTTACGAAAAGCATTTTAATGAAAAAATTGACTTAAACTATTTGATTTTAAATATTGAGAATTATCTTGGAGAAAAAATTTCACCTTTTGAAACTGAATTCCCAGCAACAATCGGAATTAAAAAATGGATTGGATTAATGAAAAAAATAACGAAAGCACAACACGATAAGTAAAAAATAGCGAGTTCTGTACTAAATCGAAGATTTTCGCTATTTACGAAATTTCGTTTTTATCTGAAAGTTCTCGCATTTCAAGCCGCAACTTTTCATGTTTTCAAACGTTGTATGCAAGCTTACCACAACGAATTGAAAATCAGAAATATAAAAAAATTTTGTCCTAAAAAAAAATTAAAAATATGGTTAAACTATAACTCGATACTTGCGTTTGGTTAGACATCGCTAAAACATCAAAAAGCAAAGAAATTTTAAATTTACTTTCTAAATTTATTGAGCAAGTTGAAGTACAATTAATTTTACCTGAAATTATTTTTTCTGAATTCGATAGAAATAGAGAGAGAATAATTTCAGCCGCACGAAAAAGTTTATCGAGCCACTTTAAAAAAGTAAAAGCTATGGTCGCTAAACATGCAAAAAACGATTTAAAGCAAGAACTTTTAATTCAGCTTGATGATATTGATAAAAAAAATCCAACTCTCGGAGAGAATGATTTTGACCAAGGGAACTAAAAGTTGCACTTTCTACCAAAAAAGACAATTGACAACTGAGAGGAATAGAATTATTCAACAAAATTTTTAAAACAAGTAACATGCAATACGAAATGATAAGATACGAAAATGGCAAGCACCAAATAGGCTGAGAAATTCCAACTGATTTTACCATTCCAAATAATGAATTTTTAGCCGGTTTTCAATATTTAGGTTTTATAGATAATTATGACCCATTATTTTCTTGGTTACCTTTCTGCGTTAACTTAATTCATCCAATTTATACTGATGAATATTTCGTATTTCTAGATTATTCAAATCCAAATAGTCCGACAATTATCGAACCTGAAGACACTTCTTCGTCAACAAGTGCATTTGATGAAATAAACAAAAACTCAAAAATTATTTGGGAAGGAATAAAAGTAAGTTTAGCGCAAAAAGAAGAAATTGATGAATATGAAAGCATAGGAATTTGTGGGGAACCAGAATGGTTGCAAGAAGCGGAAATTCCAAAATGTCCGAAAAGTGGTAAATCAATGAGGTTTTTGTGTCAACTGGGAAGTTTTAGTGAAATTAAATCAACATACAGCAACATAAAACCGACAAAAGGAATGGATGAATATTTTCAAAAATTAAACTTTTGGTGTGATGGAAATTTATATATTTTTATAGAACCGACAACCAAAACAATGTGCTATACAATGCAGATTTCCTAATTTACTATCTATGTAAAAAGAACGAACTGCTAACAGCCGTTTGCAAAAACTTAGAGAATTGTGGTACATTCTTGTATCAAAAGAAATATAATTTTAGCCAAAAAACCTGGGTGAAAAATTCGCAGTATCGTAAATCCAAAAGTATCGTAAAATTTACCGTCAGAAGTCAAATATAATTTCGATATTTCTTAATGAATAACTTTTCAAAAAGCAATATCCAGATATAACTTTAAATTCAAAAAAATCAATAATTTATATTGCTAAAAAAATTGACTTTGCAACTTGTTTTAAAGCTTAATCACAGATATTCTTTAAAATAAAAAAGGGAAAATTTTATTTAAAATCATCCCTTTTTTATTTGTTATTCTAGGCTCTACTATCCAAATACTTTTGCCATTCCCAAGTTGTTTTTAAACTTTCTTCTAGCGAAGTTTCGGATTTCCAGTTGAGCTCTTTTTCGGCTTTATCTGCGTTTGCAAAGGCAATCGTGATGTCTCCTGCTCTTCTATCGCAAATTTTGTAGGGCACTTTTACGTTGTTTCCTTTTTCAAAAGCTTGTACGACTTCCAAAACCGACGAACCTTTTCCTGTACCTAAATTATAAATATCTACAAGTTCATCATTTTGTTCCTCAATTAATTTCTGCAAGGCTTTCACATGTGCTTTTGCAAGATCTACCACATAAATATAATCACGAACTGCAGTTCCATCTTCCGTTTCGTAATCATTTCCCCAAATAGAAAGTTCTGTGCGAATTCCGGCGGCAGTTTGGGTAACGTAAGGCACCAAATTATTCGGAATTCCAAGTGGCAATTCTCCCAATTTTGCCGATGGATGCGCGCCAATTGGATTAAAATATCGTAAAATACTCACCTTCTTTTTGTACGCTTTTGCAAAATCTGCCAAGATTTCTTCGCCCATTTGTTTTGTCTTTCCATAGGAAGATTCTGGCGTTTTCAAAGGAGTATTTTCGTCTATCGGCTGAACATCTGCTTGACCATAAACGGTGCAAGAAGAACTAAAAATAAAATTTGTAAGATCACGAATTTTAAATTCCTGCAATACATTCATTAATGTTACCAGATTATTTTCATAATATTCCAGCGGTTTCACTTGGCTCTCTCCTACTGCTTTGTAGGCTGCAAAATGGATGCAACCATCAATTTCGTGAGCATCAAATACTTGCGTTAGCAATTCTTTTCTGCGAAGATCAAAAGGATAAAAAGTTGGACGTTTCCCCGTAATTTCTTCAATATTTTTAAGGATGAATTTTTCTGTATTGGATAGATCATCGACGATCACGACTTCAAAATTATTATTTAAAAGTTCTACAACGGTGTGAGAACCGATGTAGCCTAATCCGCCTGTTACGAGTATTGTCATTTAGCTTTGTTGATGGTTGATGGTTGATGGTTGATAGTTGATAGTTGATAGTTGAATAAAATGAATTTTTAAAAGAAATTAAATTTCTCTTTCTCCAATTTTATTTATTTCGCCAGAATTAAACTTTGAAATTTTATTTTTGTTGACAATATAAAAAGAAATTAATAGAAAAATTATTATATAAAAAACACCGTTAATAACTTTGGTGAAACCATAATTTAAAAATTCATTTATAAGTTCATAAATAGCAATAAACAGTAAAAATGTAAGGTGAATATTTATATAAAAAATTGCCTTTCTATTATTTGTGATCAAAAGATAAGTTTGCAGAAAAGCAATTATTGAAATTAAAAATATTACAATTAAACCTACTACGCTATTATTTATATTTTTTAATCTAACTATTATTGCCAATACATAAATAATTATTGAAAAAATTGATAAAATCATACTAACAATATAAATTATCTTGTTAGAAAAGATTTTATTAACACTCATAATATCTACTTAAAAAACTCCAAAACAGAATCTGTAATGTAAATCAATTGTTCCTCATCCATTTCTGTGTGCATTGGCAAAGAAATTACTTCTTCTAAAAGCATATCTGTATTCACAAAATCTGCATCATTACTTTCTTGAAAATAGGCTTTTTGTTTCCTTAATGCTACTGGATAATAGATCATTGCAGGAATTTCTTTTTCTGCTAGAAATTTTTGCAGATCGTTGCGTTTTCCGTTCTTAATTTTCAAAGTATATTGATGAAAAACGTGTGTAGAATATGCTGCTCTAGTTGGTGTTTCTATTTCTGGATGATTCGCAAATGCTTCATCATAAAAATCTGCAACCTTTAATCTTGCTTCATTGTAAGAATTTAAATGTGGCAATTTTTTTCTCAAAACTGCGGCTTGCATACTATCTAATCTAGAATTTACCCCAATTTCATCATGGTAATATCTTTCGTACATTCCGTGGTTTGCAATTCCTCTTATTTTATGCGCCAAATCGTCATCTGTAGTGAAAATTGCTCCTCCATCTCCATAACAACCCAAATTTTTTGAAGGGAAAAAAGATGTAGTTCCTAATTTTCCCATTGTTCCAGATTTTTTTACTGTTCCATCTGAAAAGTGATAATCCGAACCTATCGCTTGTGCATTATCTTCTAAAACCACAATATTGTTGGGTGCAGCAGCATTGATAATTTCTTCCATATTGGCACATTGCCCAAATATATGAACCGGAATTATAACTCTCGTTTTATCTGTGATTGCAGCTTTCATTTTATCAATATCCATGGTAAAAGTATCTGCATCTACATCTACTAAAACCGCTTTTAAATTTAATAAATGTATTACTTCTACCGTTGCAGCGAAAGTAAAATCTGCAGTGATGACTTCATCTCCTTCTTTCAAATCCAATGCCATCAAAGCTATTTGTAGCGCATCTGTACCGTTTGCGCAAGGTATAACGTGCGGAACATCCAAATAATCTTCTAATTCTTTTTGGAAATTTTTAACTTCTGGCCCATTGATGAAAGCCGCAGAATTCATAACGCCTGCTACAGCATTGTCTACTTCTGCTTTTATTTTATAATATTGACTTTGAAGGTCAACCATCTGGATTTTTTTCATATAGAAATATTTATTGCGTAAATTTACGCATAATTGATAATTTAAAAAAATGAAAAAAGTCTTACTTTTTATAGTTATATTTTCGCTAAATTTTATTTATGCTCAAAGTGAATTAGTATTTGTTTATTTTAATGCAAAACCCAATAAGGCTGCATTTTATGCCAATCCAAATTCAGAATTGACCCAGAAATCTTTGGATAGACGCAGCAATTTAGGCATTTCGTTAAATGATCAAGATGCTCCGATAGAACCTACTTACATACAAAATATTGTAAATCTTGGTTTCACGGTTACAGATTATTCTAAATGGTTGAATGGTGTTGCGGTAAACGCTACTGCCGCGCAAGTTTTAGTTTTGCAAGCGCAACCTTATGTGCAAAGTGTAGAAAGTTTCGCGAAAAATTCTACGGTCGTTTTCAAAACTGAAAAGATAAATAAATTGGAGGAATTTAATAAAAATTTATTAACGAACTTTAATTATGGACAAGCTTCTGCACAAATAGACCAAATAAACCTTCGTAGTTTGCACGTAAATGGATTTACAGGAACAGGAATTACCATTGCCGTGTTAGATAGCGGTTTTCCAACGGTTGATACAGGATCTACTTATCAAAGAATACGAAATCTTGGTAATATAAAAGGTGGCTACAACTTCATTTCAAAAAATGCAGACATTTATAATACATCTTTAAACAACCATGGTTCTATAGTTTTTGGGGCAATTGCAGGATTTATAGATAATTCATTTGTAGGTTCTGCACCCGATGCAGATTTCTACTTGTACGCTACAGAAAATGGCGCTGTAGAAATTCCAGAAGAACAATTGTATTGGATAGAAGCTGCCGAAGATGCGGATAGAAAAGGTGTAGATATCATCACGGTTTCTTTGGGCTACACAGTTTTTGATGATGCGAGATATAATTATACTTATGCAGATATGAATGGTACAAGCACTTTTATTTCTAGAGCTGCACAAATAGCCGCCGAAAAGGGAATTTTTGTACTTTCTGCCGCCGGAAATTCTGGAGAAGTTCCTTGGCAATATATTTCTGCTCCTGCAGATAATGCAAAAGTTTTCACTATTGGAGCGGTAGATTCCAGCGGAATCGTATCTGGTTTTTCTTCTTTCGGGCCCAATTTTGCAGGCGTGATAAAACCAGATGCAGCAGCGAGAGGAACTGCTACAGAAACGGTTTTTAATAATACTGCAACTGCTGCAAGTGGAACATCTCTTGCTGCACCTGTAGCAGCAGGTGGAGTTGCTTGTCTTTTGCAAGCACTTCCCTCAAATATTTCTAGAGATTTTATTAAAACAAAACTTCGGGAAACAGCTTCGTTATTTCCAAATCCAACTGCGCAAGGTGGTTACGGAATTTTAAATTTTGGGGCAGTTTTAGCAGTTTTAAATACTGCAGAAACTACGATACATTCAGATTTCGAGATGTTTCCAAATCCTGCAAGAGATTTTGTTCAATTTAAAACAAAAGAAAAAATTTTAAGTATAAAATTATTTGATCAATTGGGAAGAATAATTAAATCTGAAAAAATAAATGATAATAAATTAAATGTAAGTAATTTGGAAACTGGTGTTTACTATTTAATTATTAACACTGAAAAAAATTCTTACACGAAGAAGCTGATAAAAGAGTAGATTGGTAATTGATAAATTAATTTAAAGTTTTATGAATTTAAACTGAATGATTATAATTTTGCAATGAGAGAAGAACAATTAATTGAAATTATCCAACATGAACTTATAGATAAAACTTGGGGGATAACTGAACAAATTTTAAAAATCCATTCGCCAGATTATATTGATGATAAAATTCAATTTGCAAATGTTGTAGAATTTGAAAACGAAATAACTGTCTATCTACCGATTAAAGATGAAAAATTCTATTTAATATTTTACATCGATTCTATAAAAAATGAAATTATTGGTATTTCTACAGAAGCATACATTTCAATTTATTTTAAGGCAACTTCTGAAAATCTAACTATAAATGAACTAAAAAATTGTACGAGTATAGAAATTTCAAAAGGTTGGAATAAAGGTGATCACAGAAAATTCGGAATTGGAAATTATAATTTTAGCTGCATAATTATTAAACCTAACGTAAAACCAAGTACTTTTCAAATAAAACTTTCCGAAATTATCAATTTATTAAATCAAGATAAAAAAGGTATAAAAAAGCTAAGTGAAATTGCAAATGGTTATATACAAGTTGTAATGGAATTTCATGATGGAAATGGAATGATTGGCGGTCCAAATTTATCAAGTTTAAATCTCAAACTTCTACACGAATTAGGCTTATCGATTGATTTTGATTTATATACTGCTGGAAATCGTTTTAAAGACTAGAAAAGGCTAAAAATTTTACAAACTAAATTCAATAAGTAATAAAATTTTTATAATAAATCGAATTCTAATATTCTGATTTCAAAAATAATTCAAAAAAAACGCTACGCAGAATTCCTACTCGCATTGATGTTCCCAAACAAAGAACGCATTACCAATTTTTCATACATTTCGGTGTTAGCGCTTCCTTCTCCAATCTTCATTAATGCAAACTGCTGAATGCTTAAAAGTGGCAAAACAATTTTTTCGCGGATTTTTACAGATTTTTGAGAGATCGGTTCTTCCTCCATTAGCGTTTCAAAACCTGTTAATTCTAACATCAACTTTTTTGATAAGTTAAATTCTTCAAATAAAATTTTCCAAAATCCGCCAAACTTCTCATTTCTTTCCATGTAATATGTAAGTGGAAAATAAGATTTGCTCATGCTCATCATGGAATTTAAAACAAGTGTTTTGAAGAAATCCGAATTGTTGTACAAAGCTTTCACTTCATCAAATCTGCCTTCTTCTGCCATTTTATGTAACGCGAAACCAAAGCCAAAAAATCCTGGAACATTTTGCTTCAATTGGCTCCAACTTCCCACAAAAGGTATCGCACGCAAATCTTTGAAATTGAGTTGATCTCCGCCTCCACGTTTGCTTGGTCTGCTTCCTATATTGGTTTTCCCGTAGTAAGGCAAAGTGCTCATCTCTTCCAAATATGGTACGAAAAGCTTGTGGTTTTTCAAATCAACATATTTTTGATAGCTGATATTCGCCAAAGTGTCCATCAATTTTCTTTCTTCTTTGCTCAATTCCTTTTTAGAATTTTTGAATACATCATTCTCAATTCCGGCAGTAATTAATTGCTCAAAATTGTAGGTGGCTTGTTCTTTATTTCCAAAAGTAGACGTAATTGTTTGTCCTTGTATGGTAAGTTCTATCTTATTATTGGCGATTGTATTTCCTTGCGAGGCATAGAAATCATGGGTTTTTCCGCCTCCTCTTGCAGGTGGACCTCCTCTTCCATCAAAAAATGAAACTTCTATTCCAAATTCACGAGAAATTTTCGTTAAACGTTCTTTTGTAGTATAAATTTCCCAATTGGCCTTCAAATATCCACCATCTTTTGTCCCATCAGAAAAGCCAAGCATGATGGTTTGTTTGTTGCCTCTTCTTTGCAAATGTTTTTTATACAAATCGTCTTGATAAAGCTCTCGCATTACGCTTTCGGAATTTGCCATACCTTGCATTGTCTCAAAAAGTGGAACAATATCCACACACATTTCTTCTTCCTTATAGCCACAAATTTTAAAAAGTGCATACGTATTCATTACATCTTTCACCGCTTCGGAATTAGAAATAATGTATCTATTCATTCCTCTTTCGCCGTTTAATGCTTGAATTTTTGCAATCTGACGTATATTTTTTAAGGTGTCTTTTGCTAAACCTTCTTCATGATCTTCTAGTTTTTCCTCAGATACAAATTGAATAAGTTCATAGAATTTTCTTTCATCATCTACTTTCTCATCTCCAAAATGTTTTTCATAGATTAAATTGATGATTTCTTGGTGTTTAGAGCTGTCTTGTCTTACGTCTAAAGTTGCAAAATGCGTCCCAAAAATCTGAACTCGATCTTTGAAATTAATTAAAATATCTAAAAATAAAGAATTGTGGTTTTCTATTAAAATACCTTTCGCTTCTTCTATTTTTAAAATAATATGTTCCGAAGAAATCGCTGCACCACTAAATATTGCCGCGTACAAATCGTCACTCAATTGTTTCAAAATTTCTGAAACTCCTCCAAAACTTAATCTTCTTCGGATAAATTTTAGATGACTGTAGTAAGATTTCAATATAGCCAAACGCAACTCTTGTGCAACTTGCCACGTAGTTTCTGCCGTTACAAAAGGGTTTCCATCTCGATCTCCTCCTGGCCAAAATCCCAATTGTATCAAGTCTTTATTGATCTGAAAACCATTTTCTCCAAAAGTGCTTTTTATTTTGGTAAACAATTCGCCAATTGTATCGTAATATACATACCTCAAATAGTAGATAATGCTCAAAGCTTCATCTACAGGTGTAGGTTTTACTTTGTTTACGAAGGGTGTTTTCCCCAATTGCTGCAGAAGCATATCAATCTGTGTGATAGAATCATGAGATATAGCGCTGCGCAAATCATGCATAATTCTTTGCACAGAATTAGGATAAAATTGTGTAGGGTGTGCTGTAAAAACAATTTTAGTAGAAAATTTTTCCAGCATTTTTTGCACCTCTTCTTTTTGATGAAACTGCATAGATTTTTCATCCAGATTGCTAATGGTACCACGATCTGCTTCTGTATGCAAAGAATTGAAAGCGGCGTCTTCTATACTATCAAACAAAACAACCTGCCTTTCTATATATTGCACAATTTTGAAAAGCAATTCTATTTGCTCTTCTTCTGTTTGCAAATCGGTATGATTTGAGAAAAATTCTTCTAAAATTTCTACGGGACTTTCACGATTTTCATATCCAGCTTTACTTTCCTGATATAAAAATGGAAGCAACATGCCAATATTCGTCATTTTATCATAAGGTAAACTCATGAAAAGAGAATTATAAATTTGAAATTTATTTTCTACTATTTGGCGAAATTTATCTTTTTGAGCTTGTTGATTCATGGATATAAAAATATAAAGTGAAATATTTAATGAGGAACCGCAGAAAAGTTGTTTTAATAAATTAGCAAATTTTCAAAATTTTCAATTCTTAAATTATTTCTTCCGTTTTGCTTTGCTTTTCGCTTTTTGTTGTGCTCTATTAGCTCCGTATTTTTTTGGTTCTTTCCTTGCGTTTGGTCCACCCCAGTTTTCTTTTCTATTTTTTTCTTTCTTTTCATGAAATGCTGCACCACCTTCATTTAAGGTAACGGTAGTCGCATTTCTCATCACGATCTCATCCTGTTCCGAAGCAATTTTCTTTGGATCAATATTCACTTCCATTGGAAATTCTATCAATTCCAGATCTTTTTTCATCAAAACTTCTATCCCTTTCAATGGAACTTCTTCCTTTTTAGTAATGAATGTAATGGCTTTTCCATCCTTTTCGGCACGTCCTGTTCTACCAATTCTGTGAATATATTGTTCTGGAACTTCTGGAACTTCAAAATTGATAACGTGGGTAATGTTTGAAATATCCAAACCTCTCGCCATAATATCAGTAGTGATTAATCCGCGGATTTCTTCTTTCTCAAATTTATTCATCGCTCGCAAACGATAATTTTGAGATTTATTGGAATGAATTACATCAAACGAATCTGGAAATAATTCTTGTAATTTTAAAAATAAATAATCTGCATGGCGCTTATTATTACAAAAGACCAAAACTTTAGAAAAATCTTCATCCGTTTTCAAGAGATGAATTAATACATTTATTTTAGTATTGAAATTAGGAACTAAAATTCCTGTTTGCTCAATTTTTTCTAATGGCGTTCCAGATTTTGCAAGAGAAATTTCTATAGGATTCGCAAAATATTCTACCAAAAGTGCATCTACTGCTTCCGTCATGGTTGCAGAAAACAGAATATTTTGCCTTTTTGGTTTCATCATTTCAAAAATGTGCGTCAGTTGTGGACGAAAACCAAGGTTTAGCATTTCATCAAATTCATCAATGATCAATTTCTGAACTTCTTTCAAAGAAATGGCGCTATCAATAGCAAGATCCATTATTCTACCTGGCGTTCCCACCAAAATATCACAACCATTTGCAAACATTAATTTTTGAGTTTTAATATTCACACCACCATAAATCCCTAAAACTCTTGCAGTTAAATTTTCGCACAATTTTTCTACAATTCCTGCAACTTGAACTACTAATTCTCTGGTCGGCACTAAAATAACAACTGTTGGGTTTCCAGATTTGTTGTATTTCCATTGCTTTAAAACAGGAAGCAAATAGGCTAAAGTTTTTCCGGTTCCAGTTTGGGCAATTCCCATAATGTCTCTTCCAGAAAGTATTTGTCCGAAACTATTTCTCTGTATTGGTGTTGGCTCAAATAAGTTTTGATCTGCTAAAACATCCAATATTTTTTCGGGCAATTCAAAATCTGCAAAAGTCTTTATTTTCATTTTGCAAAGATAAGCATTTGATACGGGAAAATTAAATGGAAATTGCAATTACAAATTTTAAGAATTTAGCGTTTAAAATAATAATAACTTGTTGTGCATTTAGAGTTTACAATATAAAACTCATATTATCATTTAATTAAGAAAAATTAAACGCAAAATGTATTTTTTTTAGGTCATATATAAGTTAGCAAAGAGGAATCTGCAAGCAGATTTGATTAAGCGTTCGCTTCAAATGTGAATATTCGTATTCTTTGCTTACTTAAAATAAATGTAAGTGACTGAAATTCTGTGCAGTAAAAAATTTGTTCCCAAATGCAAAACAGGTAATCATATTATCTTTTTATTAACCTTAAAATCAAAACTAAACCTAAAATTCCGGAAAAGAGCAATCCAAAAATGGCTAATAAAGGTAATCCAAGTAATTGTGCAGGACTATTAGAATTAATAATCAAAGCAGTTGCAATCATATTTGCACCCAAAATGATAGCGATAATAAGATTCGTAACGCTTTGTTTGATGAGTACATTGCTGCGTTTCTGTTCTTCATTTCTACTTTTAACTTCCAGCTCTCCGTTGTTTAATTTTGAAATAATGCTGCTAATTTCTGTCGGAATATTTGAAAACTGACTTTGAATTTCAGTAAATTTTTGCATCCCTTTTTCTAGTAAATAGTTAGGATTCAAACGTTGCAATAGAATTTTATTGATGTAAGGTTTTGCGCTTTTTATCACATCCATTTCTGGGTTTAATTGTCTGCCAACTCCTTCTATTAAAGTAACTCCTTTAAAAAGTAATATAAAATAATCTGGCATCACGATTTTATTTTCAAACAAAATAGCTTGAAATTTTTCAATCATTTTGTTCAAATCTATATCTTGCAAAGCACTAGAATCTACTAAATTCAAAATTTCTAAAATTTGGCTTTTCAGACGATTTTCATCTTTAATTTCAAATTTTAATGCTACTTTTTTTAAATTAATGATTAATTGATCCGTATTTTTCAGAATTAAATTGATGATTAAATCTTCTAGAAACTGCCTATCAGACGGAAATATAATACCAACAGCACCAAAATCTATAAAAACAATTTTGCCTTCTTTGGTTACCAAAATATTACCTGCATGCGGATCTGCATGAAAAAAGCCGTGTTCTAGAATTTGGGCTAAAAACAATTGCAAAATATCGTCGGCAATTGCGTTTCTTTTCAAATTATTCTTTTCTATTTCAGCAAAATCTGTGCATTTAAAACCATCTATAAATTCCATGCAAAGCACATCGTTGTTGCATAATTGGGAATATACTTTTGGCACATAAGTGCGAGAATCGTTTTTAAAATTTTTGGCAAATCGTTCTATATTTTCTCGTTCATTCACAAAAGAAAGCTCGGATAATAGAGATTTTTCAAAAGTATTTATGCCTTGTTCAAGGTTTAAATTTTCGGTAAATTCAAAATAATTGGTTAAAGTTTTTACCAAATCTTTCATCAAAAGCAAATCACCTTTGATGATTTCTTCAATTTTCGGACGCTTCACTTTTAAAACTACTTCTTCTCCAGTTTTCAATTTTGCTTTGTAAACTTGCGCGATAGAAGCAGATGCGATTGGTTCTATAGAAATTTCTAAAAAATAATCTTGGTAATTTTCTCCAAAATTCTCTGATAAAACAGCTTTTAAATCAAAATTTTCTAATAGAACTTGATCTTGTAATTTTTGTAATTCTAAAGTTAATTCTTTTGGAAGCAAATCTTCTCGTTGGGAAAAAGCTTGTCCGAACTTCACAAACGTAGGTCCCATTTCTTCCAAAGCCATCCGAATTCTCACATAAACAGATTTATTGAAAATTTCTTCCGTAGCTTCTTGCTCCTTATTTTGAACATTCATCCTTGCCAAAACTTCTTTAAAACCGTATTTGGACAACACTGAAATGAGTTTTGCGGTTCGTTTTAATTTAAGTTGTTGGTTTTGAAACATTTTTATAAAGTTGGAAGTTGGATGTTTGAAGTTCGAAGATAAGGAAAGAAAATAAATTTAATACCGAAATATAATTTTAGTATTAAAAATTGTACATTTATATTCATGAAGAAGGTGTCTAAAACAAAACTAAATGAAAAAAATACTTTTACTATTAACATTGATAATTTTCACAAGTTGTATTTCAAGAAACAACGAAAAATATGTTTTGAATGAAAGTACAGTTATTCTTAGGGCTAAATTTTTCAAAATTGAAACCAAAAATGGAATTCATATTTATCATTTTAAAAATGATGCTATTGAAGGTGTTTTCGTGAAAGCCTCAGATTCAATTTTAACGAATTCCAATTTTAGAAAAATTAAATTGAATAAAAAATACACATTGGTATTAAATAAGCAATTAAGTTATGCGAGTTGCTTTGGAACTGAAACCGAAGAGGTTTCTTATACAGAAAACAACGTTTTAGTATGGCAAACAGGAATGAAATCTTCTTATTTTGTAGACTGTGAAAATATTATAGGTAAAAAAATTAATCCACGTTTTACATTAATTAAGTACATCGATCCTAAAGAACCAAAAAATACGAAATAATGATTGGTAAAAATCTATTAGCGGTTATTATCTTATTTTTATTGATTAATTGCGCAACATACAAAGTGAAAGAAATTCATTTTAAATCTGAAACTATCGAACTAAATGCTACATTAGACAAAATAGATTCTACAGAAAATGATTATGTTTATTTTATAAAAAATGACACCATAAAAGCCTATTTTTCTAAAGAAAAAATATGTCAAAGTTATTTTAAGAAAAAGTTAGATACTGGAAAAACTTATAAATTTATTGTAAAAACAGATGCAAATTTAACGTATAGATACAAAACACTTGGAGATACTCTTTTATATATTGAAGGTGAATTTTTTGGTGAAGAAGAACCAAGATTAATACTTATAGATTGCTTAAACATTTGTGGAAAAACGATTGATGAAAATTAACTTTTGCAAATTAATTTTCATCAACATTTAAAACCTACTCCCACTCAATTGTAGCAGGCGGTTTGCTGGAAATATCATAGCAAACACGGTTTATTCCACGGACTTCGTTGATGATTCTGCTGGAAATGAGATCTAAAAATTCGTAAGGTAATCTGCTCCAAGTTGCCGTCATGAAATCTATGGTGTTTGCAGAACGAACAACTGCGGTGTATTCGTAGGTTCTTTCATCGCCCATTACTCCTACAGATTTTACGGGAAGAAGAACCACAAATGCTTGAGAAACTTTTTCGTACAAATCGTGAGCATACAATTCTTCGATGAAAATATCATCTGCTTTTTGCAAAATTTCTACTTTTTCTGCATCAACTGCTCCCAAAATTCTAATCCCCAAACCTGGACCAGGAAAAGGATGACGATGCACCAAATGATGTGGAATTCCTAACTCCTCACCTACTTTTCTCACTTCATCTTTGAAGAGTTCTCGCAAAGGTTCTAGCAAATCCAAGTTCATTTCTTCTGGTAAACCTCCCACGTTGTGATGAGATTTTATAACTGCAGATGGTCCTTTTACAGATTGAGATTCTATCACATCTGGATAAATGGTGCCTTGTGCAAGGAATTTTGCGTCTTTAAATTTCTTTGATTCTTCATCAAAAACAGCCACAAATTCGCCACCAATTATTTTTCTTTTCTCTTCTGGATCCGAAATTCCTTCTAATTTTTTGAGGAAACGTTCTCCAGCTTCTACTTTATCAATTTTTAGGTTGAAAAAATCGCCGTAATTTTCCATTACTTTTGCGCCTTCATCTAAACGCAACAAACCTGTATCTACAAAAATACATTGCAACTGATCGCCGATTGCTTTGTGAATAAGAACTGCCGCAACAGAAGAATCTACGCCACCAGAAAGTCCAAGAATTACTTTGGATGTTCCTACTTTTTCTTTAATTTCTGCTACTGTTTTTTCTATATAATTGGTGAGTTTCCAGTTTTTTTCTGCTTTACAAATATTGAAAACAAAATTCTCCAACATTTTTCCACCTTCTTCTGTATGCGAAACTTCTGGGTGAAACTGCAAGGCGAAAATGTTTTTTTCTGAATTTGCCATCGCTGCAATTACTCCACTTCTGCCAGAAATTTCAAAACCTTCTGGGATGCTTTCTATTTCATCAAAATGGCTCATCCAAACGGTAGAATTTTGAGAAACTCCGTCTAAAAGTGCGTTGCTTTTTTCTATGTTGAGTTGAGATTTTCCGTATTCGCCTTTTACTCCTTTAGAAACTTTTCCGCCCAAAAGATGTGCAATCAATTGCATTCCGTAGCAAATTCCTAAAATTGGAATGCCACTTTCTAAGATTTCTTTTTCTATTAAATGTGCTTCTGCGGAATTTACAGAACTTGGTCCGCCAGAAAGGATAATTCCGACTGGTTTTTTTTCCAAAATTTCTGATAATGGTGTATTGAAAGGGATTATTTCTGAATAGACTTCCATTTCTCGTACTCTTCTTCCGATGAGCTGGTTGTATTGTGAGCCGAAGTCTAAGATGATGATGCCGTTTTGCATATAGAGGATTATTGATGATTGAATTTTACTGCGAAAATTTTAACACATAAGTTTTATAATTATGTCTTTTTATTTTAGTTTGCTTTAGTGAACATTAGTTTTAATAATCTACGATTATTTTTACTCGTTTAAAATTATTGACTTGAACTTTTTTTAACACATAAGATTTACTTTTTATGTTTTTTATTTTAGTTTGCTTTAGTGAACATTAGTTTTAATAATCTACGATTATTTTTACTCTTTTTATAGTAGATCTGCGCTTTTGACTTGAACTTTTTTTAACACATTAGTTTAAGTTTAACTCTTTTGATTTTAGTTTATATTAGGACACATAAGTTTTAAAAATCTACGATTTTTTTTATGATTTTAAAATAACCTTGTCAAGGTTTGGAACCTTGACAAGGTTGAATTTCCTAAATTTTAATTTTTAACTGATGGTTATATTGATATCTGCTTTTTAGCCCTGATTGAAGTGGCATCCTTTTTTTTGTCTGAAATTTTCTGAAAAAATATAGACTTTAAACCTGAAAAAACTTTTGAAAACATATGCGCTAGTTATAAAAAAAAGATATAACGGAAAGCAGGATTAAGCTCCTAAAAAATTTAAATAAAAAAGGTCTGACTATTCGTCAAACCTTTATTTTTAATCTAAAATTTTGCGATGTCGTTTCTGTAAAATGCGTAATCGAATTTTACGGGAAGTGCATCTGCATATACTTTTTCTCTTGCTTCATCAAAAGTTTTTCCGGTTGCGATGATGTTTAACACGCGACCACCTGCTGTGAAATTTTTGCCAGCTTTGTTGGTTGCACCAGACAAAAAGACGCTAGAATGCTGTACTTTTTCTAAGCCTGTAATCTCGTATCCTGTTTCGTAATGACCTGGATATCCGCCAGATGCAAGTACCAAACAAACGGCTTTTTCGTCTTTAAACTTTAGATTTATTTCTCTCCCATCTATACAATCTTCTATTACATCTGCAAGCTCATTATCCAAAAGTTCCATTAAAACCTGAGTTTCTGGATCTCCAGAACGCATATTGTATTCTAAAAGATGACAACCATTTTCGGTAACTAATAGACCGAAAAACATGAAGCCTGTAAACATTAAGTAGTTGTCTTTCAGACCTTCTAGCGTTGGTTTTAGAATATTATCTAGAAAATCTCTGTTGTGAATGAGTGTGAAATCTGGACTTGGCGCTAAACTTCCCATTCCACCAGTGTTTGCACCAATTCCGCCGTTTCCTACTTTTTTGTAATCTTTGGCAGAAATCATCGGGAAAATATCTTTCCCGTTGGAAACAGCGATGATAGAAACTTCAAATCCTTTTAAAAATTCTTCTATAACCACTTGAATTCCAGCATCTCCATAGATTTTTTCAATCATGAAATCATGAATAGTTTTTAATGCTTCATCAAAATCTTCGGCTATCACTACTCCTTTTCCTTGTGCCAATCCGGAAGCTTTGATTACCAACGGATAGCTTTCTTTTTGTAGATATTCTTTTGCTTCTACAAATGAATTGAAGACCATAGAACGCGCAGTTTTTACGCCAAATTCTTTCATGAAATTTTTTGCGTAAGCTTTGCTCCCTTCTAGTTTTGCCACCTTTTTTTCTGGGCCGAAAATACGAAGACCAGCTTTTTTAAATTCATCTACAATACCATCTACCAAAGGTGCTTCTGGACCTACAATAGTAAGATCTATAGCTTCTCTCTTTGCAAAATGCAGTAATTCTGAAATTTCTGTGATGTATATATTTGTGCCAATATTTTCTGTAGCCGCGTTTCCTTTAGCAAAAAATATTTCTGTAATTCTTTTATCTTGAGCTAGTTTTTTTCCAAAAGCAGCCTCTCTTCCACCATTTCCTATAATTAATACTCTCATTGGTTTTTTCTATTTTTAATATTTTACAAATTTACAATTTTCAATCCTTAATTGGTCTTTTTTTTAATGAAAAAAGTGACGCATTTTTGTGAACAACATCGGAATTTTGTGCTCGTTTGCAGCATCTATAGAATCTTGATCTTTCATGCTACCTCCTGGTTGAATAATTGCGGAAATACCTTGCTCTGCACAATAATCTACCACATCTCTGAACGGAAAAAACGCATCTGAAGCCAATACTAGTTCTCCATCAAATTTTTCTTTTGCACGAGAAATAGCTTGCTCTGTTGCCCAAATTCTATTCACTTGTCCACCACCAATTCCCAAGGCTTGCGTTCCGTTGGAAACTACTATTGCATTGGATTTCACATATTTACAAACTCTTTGCGAAAATAATAATGATTTTCTTTGCGCTTCTGTTGGTTCTATTTCGGTTACACATTCTATTTCCGCTGAAAATTGCTGATCTGTGCTTTGTACCAATAATCCACCATCTATTTTTACCAAAGTTTTGGAATCTGAAACTGGATTTTTAATTTTTAAAATTCTTAAATTTTTCTTTTTTCTTAAAATTTCCAAGGCTTCTTCTGTAAAATCTGTAGCGGCTACAATTTCTAGAAAAGTATTGTTGAGCTCTTTTGCAGTTTCTGCATCTACAGTAAAATTCATCCCAACTATGCCGCCAAAGATGGACATTGGATCGCATTCGAAGGCTTTTTTGTAGGTTTCTATGGCAGTTGTTCCTGTTGCAACTCCGCAAGGTGTAGAATGTTTTACTGCGCAGCAAACCATTTCTTCATGAAATTCATGAACTACTTTCCAGCATAAATCTAAATCTCTTAAATTATTGAAAGACAATTCTTTACCTCCCAAAATTTCAAAATCTTTCATCGCGCCATTTTCGAAAGTTGAAACGTAATACGCTGCTGTTTGATGTGGATTTTCTCCATATCGCAAGTCTGAAACTTTTTTGTAGGAAGCATTCAAATATTGTGGATATTCTTCTTCCAAAAGCATGGCAGAAATTGCAGCATCATAAGCTGAAGTAAGATTGAAGACTTTTCCGGCTAATTTTTTTCTTGTTTCTATTGAAGTTTCTCCGTTTTCTGTTATTTCATTTTGAACCAATTCATAATCTGAAATATCGGTAAGAACGGTTACACTTTGGAAATTTTTCGCACCAGAACGCAACATTGATGGTCCGCCAATATCTATAAATTCTACTTTTTCGGCTAAATTTATTTCTTTATTTACGTTTTCAAAAAAAGGATATAAGTTGACGATTACCATATCAATCAAACCAATTTCATATTCTTGAACGGTTTTCATGTGGTTTTCGTTATCTCTTACAGCTAAAAGTCCACCATGAATTTTTGGGTGTAAGGTTTTTACTCTTCCGTCTAACATTTCTGGAAAATCGGTTACTTCATCAATCTGAATTGGGCTTAAACCAGCTTCTTTTAGATGTTTGAATGTTCCGCCGGTGGAAATTAATTCGTAATTATTTGTTTCTAAAAATTTTGCAACATCTGTGAGATTAGATTTATCGGAAACGGAAATTAGGGCTCTTTTTTTCATATAATAATTTCATCCCTTCGGGATTTTTTTGATTATGTTTTCATTTTTCCATAGGTTTTCACCTATGGTTACTATAATTTAATCGCTTCGGGATTTTTATTATTTTTCAAAGGGCATTACCCTTTGCTTTTGATTTCGCCACTTCGTGGCTGGATGTTTAGACTTTATTTAAAACTAAGTTAATTGCTTTTGGAAATATTTCTTTCTCAACTACATGAACTTTTTTCTGCAAAATTTCTACGGTATCGCCTTCATCTATTGGAAAAGATTTTTGCAAAATAATTTCGCCTTCGTCAATTCCATGCGTAACAAAATGTACGGTAGCTCCACTTTCTTTTTCGTTTGCATCCAAAACTGCTTGGTGAACATGATGCCCCCACATTCCTTTTCCACCAAATTTTGGTAAAAGTGAAGGGTGAATATTGATAATCTTTCCTTCATATTTATTGCAAAATTCTTTGGTCAAAATGGATAGAAATCCGGCAAGAATAATGAAATCTGTATTTTCTGGAATTTGATTTTCTAAATTTTCAGAAAAATCTTTTCCTCTTTTTATTAAAATATTTTCAATTCCTTCTTTTTCAGCTCTTTCCAAACCAAAACATGGCCGATCTGCAATAACCAAATTGATTTTTGCATTTTCTATTTCACTACTTTTTGTAGCATCAATAATTCTTTGAAGATTTGTACCAGATCCAGAAATTAGTATGGTAATATTTTTCATAAAAAATAATTTAACAATGTATTAATCTAACAGTTTACCAATTTGAAAATGTACCAGTTTAACAATTTACCAGTTTAGCAATAATTTAAAATTATAAATTTAATTATCAACATTTTACATTGTTACATTGCTACATTTTTAGATTGCTACATTATTTAATTAAAACAATTTTCTCAGAATTTTCAGTTATTGTTCCAATTTCGTAAGCATCTGGAATTAAATTTAAAACAGAAGAAACATTACTTGGATCAACTACTACTACCATTCCAACTCCCATATTGAAGGTACCGAACATTTCCATTCTTTCTATGTTTCCGCGTTTTTCGCATTCCAACATAATGCTTGGAATTTTAATTTTAGAAATTTCTATTTGCGCAGATAAATTTTCCGGGATGATTCTTGGGATATTTTCGATAATTCCACCTCCAGTTATATGTGCAATTCCAGCAACTTCTACGTCTTTAATGATTTTAAAAACGTCTTGATAATACAATTTTGTTGGAACTAAAAGTGTTTCGTGGATTGGTTTTCCTTCAAATTCTTCATTAAAATCTGGGAAAATTTTTCTTACCAAAGAAAATCCATTGCTATGAAAACCGGAACTTGGCAAAGCGATTATTTGATCGCCAACTTTTATTTTGGAACCATCTATAATGTCTTCTTTTTCTACAATTCCTACACAAAATCCGGCAACATCGTAATCTCCTGGTTGATACATTCCGGGCATTTCTGCCGTTTCTCCGCCTACCAAAGCACATTCGTTGTCTTTACAAGCATTTACCATGCCCAAAACTATTTCTGCGGCAACATCTGCATCCAATTTTCCACAAGCAATATAATCTAGAAAAAATAGTGGTTTTGCACCGTGACAAAGAATGTCGTTTGCACACATCGCGAAACAATCGATCCCGATAGAATCGTACTTTTTCGTGTCTAATGCTATTTTCAATTTTGTTCCAACTCCATCAGTTCCAGAAACTAAAACTGGATTATTGTATTTTCCTAATTCATAAAAAGCGCCGAAACTTCCTAAATTTTTTAGGACGTTTTTATTATGTGTTTCTGCAACTGCAGTTTTTATTTTGTCTACGGTTTTGTAACCTTCTTCTTTATCGACTCCGGCAGATTTGTAGGTGTTGCTCATAATTTAATTTAACAATATATTAGTGTAACAGTTTACCAATTCTTCAATATTTTAAAAATCTCAAAAGGTAAAATAGTTTATTTTTATGTTTAATAGTTTTACAATAAAAAAGCCGACAATCATTCTGACCGTCGGCTTTTTATTTATTTTTCAGCGTCGATTACATCTCCAAGTTCTTGGAATTTATCTTTTGATAAATGTAATTTCTGCATTTTCACTTTAAAAATTTTAGTTCTGCAAAAATAGAGATTTTAATTTGAGATACCCAGAGATTCCTTTACAATTTCTATTTTTTTCATAAAATCGTGATTCAATTCTTCATTTGTAATACCTTTTCCTGCTTCAAAATTTTCTTTCCATTTCGGAAGCGAAAAATCTGCTATGATGTTTGCTCCAGAAAACGGCGCTCTTCTCATAAATTCTGCGGAAACATTTTTTCCACCTCCTGGTCCAGGTGCAGTAGAAAGTAAAAACATTGGTTTCTCCCCAAAATGTTTTCTGTCTTTTACTCTAGAAAGCCAATCAAAAGTATTTTTAAAACCTCCTGCATAAGAACTATTATATTCTGCAAGCGATATAAAAATTGCGTTGGATTCGTCGATTTTTTCTGCAAATTTTTTGGCAACTGGATGCACTCCAATCTCTTTTTCTTTATCAGAACTGAACATTTCCATCTGATAATCGTTTAAATCTAAAATTTCTATCTCCTGATTTGGAAATAGTGTCGTAACGTAGGTTACAAATTGATGATTGATAGAATCTGAAGAAATGCTTCCGGCAAATGCGAGTATTTTCATATTTTAATTTATTTATTATAATTTATTTTTAGTTTAATTTTGGTAAAATCATCGGGATATCCATGATTAATATTTCGGAATTTTCTGATATTTTCATTTCAAAATTTTCTACATTGGTAATTGCTAAAGCATCTCTTTTATTTAAAACCTGACTTTCAATTTCGACAGATCCATTAATTACAAATACAAAAATACCATTTCCATTTTTCTTAACATCATAGTTTACAACACTTGTTTTATTGAAATTTCCTAGATGAAACCAGGCATCTTGATGAATCCAACTTCCAGCATCATCTGGATTTGGGGATAGAATTTGATGCAATTCGTTTGGACTTTGATTGATTGAAATCTGATCATATCTTGGCTCGACCTCCATCTTATTTGGGATAATCCAGATTTGTAGCATAGTAACGGGATCTTCTAAAGAACCATTAAATTCAGAATGTTCTACGCCACTTCCAGCACTCATTACTTGAATTTCTCCTTTTTTGATGCTGCCAAAATTCCCCATAGAATCTTTGTGCTGCAACTCACCAGAAAGCGGAATGGTGATAATTTCCATATTAGAATGTGGATGTGTGCCAAATCCCATTCCTTTTTCTACAAAATCATCATTTAAAACCCGCAAAACGCCAAAGTGCATTCTTTTAGTATTTTGATAGCTAGCAAAAGAAAAACTGTGATTTGCGATTAGCCAACCGTGATTTTGATGACCTCTTTCCTCAGATTTGTGTAAAGTGAACGACATTTTTTAAAATTTTATTACACAAAAATATTCCTATATTTTGAATAAAAACGTATTAATATCAGAAGATTATCAATTATAGCAATTTGAATTTTCTATTATATTAAAACAGCGGTTATTTGCTATCCTATCAATTCTTTTAAAATCTTAAATTACCTTATCTTTGCAAAAATTTAGATAGAAAATATGTCAGATAGAAAGATGATTACGGCAGCTTTGCCATATGCAAACGGACCCGTTCATATTGGGCATTTAGCGGGTGTTTATATTCCGGCAGATGTTTATGCAAGATTTAATAGAAGATTGGGAAAAGATGTTGCCTTTATTTGTGGAAGCGATGAACATGGAATTCCTATTACCATTCGTGCAAAAAAAGAAGGCGTTTCTCCTCAAGATATTGTAGATCAATACCATACAGTTATTAAAAAATCTTTCGCAGATTTAGGAATTTCTTTTGATGAGTATTCCAGAACCACTTCTGCAAAACATAAGGAAGTTAGTCAGGATTTTTTTAAAACATTATACAATAAAGACAAATTTTTAGAAGAATCTTCTGAGCAATATTATGATGAAGAGGCCAAAGAATTTTTGGCAGATAGATATATTGTAGGAACTTGCCCAAATTGTGGGAATGAAAATGCTTACGGAGATCAATGCGAAAAGTGCGGAACTACACTTTCTCCCTCAGAATTGATCAACCCAAAATCTATGTTAAGTGGAAATATTCCCATTTTGAAGGAGACCAACAACTGGTATTTACCTTTGAATGAATATGAAGATTTTTTGAACGAGTGGATAATTGAGGGACATAAAAATGATTGGAAACCAAATGTTTACGGACAAGTGAAATCTTGGATTACAGAAGGTTTGAAACCACGAGCAATGACGAGAGATTTGAATTGGGGTGTTCCCGTTCCGCTTCCAAATGCCGAGGGAAAAGTACTTTATGTCTGGTTTGATGCACCGATTGGTTATATTTCTTTCACCCAAGAATGGGCAGATAAAAATGGTAAAAATTGGAAAGATTATTGGCAGAGTGATGATTCTGAATTAATACATTTCATTGGAAAAGACAATATCGTTTTCCATTGTATTATTTTTCCTGCGATGATGAAAGCGCATGGTGAATATAAAATGCCAACGAATGTTCCTGCTTTTGAATTTTTAAATCTAGAAAACGAAAAAATTTCAACTTCTAGGAATTGGGCAGTTTGGGCACATGAATATATTGAAGAATTTCCGGGACAACAAGATGTTTTGAGATATTCTCTACTTTCTTCTGCACCAGAAACAAAGGACAACAATTTTACGTGGAAAGATTTTCAGACAAAAAATAATTCGGAATTGGTTGGAATTTTTGGAAATTTTATTAATAGAGTTGCGGTTTTAATTCATAAATATTATGATGGAATAATTCCTGCTGGAAATGAAAATGCCGAAGAACTGAATGAAATTACAAAAGCAATAACTGAAGTTGAAAATTTCCTAGAAAATTTTGAATTTAGAAATGCTTTGACTTCCATGATGAATTTGGCACGTTTTGGAAACCAGTTTTTGCAAATAGAAGAACCTTGGAAAACCATAAAAGAAAATCCTGAAAAAGCAGCTAATTCACTATTTATTGCAGTACAAATTGCAGTTGGTTTAGCGCAAATTTGCGAACCATTCTTGCCTTTCAGCGCAGAAAAATTACAGAAAATGTTTAATGTTTCTCAATTAAATTGGAGCGATCTTAAAAATGAGAAGATCTTAATTAAAACAGGACATCAAATCAATCCTTCAGAATTATTATTTTCCAAAATTGAAGACGAGACGATAGAATTTCAATTTCAAAAATTAGAAAACACAAAATCATCAAATAAAAAAACAAACCCAAATGCAAATCCTATGAAAGACGAAATACAATTTGACGATTTTACTAAAATTGATCTAAGAACTGCCACTATTTTAACTGCAGAAAAAGTAGAAAAAGCAGATAAATTGTTGAAATTTTCTGTAGATTCTGGAATTGATGTAAGAACCGTAGTTTCTGGTGTTGCAGAAAGTTTTACTCCAGAAGAATGCGTAGGAAAACAAGTGATGCTTTTGGCAAATTTGGCTCCGAGAAAAATACGTGGAATAGAATCTCAAGGAATGTTGCTTTTAACGAATAATGCAGATGGAAAATTGGTTTTTGTGACGCCAGAAGTGAAGGTTGAGAATGGTATTGAGATTGGATAGCGATTTTCTTTTTGAATAGTCGATTTTAAAAATAACCTTTTCATTTAAAATTTTAAACATAAAAAAATCCGAAATTACAAATTTCGGATTTTTTTGTTTGTATTAAAATACTAAGCGTTAAAATGATCTTTTACTTCTTTCAAAAATGCATCATCACTCATTTTTTGATCTGTTGCTAAAGTCACTTTTAAATTTTTAAATTGTGCCGTTTCTGCCAAATGATTTCTAAATTGTTCTTGAATAGTACCAGTTCCAGTAATATAAACTTCTTGAGTATTGGTTAATAAATGCTCCAATTGTTTGAAGTATTTCGCAATATTGGTTTGCTCTACATTATTTGCATTTTTCTCGCTAGAATTCCATCCTTGCACATCTCTTTCTACTGGACTGCAAATAAAAAATGCGCCTGCAGTTTCTATATCATGATTTTTCACTACCGTTGCATGTTCTGTATCCATCCAAATTCCTGCTAATTTCTTGTCGCTCATAATATTTTATTTTTAAATTAATAATTACGAAGTTACAATAAATATGTGTTCAACATTTTACAAGATTTTTTATTTTCCTATCAAAAAAATTGCTGGAACTTTATGTAACTCGGGTATGTTTTTTTTCCAATCTAATATTTTTTTAGTTTTAATAAATTCAGAATTTGGATCATTTATATTTGCAGCGATGCATAATAAGGTATTCCCAGAAATAGAACTGCACAAATCTTCAATCATGGGCATATTTCTATAGGGAGTTTCCATAAAAACTTGAGTGTAACCCGTTTTTTCCACCAATTTTTCTAATTCTAATAATTTTTTCCTTTTCTCAGATTTATCAATTGGTAAATATCCATGAAACGTGAATTGCTGACCATTAAAACCACTACTAATTAATGCTAAAATGATAGAACTTGGACCATTAATAGGAATAACTTTTATTGAATTTTCGTGACACCATTTTACAGCAATATTTCCAGGATCTGCTATACAAGGCAAGCCTGCTTCAGAAAGTAAACCAACATCAGTTCCAGATTTCATTAAGCCAAAAATTTCTTTCAAATCTGCATTGGTAGAATTTTTATTTAATAAAAATAATTTTAATTCTGGTTGTTTTTTTTCTGGACAATAAAATTTAATCATTTTGCGCGCTGTCTTTTCATTTTCAACGATATAATGATCTACATTTAAAATAATTTCAGAAATTTCTGGAGCAAAGGCAGATTTTGGTGAATTTTCGGAAAGATAAGCGGGGAGTAAATACAACATATTAATAAGGTAAAAAGGTGAAAGTATAAAGGTAAATCTTTTAAAAATAATTAAATTTATTTTAATAATTCAATGGCAATTCTATCGCAAGCAATATCTAACATTTGATAAACATTTTCAAAATCTTCTTCATTTCCATAATATGGATCTGGAACTTCTTGATCGTTTTCCAAAATTAAAGAAATCTTTGCCTTTTGTTCTGCTGTTTTTGCAAGTTTCAAAACGTCTTCAACATTATTTTTATCCATGCAATATATTTTATCAAATATTTCAAAATCGTCTGATTGGATTGGTCTAGATTTCTGTTGAGAAATATCTACATCATGCCGTAAAGCGACAGAAATAGAACGTTTATCTGGTTTATTTCCTTGGTGAAAATCTAAAGTTCCGGCAGAATCTATAGAAAATTTAGAATTTAATTTAGATTTTAAAATTCCTTCCGCTAAAGGGCTTCTGCAAATATTGCCAAGGCAAACCATTAATATTTTCATAATTGATATTTGATAGCTGATGATTGATATATTAAAAATAAAAATAGGGATTAAATATTTAATCCCTATTTCAAAATTTTTAGTTAAAAAATTGAAATTTATTGTTTAATTTTTTCGTTTAAATCTTTTACAAATTTCTTTATTTCTTTGTCTATTTTGGAAACATCTTTAATAGTTTCGCAAGCATACATTACTGTTGAATGATCTTTACCACCCATTTCTTCTCCAATTTTTGCAAAAGTAGAGTTGGTATATTCTTTAGAAAAATACATAGCTAATTGTCTTGGCAGTGCGATTTCTCTTTTTCTTGTTTTGCTTAGTAATTGATCTAGTTTAATCCCAAAATACTCGCAAACTACATCTTGAATATACGGAATATTGATAATTTTTTTCTTGGTAGAAGCAATTTTACTAATGGTTTCTTTTAATAATTCTAAAGAAAGATCCGTTTTGTAAACTGTAGAATAAGCAATCACAGAATTAATAACTCCTATTAAATCTCTTACGCTGCTATTGACTTCTGTTGCTAGATATTCTAGCATATCGTCCGTTAATTGAATGCCATCTCTATCCAATTTATCTACAATAATTTTCTTTCTTGTATCAAAATCTGGAGCTTTTATTTCTGCGGTTAATCCCCACTTAAAACGAGAGACAATTCTTTCTTGAATATCCATCACATGAACTGGTGCTCTATCTGATGTAAGAATTATTTGTTTACCGTTTTGATGTAAATAGTCAAAAATATGGAAAAAACTATCTTGTGTTGCCGCTTTGCCAGAAAGAAACTGGATATCATCTATTATAAGAACATCTACCATTTGGTAAAAATTCGCAAATTCTGTTTGATTTTTCGCTCTTGCAGCTGCTACAAATTGTTGAATAAATTTTTCTGAAGAAAGATAAACAACAATTTTATCTGGAAATAAATTTTTAACTTCCAAGCCAACTGCATGGCTAAGATGCGTTTTTCCTACACCATATCCACCATGAAGAAATAATGGATTGAAAGCAGTTGCACCAGGTCTTTTTGCAATAGATTTTGCAACAGTAGATGCAAATTTATTACTTTCGCCTTCTATATAATTATCAAAAGAAAAATCTGCTTTTAGATTAGAATCAATATTTACCTTTTTTATTCCTGGGAGCACGAAAGGATTTACAATATTACCCGCAAATTTTGGTGGAACGGATTCTTGCATTTTTGGGGTTGCAATAGATTTCCCCTTCATGTTTACCGTAATAGGTTGCGTTTTACCAATTGCTTTATTTTCCATTACAGAATACCACAATTTCACACCTTTACCTAAATATTTTTTCAGAGCAGCGGAAAGTAAAGAAAGATAGTTATCTTCTATATATTCCTTGTAAAAATCACTGGGAACCATTAATGTAAGATTGTTGTCAATCAAAGATATAGGTTCTACTTTATCAAACAATAAATCGAAAGAATTTTCTAGTTTTTTTAGGTCGGAATGGTCTTCTGCGGCATTAAGATTATCCCTCATAAAGTGGAGGCAATTTTCCCAAACCAAGGCTAAATTTTCGTTCATTATTCTACTGCAATTTTTCTTTCTTTTCTATGTATTTTACGGTCTACAAAGGTGCCAATTTTTAAAGTTAAAAAAAAATGTTTGCACTCTTGATTATTAAAAAATATATTTGTATGATATAAAAAACATCCACAATGATACACACAATTCACTCATTAAGAGTACGTTACGTAGAGACAGACTCTATGAAATACATCTATTACGGCAATTACGCTACCTATTTGGAAGTTGCTCGTGTAGAATTATTTCGCAGTTTGGGTATATCATATTCCGAAATTGAAGACCGTGGAATTTGGCTTCCCGTTTTAGATTTTCAGATAAAATATATCAAGCCAGGCATTTACGATGAAGTTCTAGAAATTCATACTTTTATTAAAGAAATTCCTGGTGCAAAAATAAAATTTGAATACGAAATTTACAATGAAAAAGGTGAAAAAATTTCTATTGCTTCTACTACTTTATTTTTCTTAGAGGCAGAAAAAAATAAGGTGATAAAATGCCCCAAATTTCTCCTGGAGTTGATCGAAGAAAATTGGGAGTAAATGATACTATCTTAGAGCATTATAAAAATACCTTATAAAGATACAAAAAATTAAATTACTTTTAGTAAAAGTGATAAATAAGGATTTATAATTTAAATTATTTTACCTACTTTTGTTAGATACAATGAAACAATTATGAAAAAAGTATTATTTTCTTTATTTATAGCCGCATCTTTTACGCTTTCTGCTCAAAAAGCTACAGCAGTTGTAACTGCAAATGGAATTTTGGCTAGCTCTACTTTCATGAAAGCAAATGCTAAAAATGTAAAATCTCAAAAAACTTTTGTAGATAATGCAAAATTACCACAAGAGTTAAGTAATATTTCTGATTTTTCTAAAAAAAGCGTAATTACTATCGTTTTGAAAGATGATTATTATGATAAGATTTCTCTTGCAGATATGAATCTTCAAAATAATTTGGATGCAAATAATCCCGTTATGTACGATGGAATGAAAATTACAAACACCAGCGTTATTATATATGGTGATGTAATGCAAGATATTCAAGTAAAAACGATCGACGGCAAAAAGGTTTTGAACATCTCTTCTACACCAAAATCTTAATTTAATATTTTCCTTTCCATTTCTTAGATAATTCTGCAGCAATTTTATTTTCTGTAGAATTATCGGAAGGATTATAAAATTTTGTACCAGAAATTTCTTCTGGCAAGAATTCTATATTTACAAAATTGCCTTCATAAGAGTGAGCATAGGCATAATCTTTACCATAATTCATTTCTTTCATTAATTTGGTAGGAGCGTTTCTCAAATGAAGCGGAACTGGAAGATTTCCAGTCTTCTTCACAAAGGCAATTGCTTCATCAATTGCAAGGTATGCAGAATTGCTTTTTGGAGAAACCGCTAGATAAACGGCACATTCGCTAAGAATGATTCGAGATTCTGGATTTCCAATTACATTTACTGCTTGGAAACAAGTGTTTGCCAAAGTCAACGCTGTTGGATTTGCAAGACCAATATCTTCCGCAGCCAAAATTAACAATCTTCTCGCAATAAATTTTACGTCTTCTCCTCCACTCAGCATTCTCGCCAACCAATATACTGCGGCATTTGGATCTGAACCACGAATTGATTTAATAAAAGCTGAAATAATATCATAATGTTGCTCTCCATCTTTGTCATACAGTGCGATATTTTCTTGTAAAATAGATAACACATCTGCATCATTAATCGTCTTCTCTTCTTGATCCAAATATTGATTTAAAACCAATTCCACTGCATTGATCAATTTCCTAGCGTCTCCACCAGAATTTTTTACTAAAGCATTTGTGGTTTCAAAAGAAAAATTTTTAGAATGGAAATTATTATATTTTTTTACAGTTATAGTTATTAATTCTTCTAATTTTTCTAAAGTCAAGGATTGCAAAACATACACTTGAGACCGAGATAGCAAGGCAGAAACGACTTCAAAACTTGGGTTTTCTGTAGTGGCACCAATTAATACTATCCAACCTTTTTCTACAGCATGAAGTAAGGAATCTTGTTGAGATTTATTGAAACGATGAATTTCATCTATAAAGAGAATGGGTGATTTTCCCGAAAATAAATTACTATTTTTTGCTTTATCTATAACTTCACGCACATCCTTCACACCTGAGGAAACCGCAGACAATTTATAAAATTCTCTACCAGATTTTTCAGAAATTATTTCTGCCAATGTAGTTTTGCCCGTTCCAGGTGGTCCCCAAAAAATGATTGAACTTAATGTATTGTTTAGCAACATTTTGCGAATAGGTCCGGTTTTTCCGGTGAGATGTTCTTGCCCCAAAACTTCGTCTAAATTTTTTGGACGAAGCTGCTCTGCAAGTGGAATATTAGAAATCAATGTTAAAATTTATATAAATTAAAAAAACTAACTTCAAATTTACCAATTATTATCCTATTTTTGCAATGTTTTGAATAGAAGCATAAATAAAATAATAACTTTTCCTTTGGTAATTTTTATAAAATTTTATCAATATGCTATTTCGCCTTGGTTACCAAAAAATTGTAGATACCAACCTACTTGCTCTCAATACATGGTAGAATCTTTGCAAATACATGGTATATTCAAAGGTTTGTGGTTGGGTTTGAAAAGAATTTCTCGTTGCCATCCTTGGGGAAAAGAAGGTTATGATCCCGTTCCACCGAAAGATTAATTTTCTTTTATTTCAAAATTTATATTAAAAACTAAACTATGAGTTCCACTTTTCTAAGATTTTATCTTCTGATTTTTGCTTTTTTTGTACAAAATTTAATAGCTCAAAATTATCCAGACGGAATGTCGGATGGAATTTTAAAAATTGAAAATAAAGAAGAAATTCCTGTAAAAATATTTTCTACAGCGTCTAATGATCAATTGAACAATAATGATTTAGGATTAGAAAAAAAATCTATTTTGGTCATTTTAAATGATTTAAACTTAACGTTTGATAATCAAAATGGTTTTAATTATAATGCCTCTATTTTAGATAAATACAAAAATGCAGGTTTTCAGATATTGGATAAAAAATTTCATCCTTATCAAGATATTAGTTTAACTCCTGAAAATATTCTTGAGGCAAAATACCTTTTTAAAAGTGAAGAAAAAAAGCTTTCTCCCGAAGACAATGTAGAATTAGAAACAAAATTTAAAATTTGGGATCCTTCTACTGGTTTGCAGCTCGGAAAATTTAAACTTCATTTTTACAGCTTGATGTTTATTTTCGCTTTTGGTTTTGGATACATCATCATGACAAAAATTTTCAAAAACGATGGTGTTGACGAAAAATTTGTAGAACCTTTTTTTACATGGACTTTAATTGGGACGATACTTGGAGCAAGAATAGGACATGTTGTTTTCTATCAACCAGAATTATTTAAGCAAGATTTTTGGAGTGTATTTCTTCCGATCAGAACAGTTCCAAATTTTGAATTTACCGGTTTTTCTGGATTAGCAAGTCATGGCGCTACAATTGCATTAATTTTCACAACCTTATATTACGCATACAAAATTATTAAGAAAAATCCTTTCTGGGTTTATGATCGTATCGGGATTGTAGTTGCTTTAGGAGGTGCTTTCGTAAGACTTGGAAATTTTTTCAATTCCGAAATCATCGGAAAACCTGTTGATGAAAATTCCTTTTTTGCAGTTCTTTTTCCACAAATGAGCGGTGAATATGGAGTAACTGTGCCTAGATATCCTACGCAATTGTTTGAAGCTTTCGGCTATGTGATGTTGTTCTTTATATTGTGGTATTTTTATAAATATACGGATAAGAAAAAGCAACAAGGTTGGCTTTTTGGATTATTTTTCATCATACTTTGGGCGGTAAGGTTTTTCGTAGAATTTTTGAAAGAAGCTCAAGGAGATGAATTCATCCATATTGGAAATCTAAACACCGGTCAAGTTTTATCAATTCCATTTATGATTGCGGGATTCGTCATCATGTGGTACTCTCAATTTAATAAGGAAAAACCTAGCACGGAAAATATTTCTTAAATTGTGTAAATTAAATTTTACAAAATACTATAATTTAGTGTTTTATAAAATTTAAACATGTATTCAAGAAAAAAATCTGGAAAAGGTTTCAGTTATAGAGATGAAAATAATAGCTTAGTAGATAAAAAAACAAGGAAATGGATAGAATCTCTTATCATACCACCTGCTTGGAAATTTGTAGAAATTTCTGAAGACCAAAAAGCAAAAATTCTCGCTGTTGGTAGAGATGAAAAAAATAGAAAACAATACATTTACCATCCTCAATTTCGTGAGGCTCAAAATCAAAAAAAATTCGATAGAATTCTAGAATTTGCAGAAAATCTAGAGCACATGAGACGTGTGACAGGCCAACATTTGCGAAAAAGAAAAATGACGCAAGAGAAAGTTTTGGCAACAATGGTCCGTCTTTTAGATACCGCATACTTTCGACCAGGCAATGATTCTTATTCTAAAAAAAATTCTACCTATGGTTTGACAACAATCCGCAGCAAACATTTAAAAATAGAAAATGACGAACTCATATTCTCCTATGTCGGAAAATCTCATAAAAAGCAAGAACGGCATGTGGTAGATAAAAAACTGGCAAATATTGTTGCAGAGTTAGATGAATTGCCAGGATACAAAATTTTTAAATTTTATAACGAAAATAGTGAGTTGGTGGACGTGAACAGTCATCATCTAAACCAATACATTCATGAAGTGATGGGGGAAGAATTTTCTGCAAAAGACTTTCGGACTTGGGGAGGAACAATGGTTGCCGCACTAGCGCTAGAGGAGTTGGGAGTCTCTAGCATAGATGACCAAAAAAATTTAGATAAAAAAATAAAAGACGCAGTGATAAAGGTTTCTGAAATTCTTGGAAATACTCCGGCAGTTGCAAGAAGCTCATATATAGACCCTCGAATCATAGAAGCTTACACAGAAGGTAAAAACATGTATTATTTCAAAAAAGAGATAGAAAAATTGCTAAAAAAGGCTGAAAATTTATCCAAGGAAGAAATTGGTGTACTCTGCATATTGAAAGAAAAATTAAAGTCAAATTAACTTACATTTCTCATAAATTATTGATTTAAATATTAATTGCTAGCTTTGCAATTAATAATAAACTATAAAAAATGGGATTTGTAAAAGAATTTAAAGAATTTGCTATTAAAGGTAATGTAGTAGATCTAGCAGTTGCGGTAATAATTGGTGCAGCTTTTGGTAAAATTGTAACTTCATTTGTAGAAGATGTAGTCACGCCATTAATACTAAATCCAGCATTGGAAAAAGCTGGTGTATCTAATGTTGCAGAGTTAATGTGGGGAAGTGTAAAATATGGTGCTTTTTTAGCTGCCATTATAAATTTCTTCTTTGTAGCATTAGCAATATTTATGATGGTCAAAGGTATCAACAAAATGAAAAAAGTTGAAGAAGTAGAAGAAGTTATAGCAGGACCATCACAAGAAGATTTGCTAGCAGAAATAAGAGATTTATTGAAGAATAAATAAAATTTTCAAATATTTAATTCAAATAAAATCGCCTTCAATACAAATTGAAGGCGATTTTTATTTAAAATATTTTACTCTAATTTTTTACTTTCAGAATACTGCAAATTTGTTCTGCTAAAGAAATACCAACACGATCCTGAGCTTCGAGCGTAGATGCTCCAGTGTGTGGAGTTAAAGATATTTTCCCATGGCTCAAAATTTTCTCAGAAGGAGTAGGCTCATTTAAGAAAACATCTAAACCTGCAAAAGCAACTTTCCCAGAGTTTAAAGCATTTATAAGAGCATCTTCGTCTATCACACCTCCTCTACTGCAATTTACGATGGCAACTCCATCTTTCATCATTGAAAATTCTTTATCACTGATCAAACTTTGCCCATTTTGCGACGGAACGTGTAAGGTGATGAAATCTGCATGCTGCAAAACATCTTCCAAAGGTTCTGTTTCAATTTCTACATTAATATATTGATTGTTGTAGAATTTAACCTTAATACTCGCTTTTCCTATCTGGTTATCTGCAGCTATTACTCTCATACCAAGACCAAGCGCTATTTTCGCAACTTCCTGTCCTATTCTTCCCATTCCTACGATTCCGATCGTTTTTCCTCTTAATTCTATTCCTTTAGAATAAGATTTTTTCAATTTGGCGAAATCTGATTGTCCAGAAATTGGCATTTTTCTATTGCTATCGGATAAAAATCTAGCTCCAGAGAAAAAATGTGCAAACACCAATTCCGCAACAGATGCAGAAGAAGCTGAAGGAGTATTGATCACGTGCAAACCTTTAGATCTTGCATATTCTACATCAATATTATCCATTCCTACACCACCTCTTCCAATAATTTCTAAGGTTGGACAAGCATCTATCAAATCTTTTCGAACTTCTGTAGCACTTCTTACCAATATCGTTTTTATTTGATTTTCATTAATGTAATCGACAAGATTTTCCGCAGCTACATTTTCTGTAATTACCTGAAAACCTTCCTTTTCTAAATAATCTATACCAGATTGATCTAAGCCATCGTTTGCTAATATCTTCATTTAATATTTTTTTTCTATTATTTTTTAATCTTCAAAAACTTCTATGGTAACTTTTTTCTCTACCAATTCTGTAAATTTACCTTTATACCTCGTTGCTTTTACCAAATGATTATCTATCCAATGGTAATTTCCACCACGTGGTTTTCCGCACAAAACGCTATGGTATTTAAATCCATGCTTATCCAACCAATCTATGGTGATCTGCTTTAAATCTTCTGTTCTAGAGGTAAAAAAGCAAATAATATGGCCTTCATCATACCATTTGTTCAATGTTTTTAATGCATCTGGATACGGTTCACAAGTTGCCATTCTTTCAGGTTCTTCATTTGGCACATCGTCTGTGATGGTACCATCTATATCTATTAAATAGTTTTTAATATCACCTTTTAGCATTGGGCTCAAATGTTCTTGATAATCTAATTCCATATATTAATTTTAAAGCTGCAAAAATACAAAAAAGGAATGGGAATGAAAAAATTGTAAACTTTTTGTAAAAACATTAACAATTTAGTAATTTTCTGAACTTGAATTAATTTTTTAAAATTAATTTGATGAATTCTTGGTGCATATTTCTTAACTTCCATTTTAATCGTTAAATTTGTTTTTATGGAAGAAGAAGTTGTATTAATAAATGAAAAAGATGAAATATTAGGTTCTATGAACAAAATGGAAGCACATGAAAATGGATTTCTTCATCGTGCATTTTCTGTTTTTTTGTTTAATAGTAAAGGTGAAGTTCTTTTGCAAAAAAGAGCCGCTTCTAAATACCATTCTCCCAACCAATGGACGAATGCAGTTTGTTCCCACCCAAGATGGAATGAAACGTATGAAACTGGTGCAAAACGAAGATTGCAAGAGGAATTAGGAATTTCTACAGATATTGAAGAGAAATTCCATTTTATTTACAAAGCAAATGTTGGGCAGAATCTTTGGGAACACGAATTGGACTACGTATTCACTGGTATTTATGAAGGAAATTTTAATTTAAATACAGAAGAAGTGTCAGAAATTAGATACATTTTGATGGAAGATCTTGAAAAGGAAATGAACGAAAATCCTGAAAATTTCACCGAATGGTTTAAAATTATTTTGAAAGAGTACAAAGAAAATTTGTAGAAAATTTGATAATTAATAATATAATTTAAAATAAAAATAAAAAAATATGAACAAAACAGCTTTGTACAATACGCACGTTTCGCTGGGAGCAAAGATCGTCCCTTTTGCAGGTTTTGAAATGCCCGTGCAATATTCTGGAATCAACGAAGAACATTTTGCCGTAAGAGAAAAAGTAGGTATGTTTGATGTTTCTCACATGGGACAATTTTTCGTGGAAGGAGAAAAGGCCAAAGATCTTTTGCAATTTGTAACTACAAATGATGTAAATCTTCTAGAAAATGGAAAAGCACAATATACATGTTTGCCAAACGGAAACGGCGGAATTGTAGATGATTTAATCGTTTACAAAATGAGCGACGATAAATATTTTTTAGTTGTAAATGCTTCTAACATAGAGAAAGATTGGAATCACATCTCTAAACACAATGAAAATTTTGGTGCAAAAATGACCAATTCATCCGATGCAATGTCTTTAATAGCTTTGCAAGGTCCTTTAGCAACAGCCACTTTGCAAAAATTAACGGATACAAAATTAGAAGAAATTCCGTATTATCATTTTTCAACAGGATCTATTGATGGTGTGGATGATGTAATTATTTCGAACACAGGTTATACTGGAAGTGGTGGTTTTGAATTATACTTTAAAAATGAAGTTGCGGAAAAATTGTGGAATTCCATCTTAAAAGCTGGCGAAGAATTTGGAATTTTACCTTGCGGATTGGCTTCCAGAGATACATTGAGATTAGAAAAAGGTTTTGCTTTGTACGGTAATGATATAGACGACACTACTTCTCCACTAGAAGCAGGATTGGGTTGGATCACGAAATTGGATACTGACTTTGTAGATAAAGAGCGCATTGCAAAATTGAAGGAAGATGGAATTACAAAAAAATTAGTTGGTTTTGAAATGCAAGAAAAGGCAATTCCAAGACATGATTATGAAGTGGTAGATGCAGAAGGAAACATCATTGGAAAAGTTACTTCTGGCACAATGAGCCCTATGAAAAAAATAGGAATTGGGATGGCTTATGTAGATAAACCTCACTTCAAATTAGGTACAGATATTTTTATCAAAATAAGAAATAAAAATGTACCTGCGAAGATTGTGAAAATGCCTTTCGTCTAATTATTTTACAAATAAATAACAAAAACCGTTTAAATTATTAAACGGTTTTTTTATGGAATATGCTGAAAACAGTAGTCGTTTCCTATCCTTGTTTTTCTTTTGCAACGTATTCCTTTTTTCGTTTTGCCTTTGCATTGGCTTAATCCATTTACTCCTTTTGCTTTTTTTGGGGAAGTACCTTTGCTTAGTTTTGTAGACGTTGGTGGTTTACAAATTTTACAAGGCATAAACCCTTTAGAAACTGCTTTTTCTACTGACGAAGAATACGATACATTTCTAGCCATTCTACAAGTTGCTAAATGATATTTTGTACCAGATGGTGTTGTAAAAACTTGCTGAGAGTATCCATTAAGACTTAAAGCAAAAAATAATAGAGAAAGAAATTTTATCATCTTACCCTAAAAAATTCCCGTAAGTTTTCTATATTTTCCTTCGCATTTCCTACAAAAATTTCTTTATCTGTAAGAAATACGGGTCTTTTTAAGAAACTATAATGCTTTAAAATTAAATTTTTAAAATCCTCTTCTTTGAAAGATTTTACATCTAAATTTTCGGCTTTTATTTGGGTAGATCTTTTGCTGAATAAATCTTCGTAGGAATTTGTAAAAGAATGCATTGCAGCAAGTTCATCATCCAAAATTGGCTGCGTTTTTATTTCTCGCAGTTTCCAATTAGATAAATCAAATTCTGACATTATTTTTTTACAAGTACTGCAATTTTTTAAGTAAAAAACTTTCTTCATTTTCAAATGTAAGAAAATTTTAATAATATTTAAATACTTATTACAAGTATATCATTCATCTTAATTTTGCTGAAAATGTATTTTGCAATAGAATTTTGAAAGAAGAATAAATAAAAAAATCAATTATTATTTTTCCGATGCATTGAATTTAAATTGTTATAAAGCAATATAATTGGGATATTATTTAAAATAAAAAATCCATCTGCAATTTAGCAGATGGATATGTTTAAAAATTTTATGCCGAAAAATTATGGCAAAATCAATACTTGACCTGGATAAATTTTATCTGGACTTGTAAGCATTGGTTGGTTTGCTTCAAATATTTTGTGATATTCATTAGCATCACCATAAGCTTCTTTTGCAATTTTAGATAGTGTATCACCACTTTCCACCGCGTGAAATCTAATCATTGGTACCACAATATCTGCAACTTGTACTTCAGCTTCTTGCACTGCAACAGTCATGTTATCCGTAACTTCTTCTATGCCTTCTACATTACCTGCAGCTACATAAATTTTGTTTTTTTCTTCCCAGTTTTTTGCATTTCCAGCAATGGTTACTTTGTCGTCTGCAACTGTAAAAGTCAATCCAGAGACATCAAAACCAAATTTTGCAACGTGATCTCTAACTTTTTGCGCTTGTTCTTCAGCAGTTTCTCCACCTCCAAAAATTTTCGAACCTACGTTCTTTAAGAATGAACCTAATCCCATTTTAAAATAGTTTTATAAATTTAATGTGTTGCCTTTGACTATCAAAGACTCTCAAATTTAACAATAAAAGTTCAAATAAATTGCTAAAGAATGTTAATTTTCTAAATACTTTTTTAATACACTGATTTAATGATACTTAACTAACAGTTCTAGTAAAAAACCCATTTTTTATTGTTTCAATTAATTTAAAAAGGTAGAGAAATACTATCTGGTAGAATGAAATCTTTGGAATATGGATTTTCTAAGAAACTTAATGGCGGCTTTTGAAATTGCAAAATATCTTCCTTTGCAATACCATATACTTGCCAGTAATTGGAAAGTAATTGTGCAAAAATATCTTCATCCCAAAATTGAAAAGTTGGATCCGCGACAGTATCATTTACTCTTATTGTCATTATTTCCGCATTATTTTCTATTACATATTTTCTGCTATATTGCAATATATAATCTGAATAATGGAATCTTGCATACAATTCTTCAAACTGAATTGGGTGCAGAATATGACCTTTCATTTTTTGTAAAATATCTTTCTGATATTCCCCAAGCACGCCATTATCTTGCAAACAAGCTATAAAACCAAATCCATTTACGCCAAATGAAAATAATAAATTTACCGTATCGTCTCGGAAACTAAAAATATCCGCAGAATATTTTAAAGGGAAAACTGCAATGCTCCATGGTTTTTTACCCTCAAATTTGATGGGTTTTATGAGGGATTGCAACATAAAATGAAAATTACCGAATCTTTCCTTTAATCCGTCGGATATTTGAAATTCTTCACCTCTTTTTTGCAAACGATTTTTTTCATAGACCATTTCATAGTATAAAAGCCCGTAGACCATTCTCCCACTCCATTGAAATAATAATAATTCATCAAGAGAATTTATTCCATCAAAACCATTTTTATATGCATCTTGAATTATTTTGTCTAATTCCTCAAAAGCATTTTTTACTTTTGGCGAGCACGGTAATACTAAATCTTCGTAAGTATAGTTTTTACTTTTGTCCATTAATTCTATGTGATCTGCGCCAAATTTGAAATGATCCATCAACCATTTTGGGAAAACCGTCATCGTATCGGTGGTTAAATCACCGGTAAGAAAGCAGAAGCGCTCATCAAATATTAAATCTGTGAAAGGATTGTATAATTCTACATTCATTTAACTAAAATTATTGTTAAAAATTAAAAAAATGCCTGCAAAAATTACAGGCATTTTTTTATTAAAATTTAAAAAATTTATCTCGCGATATTTACAGATCTTGTTTCTCTAATTACTGTAATTCTCACTTGACCAGGATAAGTCATTTCATTTTGAATTTTCTCTGAAATATCATAAGATAGCTGTGCAGCAACGGCATCGTTCACTTTTCCACTTTCTACCATTACGCGTAATTCTCTTCCTGCTTGGATTGCATAAGCGCTAGAAACGCCTTCAAAACTCATAGCTGTGGATTCTAAATCTTTTAATCTTTGAATGTAAGATTCTAGAACTTGTCTTCTAGCTCCTGGTCTTGCACCAGAAATTCCATCTGCTACTTGAATGATTGGGGACAAAAGTGAAGTCATTTCGATCTCGTCATGATGCGCACCAATTGCATTTACAACTTCTTTATTTTCTCCATATTTTTCTGCCCATTGCATCCCTAAAAGTGCATGCGGTAGTTCAGATTCCTCTTCTGGTACTTTTCCAATATCATGTAAAAGACCAGCTCTTTTCGCTAATTTCACATTCAATCCTAATTCTGCAGCCATTGTAGCAGCTATATTCGCAACTTCTCTAGAGTGTTGCAAAAGATTTTGACCGTAAGAAGATCTGTATTTCATTCTACCAATCACCTTCACCAATTCAGGATGTACTCCGTGAATTCCTAGATCTATAACGGTTCTTTTCCCTACCTCAATTATTTCTTCGTCTATAGATTTTCTTGTTTTTTCTACAACTTCTTCAATTCTCGCTGGGTGAATTCTACCATCTGTAACCAATCTGTGTAAAGATAATCTCGCAATTTCCCTCCTCACAGGATCAAAACAAGAGAGCAAAATAGCTTCTGGTGTATCATCTACTATTATTTCTACTCCTGTTGCAGCTTCTAAAGCACGGATGTTTCTACCCTCTCTACCGATTATTCTTCCTTTAACATCATCAGACTCAATATTAAAAACGGATACCGAATTTTCTATTGCTTGCTCTGTACCAATTCTTTGTATGGTTTGTATCACAATTTTTTTCGCTTCTGTTTTGGCGTTCAATTGTGCTTCTTCCATTATATTTTGCACGTGAGCTTGCGCCTTGGTTTTTGCTTCAGCTTTTAGCGCATCTACCAATTCCGCTTTTGCTTCTTCGGCTGTAAAGTTGGCTACCTTTTCTAAAATTCCTACTTTTTGAGCAATTACAGCATCAAGATCTGTATTCTTTTTATCGATAATTTCTTGCTTTCTACTGTAGTCTTCAACTTGTTTTTCTAAGTTAGTCTCAAGCTTTTTTGTTCTGCTTAATTCGTCGTTTAGTTTTTGTTCTTTGTCCTTTGTACGTTTTTCTATATCTGCAATCTTTTTTTCTCTTAATTGCACATCTTCGTCATGCAAAGATTTTAATTCTAAAAATTTTTCTTTCGCTTGCAATTGTTTGTCCTTTCTTACAGATTCTGCTTCTATTTTTGCTTTATCTAGTAGATTATCTGCATTTTTCTTTGCATCTTTTATGATGTATTTTGCTTTAGAATTAAGACCACTTCGAGAAAACATCAATCCTGCGACACCTCCAATTATCAAGCAAATAATGCTAATTATTATTCCTATACTATTCATATATGTTGAGTTTAATTTAATTATTTTAAAATAAAAAAACCTACAATAATCCAATGATATAGAGTAAACCCCGAATCAACACGTTTTGGACTGATTTCTTTGGTCTGTAATCCGAGCAAATCGGCGCGCCATTCCATAGACTTTTGTCCGGTTATAGTAATAATGTTGAGTTCACCTGTAATGTGTTAGAATTATTGTAGGCAATGTTTTCGGAAAAGAAAAATCTACTTCCCCTCGTTTTGCAATATTTGATTGAGGTTTTTCACTCTATCATTTACCGCGATTATGTTTCTTTCGTTATTTTGAATTGCTACTTCCGCGTTGGTTGCTAATTTTAAAGCACACATTGCCAAAGCATCTTGTTTATCTCTTACATCAAAACTATTCTCAAATTCTTTGATCATCGTTTCAATTTGTTTTCCAACTTTTCTTAATGTATGCTCTTCTGCAACAGGAACATTTAATGGGTAAGATCTTCCAGCTATATTTAGGGTTATTCTTCTTACTTCCATTACAATCCACTATTTTGAAGTTGTGCTATACAAAAATCTACTTCTTTCACCAATCTGTTGATGTGGCTCTTCATCAATCTATTGTGTTCTGGATTTCCAGAAATAGCTGAATGAAGTTTTACTTTCTTATAATTTTCTGTCAATATTTCATTTTCTTTAGAAATACCTTCATATTTTTCTATTGCTTTTTGATGTTCCTTTTCTAGTATAAAATAATTCTCTTGAAGTTTTTGGTAACTCTTATTTAGATTTTCAATTTTATTTTCTAATTCCGAAAAATTTTTTTCTAAATCTTGTAACATCTTCGGCTGTTTAAATTCTAACAATCTAGCAAAAATAGAAAAATTTAGCTTGATATTAACTATTTAAGTTAATAATTTTATCTAAATAGCAAAAAAAAGAGGGTTTTAAAAAAAACCCTCTTCAAATATGCTCACATTTTGTATTATTCAAATTTTAATACAAACATTATTGCTCTAGATTGCGCTGTAGAAAGTGCTGCTGTCCAGTATGGTGGAGTATTTACATTATCTGCAACAACTTCATTATTCATAAAGAATGTACCTCTAACTCCCGGCGTCAATTTAAATCTTTTGAAGTATAATTGAATTCCCATTTCCGCAGACCATGCAAAATTTTGCGTAGTTGAACGAAAAACTTGTTGCTGGTTATCATCATTGCTTGATGAGTTGGATTGCAAATTCACAATATAATTTACACCTGCAGCTGCATAAGGTCTAGAATTGTACCATCTATCTCCGTGAATTTCTATCATTACTGGAATATCTAGTAAGGTAGATTTTATATTTCTTACTTTGTCTTTATCCGTAAGAATTAGTGGTGTAAATGGAAGATTGGTAAGAGATCCTGCAGAATACAAATCATTAGATTGCGTATCAAAAGTGATTTCTCTCTCTACAAATTGCAAACCTGGCTCTATACGAAGATCAAAATTACTATTTAATTTAATTTTAGCTATCAATCCTGCACCAAAACCTGCTGTTCCTTTGGATGTGACTAAACTCTTGTTGAGATCTGTACCATATCTTGGATCTAGAACCAAATGATAGTCGTACACAACACCATTCAAATAAAATCCCCAAGAGAACTTTTGTTCATCTATAGATTCTAATCTATCCATCCTATCTCTGTTTCGGAATTGCGCATCTGCAAATGTTGCGAAACATAAAGAAGCTATCAAAAATGCTTTTAGTAAATTTTTATTCATAATTATTTAGTTGCTTTATAAATAGTGGCAATGCCCAAACTCAATTTTTTATATTCTACTTTTTTGAAACCAGTTTCTAAAAGTATAGACTTCATTTTTTCTCCGTATGGAAAAGTATTCACAGAATCTGGTAGATAAGTATACGCTCTATTATCTTTAGATATTAAACTTCCAATTTTTGGTAGAATATTCTTGAAATAAAACATATAAAATGATCCTAAAAATCCTTCAACTTTAGAAAATTCTAAAATGAAAATACTTTTATTATCTTTCACTACTCTTCTCAATTCCGAAAGTCCTTTTTCTAAATTTCCAAAATTTCTAACACCAAATGAAACCGTAACAGCATCAAAATAATTATCTTCAAAACGTAGATTTTCTGCATCTCCCTTTTCCATGGAAATTCTGCCGTCTAAATTAAGTTTTTTTATTTTAATAATGCCAACATTTAACATTTGTTGAGATAAATCTAAACCGATAACTTCTGCTTTCGTTCCTTTTTCTACAGCAATTGCGAGATCAGCTGTTCCAGTTGCTACATCTAAGACAAGCTTTGGAGGATCTTGGTTCATCCATTTCACAACTTTATTTCTCCACAATACATCTATTTTTAAAGATAGTACTCTGTTTAGAAAATCGTATCGTTCTGCAATGTTATCAAACATTTCTTCTACTTGCTCTTTTTTAGAGGTATCAGAATTATAGGGTGTTACTTGTTTCAATTGTATTATTTACTTGGATAATATTCTTTATAATAATTCAAAAAATCTTGTTTTCTAAAAATTTTAGATCTAGATTCTACTTTTTGTACATTTTTCACAATTGCATCATATTTCTCATCAATATTGTAATAAAATGCTTCTGTGTAAAGTGAGTTGAATTTTTTGGGAGAACCCAAATACAACTCATTATCAATGTTTGTTTTATCTAGCGTCAAAAGTAAGGAATCTTTCTTAATATTGTACCCGTAATATTGAGTATGTACAAAATAATCTTGATGCGTGATATTTATCAAGCCACGATATTTCTTTACTTCAAACGCAGAATCGTACAATAACTTTTTTTGTTTATCAAAAACTTGGATGTTATTTTTACCTTTATTTAAATCAACTTTAAAATATTGACCAGATGCTATTGTTTGCTCATTGCCATTATTAATTTTAAAATAATACGTGTCATTCGTTGGGTTATCAATCAAATATTCATTTTTCTTGGCTAAAAATAAAAAATAAATCGCAAATGCTGCGATGCAGACACCAAGAGAAATAAGAAGTCCTTTTGTAGAAGCAGTGATTTTCATAATTTTATTCTACTGCAAATTTAAGAATAATTTTACTTTTTGCTTATAAATTTTAATGATTAACTTTGTGCATAATTTTTTAAATTAAAATATGCCAAATACAATCATAATCGGTTCTGGAAGTTACCTCCCATCTAAAATTATTGGAAGAGATTTTTTTATGAATTCTGAATTTTATTCTGATGAAGGAGAAAAGCTTACCAAACCGAATGAAGAAATCATCCAAAAATTTGTAGAAATTACAGAAATTGAAAATAGAAGATATGTAGAAGACAATCAAAATAATTCTGATATAGCCTACGAAGCTGCGAAAGAAGCAATTGCAGATGCAGGCGTCAACCAAGAGGAATTTGATTATGTGATATTCGCCAGCAATTTTGGCGATGTTTCTGCGAAAGGCTACACGGATTTTGTACCTAATATGGCCGCAAGAGTTAAGAATAAATTAGGCATCAAAAATAGAAAGTGTATCGCTTATGATATGATTTTTGGCTGTCCTGGTTGGGTAGAAGCGATGATTTTAGCAGATCATTTCATAAAAGCGGGCACTGCAAAATTAATTCTAGTAATAGGGTCCGAAACATTGAGCAGAACCACGGATAAATATGATAGAAATAGCATGATATTCGCAGATGGAGCTGGTGCAGTTGTAGTGAAAGCTACAGAGGAAGAAGGTGTTGGTATTATCGCGCACAATACAATTTGTGACAATGCTATAGAACTAGACTACCTTATCAATAGTCCATCTGTAAACAAAAATGCAGATCAAGACCCTATTCATATTACCATGTTGGGTAGAAAAATATATGAATATGCACTTACAAATGTACCTGCAGCTATAAAAGAAACCATAGACGAGGCCGGACTTGGAATTCAAGATATAAACAAAATTTTGATTCACCAAGCGAATGCAAAAATGGACTATGCTATGATTAGCAGACTTTACAAACTATATAATGTCAAAGATTACGATCATGCAATCGCACCAATGACGATTCAAGAATTTGGAAACTCCTCCGTTGCAACCATACCAACAATGTATGATTTGATGAGAAAAGGAAAAATGGAGAATCAAACGTTTACCAATGATACCAATGTAGTTTTTGCTTCCGTTGGCGCAGGTATGCACATCAATTGTATCATATATAAATTTCCCAAATAAAATTTTCAACAAATTTTAATTCAAAAATAACAACCTCTTGCTATCATGGTTTGAGGTTTTTTATTCAAAAAAAATAATGCAAAAAAATATATTAATTGTCGCAGGAATTCTATTTGTTTTAGAATTTTATGTATACCAAGCATTCAAAACAATCACCGCCAATACCACCTTTCGTATCGCCTATTGGGTGCTAACTATTGGCGTTTATGGCGTACTTCTATACGAAGTTTTAAATGTGAACAGAGCAGATAGAGATCATCATAGAATACAGATTGTAGCCTCTATTTTTCTAATATTCATGATACCTAAATTGATGGTAATCTTATTTCTATTTGTAGACGATCTAATAAGATTGCTCAAATATATAACTACCATCTTTGCAAGTTCAGAGACTTATTATCCATCTAGAAGAAAATTTTTCAGCGTATCAGGTTTGGCAATTGCAGGTGTATTTGCAGCATTGGTGATAGATGGGATTATCTTTGGAAAATACCGCCACTTCGCAAGACAGGTTAAAATTAAAATACCAAATCTACCAGAAAGTTTTAAAGGATACAAAATTGTGCAAATTTCAGATGTTCATAGCGGAAGTTTTTTTCATCCAGAAAAATTGCAGCATGCCATAGATTTAATTAATGAACAAAAAGCAGATTTAGTACTTTTCACCGGAGATATGGTAAATAATTTCGCCGAAGAATTTCAACCATTCATCCCTTTATTTTCTACCATCAAAGCTCCAGATGGAAAACTTTCTGTACTAGGAAATCATGACTATGGAGATTATGCAGACTGGAAATCTCCCGAAGAGAAAGCCCAAAACATCCCAAAATTGATCCAATTTCAAAAAGAAGCTGGTTTTGAAATGTTGAGAAACGAGCATAGAATCATTGAGAAAAATGGAGAAAAACTCTACATTCTTGGTGTAGAAAATTGGGGCGAAAAACCATTTCCACAGTATGGAGATTTAGACAAAGCCTCTGCCGGAATTCCAGTAGAAGCGGCCAAAATATTGATGAGCCATGATCCTACACACTTTGATCGCGTGGTGAAAACCCACAAAAGCAACGTGCATCTCACCCTTTCTGGGCATACGCACGGAATGCAATTCGGGATAGATTTAAAAAATGTACGTTGGTCTCCAGTGCAGTTTCGCTATAAAAAATGGGCAGATTTATATGAAAGTGAAGGCAAAAACCTCTACGTAAATAGAGGTTTTGGAGTATTAGGTTTCCCAGGAAGAGTAGGCATTAAGCCAGAAATAACGGTGTTCACTTTGGAATAAAGTTTAAAAAATTAGCAAGTAGAAGGTTTTAAAGCTCGTTTAAATTTAATAAAGCCACAAAAGGTACAAGAGTTTAAGCAACTTGTAATCGTTTTAAAGAGAAGATAATCGTGTTTGATCTTATTTTATCTTTAAAAAGAATTATTTAAGCTCATCCTTTTGTTCCTTCTGTGGTCAAAACTTTTTAATTATAAAATTTAAACAAGCTCTTAATAAATTTAAACTTTCAACTTATCACTTCCTACTTTCTAAAGCTACTTCCCCAATTTCACTCTTAGGTTTTTCAGCATATCTTTCGTCATTTCTTCAAGTCCAAAAGTATAATTGAGGTTCCAATCCATTTTCGCTTTAGAATCATCTATAGAAGCTGGCCAAGAATCTGCAATCTGCTGGCGAAAATCTGGCTGATATTCCACTTCAAACTCAGGAATCTCTTTCTTTATTTCTGCCGCCAATTCTTTCGGCGTGAAACTCATGCCTCCCAAATTGTAAGAACTTCTCACCGTTATGTTTTCTTTTGGAGCATCCATTATTTGCAAAGTCGCATTGATGGCATCTTCCATATAAAGCATCGGCATTGCCGTATTTTCAGAAATAAAACTGGTGTAGTTTCCTTCTTCCAAAGCATCGTAGAAAATTTCTACTGCATAGTCTGTAGTTCCACCACCTGCTTCCGTTTTCCAAGATATTAAACCAGGATAGCGGATGCTTCTCACATCTACTCCATGCTTTTCTGCATAGTATTCGCACCATTTTTCCCCAGCCAATTTAGAAATACCATATACCGTTGTCGGGTTTAGCAATACCTCTTGCCCCACATTATGTTTTGGGATTCCTTTCCCAAAAACAGCGATAGAACTAGGCCAAAACAATTTCTGAATCATACCATCTTTTGCCATTTCTAGAAATTCCAGCAAAGGTTCTACATTCAATTTCCAAGCAAAAAGTGGTTGCTTTTCGGATGTTCCCGAGAGTAAAGAAGCGAGATGATAGACGGTTGTTATTTGGTAATCTTTTATTACTTGCTTCACCAATTGTGTATTGGTCACGTCCATTCTTTCGTAGAATCCTGCAGAAGTAAGGTTTTTGTCCCAACGATCTAGGCCAGAAGCGATCACATTTTCTGCACCGTGTATTTCTACCAATTTATTCGTAAGTTCCGTTCCTATTTGCCCTAGAGCACCTGTGATGAGTATTTTCTCCGTAGAATTTGCCATTGTAACTATTTTATTTAAAAGGTTCACAAAAATAGGAAAATAAAGGGGAATCTATGGTATTGATTTTTGGAAAATCAAATGAAATTAAGATTCCCATTTTTGATAAGGCAGCGTTTATCCTTTTCGTGTGAGTGGCAACTGTAAAAGGTTTACTTAGTAAATTTTATTTGAGACTTTTCTATTTCTGTTAAATTCTTTAACCATATTTGCACATTGGTATTCGAGAAACTAGCTTCTCCAAACTCAATATAAACATCATTATTAGATGAATTTAAATTTAATCTTGTAGGTGTTGTTATTTTATTTGCGTTAGCAAAACTCTGCATATAAAATTCTTGTTCTCTAGTCAATATTATTACACTTCGAAAAGCTTTACGTTTAAAAAAATTGTAATATCCCGCAATAATTAATGCATCATCAATAAAATAGAGGTCGGCTGTACGAAACAAAAAATTAAGATTTTTTCTTCCAATGGTTAATGAATTACATTGCACATTTTCTTTTTTATTAACTAATTTAAATTGAATTTTCTTTAATCCACGTAATGCTTCCACAACTTTTTTGTGAGAATAATATCTGTCCAAGAAAATAAGCAGAAAGAAAATGGGAAATACAATAAATGGCAAATAATTCATACAAACTTTTTTTTAATTACAGTAAAAACATTTTTGAATTAATAAAAAAAATGCAAATTTCCACCACTCTAAAGAAGTTCGTTTCATATACATCAACCATGTTTTACCCTTGCTAAAATAAATAAATTTACCAGCACACCATCCATCACAATCATTTAATTGCAAATAAACTAACAAATCTTCACCTACTTATACATGTACTAAATTATTCTAAAATTTATTGTCAACACATCAATATTTTACCTAATTTTGAGTAAAGCAAAAAGAGAAGATGTGGGCACTATTCAATTTATTTTTTATAGAATATCGTAAAGATGCCACCAAATTACCCGAAAACTTCAAACACCCTCGCAATAGGTTTTCGGAACTTCCCGAAAAGTTGTTGCACCCTCGTTTAGACCTTTCGGGAACCTCCGAAAGCTTCTCGCACCCTAGTAAGAGACTTTCGGACACCTCCGAAAACCTCCTTCACCCTAGCTTGGAACTTTCGGAGGAAAATCTTTAAAAAAAACGTTTTTTCATTTAATAATACATTTAACCTAAGAACAGAGAATATGAATTCCATTGACTTACCAAAACTCCGCAACGCAGAATATCTGCAATACATGAAAGATTTTGCGGGCATCATCAACCTGAATAATCCTGCTGCTTTGCAGATAGATGCCAAACTTTCGGCATTTAATGCTAAAACCGTGGAGCTGGAAAATTTATTTAAAAAAGCCCTTGCCAACGATCGCACCAAAGTAATACTCGCATTGGATGAAAGACGAGATGATGCCATCAACGGTATTTTCTTTTTTCTACAAGGTTATGCCTATCATTTTGAGGAAGATAAAAAGAGAAATGCACAATTGCTGCTCGCCAATATGAACATCTATGGCAGTGGTATTGCCCGCCAAAATTATCAATCTGAAACGGCAACGCTCAACAATATGATCCGCGATTGGGAAGAGAAAACCGATTTGAAAGATGCTGTAACATCTTTTGCACTGAACGCTTGGGTAGATGAATTGTCGGATGCCAACACGCAATTCAACACCGAATACCTTTCCCGAACACAGGAATACGGCGATGCGAACCCAGATACCATCAAATCTAAAAGAGAGGAAACCAATGATGCTTACTATGCGCTTCGGGATCGTATAGATGCGCTGCATACGTTGGTAGAAACCCCACCATCGCCTTATGCTACAGTGATTAATCAATTGAATGCTTTGACGGAGCAGTATAATGTGTTGCTGGTGAAGAGAAATGATGGGTTGCCACCGGAAGAGCCAGAGAATCCTGCTTAATTCTTTTCAACAATCAGTCATTGCGATCCCGATATCTATCGGGAGAAGAAATCCTTCAACGTCCGTCATTGCAATCCCGATAACTATCGGGAGAAGCAATCCATACGCACCGTACTACTGCATATAGGGGATTGCTTCGTTCCTCGCAATGACAGTGTGGGTGCAATGACAGTATGTGTATGTATGGATTGCTTCGTTCTTCGCAATGACAGTGTGGGGCAATGATAGCGTGGCGCTATGACGGTCGTGCATAACAATTTTTAATTCTAGTAAAACCAAATCATGTTTAAATCATCCTTCCTATTCCTCTTCCTCTTTTCTCAATTCTGCTTCTCCCAATTCACAGATTTCAATATTACCAAAGAAATTCATGTAAAGAATAAAGGTGTGGTGGTTTCTGCGCATCCTTTGGCGAGCGAAGTGGGTGCGAAAATTTTGCGCGAAGGCGGAAACGCTTTTGATGCGATGGTGGCAACGCAATTGGCTTTGGCAGTGGTTTATCCGCAAGCGGGAAATTTGGGCGGTGGTGGTTTTTTGGTGGCATCAAAAAGTGATGGTTCTACTTTTACGCTAGATTATAGAGAAACGGCGCCGAAAAATGCGACTAAAGATATGTATCTGGATAAAAATGGAAACGCCAATACCGATCTTTCTCAAGAAGGAAGATTGTCTGTGGGTATTCCAGGTTCTGTCGCTGGTTTTTTTGAGACTGCAAAAAGCGGAAAACTTCAGATGGAAAAACTTATTCAGCCCGCGATAGATCTTGCTGAAAAGGGTTTTGCCATCACAGAAAGGGAAGCGGATTTGCTGAATGCTCATCAAGAGATTTTTAACACAAACAATCCGAAAGGAACGGTTTTCTTTAAAAATGGTGGATGGAAATCTGGAGATTTTTTAATACAAAAACAATTGGCAGCAACTTTGAAACTCATTCAAAAAAATGGCGCAAGAGGTTTCTACGAGGGTGAAACGGCAAATTTAATTGTCGCCGAGATGAAACGCGGAAACGGCATCATTACTTTAAATGATTTGAAAGATTATAAAATTGTGAATAGAAAACCCCTCCAATTTAAGTATAAAGGTTTTGATATCATCTCTATGCCATTGCCTTCTAGCGGCGGAATTCTACTGGCACAAATGCTGAAAATGTCGGCATTTGAAAACCTTGAAAAGCACCAGCACAACTCTACCGAAGCCGTGCAAATAATGGTGGAAGCAGAAAGAAGAGCGTTTGCAGACCGCGCAGAATATATGGGAGATCCAGATTTCATCAATAATAAAACTGAAATGTTGATCTCTGATGCTTATCTAAAAAAGCGCTGGGAAAATTTTGATATCAATAAAGCTACTCCTAGTGCAGCAGTTGGGAAAATAGCAACACTTCTTAGCGAGTCTTTAGAAACCACACATATTTCCATTTTGGATAAAGAAGGAAATGCCGTTTCTGTAACCACAACTTTAAATGGATTGTACGGCAGCAAAGTGGTCGTTTCTGGTGCAGGATTTTTATTGAATAATGAAATGGACGATTTCTCTGTGAAACCGGGCGTTCCAAATATGTACGGCGCAGTTGGTGGTGAAGCAAACTCAATTCAACCTGGGAAAAGAATGCTTTCTTCTATGACGCCAACCATTGTTTTGAAAAATGGAAAGCCTTTTATGGTGGTGGGAACTCCGGGTGGAACTACCATTCCTACTTCGGTTTTTCAATCTGTGGTGAATGTGATTGATTTTAAATTTGATGCAAATATGAGCGTGAATGCACCGAAATTTCATCATCAATGGTTGCCAGAAACGGTAATGGTTGAAACGGGATTTCCAGTAAGTTCTATTAAAAATTTAGAAAAATTGAATTATAAAATTGAACATCGCAATCAAATTGGGAGAACGGAGATGATATTGGTGCAGAACGATGGTAGTGTGATAGGAGTTGCGGATGGACGTGGAGATGATTCTGTGGCAGCGGAATAGATTTTAAACATTGAATTTTTTCTAAACGCGCAGATTACAAAGAAATATTTTGCCTTCGTGCTTAAATTTAATTATGCATTTTACCATTAAGGAATTAAGAATCATTAAGGCGAATTTTCTTGTGGTGCTGATGGTCTTAAAGAAAATTTAATTAAAGTAAATTCATTATTACAATGTAATATTTAACCTTTGACAGAAGTTATATAAAAATTAAAATATTCGATTTATAATTTCCAATTTCAGACTTTAAAATGCTTACTTTTTTGCCAATTTCCGCAACATTCCTTTGAAAATAAATCCGTGAAATGGCAAAACCGAATACCAATACAATCTGCCGGATAAACCTAAAGGACGAAAAGTAGCATTTTGATATAAAATTCCATCAATTATTTTAAATTCTAACCAAGCTTCACCGGGAAGTTTCATTTCTGCAAATAGTAGTAATCGTTTTTCTGCTTTGCTAGAATATAATACGCGCCAGAAATCTATGGAATCTCCAGCTTCTACCTCAGTTTGGTTTCTTCGGCCTCGTTTTAAGCCTACTCCACCAACTAATTTATCCATATATCCACGGATTTCCCAGAGAAAATCTCCGTAATACCAACCTGTATTGCCACCAATACTAAAAATTTTGTTGATGCTTTCTTGCACATCATCTACTTTCATAGATCGAGAATCTTTGAAACAACCCTCATCTGGAACCTCGAGATATTGCCAAACATTTCTTTGGTGAAATTGGCTTGAAAATTCATCGTACCAACTGGAAAGTACGTTGTTTTGTTTTATTTTATCAAATGCCAAAACGATGGCTTCTTTATAACTAAATAATTTAATTCCAAAATCTTCTGCAAGCGCATTTGGTGTAGCTACAACATCAATCTTCATACTATCTACCAAGTTTTGTGCAAGAGAATATTGCGTAGATGTGATGAAATAGAGCCAATAAGAAGATAATTTTGGCGTCATGATAGGAACGGTGTAAATGTATCTCTTCAATTTTCGAACTTCGGCGTATTGCAAAAGCATCTCTTTGTAGGTGAGAATATCGTCTCCGGCTATATCAAAATGTTTGTTGTAGGTTTTTTCTACGCCCAAAACTTTTATTAAAAATTGCAGAACGTTGCGAATTGCAATTGGCTGGCACTTTGTTTTCAACCATTTTGGGGCGACCATTATTGGCAATTTCTCTACCAAATCTCGCACAATCTCGAAAGATGCGGAGCCAGAACCAACGATGATGCCTGCGCGAAGGCAGGTTAATGCATACTTTTCACTGGCTAATTTTTGTTCTACATTTTTTCTGGATTGCAGATGGTCTGATAAGATTTCTTCATTGATGATTCCCGTGAGAAAAACGACTTGTTTGACGTCTGTTTTTTCTATTGCTATTCTAAAATTTTGAGCAGACACGCTTTCCTTTTCCATAAAATCTGAGGAAGTAGCCATGGAATGGATCAGATAATAAGCAAAATCTATATCTTTCGGAAAATTTTGCAGTGTAGATTCATCCAAAAAATCATTTTCTATGATTTCTATTTGTCCTAAATTTTCCTCATATAGTTTTGTGCCAAATCTTCTTTTGTCTCGTACGGAACAAATAACGTGATGACCTTCTTTTAAAAGTTGGATGAGCACTCTTTTACCAATATATCCGGTTGCTCCTGTTAATAAAATTCTCATGATGGAAAAAGTTTATCCAAGATAGAAAATCTACCTTGGAAAATAGATTGAACTTTATTTTTGACAATTGCACCGCCAAATAAATCTCCTAGCAAACCTAAGGGCAATTTATAATTCACAATGTCCGTCATTTTTACTTTATCTTCTCCCACTTTTTCAAAATGATGCTCGTGGTGCCACATTGCATACGGACCAAAACGCTGCTCATCTACAAAATATTTTTTGTGTACTAAATGGGTAATTTCTGTAATCCAGTTGGCTTTAATCATGGGTAAAATACCAATTTCATAGGTGATTATTTGCCCCAGATATGTTTCGTTGGGAGGATTGTTGGTGATGGTGAAACCCATTTCTTCTGGAGTAATCTTATCTAAATTGGTTGGTTTTGAAAAAAAATCCCAAGCTTTATCTAGTGAAATTGGAAGAATTTGTTCGGAAGTTAAGGTGTAAATTCCAGATTGTTTGGTGATATTGAGTTTCATGAATTTCTAATTTTTATAAAATTATACCATTTATAATTTTAAAATTGTTAAATATTTTTTAAACCATTAAGGAATTAAGAATCATTAAGGTTTAATGATTCTTAAACTCTTAATGGTTAAATTCATTTAAGGTTAAAATATTGAATTATTAATTAATACTATTAATCTTTGCTATTTCAACTGGAAATATCTTTTAATTTATATATACTTTGCGCCCCGACTTGAGTGGAATTCCTTTTTTTTTCAAAAAAAATAATGGGAACGGAAGGCGGAATATGGCGCCCAAAAAATTTGCTTAAAAAAATATTACATTCTGAAATATTTGATTGGAACGTATAACATTCCAAAACATTCTCCCTCTTCTTTTCCTAAATGTTTGTGGTGTATTTTGTGTGCTTTTCTTAGACCTCGCAGATATTTGTTGTTGGTTTTATCAAACCATTTGAATCTTCTGTGAATGAGCACATCGTGAATGAAAAAATAGGCCATTCCGTAGAATAATATTCCTAAACCTATAAAAAACAGGTAATTGATGCCATACCAAGTTCCGAAATAAAATAACGTTATACTTGGAATTGCTCCGAAAACGAAGAACCAATCGTTTTTTTCGAAGACGTGAGGATAACCAGGTTGGTGGTGATCTTCGTGAAAATACCAGCCAAAACCATGCATGATGTATTTGTGTATGAGCCAAGTTGCGCATTCCATAAGTACAAATGAGACAATCGTAATTGAAATATAAAATAATATCAACATCATTATAACTTTAAATAATTTTTAATTTCTTTTTTTAATACTTCATCATTCCAATCTTGGAAATTATTTTTGATGAACGTTTTGTCTTCTTCTATATTTTCGTAATATCCGAGAAGTTTCGGCATTTCTGATTGTGATAATAATCGGAAAAATCTTATTTCTACATTTTTTGGTTGCAATTGTATGGCTTTATCTAATTCTGTTTTGCCTTTTTTAAAATAAGACATTTTGGATATCGGATTGAAGACGTGCTTTGCCATAAATAAATTTCCTACACCAGAAAAAGCAAGATAAATAGGCTGTTGCGTATTTGCAAAGTCTTTGGTTGCATTTTTAATTAATTCTTTTGCTGCGGAAGTAGAATTTTCTGCTTTTGCGCATTGCTCTTTATATTGCATAGTAGATTGTGCGTTTATAAAAGTTGAAAACAAAAGAAAAAATAGTAGATTTTTCATATGTACATTTTACTTAATGGTCATATAAAATCGCCCTACTTAAATTTCTATTTATTTCACAAACCATATTTTTATCCAATTTGACAGATTTTATTTTTTTTTGCAAAATTTCTAGGGCCGATTTCAAACCAATTTGAGGTTTTTATTCAAAATCATTTCCCCCAAAAGGTATGCCTTTCTTGCGTTTGAAACTCTAATTCTTTTTGATAATAATATTTCTGGTTCCGTATTGCGAATTTTTTTGAATAAATTGATGTAATATTTGTACGCCATATAAACCGCAAATTTACTGGTGACAGGCAATAATTTGATCCCGATTAACGCATTTTCAAAATCTTTTGCAATATCTAATTCTATTTCTTGTTTATCTCTTAAACTGAATTTTTGAAAATCAACTTTTGGAAAATAAGTTCTGTTTAAAACGTGAAAATCTGCACGGATATCTCTCAAAAAATTAATTTTTTGGAACGCCGCACCCAAACTTTTTGCGTAAGGTTCTAATTCTTCATATCTCTTTGGATCTGCGTTCACAAAAACTTTTAGACACATCAAACCTACCACTTCTGCGCTTCCATAGATATATTCTTCGTATTGTTCTACGGTTTCATATTTAATATCTTCCAAATCCTTGTACATAGAATCCAAAAAAGCATCTATATATTGTCTCTCAATATTGTATTTTTTCACTGTATAAGCGAATGAATGAAGAATCGGATTCAGGGAAATTCCTTTTGCTAAAGCATCGTTTAATTGCAAAACGAAATCATCCAAAAGTTCTTTCTTTGGATAGTCGTGAAAACTATCTACAATTTCGTCCGCAAAACGAACGAACCCATAAATATTATAAATTCCCTCACGAATATCTGTAGGAAAAAGTAAAATTGCACGCGAAAATGAACTACTATAAGCTTGTGTTACGAGTTTGCTACAATTAAAACTTACTGAATTATGAAGATTTTGAACCATGCATTATGTTATATTTCTACTAAATTTATATAAAAGTACTTTTTAACTTCTAATTTTGAAAACTATTTGCTTTAATTTTTTTTAAAATATAATCTGTTACTACTTTTCCAGATATTAAAGCGGGTGGAACTCCAGGACCAGGAACAGTAAGCTGTCCTGTGTAAAATAAATTCTTAATTTTTTTATTATCTATTTGTGGTCTTAAAATGGATGTTTGTAATAGCGTATTTGCAAGTCCATAAGCATTTCCACGGCAAGAATTATATCTATCTTTAAAATCCTGTACTCCGAAACTTTTCTTAAAGATAATGGAATTTCTCAAATTTTCGCCAGTATTTTTTTCAAATCTTTCTAAAATTTTCTCAAAATACTCGTCATGAATTTCTGGAGAATCTACTAAATCTACCGCGACTGGAATTAAAAAAAATCCAACGTCTTTACCTTCTGGTGCTAATGTATCGTCTGTTTTTCCAGAAAAATTTGCGTAAAACAAAGGTGCTTTTGGTAGTTTAGGATGATCATAGATTTCTTCTGCGTGTGCTTCAAAATCTGTATCAAAGAAAAGATTGTGATGTAATGCGCTTTTTATTTTTTTATCAAAAGCTACGTAATATAAAAAAGAAGATGGTGCAAATGTTTTCTTTTGCCAATAATTCTCGGAATAATTTTTCTCCTCTTGCTTCAACAATTTTTCTGTGTGCGCATAATCCGCACCAGAAATTACAATATCCGCCTTATAAGAATTTTTTGAAGTAATAACATTTGTCACCACTCCATTTTCAGTTTGAAGTTTTTTCACTTCTTCTTCAATCACAAATTCAACACCCAATTCTTTCGCTAAATTAAAAATACCTTTTGCAACAGCATTAAAACCACCTTTCGGATACCAAGTTCCCATACCAAAATCAGCAAAGTTCATAAAATTATAAAAAGCGGGAGTATCTGAAGGTTTTGCACCCAAAAATAAAACTGGAAATTCTAAAATACTGCGAAGTTTGCTATTCTTAATATTTTTTCTCACAGATTGTGAAATATTTTGTACAAATAAAGGTAAGCGAATGGCAGTATCCCAAGAAACAAGCTCTAACAAAGATTTCCCTGGATTATAAACCACATCTTGCATTGCAATCTTATAGTTTGCTTCAGATTTTTTCAAAAAATTTCTTAAATGCTTGCCACTCCCCGTTTCAATATTTTCAAAAGTTTGAATTATTTTTTCTGGTTCATCTTCAATATCTATATAATCTTGCTCTCCAAAATAAACTCTATAAGCTGGCGATAATTTTTCCAAGTGATAATAATCTGTAACTTTCTTACCAAAATCACTGAAAAATTTCTCAAAAACATCTGGCATCCAATACCAACTTGGACCCATATCAAAATGAAAACCTTCTATTTCTAGCATCGATGCTCTACCACCAATTTGTTCATTTTTCTCTAGAACAAGCACTTTGTGTCCAGCTTTTGCCATGTAACAAGCAGATGCTAAAGAAGAAAAACCAGAACCAATAATAATAACATTCATACGTCTCAGAAAATATTAGCACAAAAATATACTTTTTTTTTAAAATTAGAAAATATTTTTACTACTTTTGTATCATAAAATTTATACTTATGGAAGAAACGAATATAAAAAAAATAATATTAGAAAGCTATTCAAATTTTATTTTAGAAAACAATCATCCACCAAAAAATGTTTTTATTTTTTGCAACCATATTGATTTAACGGAAAAAGAATTTTATCAATATTTTGCAAACTTCGAGGAAATAGAAAAGGAATATCTTATTTATTTTTTTGAGGAAAGCAAAACCTTAATCATCGGAGATGAAAATTATTTACAAATTGAGGGTAATGACAAACTACTTTCCCTTTACTATACTTTTTTCGAACAATTGACTTTGAATAGAAGTTTAGTTCTTTATCTATTTAATAAACATAAAAGTCCTTTGAAACAGTTCGTCTTGTTTTCAAAGTTAAAGTCTTCATTTTTACATTTTGTAGAAGGTTTGAATCTGCAATCGTTTGATATGAATGCAACAATGCAAGATGTAGAAAAACTAGCAAAATTACAAAAGAAAGGTGTAGAAGAAATTTTTTGGGGAAATTTTGCTGCCACTTTTAAATTCTGGATGGAAGATAAATCTCCATCTTTTGAAAAAACAGATTTATTTATAGAAAAATCAATAGCTGCAAGTTTAGAATTAACAGAAGCTGAACCTTTCAAAAAATTAGTCGATTTTGGCAAATTTATTTTGAAAGAACAAATAACAAAATATAAAGCATGCAAACCTTAGATAAAATACCAACATCAAAAATACAGAGAGCTAGTAAATTAATTACAACTGGTGCAAAACTAGGCGTAAATTATTTAAAATATTATGGCGAAAAAATAACAAAAACTGAAGAAGAAGCCAAAAGTAATTTAGATAAAAACAACGCAGAAGATATCTACGACAGTTTGAAGGAATTGAAAGGAAGTGCGTTGAAAGTTGCTCAAATGCTAAGCATGGAGAAAAACATATTGCCAGAAGCTTATGTAGAAAAATTTTCGCTCTCTCAATTTTCTGTACCGCCACTATCTGCGCCACTAGTACAAAAAACTTTTAGAAAATATTTTGGAAAAAATCCTAGCGAAATTTTTGACGAGTTTGATCTAAATTCTGTGAATGCTGCAAGTATTGGCCAAGTGCACAAAGCTAAAAAAGATGGTAAAAACTTAGCCGTAAAAATTCAATATCCTGGAGTTTCGGATAGTATTTCCTCAGATTTGACAATGGTAAAACCTATTGCCATCAAAATGTTTAATATTCGAGGGAAAGATTCTGATCAATATTTCAAAGAGGTTGAAAATAAATTGTTGGAAGAAACGGATTACATTTTAGAATTAAAACAAAGTAGAGAAGTTGCAGAAAATTGCAAGAATATTCCCAATCTTCTATTTCCAGAATACTATCCAGAATTTTCTACAGATCGCATCATCACGATGGATTGGATGAATGGAGTTCCACTTTCAGAATTTTCTAAATCCAATGCTTCTCAAGAAAATCGTCAAAAAATTGGGCAAACATTTTGGGATTTTTACATGTATCAGCTTCATATCTTAAAAAAAGTACATGCAGATCCTCATCCAGGAAATTTTTTGGTTTCAGAGAATTCTGAATTAATAGCGATAGATTTTGGATGTATGAAAAATATTCCGATGGAATTTTACACTCCTTATTTTGAATTATCAGACAGATCAAATTTGAATAATCCAGAAATTTTTCAACAAAAACTTTTTGCTTTAGAAATATTACGAGAAGACGACTCTGCAGAAGAACGCGCTTTCTTCTCCGAAATTTTCAAAGAATTATTATTTTTATTCACACAACCTTTACAAGATGAATATTTTGATTTTTCTAACGAAAAATTCTTCCAAGACATTGCAGATCTTGGTCAGAAATATGCGAAAAATACACAACTGAAAAAAATGAATGGAAATAGAGGAAGCAAACATTTCATTTATATCAACAGAACTTTTTTTGGTCTGTATAGTTTAATGCATGATATTGGTGCAAAAAATATAGAAATCAATCATTATTTGAAATACATTTCTTAAATATAATCTAAACTAAATATTGATGAACGAATCTAAAAAAAATATAATAGTAATAGGAGCTGGAAAAGGAATAGGATTAAAAATTGTAGAAAATTTAGCTTTACAAAATTCTGTTTATGCGCTCTCAAGAACTTCTACAGAAGAAATTAAAAATCTAAATGTAAATTTTCATCAATTTGATGTCTTATCAGATACCTATGATCAATTTGAATTTCCAGAAGAAATTCATGGATTGGTATATTGTCCAGGAAGTATTAATTTAAAGCCTTTCAACAGATTGTCTGAATCAGATTTTATAGAAGATTTTCAAATAAATTTTTTGGGAGCTGTAAAAGCCGTTCAGCACTTTTTGCCAGCTTTAAAAAAATCTAGAAATGCAAGTATTGTATTTTTTAGTACAGTTGCTGCAAAAATTGGAATGCCATTTCACGCTTCTATTGCAAGCAGCAAAGGTGCAATAGAAGGATTGACCATAAGTTTGGCTGCAGAATTATCAAATTTTAATATTCGGGTGAATGCAATTGCACCTTCGTTAACAAACACTACATTAGCGGAAAAATTACTATCATCTCCGGAAAAAATGGAAGCTTCTGCAAACAGACATCCATTGAAAAGAGTAGGCAATCCAGGAGAAATGGCAAAAATTGCAAGTTTTCTTTTATCTGAAAATGCATCTTGGATTACAGGACAAGTAATTGCTGTTGATGGTGGAATGGGAAGTATTAAAAATTAAAAAAAATACAATATGGAAATAGATTTAGCAATAGACGTACTGAATGAGGTAAAAGCTTTTCAGTCGAAAAACCACAAGAGCAACCTTTCTATAGAAGATTTTAGAAATTTTTTGAATGAAAAAGCTTACGAGAAAGAAACACCAAAACGCCTTACCGATAAATATAATATTGTTGCGAATGACGTAGAAAACGAAATAGCAAAACAGACTATTTTGTTGAATAGATATGCAAAATTATTGATGAAAAAGGCATTGCATGACTTTCCAGATTTAGTGAATGAGGATTTCACCTATCTTTTTCGTTTAATGGATTTTGATTCTCTTACGAAAACCCAATTGGTAGAAAAAAATGGTCACGAAAAACAAACAGGTATAGAAATTATCAAAAGATTGGTGAAAAATAATTTAATAGAAGAATTTCCAGATCTTGAAGATAAGCGCAGCGTGAGGATTTCTGTAACAGCAAAAGGAAAAGCAATTTTTGCAGAAAGTATGGACAAAATAACTTTGGCTTCTAAAATTATTTGCGGCGATTTTGATATTAAGGAAAAAGAAACATTTTTGAATTTATTAAAAAAATTAAATCTGTTTCATCATACTTTATACAGTACGATGCGAAATGAAAATATACACGAATTGGAAAAAATGGTATGAAAGATATAAATATTTTTTGGTTTCGAAGAGATTTGAGATTAGATGATAATCATGGATTTTATCAAGCTTTGAAGGGCAAATTACCCGTTTTACCAATTTTTATTTTTGATGAAACTATACTTGAATTATTGCCAAATAAAAAAGATGCCCGTGTAGAATTTATCTACAATTCTTTGGAAGAAATGAATAAAATTCTTGAAACTGATGGACATCAGATTCAGTATTTTCTTGGGAAACCTGAAGAAATATTTGAAGAATTAAACAAAAAATATAATCTTAAATGTGTTTTCGCTAATGAAGATTATGAACCTCAAGCAATAGCAAGAGATGTAAGGATTAAAGAACTTTTAGAACATCATCAATCTGATTTTCAATTATTTAAAGATCAAGTTATCTTTCATAAAGATGAAGTGATGAAAGCTGATGGAAAACCTTATACAATCTACACCCCATATTCAAAAATTTGGCTAAAACTTTTCAAAGAATCGAATTTAGAGGAATTTCCTTCGATAAAATTACTTGAAAATTTACTTCCATTTTTTAATAAGAATATGACTCTTCAAGATATTGGTTTTGAAGAAACTAGCATTCCTTTTCCTGAGGGTAATGTGACTAAAAAACAAATACAAACTTACGACGAAAATAGAAATTTGCCCGCAAAAGATGCAACTACAAGGTTATCTCTTCATTTAAGATTCGGTACTAAAAGCATACGGAAAATAATAAAAGAAACTAAAGATTTAAACGAAGTATTCTTAAAAGAATTAATCTGGCGAGAATTCTTTATGCAGATTTTATATCATTTTCCAAAAGTGGTCCATAATAATTTTAAATCTAAGTACGATGGAATTGAGTGGAAAGAAAACGCAGAAGATTTAAAAAAATGGTGCGAAGGAAAAACAGGTTTTCCTATTGTAGATGCGGGTATGCGAGAACTGAACACAACGGGATTTATGCACAATAGAGTACGTATGATCACTGCAAGTTTTCTGGTAAAAGATCTTCTGATAGATTGGCGAGTTGGGGAAGCTTATTTTGCAGAAAAATTATTAGATTACGAACTTTCTTCTAACAACGGAAATTGGCAATGGGCAGCTGGAACTGGTTGCGATTCAGCACCCTATTTTAGAATTTTCAATCCAACATCCCAACAAGAAAAATTTGATCCAGATTTTAAATATATTAAAAAGTGGGTTCCAGAATTTGGAACAGATTTGTACCCAAAACCTATCGTAGATCACAAAGAAGCGAGATTGCGAACATTGGACGCTTATAAAAAAGGTCTGCAAGATTAGGAATTAGCATTATCTTTCAACTTCAGGAACTACCGGTAAGCTTTCATTGCCACTTTCAGAAACACTTTGAACCGCAAAGAAATAATTGTCTTTTGAATACGGAATTTTAATTGCTAAATCTTTGGTGAAAATTTTCTTTTGCCACATAGACTGGTCGGTTTCCCTTATCAAAATATAGTATCCATTTACCTTTCCAACTTCAGGTGAAGTCCATTTTAAGCTCGTAAAATTTGATAATTCTTTCACTTCCATTTTTACGTTTTCTGGTGCAGAAGGTGCTTTTGCAAGATTGGAAAGTATAGAAACATTGACGGCGGTATTTTTTCGTAAATATTCAAAATCCATAAATTTTGTTAAATCACCCAATTCTACATTTTTTTCTGTGCGTAAATCTTGATGTTGATGGTCAAAATTTTCATTAAAATCTGTAAAACGAATTGCAGCAAAACCCGCTTCCACAAAAGGAGTATGATCGCCACCTCTTAAAAAACGGTCGTTTCTATAGATCAATTTCATTTCTAAATTATCAATATATCTTTCGCCTATTTCTTTGGAATATCTTGCCAATTGCCTTGGGTTTCCGTCATTTTCCAAACCATAAGCACGAATTGTTTTTGCTTTTTTGTCTAAGTCTACAAACGGCAAACCTTCGCTGAAAATTCTTAGTTGGGTATTGGTTATATTCTTTGTGTCAGAAGCTTCATTGTTGCCAATCATATCATTGTTCAGCATTGCAACTACATTCCATTTTTCTTTTAAGGCTCTATCAGAAAGCATTTTTGCTCCTAAAAGTCCTTGTTCTTCGCCGGAAACAGCTACAAAAACAATAGTTGCAGGAAAATTTGATTGAGATAAGATTCGTGCAGATTCAATAACAGCAGCTACTCCACTTGCATCGTCATTTGCGCCGGGAGCATCATCTTTAAAATTTAAAATATCTGAAACTCTAGAATCTAAATGCCCAGAAATAATGAAAACACGATTATCATTTGGGTCGGTTCCTTTCAATATTGCTGTAGGATTTCCAAGATTTGTCAATTTTGTAATTCTTTTACCATCTGCTTGCAAATCTTCGTTTTGAAGTTCTACAACCATTCTTCCGCCAGAATTTTTCGCATAATTTTTAAATTGAGAAAGTACCCAATTTCTTGCAGCGCCAATTCCACGTTTTTTATCTGTAGTAGAACTCATGGTGTGTCTTGTACCGAAACTCACCAATTTTTCTACATGAGATTGTAAAGAATCAGCATTTACTTGAGATGTATAAATTGAAATCTCAGGATCTTTTTTTACTATAGTTTGTCCAGAATAAAAACTAGCTGCTAATATAAAAAGGAAATATTTTTTCATTTCGAATTATTTAATATAGAAAATTGGATTGAATATTATTGTAAAACTACTGAGTTAAGAATTAATTGGATTTTTTTTAAAATTAGAAAGTCTGATTACTTTCCTGATTAGTTTTTATAAATTTTTCTGTCTCAAAACATAAAGATACAAACTTTCTACTTTGGTTCTTGCCCAATCTGTTTTTCTTAAAAATTTTAAGGAAGATTTTATGCTTGGATTTTCATTAAAACATTTAATGTTAATCTGTTTTCCCAATTCTTCAAAACCATTGTAATAATCTACTAATTCCTCCAAAATAGTATCTAGTCTTTTTCCGTGTAATGGATCTTCTAATTTTTGATGCATATATAAAAATAAATGGTGATTGGTGCTGATGTTTTGATAATTAAACCAAAACACGCAAGCTTTTCGGTACTATTTTGATGTGAACTGGTGAAGAAATTTGATTATATTCTCCATCTAAATGCCAGTTTTGGGTATTTATTTTAAAAGAAATTTCCGATGTTGAAATGTAGGTTAAAAACTTGTTGGATTGCAGGGTTTTGTTAAACAATTGATATCCAAACTTTGCAAAATAGTAGAAAGGAAATTTTTTCACCAAAGCAATTTCTAATATCCCGTCTGTGTAATCTGCCTTTGGTGCGATGAACGCATTATTTCCAAATTGTTTGGTATTCGCAAGATTAATCATCAAATATTTACCATTAAAACTTTTATATTTTGTTTCAAATTCAACCTCAATTGGTTTAAAACTTAAATAATTTTTAAGAGAAATTTTAGCATAATTAAATAGACCTCGATTTGTTTTCTCAAAGTCCTTCACCACTGCACCATCAAAACCAACACCAGAAACGTTGATGGAAAGCCTTTCATTGATGGTAAAAGTATCTATTTGTATGCTCTTTTTTACTTTAATTTTTTGTAAAAGTAAATCTAAGTCTTTTGTAAAATTTAACTCTCTCGCAAATCCATTTCCAGAACCGGCGGGAAAAGCTGCAAGAATTTTATCTGTATTGATAAGCTCTTTTGCAATGGTAGAAATGGTACCATCTCCACCCACAGCTACAAATATATCTACATTATCCCAATTTTTTTTAATAAAACTTTGAGAATCTTTTATTGATTTTGAAATTGAAACTAATGGATTTTCAACCTTATCCTCCAGTAATTTTACGAAACTATGATATTCTTTTTTTGCCGAAAATGGATTGATAATGAATGCTACATTTTTCATAATTTAAAATATTTTAAAAAAAAACCGCCCAAAAAATTGAACGGTCTATATATTTTAAAAAAAATTACACATCAATATTTGCATAGATTGCATTTTTTTCAATAAATTCTCTTCTTGGTGGAACTTCATCTCCCATCAACATAGAAAATACTTTGTCTGCATCTGCAAGACTTTCAATATTTACTTGTTTTAGCATTCTAAACTCTGGATTTAATGTTGTATCCCACAATTGCTCAGGATTCATTTCCCCCAAACCTTTGTAACGCTGTAATTCTACCTTTCCATCTGGTGAAAGTTCAAACGTAATTCGTTCTCTTTCTTTTTCATTATAAGCGTACACTTTTTTACTACCTTTTTTTATTAAATACAAAGGAGGTTGCGCTATGTAGATGTAGCCTTGCTCTATCAATTCCTTCATATATCGGAAAAAGAAAGTCAAAATCAAAGTAGAAATATGCGCACCATCAATATCAGCATCACACATAATGACTACTTTATGATACCTTAATTTACTTAAATTCAATGCTTTACTATCTTCTTCTGTTCCCACGGAAACTCCAAGCGCAGTGTATATGTTTTTAATCTCTTCGTTTTCATACACCTTATGAACCATAGATTTCTCAACATTTAAAATCTTACCTCGTAAAGGCAAAATTGCTTGAAAATGACGATCTCTACCTTGCTTTGCTGTTCCACCTGCAGAATCTCCCTCTACTAGAAATAATTCTGAAATTGCAGGATCTTTGGAAGAGCAATCAGATAATTTACCTGGCAAACCTCCACCTCCCATCGGAGATTTTCTTTGCACCATTTCTCTTGCTTTCTTAGCTGCTTGTCTTGCTTTTGCGGCCAAAACAACTTTCTGCACGATAATTTTTGCTTCTGTAGGATTTTCTTCTAAAAAATTAAAAAGCATCTCACCCACAATTCTATCAACTGCTCCTGCAACTTCTGAATTTCCTAATTTTGTTTTGGTTTGTCCTTCAAATTGAGGTTCCATAACTTTCACAGAAATTACGGCGGTCAAACCTTCTCGGAAATCGTCTCCGGTTATTTCTACTTTTTCTTTTTGTGGAATTCCCAATTCATCTGCGAACTTTTTCAGTGTTCTCGTCAAAGCTCTACGGAAACCTGCAAGGTGAGTTCCACCTTCGTGCGTATTGATATTATTTACATAAGAATGCAGATTTTCTGTGTAGGAAGTATTGTATCTCATCGCAACTTCTACAGGAATATCATCTTTATCGCCTTCCATGAAGATGACGTTTTGCATGATGGATTCTCTATTACCGTCTATATACTCTACAAACTCCTTCAAACCTCCTTCGGAATGGAAAACTTCTGAGGGAAAACTTCCGTCTTCTTCAGGTTTTCTTTCATCCACTAAAGTAATCGTTATTCCTTTATTTAAAAAAGAAAGCTCACGCAATCTATTGGCTAAAGTATCGTAATTATAAATTAATTCTTGAAAAATAGTGCCATCTGGTTGGAAGAAAATCTCTGTTCCACGCTCATCTGTAGTTCCTATTTCTGCAACATCTGCTAAAGCTTTTCCTTCGGAATATTTTTGCTGATATAATTTCCCATCGCGGCTAACGGTTGCAATAAGAAGCGTAGAAAGTGCATTCACACAAGAAACACCTACTCCATGCAAACCACCAGAAACTTTGTAAGAATCTTTATCGAATTTTCCACCCGCACCAATCTTGGTCATTACCACTTCTAGTGCAGATTTTTGCTCTTTTTCGTGCAAATCTACTGGTATACCTCGGCCATTATCTTTTACAGAAATACTCTCACCATCGTGAATGGTTACTAAAATAGTATCACAATATCCTGCTAAAGCTTCATCAATCGAGTTGTCTACAACCTCGTACACCAAATGATGAAGACCGCGTAAGCCAACATCTCCAATATACATGGATGGACGAAGACGAACGTGTTCCATTCCTTCTAAAGCCTGTATACTACCAGCATTATAATCTTTCTGACTCATAAATATTTTTTCTAATTGAATTCTATAACGTTTTAATATATATTTGAATGTGCTAAAAACACAGACTTACAAATATCGTCTTTTTTATTGGATTGTGAAAGGAATACTAGCCCTAATTGTCCGCGAATTGCCAGAAAATTCTTTAAATATTATACGATATTTTGAAGAATTTAATGTTAATGAAATTCCACCAATCATTTATCAATCAGCATAATTTCTACTCGCCTATTTCGGGTCATATCCATTTCTGTAACTTCTGGATAAACCACCGGATTGAGATGTCCGAGACCAATAATTTGAATTCTATTTTCCGCAATACCTTGTTTTAAAAGAAAATCTTGGATGGCTTTTGCTCTAGTCCAAGATAGGTTGAATGTGCCGAGATCCAAATCTTCACCATCAAAATTATCATATTCACAGCAGATATGACCTTGTAATTCTACGATTAAACTGGGATTGTCTCTTAATTTTTTGTACAATTCTCCCAATTGATAATAACTTTGTGGCAACCAAACATGGCGACCTCCAATAAAATTGACATCTGGAAGCGAAAATGTATCCTTCACTTTCATCAATGCTACTTTTACATTCAAAAAATTGGGCAAATCTTTGCGCGATATTTTTTCGCCAGGTTCAAATTTTCTTTCGATAAAAATATCTACTCTTCTATTTTTCTGTTTTAGACCTTCTGTAGAATTATCGTTAATTTGTTTGGTTTCACCTAAACCAATTGTATTTCCGATACTTAAATTTTCGCCAATTCTGGCTTGTAAATAATCTTGCACTGCTTTCGCTCTTCTATCAGACAAGACTTTGTTTGCTTCTGCAGAACCTGTAAAATCTGCGTTTCCGAAAATTCTAAATGTCAAGGAAGCTTTTAAATTGGCTAAACTATCTAATTTTGATTTTGAAATTGGGTTTAAATCTGCTTTGTTGGTTTGGAAATAGAGGGATTGTATTGTTTGGGCAGAAACAAAACTACTTAAAAAAAATAAAAATTTCAGAATTATATTTTTCATATTTAAAAATAGTTAAATTTTAAAATAAAATTTATTCACCCCAAATATTGAACATTTTCAATTTTGAATTTTCTTTATTGATGAATAGAAAAGCATTATTTTCGGTACTTATTTCGGTGTCGGCTTTTAATTTTAATAAATCGGTCTGAAAAATATAAATCGTGGCATCTTTGAAATCAGAATTAATCAAATTATTTTGATTTATTAACTGGAACGAAAAATCAGAACTGTTCTCATTTAAAATTCCATTTTTTACTTTCAAACTATCTTTTAAATTCCAACCATTTTCAAAAGCAAATTTTAAAAAATCTGATTTATCAATATTCTGCAGATTATTATCCCAAATAATTTCCGCAGTTCCACCAAAAGGTCCTTGATCAGAATTTTCAGTTATAATTAAATCTGAATGAAAATCTTGCCAAAACTTTGCAGGACTTATTTTTGAACAAGAAATTAAAATACAAAAAATGGATAATACAAAAACTTTTTTCATTTGTGAAAATTGTCCTCAAATTTATTTTCCTTACACCAACTTCATCCAAACCACATCATCAATCTTCTCCACTTTCACCAAATTTCCTTTTGTTAAAATTTTAGAAGATTTATCCCATTTTTTACCAGAAAGTTTAGATTGTTCTTTCACTTCAGAAAGCATCATTGCTTCGCCAGATTTCAATATTTCGAGGATTAATTTTTCATCTTCTTCTAAAACAATGCTTTGAACCACCTTTTCCGGACGCATTTGTGGGAAGAATAACACTTCTTGAATGGATGGATTGTTTGTCAAAAACATGATTAATCTATCCATTCCAATTCCTAAACCAGAAGTTGGCGGCATTCCGTATTCCAAAGCACGAAGGAAATCTTCGTCAATAAAGCCAGTTGCTTCATCGTCGCCTTTTTCGGCTAATTTTAATTGCTCTTCAAATCGCTCCCTTTGGTCGATAGGATCATTTAATTCTGAATATGCATTGGCTATTTCTTTTCCACAAACCATGAGTTCAAAACGCTCTGTCAATCCTTCTTTGCTTCTATGTTTTTTGGTTAAAGGCGACATTTCTATCGGGTAATCTGTGATAAAAGTTGGTTGAATGAAGTTACCTTCGCATTTCTCACCAAAAATTTCATCAATTAATTTTCCTTTACCCATCGTTTCATTTACCTCAATTCCAGCAGATTTAGCAAATTCGAAAAGTTCTTGTTCAGATTTTCCGGTAATATCAAAACCTGTAAATTTAATAATTGCATCCGTCATAGAAACTCTTGGATACGGCGCTTTCCAACTGATTGTATGTTCGCAGAAAGTAGATTCGGATTGTCCATTTACTTCATTTGCGCAGAATTCTAACAATTTCTCGGTGAAATCCATCATCCAGTTGTAATCTTTGTAGGCTACGTAAATTTCCATCGCCGTAAATTCTGGATTGTGGGTTCTATCCATTCCTTCATTTCTAAAGTTTTTGGAAAATTCGTAAACACCATCAAAACCTCCAACAATCAATCTTTTTAGATATAATTCATTCGCAATTCTTAAATACAAAGGAATATCTAACGCGTTGTGATGCGTCATGAAAGGTCTTGCTGCAGCTCCACCAGGAATGGATTGTAGAATAGGTGTTTCAACCTCAAAATAACCAGCCTCATTGAAAAAATTTCGCATTGCATTGAACAATTTTGTTCTTTTTACAAAAATTTCTTTCACTTGCGGATTCACAATTAAATCTACATAACGCTGTCTGTAGCGTAATTCTGCATCATTAAAAGCATCGTAAACTTTTCCATTTTCATCGGTTTTAGCTTGCGGAAGCGGACGTAAAGTTTTGGTTAGAAGTGTGAAATTCGTCACTTTTACCGTCATTTCTCCAACTTGCGTGTTGAACAATTCTCCTTCAATTCCGATAATGTCACCAATATCTAAAAGATGCTTGTAGACATCGTTATAAAGCGATTTATCTTCGCCAGTACAAATTTCGTCTCTATTGAAATATACTTGAATTTTTCCGTCTGAATCTTGTAATTCTGCAAAACTTGCTTTTCCTTGTATTCTTCGGCTCATCAATCTACCTGCAATCTTCACCTTTTTCCCTTCGGAAAATTGTTCTTTTATAGATTTTGTAGAATCGGTGATTGTATATTCTTCCGCCGGAAAAGCGTTGATGCCCAATTCATTTAGTTTAGATAATTTTTCTCTACGGATAATTTCTTGTTCGGATAACTGCATATTGCTTGCTAATTTTAAGACTGCAAATTTAGTGATTTTTTAGCAAAAAACTGCAGGCTTAATTTCCATTAAAAACGGGTTTTAATTTTTTCAATGGGACTTTCATCTAAATTTTAAACCAAAAGCCATTTTTCTATTTAAATTGATTACAAATTAAGTGATTTCTATTTTTGAATTAAAATTTTTAATAATTTTGTGTTGTGAAAAAATGGCTAATTTATTTTATGATGTTCACGTATCTTACTTCCTTTAGTGAATTGCGTCAGCTTGTGAAATTGCCAAATCTTATCGAACATTACATTCAACATAAAAATGCGAACGTAAACTTATCTGCTTACGATTTTTTTAAAATGCATTATCTTGATGAACAGAAAAAAGATAAAGATTATAATCAAGATATGCAATTGCCCTTCAAAAAGCATGATTTTTCCAGTATTTCCATCGCATTAAATATTCCCCCAGAAAAACAATATTATCAAATACAACTGCATTCTATTTATGTAGATGATTCTTCTAACTTCCCTTATTCTGAGAAATTTTATCCTTCTATTTTCCAAACAATTTGGGAACCTCCTAAAATTTAATTGATCAACTTATCGTGTTTCATTGTGTCAAAATTTAATAAATTTTGATCAAAGCAAGTTATCTTTAACTTAAGCATTTTCGGGTTTTAAACTCAAAAATTGCGCACAAATACTTTACAAAATGCTCAATAAAATTATAGAATTTTCTATAAAAAATAAACTGATTATCATATTAATGACGCTTGGTTTAATTATTTATGGACTCTTCGAACTCAAAAAATTACCCATAGATGCGGTTCCAGATATTACGGACAATCAAGTTCAAATCATCACGGTTTCCCCAAGTTTGGGTGCTCCAGATATCGAAAGATTCATCACTTTCCCACTAGAACAAATTAACAATAACATCCAAGGAATCAAAGAAATGCGAAGTTTTTCGCGCTTTGGTCTTTCGGTAATTACCATTGTTTTCAAAGATGACGTAGATTTATATTTGGCTCGTCAACAAGTTGCAGAACGGCTTCAGCAAGTTTCAAAAGATATTCCTACCAATTTGGGTGTTCCACAAATGGCGCCAATTTCCACAGGTTTAGGCGAAATTTATCAATACGTTGTTCGGCCGAAAATCGGTTTTGAACACCGTTACAATGCAATGGAATTACGCACCATTCAAGATTGGATTGTTCGCAGACAATTACTCGGAACACCAGGTGTGGCAGATGTTGCCAGTTTTGGGGGAAATTTAAAACAATATGAAGTTGCCGTAAATCCCGCCATTTTAAAATCAATGGGTGTTACGATAACGGAAGTTTTCGCCGCTCTTCAAAAAAATAATCAAAATACTGGTGGCGCTTATATCGAAAAAGGACCAAGTGTTTTATTTATTAGAACGGAAGGTATGATGAGTAAAATTCCTGATATTGAAAACACGGTTGTTAAAAATCTTCCAGATGGAACGCCAATTCTCATCAAAAACATTGGAAAAGTGCAATATGGAAAAGCAATTCGCTATGGTGCAATGACTTACAACGGAAAAGGCGAAGTTGCAGGTGCAGTGGTAATGATGATGAAAGGTGCTAATTCTAACGAAGTTATTGCCGACGTAAAAGAAAGGATTGCAGAAATTCAAAAAACCCTACCAGAAGGTGTGAAAATAGAACCTTTTCTAGACCGTACAAAAATGGTGAATAATGCCATCGGAACCGTGAGTAAAAATTTATTAGAAGGCGCATTAATCGTGGTTTTCGTCTTGGTTTTGTTTCTTGGGAATTTCCGAGCAGGTTTGTTGGTGGCTTCCGTAATTCCATTAGCAATGCTTTTTGCCATTATTATGATGAATATTTTCGGCGTTTCTGGTAATTTAATGAGTTTAGGAGCTTTAGATTTCGGGCTAATTGTAGATGGAGCCGTCATTATTGTCGAAGCCATTTTACACAGATTCAAACATTTAAATAAATTTCAAGATCAAAAAATTTCTCAAGAAATGATGGATAATGAAGTCTATACTTCTTCTAGTACCATGATGAATTCTGCGGTTTTTGGGCAAATAATTATTTTAATCGTTTACTTACCGATTCTTACTTTGCAAGGCATCGAAGGAAAAATGTTTAAACCAATGGCGCAAACCGTAATTTTCGCTTTGTTGGGCGCATTTATTCTATCGCTTACATATATTCCGATGATGAGTTCTATCTTCTTGTCTAAAAAAATAGATTTGAAGAAAAACTTTTCAGATAAAATGATGGAAAAAGTAGAATCTTTTTACCACAAAACCCTACAAAAAGTTCTGAAAATTCCTAATATAATATTCTTTTGCGTTGTTGGTTTATTTTTCGTCTCTCTCTTCGTGATGTCCAGATTAGGTGGTGAATTTATTCCATCACTTCAAGAAGGAGATTTTGCCGTCGATACGAGAGTTTTGCCCGGCAGTAATTTAAAAACTTCTACGGAAGCGGTTCTAAAATCACAGCGAATTTTACTCAAAAAATTCCCAGAAATAGAAAAAATTGTGGGAAAAACAGGAAGCAGCGAAATCCCAACCGATCCGATGCCAATTGATGCAAGTGATTTGATGATTATCTTAAAACCTCGTGCAGAATGGACTTCCGCAAAAACCTACGACGAACTCGCAGAAAAAATGTCGGCAGAACTAAAGAAAAATCTAGTTGGTGTTACGTATTCCTTCCAATATCCCGTTGCAATGCGCTTCAACGAATTGATGACCGGAGCAAGACAAGATGTGGTTTGCAAAATTTATGGCGAAAATTTAGATACATTAAAACTATATTCCGAAAAATTAGGAGAGATTTCTAAAAAAATAGAGGGCGCACAAAACATTTATGTAGAACCCATTTCGGGAATGCCGCAAATCGTAATTTCTTACAAAAGAGATGCACTTTCGCAATTTGGTTTAAATGTAGAAGACGTGAATAACATTGTAAACACAGCATTTGCAGGGCAATCTACAGGTTCAGTTTTCGAAGGCGAGAAAAAATTCGATTTGGTGGTTCGTTTAGATGGCGAACAAAGAAAAAATGTGGAAGATGTGAACAATTTACTTATTTCCACACCTTCAGGTATAGAAATTCCTTTAAGTTCGGTCGCTTCGGTTGAACTAAAAGAAAGCGTCAACCAAATTCAACGAGAAAATGCGCAACGCAGAATTATTGTAGGTTTTAATGTGAGAAATCGCGATATACAGTCTACTGTAGAAGATTTGCAAAAAGTGGTAGAAAAAGATTTCAAACTTCCACCTGGCTATTCCATTACATATGGAGGAACTTTTGAAAATCTACAACAAGCCAATTCTAGACTAATGATCGCAGTTCCCATCAGTTTATTGCTTATTTTATTGATGTTGTATTTCGCTTTCAAATCTGTAAAATATGGTTTGCTCATTTTCTCGGCAATTCCACTTTCTATGATTGGCGGAATTCTCTCGCTTTGGATTCGAGATATGAATTTCAGTATTTCTGCAGGAGTTGGCTTTATTGCGCTTTTCGGTGTAGCTGTTTTAAATGGAATCGTTTTAATCGCAGAATTCAACCGTCAAAAAGAAACAAATTCAGACCTAAAAGAAGTCGTGAAAATTGGTGGAAAAACCAGATTAAGACCAGTTTTAATGACTGCTCTAGTTGCTTCACTCGGTTTTTTACCAATGGCAATCAGCACTGGAGAAGGCGCAGAAGTTCAAAGACCTTTAGCAACTGTAGTTATAGGTGGTTTACTTTTAGCAACTTTCCTCACGCTCTATTTACTGCCAATCATGTACATCTGGTTTGAAGAACATTTCTCAAATAAAAGTGAAAAAATTGTAGCAGTAACGAACGAAGAAGATGGGTATGATGAGTAGTTTTTGGGCAGCAATTTCCGCCTTCCGTTCCCGCTTTTTTTATTGGTAGCTTCGACAAGCTCAGCCACCAATAAAAAAGAGCTTCACTCAAGTCGGGCTGCAAAGTATCGCTAAATAGAAACATTATTTAAACCCACGAAATCACAAATTAAATAAAAAAAAGAGTAATTAATAAATTCAAAAAATAACACAAAGTTTTTAAAATCTGTAGATTTTCACTCTATGAACTCTCATTTTTGGCTTAATACAATACTTCTTTGTGACTTTGTGGTTAAAAAAAATTTAAATAAATAAAAATGAAACAACATATAAAAATAATAGCAATCTTTTCCGTTTTAATCGGAATCCATGCAAAATCGCAAACGCCTATTTCCTTAGAAAATGCCTACGGAAAAGCATTTAAAAATAATTTAAATCTAAAAAACGGACAACTGCGAATAGATTATCAAGACAAAATAAAAAATTCTCACGCCGTTATCGAACCACTAAATATTTCTGGCGAAATCGGGCAATTCGTTTCTGCTTATACAGATACCAAATTTTCGGTAAATCAAGCTTTAAAATTACCCGGGTTTTATAAAACTCAAAAACAAGTTTTAATAGAAGAATGGAAAAATTCTATGTTAAATTTAGATGTTCAAAAATGGCAATTGAAAAGAGAAATCGCTTTGGTTTGCAATGAACTCAACTATATCAATGAAAAAGAAAAACTACTTATAAAAGCCGATTCCATTTATACCAATTATTACAAACGTGCTGAACTTCGTTTGAAAAAAGGAGAAAGCAATATATTGGAAAAAACCACGGCAGAAAATTATAGAAGTCAAGCAGAAATTCAATTATCAAATTTGAAAAAGGATAGAGAAATTGCTCTTTATCAATTTAATTATTTAATAAATGATGAAACAATTTACACCAATCAAAATTCCAATTTCTATCTATTAAATATAGAAAATTTTGATTTGAATTATGCAGGAAATCCTAATATATTAAAACAATTAGAGCAGCAAAAAGCAATAGAACTCGCTAAATTGCAGGCTGAAAAATCTAAACTTTTGCCGACTTTCAATATTGGTTACAACAATTCTAGCATGTTCGGAACTGGTGCAGACAATCAATTTTACGAGAGATCCGCACGTTTTCATTCTGGAATCCTTGGCGTTGGAATCCCAATTTTTAATGGCGCTCAAAAATCAATGATTGAAGGTCAGAAAATTAATCAACTCATCGCCGAAAACAATTATGAAATCGGATCTAAAAATTTGAAAAACCAATATGTAATGCTTTTTGGAGAATATGAAAAATTAAAAACCGAAACCGATTATTATAAAACTAATGGTCTGAAAAACGCCGAAACCATTATGAAAACAGCGAACCGTTTGTATTACGAAGGCGAAATCAACTATTTAGAATGGTCTATTTTAATCAACCAAAGTTTAGAAATTGAAAATAAATTCATCGATTCTCAAAAATTGCTGAATGAAAAAACAATTCAACTCAATAATTTAACTCAATTATAAAAAAATGAAAACAAAATATATAAAAATTCTAGTCGCACTTTTGATTCTTAATTCTTGTTCCGAAGAAAAAACCACTGAAAAGGAGGTGTTTGCTGTAGTTGAAAATCAGGTAAGTCTTACAGATTTACAAATAAAAAATGCCGCAATAGAAACCAATTTTTTAAATAAGCTAGATATTGCCAATAAAATTTTGGTGAACGGCCAAATAGACGTTCCACCACAAGGAATGGCAAGCGTTTCGGCGCCAAGTGGCGGATACGTGAAGGTTTCTAAATTTATGCCCGGAAATTTTGTGCAAAAAGGGCAAACTCTTGCAATTCTAGAAAATCCAGAATTGGTGCAACTGCAACAAGATTATATGCTGGCAAAATCTAATCTACAATATGCTCAACAAGATTTTTCTCGCCAAAAAGATTTGAATGCAAACAAAGCGAGCTCTGATAAAGTAACCCAAAAAGCTTTTAATGAAAATAAAAATCAGAACATCATCATGAAAAGTACAGCTCAAAATTTATCAGCAATGGGCATTAACCCAAGTTCTATAACGCCAAATAATATTCGCCGAACGTTCGCAGTAGTATCACCAATATCTGGTTATATTTCTACTGTAAACGTAAATATCGGACAATACGTTTCGCCGATGGATAAAATGTTTGACGTTGTAAATACGGGAGATATTCACCTAGCATTAAAGGTTTTCGAGAAAGATTTGGCAAAGATAAAGCCAGGTCAGAAAGTATTTGGTTTCACCAACCAAGATCCTTCCAAAAAGTATGAGGGTCGTGTATTCATTATCGGGAAAGATTTTTCTGCAGATAGAAGTGTTTTGGTTCATTGCCATTTTGTAGATGAAAATTTAGGTTTGTTGCCAGGTACTTTTATGAATGCAGAAATAGAATCAGATTCAGAAAATGGCATCGTGATTCCAGAAGATGCTATCGTAACTTGGGAAGAAAAACAATATATTTTTGAAGAAGTGAAGCCAAAAACCTACAAAATGTTTCCCGTTCAGATAGGAAATTCTGAAAATGGTAATGTAGAAATTTTGAATTTCAAACCAGAATTCAAAAGCAAAAAATTTGTGACAAAAGGTGCTTATCAATTGCTGATGGCACTAAAAAATGTAGAAGAATAAAAAATTAAAAAACCCTTTTAGCATAAACTAAAAGGGTTTTTATAAATCAATTTAGATAAAAACTATTTCTTAGTACTCAAAATATAGTAAACCATTTTCTGTGAATTTTCTTGAGACAATCCATTATGTGCTGCCATTGGAACAGCTCCCCAAACTCCACTTCCACCATCTACAATTTTTTTAGCAAGATAATTTAAATCTTTGTAGTCGTATTTCTTAGCAACATCTACATAAGACGGGCCAATCATTGTTTCATTTAATTTATGACAACCCAAACAATCTGCCTTTTCTATTAAAACTTTACCTTCGGCTGCTAATTTTAGCGTATCAATCGGTTTTGCTACTTCTTGAATTTTAGGAGCTTCCGTATAAGTATCAAAAGTTGGTGCTCCTTGAATACTAACATTTTCTTTTTCAGAACATGCCATAATCAAAGGTAAAATACAGATACATTTTAAAATTTTATACGTCATGATTATTAATATTAGTTTTTATTTTGCAGAATCTACTTTCACTGCAGTAGAATCTTGCGCTACTACTACTCCATCAGAAGGTTTTGCAGTCGCTGTAGAATCCATTGTTTCTACTTTTGGTTCTGGTAGCATCACATTAGATTCTACACCATCATCCGTTTTATTACCACAACTAACTACTGCTAAACTTGCTACAAAGGCAATTGCCAACATTTTTTTCATTTTTAATTTATTTTACAACAAAAATGCCGCTTTTATTTTATAAAATCAAATTATAACAAGAAAAATTTTAAAATTTTACAACGTAAATCATTTTTTTAAAATTAATTCAAATATGTATTAGAATAATTCAAAAACATTTATATATTTGTCGCTAGAAAAAAAGAATCAGATAATTTAAAATTCCCATTTCTTTTTTTTTACAATATTTTATACTCATGAATTTATTAACAAACAATACTTGGTGGTGGCATTCAAACTTTTATAGAGTCTGAATAAAATCTTGTATGCTGTTTGTAAAAACATATAAAAGACTTTGACGAGACTCGTTGAAGTCTTTTTTTTATCCAAAATTTAAAAATAATTATGCAATTTAACACTACTATAAATATAAAAACTACCGTAAAATCAGTAATGAGCGATCTTTTCACGCCTATTGGCATTTATCTAAGACTTAGGGATAAATACCGAGATACAATTCTGCTAGAAAGTGCTGGAAACCAAAACACAGACAACAATTTTTCTTTTATCGCTATCAACGCAATTGCTGGTATAGAAATTAGAAATCATGATGAAGCAGAAGTTAAATTTCCGCTCGATCATCCAAAAAAAATTGCTTTAAAAAATGAAAAATTAAGCGAAATTCTGCGAAATTTCTCTAATTGTTTTATTTGTGAAGAACCTTCTAAAGAAATTGGAAAATCTGCGCAAGGTTTTTTTGGGTACACCAGTTATGATGCCATTCCTTTCTTTGAAAATATTCAATTTAAAGAGCAATCTGAGGAAAATATAATTCCACTTTTGCGCTATCGTTTATATCAATATGTAATTGCTATCAACCATCACAACGATGAGATGTTCATCATTGAAAATAGAATTGAAGGTTTAAAATCCAACATTTATGAAATTGAAAACCTTATCAATCAAAAAAACGCACCCATTTTTCCATTTGAAAAAATAGACAATGAAACTTCTAATCTCGAAGATGAAGAATACCGAGAATTGGTAGAAATTGCGAAGAAACACTGTTTCCGTGGAGATGTTTTTCAAATGGTGTTAAGCAGAAGATTTGAACAAAAATTTAATGGAGATGAATTTAATGTTTATCGCGCTTTACGTCATATCAATCCTTCACCTTATTTATTTTATTTCGATTATGGCGATTATAAATTAATGGGTTCTAGTCCAGAAAGTCAATTGATTATTAAAAACGGAAAAGCCATCATACATCCAATTGCAGGAACTTTTAAAAGAACGGGCGAAATTCAAAAAGATTTAGAAGCTGCGGAAGAATTGAAAAAAGATGCAAAAGAAAATGCCGAACATACGATGCTTGTAGATTTGGCAAGAAACGATTTGAGTATTTGCGGAAAAAACACCACCGTTACAAAACTGAAAGAAGTTCAATTTTTTTCTCACGTCATCCATTTAGTGAGCGAAGTAACTGCAGATGTTCAAGAGAATCAAAATCCATATGAGATGATTGCAACCACCTTTCCACAAGGAACTTTAAGTGGCGCACCAAAATACAAAGCAATGCAATTGATAGATGGTTACGAAAAAACTTCGCGTTCCTATTATGGAGGAAGCATCGGTTTTGTAGGTTTTGATGGAAGTTGCAACCAAGCGATTATGATTCGCACTTTCTTAAGCAAAAACAACACACTTTATTACCAAGCTGGTGCAGGAATTGTGGCAAAATCTACGGCAGAAAACGAATTGCAAGAAGTAAATAATAAACTGAATGCTTTGAAAATGGCCATTAAAAAAGCCGAAACAATATATTAATGTACCAGTATAACAATGTAACAGTGCAGCAATTTGCTCTATTAAATTAATTGGTAAACTGTTCAACTATTACATTGTTACATTAAAAAAAAAATTTATGAAAATATTAGTCCTAGATAATTACGATAGCTTCACCTATAATTTAGTTCAAATGATTGAGCAAATTTTGGGCGAAAAAGTGGATGTTTTCCGAAATGATCAAATTAGTTTGGAGGAAATTGAAAAGTACGATAAAATAATACTTTCGCCCGGTCCTGGAATTCCAGAAGAAGCTGGAATTTTAATTGAATTAATTAAAAAATACGCAGCTACAAAATCTATATTAGGTGTTTGCCTTGGTCAACAAGCAATAGCAGAAGCGTTTGGCGGAAGTTTAATCAATCTTTCCGAAATTTTCCACGGTGTTGCAACCAATGCAAAAGCTACCAAATCCGAAGCTAAACTTCTTCGGAATTTACCCGAAAATCTGGAAGTTGGAAGATACCATAGTTGGGCTGTAAATCCGGAAGGTTTTCCCGCAGAACTTGAAATCACTTCAATAGATTCCAGCGGAATGATCATGTCTTTGCAGCATAAAACTTACGATGTTCATGCAGTTCAATACCATCCAGAAAGTATTTTAACACCGAAGGGAAAGCAGATTATAGAAAATTTTTTACAAGATTAAAATGAAAGAAATATTACAATACTTATTTGATCATCAAACGTTGAGCAAAGCAGAAGCAAAATCAATTTTGTTTGAAATTTCCAAAAATATTTTTAATGAAATAGAAGTAACCTCATTCGTTTCTGTATTTCTAATGCGAAGTATTACGCTTCCAGAATTAGAAGGTTTCACCGAAGCTCTCATTCAATTGGCACCAAAAATAGATCTCGGAACAGACGATTTGGTAGATATTGTGGGAACTGGCGGAGATGGAAAAAACTCTTTCAACATCTCAACTTTAGCAAGTCTAGTTGTTGCAGGAACAGGTCAGAAAGTGGCTAAACACGGCAATTATGCAGCTTCTGCAATTAGCGGAGCGTCTAATGTACTAGAAAATTTGGGCTATCAGTTCAAAGAAACGGAAGAAGATTTGAAAAAAGATTTAGAAAAAGGAAATTTTTGCTATTTGCACGCGCCAATTTTCCACACTTCTTTAAAATCTATTGCACCAATGCGAAAAAATATAGGTTTAAAGACTTTTTTCAACTTATTGGGACCGCTAATTAATCCTGCGCATCCAAAATACACCATGATTGGCGTTGCAAATCTAGAAATTGCCAGAATTTATCAATATTTGCTTCAAAAGAAGAAATCTGAGTTTTTGTTGGTGCATTCTTTAGATGGTTACGATGAAATTAGCTTAACAAGCGACACCAAAATTATAGACAGACGCGGCGAAAAAATATTTTCTGCAGAAGAATTAATGTTCAAAAATATAGAGCCAGAAACTATATTTGGTGGCGAAAATACCAACGAAGCAGCAAAAATTTTCAAAAATATTTTGGAAGGTAAAGGTACTTACGAGCAAAACGCTGTAGTTTTAGCAAATGCAGCCATGGCTTTAAAAAATACCAGAAAATATGGTGAATATGAAGATTGTTTGATGATCGCAAAAGCAAGTTTGACGGAAGGAAAAGCACTGGAATGTTTGCAAAACATTAGTAATTAATTTACTTATGGCGCCAATTCCCGCCCTCCATTCCCGCTTTTTTTATTGCCGACTTCGGCAAGCTCAGTCACCAATTAAAAAGAGCTTCATTCAGGTCGGGGCGCAAACTCTTTATCAATAAAAGATCATATATAAAAATGAATATTCTAGACAAAATAATTGACAATAAAAAACAAGAAATTTCAAAATTAAAAAAGGAAATTTCTCTACAAGAACTCAAAGATTCCGTTTATTTCGAACGAAATACCTTCTCTTTAAAAGAAACTTTGAAATCCAAAACAGGAATTATTGCAGAATTTAAACGCCAATCGCCAAGCAAAGGAATCATCAATGAAAAAGCAGACGTTTTGGATGTAGCAAAAGCTTACGAAAAGTTTGGAGCCAGCGCAATTTCCATCTTAACCGATGAACAATTTTTTGGTGGAAATTTAGAAGATATCTTAAAAGTAAGAAATGAAATTTCAATTCCCATCTTGAGAAAAGATTTCATGGTAGACGAATACCAATTTTATGAAGCAAAAGCAAATGGTGCAGATGTAATTTTATTAATAGCAAGTTGCCTTTCCGTTGCACAAGTTGAAGAATTTACAGAACTTTCTCACGAACTTGGCTTGGAGGTTTTACTAGAAATACATACAGAAGATGAGTTGAATCATTTTAATATAAATGTAGATTTAGTAGGAATTAACAATCGAAATTTGAAAGATTTTAAGGTAGATTTGCAGCATTCTGTCAATTTAAAAAACCTTCTACCAAAGGAAACTTTAGCTATCGCAGAAAGTGGAATTTATTCTTTAGACGATTTCAATTTTTTAAAGGAAAAAGGATTTGACGGCTTTTTAATGGGTGAATATTTTATGAGAAATGAAAAACCAGCTGCCGCTTTTGACGAATTTATTTTAAATATTTCCAATTAATATATCGCTATGAATTCTATAAAATTAAAAGTATGCGGTCTAACGAAACTCGATCAAATAGAAAAATTAATTGCTATGAAAATCGATTTTTTAGGCTTTATTTTTTATGAAAAATCACCACGTTATGTTTTGGCTCATTTAAATTTAGAAGAAATTAAATCCATTGAACACAAAGGAAAAGTGGGCGTTTTCGTGAATGAAAGTATTTCAAAAATATTAGAAATTTCGGAGAAAGCGAGTCTTAATTATATTCAACTTCATGGCGATGAAACCGATGATTTCATTTCAGAATTACGAGATGAACTAGATGAAAAAGTTGGAATTATAAAGGTTTTTAGAATCGGAAAAAATGCAGAAGGTTTGACTGATAAAATTAATAATTTAAAATTAGATACCGATTTTTATCTTTTTGATACCGATTCAAAATCTTTTGGTGGAACAGGAACATCTTTTGATTGGCAACTTCTGAACGAAGAAAGAATATATAAACCGTACTTTTTAAGTGGAGGAATTTCCCTAGAAAATGCAGAAAACATTAATAAATTAAATCAAAAACCTTTTGCAATAGACATCAATTCAAAATTTGAAACAGAACCCGGAAATAAAGATTTAGAAAAAATAAAAGCATTAATCAGCGTTGTTAGAGCTTGAAGCTCTAACAACGCTCACTATAAACAAAAATAATGACAACATTTAGAAACCCAGACAAAAACGGTTATTATGGAGAATTTGGAGGAGCATTCGTACCAGAAATGTTATATCCAAATGTTGCCGAACTGCAAGAAAAATACATCCAAATCATAGAATCTAAAGAATTTCAAATTGAATTTCAAGATTTATTGAAAAACTATGTAGGACGAGCTACCCCACTCTATTTTGCGAAAAATTTGAGCGAAAAATTTCAAACGCAAGTCTATCTAAAACGAGAAGACCTTAATCATACCGGAGCACATAAAATAAATAATGCTCTCGGACAAGCCTTGCTCGCAAAAAAATTGGGCAAAAAACGCATCATTGCAGAAACTGGAGCAGGACAACATGGCGTTGCAACCGCTACTGCATGTGCATTACTCGGTTTAGAATGCATCGTTTATATGGGTGAAATCGATATCGCAAGACAAGCCCCAAATGTTGGACGCATGAAACTCTTGGGTGCAACAATAATTCCTGCAACTTCGGGCTCTAAAACTTTGAAAGATGCCGTGAATGAAGCGCTAAGAGATTGGATTAATAATGCTTCTACAACCCATTATATTATAGGAAGTGTGGTTGGTCCACATCCATTTCCAGATTTGGTAGCACGTTTTCAAAGCGTAATTTCTGAAGAAATAAAATGGCAATTAAACGAAAAAATTGGTAGAGAAAATCCAGATTATGTAATCGCTTGTGTAGGAGGTGGAAGCAATGCTGCTGGTACATTTTATCACTTTGTAGATGAAGCAGATGTAAAAATAATTGCTGCAGAAGCTGGCGGTTTTGGCGTAGAATCTGGAAAATCTGCAGCCACTACCTATTTGGGAACTACCGGTGTTTTGCATGGCAGCAAAAGTCTTGTGATGCAAACAGATGACGGACAAGTGATAGAACCACATTCCATTTCCGCAGGTTTAGATTACCCCGGAATTGGGCCTTTTCACGCTAATTTATATACGCAAAAAAGAGCAGAATTTTATAGCATTACAGATGATGAAGCGCTAAAATCTGCTTTTGAATTCACAAAATTAGAAGGAATAATTCCTGCGCTAGAAACTGCACATGCACTAACAATTTTGGAGAAGAAAACTTTCAAAAAAGAAGATGTTGTGGTAATTTGCTTGAGCGGAAGAGGAGATAAAGATCTAGAAACCTATTTAAACAATTTCTAAATGAAAAAACTAAACATATACTTCACCGCTGGAATTCCAGAATTGAATGATGTACCATCAATAATGAGAATTATTCAAAATTCTGGCGCAAAAATGATGGAAATTGGAATGCCCTATTCAGATCCTGTTGCAGACGGACCAGTAATTCAAGGAGCGCACGAATTGGCATTAAAAAATGGAATGTCTATAGAAAATCTTTTTCAACAATTTGAATCTGTGAAAAATGAAATAGAAATCCCGGTAATTTTAATGGGCTACATCAATCCTGTTTTAAGCTATGGATTTGAGAAATTTTGCCAAAATTGTGAAAAATCTGGTATTTCTGGTTTAATAATTCCTGATTTACCACCCATAGAATTTGAAAATAATTATCAGAAAATTTTAGAAAAATACAATCTTAATTTCACCTTTTTGGTAACGCCAGAAACATCTGATGAAAGAATAAAATACTTAGATTCCTTAAGTTCCGGGTTTTTGTACGCAGTTTCTAGCTCTTCTACAACTGGAAATGATGCTAAAGAAATAAATAACGAAGATTATCTACAAAGATTGGCCAATTTACCCTTAAAAAATCCTGTGATGATCGGTTTTGGAATTAAAAATAAAACGGATTTTGAAAAAGTAACCGAAAAAGCAGATGGAGGAATTATAGGAACCGCATTTGTGAATATTCTCTTACAAGAACAAGATTGGAAGACAAAATGTGAAGCATTTATTCATAGCATAACAGATTGATTTCGTAAATTTGAATTTCAATTTAAAATTATGACCATTATTCAAAATAAAAAACTGCATTTTCAAGATTTAGGTTTGATGAATTATGTGGATGCATTCCAATTTCAAGAGGAAAAAATGCAAAGCATCATCACTAAAAAAATTGAAAATAGAGACCGAACAGATGAAATTTACGAAGAAACACCGAATTATTTTTTCTTTGTAGAACATCCTCACGTGTATACTTTGGGAAAATCTGGCGATGAAAAAAACATGCTTGCAAATCAAGATTTTTTAGATAAAATAGAAGCAACTTTTGTGAAAACCAATCGTGGTGGAGATATTACCTATCATGGTTTTGGGCAAATTGTGGGCTATCCAATCCTAGATTTAGACAATTTCAAAAGCGACATTCATTTGTATATGAGAAATCTGGAAGAAGTGATGATTCGTGTTTTGGCAGAATATAATTTAGTAGGAGAAAGAAGCGAAGGCGAAACTGGAGTTTGGCTAGATGTAGGAAAACCGTATGCCAGAAAGATTTGTGCGATGGGTGTAAAAACTTCGAAATGGGTAACCATGCACGGTTTTGCATTGAATGTGAACACAGATTTAAAATATTTTGAATACATTATTCCGTGCGGAATAAAAGATAAAACGGTGACATCTTTAGCAAGAGAATTGGAAAGAAAATTTTCTGACGAGGAAGTCGCAGAAGTGAAATCTAAAATTAAACATCATTTCACAAAGGTTTTTGAAGCGGAGTTTTTGTAACAAACCTTAGGAACCACTAATTTTTCAACACATAAGTCACATTAGATTAGTTTTATTTGCTATGTTTATATTTTAGAAAAAATAAGCATTAGACAAAAAAATCTTTGATTTTTAAAACTAATGTGAACTAATGAAAACAAAAATAAAGCGTATAACAAAAAAAATAATGTGTTAAAATTAAATGTTAAACAAATTTTTTTAACACATAAGTCACATTAGATTAGTTTTATTTGCTATGTTTATATATCAGAAAACATAAGCAATTCGCAAAAAATTCTTTGATTTTTAAAACTCATGTGAACTAATGAAAACTAAAATATAGCGTTTAGAAAAAAAACTAATGTGTTAAAATTAAATGTTTAACAAAATTTTTTAACACATAAGTCACATTAGATTAGTTTTATTTGCTATGTTTATATATCAGAAAACATAAGCAATTCGCAAAAAAATCTTTGATTTTTAAGACTTATGTGAACTAATGAAAACTAAAATAAAGCGTATAACAAAAAAAACTAATGTGTTAAAATAAAATATGTTCACCAAAAAAGAAGCACAACTATTAACAACAGAATTTTGGACCGTTTTCGGGAAATCTTTTCCGAGGAAATGGATTTTGTATGATACAAAAATTAAAGATTTTTCCTTTAAATTTACCGCAGATTCCAAAAAAGCAATCGTTTCTTTAGATATAGAAATGAAAGATGAAAATTTGCGCTTACTATATTTGGAAAAATTAACTTCTTTAGAAAATTTTTTAATAGAAAATATTGGCGAATTTGAAGTAGAAGAAAATTTCTATCTAGAAAATGGAAAATGTATTTCCAGAATTTGGGTTGAAAAATCAGAAGTTTCGGTTTTTAATAAAAACACGTGGCGAGAAATTTTTGAATTTTTTGTGGAAAAAATGGGAGGTTTTGAAATGGTGTTTTTAGAATTTGAAGATTATATAAAAGATGTTTAAAGTGCTTAAAATATGAAAGGTTGGCTGAAAAATTTATTACTGATCATTCCTTATTTCCTAGTAGTAGGTACTTTCCAATATTTGGGTGGCCTAGTTGCGGATAGAAATATACTTAAAAATAATGGCGAAGAAACTTCCATTCAACTATTGAGCGTTAGCACTTTTGGATTAATAGGAACATTTCTTTTGATCTGGGTTTTCATGAAGTTTTTAGATAAACAAAAATTTCAAAATCTCGGTTTTGAGATTAAAAATAGACTTTCGGATATTCTGACCGGATTTTTAATAGGGTTTTTCGTGATGTTGATCGCTTGGCTATTTTTAATTTATTTAAAAGAAATAGAATTCTACCGAACTGATTTTGATTGGGAAGAATTGACGATTTCCGTTTTAATTTTCATAGTTGTTGCAGTCGTAGAAGAGACACTTTTCCGCGGTTATATTTTGAAAAACTTTATGGAATCTTACAACAAATACATTGCTTTGCTATTATCTTCCATTATTTTTTCGCTTGCACATGGTTTAAATCCTAATGTAGATTTATTTTCGCTTTTCAATATATCTCTGGCAGGTATATTTTTGGGCTTATCTTATATTTACACCAAGAATTTATGGTTTCCTATTGCCTTGCACTTCAGCTGGAATTTCTTTCAATCTTTTCTAGGATTCAACGTGAGTGGACAAGATATCTATTCTGTAATTGAATTTAAGATAACCAAAGGAAACACCTTAAACGGTGGGAATTTCGGGTTTGAAGGTTCTTATCTATCGATAATCGCAATGTTGCTAATTATCTTTAGTGTGGGAATTTATTATAATAGAAACCGTTTAGTTAGAAAATAAAATGTAATTTTAAATATATATTTTTTAACCAACTAATTTTGTCATTCCGCAGGAATCCCAACCGGATATTTATTACACGAGATGCTTTCAGCGTGACAAAAAGTAATCTGAAATAATGTTATTCAAATTTTCTCTTACGAATAAAGTAAAATAAGCCCGCGAAAATCCCGATTATGAATAGTGGTAATAACATATTGAACCATTGCCAATAGCTTTTATTTTCTTCTATCGTTTGTCTATCTAGCAGACGCACGGCAATTTCCCGGTTTTTAAGTTCCATTATATTGGTATCATCTAGCAAATAAGAAAGTGCATTTTGTAGAAATTCCCCGTTTCCGTATTGCTCTTGGGTTAGCAAATCTACACCCAAAGGTAAAGCTTGGCCTTTCAAAATCTGATTTCTACCAATGTCGCCATCTGCAATTACAATCATTTTTCCATTATTATTTTCACTTTTAAAATTTGGAAAATCGTTTTTTTCACTACGGTTTGCATATGCAGATTGAAATGTACCTTCTAACAAAACTGCCAGATTTTGCTGTTTGGTTTTCTGTTCAAATGGTGAAATACTATCTTCCTTCACAATTTCTGAAAGTTGGATGTAATTTGGTACTGAATTGATCAAAGTATTCTGAGAAGATTCAAACAGAACAGTAGGTTTGATGCCTGGTCTTTTGAGAATATCAATAGAAGTAGGAAATTCAAATTTTACAGGATTGATATTTTTGGTTATCGGGTTGTTTTTATCTGAAATTCCCAAAGGAAAATACGGCCAAAGAAAAGAACTGTATTGCGGATTTCCCGCCACTTCGCCAGATACAATGCGCAGCAAGGCAGATTTTTGCATGTCTTTCACCAAACCAGTATTGATGCGGATTCCATAATTAAAAAAGAAATCGTTCAAGTTGGTTTCATACGGAAATGCCATTATTTTTTTGGCTTGATATAGAGAATCCATTTCTGCGTTCACAGCATCTATCATCCATAATGTTTTTCCGCCATTCATGATGTATTGATCGAGAATCACCTTTTCTTTATCTGTAAAAGCTTTCCGAGGTTTTGCAATAAGAAGGGCATCCATCTGCTTTAATTTTGGAAAATCTTTCAAAGAAAGTTCATCATTTTCTACAGGAATGATGGGTTCGGTTTTATAAGTTGCCAATAGATATTTGGTGAAACTGCGAAATTCTTCCGGACGAAGTTCATCTTGATTTATTAAAATCCCAACGTTTTTTCTACTATTTACCGTAATATCTTTTATATTTGAAATAAGATTATACTCCAAACCTTCTACAGATTTGTACAACTGTTGATCTTGATCCAAACCATTTTGCTGAACAATGAGCGGAATAGAAACACCCAAATCTTGGTATTTTAGCACTGCATAAGGATACAATTCTATCTGGCTCACTTTTCCATCTGTTCTACTTGCCAACATAGAAGCTTCTAAACCCATTGCTGCAAGGGAATCTTTGGAAACCTTGGATTTTATGGGATCTATAAATTTAAAATCTACCTTTGGATTTATTTTTTTAAACTCTTCCAACATAAATTTTGTTTCGCTTTGCAATTGTTTAAAATTTGCCGGAAAATCTCCATCTAGATAAACCTCAACCATCAATGGTTTTTGCACAGATTTCAAAACTTCTTTGGTAGAATTTGTAAGCGTATATCTTTGGTCTTGCGTAAGATCTACTCTGGTAGAAAATACACCAACTGCTCCCATTATAAAAAATAGGCCTATAATACTATAGATAAAAATGGACTTATTTTTCATTATTTTTTCTTTTCTAAAGATAATTTAGCTAAAAACAAAGCGAGAGAAATGACGATTAAAAAATAGAAAATATCTTTGCTATCTATCAATCCGCGAGAGAAAGAATTGTAGTGATAAGAAATTCCTAAATTTTGTAGAAAATAATCTGCACCTCCTAATAGTTTGTAACTCGCCAATTGTTCTATCCCAAAATACATGATGAAACAGATGAAAACGCCTATCAAATAAGCCATAATCTGATTATTAGAAATAGTAGAAGAAAAAATTCCGATTGCGGAAAATGCAGCTATTAATAAAATTAATCCAAAATAACTACCCAAAGTTGCTCCAAAATCTAAATTTCCGGCGGGAATTCCCAATACATAAATGCTATACAAATAGACCAGAGAGGGAATAATACACAAAATTCCTAAAAACCAAACCGCCAAAAATTTTCCTACAATTAAATCTGAAAATTTTAAAGGCAAAGAAAACAACCAAGAAAGTGTTCCGCTTTGTTGCTCTTCTGCGAAGGATCTCATAGAAAGTGCGGGTATTAAAAATAACAAAAGCCAAGGTGCTAATTGAAAATAACTTTGTAAAGAAGCTGTCCCAATTTCGAAAATATTAGAATTATTATCAAAAAAGAAAAGGAATAAACCTCCTAAAATAGAGAAAATAGCGATGATAATCCAAGCACTCCAATTTCCAAAGTAGCTCCAAATTTCTTTTTTAAAAATTGCTAGCATAAATTATTAAGTTTAAAATCCGAAGCCGAAAGTCGGAAGTTTATAGCTGTTCTATTTTTTCTTTTTACTTGCATTGTTTACCAATTTCACAGTGCCCATTATTAATATTACAAAGGCGAGAAATCCTAAAATCAATTGCCACCAATATTCTATCACCCCAGCTTTTAAAATGACGGTAAAAATAACTAAAAATAAAATTAAAGTCGCAATTTCATTGGCTTGTCTCAATTTTAAATTTTCTATAGGCAAAGATTGAAAACTCAAAGCTTTTATTTGCAAAACTTTTTTCCAAGACCAATAATGATAGCCTAAAAGTGCGAGTAAAAATGTCAATTTTAAATGAAACCAAGGTGTTTTGAGCAATCCTGTATTCAAAATAATTAAAATTATTCCAGTGGCTAACATGATAGAACCTGCAGGAACAGTGATGATATTCCACAATCTTCTCGCCATGAAAACATATTGCTCCCGAAGAATCATTTTTTTTTGTTCCTCAAATTCATCCGTATCTTTATAGTACACAAAAATTCTTACCAAGTAAAAAATCCCTGCAAAATAACTCACCATAAAAATGATGTGAATGGCTTTTATTATGGTGTAAAGCATATTTTAAATTTGAGAATTTGAAAATTAATTAATTTGAAAATGAAGAATACTTATAATATTTTTAGAATGTACCATTTGATTTTCAAATTAGCATATTTTCAAATTATTTAATAACTTCTAACTCTTTCCCCACTTTCTCGAAAGCTGCAATTGCTTTATCTAAATTTTCTCTAGAATGTGCTGCAGAAAGCTGTACACGAATTCTTGCTTTGCCTTTTGGAACTACCGGATAGAAAAATCCAATAACGTAAATGCCTTCGTCCATTAGTTTTTCTGCCATTTTTTGAGCTAATGGTGCATCATACAACATCACAGGAACTATCGCCGCATCTCCATCTGGAACATCAAAACCTTTGGCTTTCATTTCAGTTCGGAAATATTCTGCATTTTCCATTACTTGATCTCGAAGTGAAGTATCGTCGGAAATCATTTCTAAAACTTTCAAACTTGCGCCTACAATTCCTGGTGCTAAAGAATTTGAAAATAAATAAGGTCGAGATCTTTGGCGAAGCATATCTATAATTTCTTTTTTGCCAGAAGTAAAACCTCCCATTGCTCCACCTAAAGCTTTGCCTAGCGTAGAAGTGATGATATCTACTCTCCCCATAACATCATTTGCTTCATGAGTTCCACGTCCGGTTTTCCCGATGAAACCTGTTGCGTGGCAATCATCTACCATCACCAAAGCATCATATTTATCTGCAAGATCACAAATTCCGGCAAGGTTTGCAACAATGCCATCCATAGAAAACACACCATCTGTAACGATGATTTTTGAACGATGATTTTGTTTAGAAGCTTCTATCAATTGCGCTTCCAAATCTTGCATATCATTATTATTATATCTGTATCTTGCTGCTTTGCAAAGTCTTACCCCATCAATAATAGAAGCATGATTTAATGAATCTGAAATAATACAATCTTCTGCTGTAAACAATGGCTCAAAAACACCACCATTCGCATCAAAACAAGCGGCATACAAAATGGTATCTTCCATTCCCAAAAATTCAGAAATTTTTGCTTCCAAAGTTTTGTGTATGTCCTGCGTTCCACAAATGAAACGTACTGAAGATAATCCAAAACCATGAGAATCCATCATATTTTTTGAGGCTTCTACTACGTCTGCATTATTAGATAATCCCAAATAATTATTTGCGCAAAAATTTAATAATTGTTTTCCGTTCGCAACAATTTCTGCAGATTGGGAAGAAGTGATGATTCTTTCTTTTTTGAAAAGGCCATCATTTTCTATTTCTTGCAATTCGTTTTGAAGATTTTCTAAAAATTTTTGTGAGATCATAGTTTTATTTATTTCTGTATTTGCAAATTTAAAAAAAGCCCTTCAGTTTTGAAGGACTTTTGAAGCTATTTTTTAATAAATTTAAAATTTCTATCTGCGATGGAAATAATATACGTTCCTGGTATAAAATTAGAAATATTTATGCTTTTTTCTGGCTGGTATAGATCAGATTTAACTAATTTTCCATCGGTGAAATAAATTTTATAAGGAGATACTTTATCTACACCTTTAAAATTGATTTCATTTGTGGCAAAACTTGGATACAATACGATATCTGATTTAATAATTTCAATAGGTTCTATGGTTTGCAGATTGGTATCAAAAGCAACAGTGCTGTTTCTTTCTAGCATTTGAAAATCATAATTAAAATCTACTGAAGTTACTGTAAATGTACAAGGTATATTGAAAAATTGATTGTTCGTCGTATTTTCTAATCTTACTAATAGAGTTTCTCCATTTGCTCCATTTAACCTAATTGGAAGTGGCATTTCGAAAAAGGAAACAGAAGAATTACTTTGTGTTTGTGAAACTTTGAAAGTAACAGACTGATTTGCAGTAGATTGCTTGTATTTGATATCATAAGTTGGATAACCTTGACCGTACAACCAATCATTAAAAAATTCTGTAAAATTTATATTTGTACTTAACTGCAATGAATTCGTAAGGTCGGCTGTTCTTGCGTAATTGTAGGCTAAATTTGGCCTATTATGATAATCTTGCAAAGCCTGATAAAAAGCGGTATCGCCCAAAACCCATTTTAGCATTCTTAGAATGTAGCCACCTTTTGCATAAGATAATCTTCCACTGAAAATAGCACCTATATTACTTAAATTAGAATCTGCAACGTAGGTACTTCCACCGGTAGAACTTGTAATATACGATTTTTGCCCAGATAAATAATTCAAAAATTCTGCGTTGGTCATTAATAATTTTTCATTAACCAAATGCTCCCCAAAAGTAGCAAAGCCTTCATTCAACCATATATCATTCCACGCACCGCAAGTTACTTTGTCGCCAAACCATTGATGGGCCAACTCGTGCGCAATCACTGATTTTCCCCAACTACTCATAGAAGACATGGTCTGATGTTCCATACAAACGCCACCGTAGTTATATTCCATGTGTCCGTATTTTTCGTTCCGGAAAGGATAAGCTCCAAAATAAGTTTCAAATGTTGTCATCGCTTGTTTTGTCCATTCAATATTACTCATTACTGAAGAATTATTGATCGTAGAAGGATATACATAATTCACGAATGGAAATGGCGGATTACCAATTACATCATTCAATTTTGTGAAATTTGTAATAGAAAATGCTGCAAGATAAGCAGGCATGGGATATTGCGTTCTCCAAAAGGTTCTTTTTTTATTTCCAACTACAGCGGTTTCATTCATAAATTTACCATTAGCAGCAACACTATAGATGTTTGGAGTTGTGATCTTAAAATCCATCTTATCTATCTTATCATCCATACTTTGCTTAGTGGGAAACCATTCTTGAGCTCCGTATGGTTCTGATAGCGTAGAAGACACAGCAACAGAACTCTGACTACCAGTTCTGAAAGCATCTGCAGATGGATTTGGTGCTCCACTATAATTGATGGTTAGAGAATCTAAAACATTGGCAGCAAGTGCTGATGCAAAATTTATTTTCAACTCCTTAGTTGGCAATTGTTGAAATGTAAGATTATTACCATGAAAACTAACTTGTGACACAACCATATCAGTAGATAAATCAAAATAAATATTAGACATACTTTGATTGGGCAAAAAATGAGAAGTTACAGATCCGCTTATTTGATAGAGCGCAGGATCTAAATCCAAATCTAATCTTTGGTACTTCAAATCGTAATTTGTCGTATTTGGATTATTATTGAAAGTTGTCATTTTGTTGTAATTAGCAGCTTCTCTTTTCAATAGACCTTCTTTATCTATAGCATTTTCTTGAGCGGAAAACGAATTACAAATAATTAAAAAAAGAATAAAAATATAGTTGTTTTTCATAAGATTGTGATCAAAATTAGACTTTTATATATTGTATAAATATACGAAAAAAACCTCTCAAACGATTGAAAGGTTTTTCTACAAGAAATTTTATTTAATTTTTTAAAGTTTAAGAACTGGCTCTAGTAATTCTTCCATTTTACTTTTTACTTGGCTCACAGAACCAGAATAATTATTGACTAAAATAGAAAAAACCAAAGTTTTTCCAGAATCTGTTTTTATAAAACCTGTTAAAGCTTTTACCTTATTTAATGTGCCCGTTTTGGCAAATACTTGGCCAGAAGCTGGACTATCATTGAACATTCTTTTCAAAGTTCCATCTTCCCCACCAATTGGCAAAGATGCAAAAAAGCTTTTGTAATATTTAGAAGACATCAATGAAGTTAAAAATTTAACCTGCGAAATTGTGGAAACCTTATTATTTCTTGAAAGTCCACTTCCATCATAATAGCTCAAACCTTCCATATCAAAACCTGACTTTGCTAAATGTTCTGTAACTACCGCTCTTCCAGATTCTAAAGATTGGTCTCCCTTTTTCTGAAAACCTACCATTCTCAAAAGAGCTTCCGCAGAGGCATTATCACTTCTTTTATTTGTATCATAAATAATCGCACCCAAAGTTGGAGATCTATAAGCCGTGATAATTTTTCTTGGTTCTGCATCTAAATCTGCTAATTTAGATATTACTTTACCAGAAACTGGAATTTTGGATTTAGTAAGCGTACTTCTTAATGAATTTGCTAAGTAGTATGGTGCATCTGGTAGTTTGGTAGTATAAATGCTACCGATAAACTCGTTTGCAAATACCATTTTATCAACATAAGGAGAAATGTAGAAGAATTTCTTTTGTTTTTCTACCGGATTTTTAGATGCGCTCAACAATTTTTCATTTCTCGGCTCAATATCTTTTGTGCTTCCCACTGGTAAATAATAATTATTCTGCTCCATCCAAACAATATTCTCTGGCAAGAAAGGAGTTTTATTTTCTTTGAAAATAGCGTTTTGAATGATAATATCTCCATTTATTTTTTTTATGCCTTTTTCTTGAGAGATCGCGTAAATATAATCGCTAACGATGGAAGCATACCTAGAAGAACCCGCTTTTCCAGTACCCAAAGTTGGATCTCCACTTCCTACGATGTACAAATTCCCGTTCAAAACTCCATCAGCATCTATTTCTCCTGAATATTCTAATTGGGTAATCCATCTGAAATTTTCTCCCAAAAGATTCATTGCTGTTTCTGTAGTCAAAAGTTTTGTTGTAGATGCAGGAACTAAAGGCGTTGTTTCATTGTAAGAACTTACAATTTTATTTGTTTTTGGATCATAAACCACAAAACCCCAATCTGCATTTCTCAAAACAGGATCGCTCATCATTCCATTAATGTTGATATCTACTAATTCTTTTGGGGTAAGTAGTTTTTCTACTACTACTGCATTCGATGTAGAAATTTGATTTTCTAGTAATTGAGGATATTGTTTTACACCAATGTTGGTTTGCGCAAATATAAAAACGGAGTAAAATATAGATAAAAAGAAAGTGAACGTAAATGTTTTTTTCATAAAAATTGATTAGTAATAAATTAATGATAAAATAATTTAATCATTGGTCTTTATTAGTTATAGTTATCAAGACTTGTCAAAAGTATTGATTATTGAATGAAATATAGCGAATAGAAAGCTAATTTACTCCAAATATTTGTTAAACTTTGTTAAAAATCAACATATATTTCTTTTTTGATAGTTTTGTAGGAAGTAATTTCATCAAATTCTTCTAAACTCTTCTTTACAAAATTTTTGTACGTCGTATAATCTTTACTTCTTGGCAGTTTTAATAAAATTTGATATTGATACAAAGTATTAATTTTCGCGATTGGAGATTTTTCTGGACCTAAAATACAAACTTCTGGAATATACTTCCGTAAAACTGAGCCCAAAAATCTTGCCGAACGTTCAACTTTATCTTCTTTTCTATGTTTTAATTCTATAAAAATAGTTTTTACAAATGGTGGATATTTGAATTTTTTGCGCTCTTCCAAAAGATAATCATAGATGATTTTCGGGTTCTCTTCCTGGATCATTTGGAAAATTTGATGTTGCGGATTGTAGGTTTGAATATAAACTTTTCCTTTACCAGATACTCTACCTGCTCTACCTGCAACTTGTAATATCAATTGATAGGCTCTTTCTTCTGCCCGAAAATTTTGAATATGCAGCAAAGAATCTGCTTTTGGAATGGCTACAATATCTACATTTTCAAAATCTAAACCTTTAGAAATCATTTGTGTTCCTACAATTATATTGGTTTCTTCAGCTTCTATCTTTTCATACAATTTTTCGTAAGCAAATTTTTTGCGCATAGAATCTACATCCATTCTATCAATTTCCAAATTGGGCAGCAAAACTTTTAATTCATCATGAATTTGTTCTACGCCAACTCCTCTTTCATTTAATTTTTGGCCGTGGCATTTTGGACAAAACTGAGGTTTAGAAGCTTTTTGTCCACAATAATGGCATTTCATTTCGTGCGCAGATTTGTGATACGTCATTACAACATCACAATTACTACAGTAGTTTACGTAGCCACAAGTTTCGCATTCCAACACGTTTGAAAATCCTCTTCTATTATGCAAAATCATGGCTTGTTTGCCAGAATCTGCATTTTTTTGTAATTCCGTAATTAAAAAATTAGAAAAATTACCTTTTACTTTTTTAAAATCTTGCTCTTCTTTAAAATTAATCAATTCAAAAGTGGGAAGCTTTACGTTTCCAAATCTCTCAGAGAGGTAAATATATTTTAATTTTCCAGAGGTTGCAAGATGGTAAGATTCTACAGAAGGTGTTGCCGAACCCAAAATTACATTTGCATTATGGAATTTTGCCAAAACCAATGCACTGTCTTTTCCGTTATAGAAAAAATTATTTTCAAATTTTCGGTATTGCGTGTCGTGCTCTTCATCAACAACTATCAAACCTAAATTTTTGAAAGGGAGAAACAATGAATTCCTTGTACCTATTAAAATTTGAATTTCATTATTTTTAATTTTTCTCCAAACTTCTACCCGCTCAAAATCCGTTAATTTCTGATGATAAAATCCCAATTTCTTACCATATTTTTTTTCCAAACGTTGGCTTATTTGTTTGGTAATGGCAATTTCTGGCAACAAGAACAATACATTTTTCCCTTGATTGATTGTGGTTTCTATTTGTTCTAAATAAAGATGCGTTTTCCCGGAAGATGTAACACCGTGAAGCAATACATTTTCATTTTTTGAAAAGGCTTCCTCTATTTCTTCATTAATTAAATTTTGAGCGTCTGAAAGGCTATCAATCTCTTCAATCTCGCCTTCATAGCTTTGCAATCTATCTTTTTCTAAAAAATATTCTTCCACAAAACCTTTATCTATCAAAGATTTCACTTGCGAAACTCCAAACAATCCATCATTTAATAAGGTGGATTTCCGCAAAGGTTTTTCAGGATGATCTGTTTGATGTTCGAGAATTGACAAAAATAATTCTTGTTGTTTCTTCGCTCTCTTCAATTCATTGATGATGTTAGAAAGTTCCAAATTTTTCAATAAATCTGGTTTGATTTTCACGTAAGAAACTTCTTTTATTTTATATTTCTCTGCAATTTTTTCATCAATTTCTATATACTGCAATTCTAGAAGTCCATGGATGGTTTTTACGATTTCCTTTTTTGGAATAAATGCTTCTACATCGGTTAAATTGATGAGTTGCCGAACTTCCAAAGCTTGAATTAAATACATTTCGTTGCTATCTAGATTTTGAAAATCTATGGTAACGTGCGGTTTTAATTTAAGGTACGTTTCGCTTTCTAATTTTAAGGACGACGGAAAAGAATAACGATAGATATCTCCTAAAAAACAGAGATAATAATCTGAAACCCATTCCCAAAATTGCAACTGTTCTTTCGGCAATATTGCCACTTCATCTAATAAACTGATGATTTCTTTGGCAATAAAAGCCGTTGGTTCTTCTTGATGAATTTTAAAAATAATTCCGGTATAGATTTTTTTTCCGCGAAATGGAACCAAAACGCGCATTCCAGCTTCAGATTTTTCTACCAAATCTTCGGGAATTTTGTAGGTAAAAGTTCCTTTTAGATGCAGCGGTAAAATGATTTCAGCGAAGGTCAAATTTGGAATTATTTATTTTTTATTTAAAAATTATTTAATTGTGTTTCCGCAAAATGAAAAGTTGATTTTGCAGATGAATTTAATGTAAAATATCAAAATACAATATAAAAGTATTGGAAAAAACTTTAATCTTATCTAAATTTACAAATTATCTAAAACTTACAGCCCGACTTGAGTGGAAATCTTTTTTATTTGTGGTTGAGAGAAGCCGAAACCAACAATAAAAAGATTGATTCATAATTTTTATTATTTTTAATTGAATCATCGAAACTCGTTCTTCGTTTCGGGAACGGAAGGCATAAACAATATTAAAGCGAAGGCTTTAATTGAAGTTTACGAACGCAGTTCAAGCTGCCCAAAAAAATCCTACAGAACAGACTTTCTACGCTCCAATTCAGCTCCAATCAAAGCCAATTCTCTTCCGGTTTGTCCTTTCACAGAGGTATTTTCTTTGGCTCTTCTCGTTAAATAAGGAACCACGTCTGCTATAGAACCATAAGGCAAATATTTTGAAGCGTTATAATTTTCGCTGCCCAATTTGTAGGTAATATTATCGCTCATTCCATACAATTGCCCAAAATGAATTTGATGATAATCGTTATTTAGATTTTTTTCTTTCATTTTTTGCAAAACCAAAGCCGTAGAATCTTCATTATGTGTACCAAAATAACCAGAAACTCTATCTAAATTATTGAAAATAAACTCAATTCCATCATTATAATTCTTATCAGACGCTTCTTTATTTGGTTGAATTGGACTTGGATAATTTTTCTCTTTTGCTCTTGCTCTTTCCTTCTCCATGTATGCACCACGAACCATTTTGTAGCCCAGAAAATAATTATTTTCTTTTGCAAGCGCCGTTTTTTTCGCCAAATATTCCAATTGATTGGTTTTATACATTTGGATGGTATTCCAAATTCTTGCTTTTTCTTTGCTAAAAATGGGCATCAAATTTTCCAAGATTCCATCAATCGCTGGTTGAATCCAGGATTCTTCTGCGTCTACCAAAAGTAAAACGTCTTTGGTCTCTGCCAATTCGCACACAACTTTATATCTGTGGATAATTCTATTCCATTCTTCTTTTTCATCATCTGTCAAAGATTCTCCTTCGCTTATTTTTGTGTAAAGCGCAATTCTACCAAAACCTGTTGGTTTAAAAACCACAAAAGGAACCGCAGGATTATCTGCAGAAAATAGTATATTTTGTCGAATTTCTTCGCAAGTAGAATCGAAAGAACCTTCTGCTTCTGCACCTTCTACAGAATAATCGAATATGCTACCGATGTGTCGAGAATACATTGTTTGCACTACAACACTACTTTCTTCCCGTGTTTCTCCGCCAACAAATTGTTGAAAAAGCGTATTTTTCACAATTGTTTTCACGAATGGAAATTTATTCTTCACCGTAAAGTTGAGCATTGAAATACCTACAGAAGTGAGCGACGGCATTTCCATAGATTTGAAAAGCCAATATGCTTTTTTTAGTTGTGCGGTAGATTTATCTGCAAAAGCAATCTTGGTATCATTAAAAATTGACGACATAAATTGTAATAAATTAAGTGGGTAAATTTAAGAATTGTTTGCGGTACTTTTTGAATTAATGATAAAAATTTGGTGCTGAATAATATTACCAATTATGAAATATTATTTCTCACTTTATTTTAAAACTGAAATCTTGACTTGTTTAATTCAAAAAATATAAAAAATTTTCACAAAGCTTATAATTCCACTAGTATTTCGTTATAATTCCATCAGTCAACATTGATAATATTCCTATAAAAATCCAAATTCTGAAGAGATTTAAACTGATGAAATTACTATTTTTTTTATTTAATATTAAAATAAAAATTATCAATAAATGTATTACCAAACTCCCGATAAAATAGTAACTCATCACAGAATTTGCACCAATGCTAATAATTATTAATGAAGAAATTATACTATTAAAAATCATCAGCAAAATTAAAATCTGTTTATTTATTTTTGAAGAAATATCTGTAGCCAAAGTGTGATAATTGAAAAGTAAGTCCGCCTTTTTTGTGAGTTGATCTTTCAAAATATCCATGATTAATAATACTAAAAAAAGAAAAACTGCCATCAAAAATACTTTATCAGAGAAGGTTTGATAATAAACCAACATTCCGAAGAATGGATAGAGTGCCAAACTTACAAATGTTAAATTATTAATAATCAGCATTTTAGCTAATTTATGGCTGTAAAACCACATCAGGAATTGATAAAATAAAAAGAAACCAAAAACTCTCGGTGAAATTAAAAAAGCTATCGTAAGTGAAACTGAATTTAAAACGATGTAAGAATATAAATAATATTTCTGACGAATAAAGCTTTGGATTCTACTTCTAAAAGGTTTTGTAAGCTTATCTTTTTCGCGATCGTAAAATTGATTGATAATTCCGCCAGCGGAAATAGTGAGAATTGTGCAAAAAATGATCCCGTGAACTTTAAAATCAAATACGAAAGCGCGCAAACTTTCCATCTGATTGAATAAGAAAAACGTGGAAACATAGAGCGCAAAAGTGAGCAAAACCGTCATGAAAATTCGTGCACCAAGCAAAAATCCGACGATTTTATAAATGAATGTAAAAATTTTTGAGGAAAATGATTTAGAATTTTTTGGCGAATTTTGAGAATCCATTTTGGTGGTTTTAGAAGCGATAAATAACTTCTTTATCAAATCCTTTTAACATTTTTTCTGCTTTTGCATAGTCTTTTGTGAATCCTAAAATATAACCTCCACCTCCACTTCCGCAGAGTTTTAGATAATATGCATTGGTATCCAATCCTTTTTTCCAGATTTTATAAATACTTTCTGGGATCATTGGTTTGAAATGTTCATAAGCCCAGACAGACAGACTTTTTAAATTTTTGAAGAAAGGCGTCATTTCTTTTTTCAAAAACGCATCTATACAAGCATTGTTGTACCGAATAAATTCTTCTTTCATGGTTTTACGGAAACCTTCTGTCTTCATTTTTTCGAAGAAAATCTGTACCATTGGTCCTGTTTCTCCTACGCTTCCAGAATCTATCAAAAATATAGCGCCTTTGCCAATGTGCTCTGCTGGAATAGAAACTTTGTCTACACTTTCTTTATTCTCTATTAAAATAGGTAAATTCATATAGCAAATAAGTGGATCGATACCAGAACTTTTGCCATGAAAATAGCTTTCTAAAATACCGAAAACAACCTTCAAAGATTTTAACTGATCTTTAGAAATTAACTCTGCAGGAAATTTTTCTACCGAATATTTTTCAAAAATTGCAGCAACCAGAGCTCCAGAACTTCCTACTCCATAACCTTGTGGAATGGTACTTTCAAAAAATAGCCCTTTTGCAATATCCTTTTGGAAATCTTCTACGTTTATTTCAAAACCATTGGGAACATCTAAATTGAGTAGGTAATCTGAATATTTCTTTAAAGATTCATTAGATTTTTTCTCGAATTCTGTAGATAGATCAGAAAATTTAAGAGATCCTTTGTAAAAACTATAAGGCAAAGTAAGACCTTGAGAATCTTCTATAATTCCATATTCTCCGAAGAGTAATATTTTGGCATAAAATAGAGGATTGTTCATAAATTTCGATTGTGTTTTCTATGCAAAGATACGCTTTTTAACAATATCAAAATATTTTGTTAATTTTTATCTGAATTGTAAGGTGCTAACTTCAAAAATCTTATTAAAATTAAGCCTATTGCAAAAAACAAAGACATGGCTACAAAAGCATAACGCATATTGTGAAAATATTGAATCACTAAACCAAATATTACACTTCCTAAGATGATAGCCAACTTTTCTAGCACATCGTAAAAACTGAAATAAGTAGTATTATCCATAGAATTTTCTGGTAATAATTTCGAGTATGTAGAGCGAGACATTGCTTGCAAACCACCCATTACCAAACCAATAATAGCAGCTAAAACATAAAATTGCATTTCTACATGTGGATTTTCTTTATTTAATAAAAACGCAGAAAGACAACATATAATCCAGATAAAAACCGCAATACTGATTACATTTTTATTACCAATAGATTTTGATAATTTTGAAAAAGCTAAAGCACCAAAAATTGCAACAATCTGTATTACTAGAATTGTGACGATTAGTTTATATTGATCTTCCTCTTTTGTGAAAATTTCTGAGGTTCCAAACAAAGTTGCCATCAAGAAAATTGTCTGCATACCGATGCTATAAAAAAAGAAGGACGAAAGAAAAAATTTCAAATTTCGATCTGCAAATAAATTTCTGCCAACTTTAAATAATTCTCGAAAACTTTGCTTGGCAACATCTTTATAAAAAGAAACATTGTCTTTCAAAACTTCCCAAAAACCACCTTGTTCTTCGTGTTTTTGGAATATGTTTTTATAATTTAATAATACCAAATCCTTCGGCAATTTATCTTTTATCAAGCCAAATCTAGGCAAATGTCTGAAAGTATATTGAGAAAATCCAAACCACCAAGCACCTGTAATTAAAAAGGTAATTCTGGTATACATTTTAATTTCTTCGGGTGTATTTGCAACCACTTGTATTAATAATAGACAGATAATTAATAATACTACAGAACCAATATAACCGTATACATAGCCTCTTGCAGATAATGCATCTTGCTTATCTGGTGTTGCAATATCTGGTAAAAAGGAATTGTAGAAAACCAAACTACCCCAAAATCCTACGCTTGCAGATACGCTAAAAAGCAAACCGAGAAATACATTTTGCATTCCTGTAAACATGGCCAAACCCATACAGGAAGTTGCTCCCAAATAACAGAAAAATTGTAAGAATGATTTCTTATTTCCAATAGTATCTGCCAAAGAAGATAAAATTGGGGAAATAATTACAACTATTAAAAAAGATAATGTGAGGGAAAAACTAAATAATGCGGCAGGTTCATAAGATGTTCCTAAAATATTAATCATGTGTGGCACCACCTCTTCTCGCACAATTCCTGTACCTTCTATTACTATTTCTTTTTTAGAAGCTGTCGTTAATGTGGTATAATATATCGGGAAAATGGTGGAAGTAATCACCAAAGAATAAACGGAATTTGCCCAATCATAAACAGCCCAAGCTTTCATGATTTTTGGATTATTTTTTATTGCTTTCATTAATTAAAATGGGTTTTTTGTGCTTTTTAAATATATTAATACAAATAAACGATATTATTTTTGAATAGATAAAAAAAAGCCAATCTTCAAATTGAAAATTGGCTAAATTAATTTAAAAAACAACTACTGTTTTACATCATATTTTCTAAAACCATGGCACTTGCTCCACCACCACCGTTGCAAATTGCAGCAGCACCGTATTTTGCGTTGTTTTGTTTTAAAACATTGATCAAGGTTACTAAAATTCTAGAACCTGAACTTCCAAGCGGATGTCCCAAAGAAACTGCACCACCGTTTACATTTACTTTTGCAGCATCTAAGCCTAAAATTTTATTATTCGCTAAACCTACAACCGCGAAAGCTTCATTAAATTCGAAAAAATCTATATCAGAAATTTCTAAATTTGCTTTTTTCAAAGCGATTGGTAAAGCTTTGGAAGGTGCTGTAGTGAAGAATAATGGATCATGTGCAGCATCTGCGTAAGAAATTATTTTCGCCAAAGGTTTTAAACCTAATTCTTCCATTTTTTCTTTCGACATTAGTATTAATGCAGAAGCACCATCATTTAATGTTGAAGCATTTGCAGCAGTTACCGTTCCATTTTCTTTTTGAAAAACGGTAGATAATTTCCCCATTTTTTCAAAATTTACCGCTTTATATTCTTCATCTTCAGAAAATAAAATTGGATCTCCTTTTCTTTGTGGAATTGAAACAGGTATAACTTCTTCGGTGAAATTTCCACTTTCCCAAGCTTTTGCAGATCTTTTGTAAGATTCTACAGCAAAAGCATCTTGATCTTCACGAGTGAAGCCATATTCTGCAGCACATTTTTCTGCGCAAACTCCCATGTGCACTTTGTTGTAAACATCCATCAAACCGTCTAAAACCATTCCGTCTTTCAATTTGATGTCGCCCAATTTCACTCCATTTCTTGCGTCTAAATAATGCGGAACGGAAGACATATTTTCCATTCCACCCGCTACAATTACGTCTTGATCTCCCGCCTTTATTGCTTGTGCAGCCATACTTACGGCTTTCATACCAGATGCGCAAACTTTATTCACCGTAGTTGCAGGTGTAGATTGAGAAAGACCAGCTTCCATAGCAACTTGGCGAGCCGGAGCTTGACCTTCTCCTGCTTGTAATACATTTCCCATGATGATTTCTTCAACCAAATTTGGGTCTAAGTTTATTTTATCTAATGCTCCTTTCACTGCAGTTGCGCCTAATTTCGTAGCGGGAACGCTCGATAAACTTCCCATAAAACTTCCCATTGGTGTTCTGACAGCAGAAACAATATATACTTCTTTCATAATAGTATTTGATTATTGATAAATGATTATTGATTAATTGATTTATTTTTTTTGATGAATAATAATAAAATAGCTCCAGAAAATTCTAAAATCCAACCGTAACTTAATTTTACAATTCCTGCAAAAGATTCTTGCCAAGATTTAAATGGCAAAAAACTGAAGTAATCCAAAGATTTAAATTTTACCGCAACAATTGTAAAAATAAATAGTAAAATTAAAACTATCGCAGAAATACGAGTAAGTTTACTTTTATCTAAAATAATACCTAAGAATGCTAAAGCAGAAAATCCCCAAACCATATATGCTAAGTTTGGTTCTATTTTAAAATAGTTCCAATTGCCTACAATCGGAATATGGACAAGTGGAAGAAAAGTGCCTGCCACAATAAGAAACAAAGATATAAATTGTGCTATTTTCATTAAAAATTCTGTTTTGCTAAAATACAAAAAAAACACGCTTTATAAAAACGTGTTTTGCTTATTTAAAAAAAAGTAAGGTTAAAAATTAAATGTTGCTAGTTCTATACCAATTTGGAGTGCATGTTTCTCAGCAATATTTGCATCGCTATTGAAAATGGGAGAGAAGTCTTTTTTTACAAATAAATTAAATCCTGCATAACCGATGCTCAATTTGGTTCCAAAAATGAAAGGATTCACACCATTTTCTACTTTTTGTATGAAGATATTTTTATCACTTTCTGCATTGCTGTATTTGTAGCGAATTCTATTGCCAATTCTAACGCCACCATACAAACTAACACCAACTCTCCATTGGTTTGCATCTGCATCCAAAACTTTTTCACCTTCCTGATAAATGTATTTTCGGTTTAAAACATAACTTAAATTGACAGGTATTTCTAAATAACTCTCTCTCAAAATTGAATATTTTAAATCTCCATTAGCAAAAGGTGATACATTTAATTGATCATTGGCTTGACTTAAAACCTGATTACCTTTTAGTTGATAGGTATCTACTCTAATACCATAACCGTAATTTATAAATAATGGACTTGTATATTTTCCAATTTGCCTTTCTCTAACGGAAGTAATGCTCGTAGAAAGCGAACCTTTAAAATCTTGTGAACCATTAAAAAAATTGAAAGAACCACCATCACTTTCTGTACTTAAAATTCCAGTGGAAATCACCAAACCTCCAGATTTTAATTTTTCTTTCGGTGTTTTTTCTTTCCTTTTAGTTCTTATACTTAATAAACGATCATCCTCTTTTCCCATCACCGTATTAATAGCAGAAGCTTTTGTGATTGCATCTAATTCGTCTTTTTCAGCATCAATTTTGTTATTAATGACCTCTGAAAAAGCGGTAGAAATTCTATTTTTCTCTTCTTTCAAGGTAGTTTCAGAAATTTTTCCATCTTTAAATTCACTTTCTACATAGTCTAATTCTAGATTCATTTTTTTCTTTTCAGAAGAAACGATGCTGTCTATTTTTATAGAATAGTTGGTAATTCTCTTTTCAAGATCCGTTTTCTCTTGCGCAAAAGAGGCGATAGATAGTGAAAGTGCGAAGGCAGCGAGTACAATTTTAGTTTTCATAATATTTATTTTAATGTTAATTTTTGGACATATTTTTAGTGGTCTGCTAATTTGTAACAGATTTTTATAGATGAAAAATTGAGATGATTTTAGTTGGGCGCTTCGTCTTCAGTATAAACAGTCACGCCAAATATTGTAACTGAAGAAGGTTTTATTTTTTGGACAAAAGAATTTGTGATTTCTTCCAATTTATTTTTACTATTTGCAAATTGCTTTTTTTCTTTTTGCAATTCTCTGCCAAAAAGCAATTCATCTGCTTTCACGTATTGTACAGGATTACTTTTATTAGGCACGATCAAAGTATTATTTTCAGCAACTAGTTTCTCCTCTTTTTGACTTTTACTTTTATCAATAGTATTTAGTACGATTGCTTTTTCTGTGATATTAAAATCCTCCTTCGTGATTTTAGTAGTTTCATCTTTCTTTTTTGTGAATTTTTCAACGTTCTCAGAAACTATTTCAACACCTTTATTTGGGACAATCTCTTCACCAATTATAGGTTCTAATTGTATTTTTTTGTAATTATTTAAAGTGTCTACAACTAAAATCTTACTAGGCAACGGTGTTTCAATTTTTGTTAATGTTGGAACTTCATTAGATGTAGAATTACCTAGAAAACTATATTCTACTAAAAATCCCACGGTAATCATTAATAGAACAACTGCTGCATATTTCCAGTAATTGATATTAGAAGTTTTTTCTGGATCAATAATCTTTTGTTCTTTTGCGTCAAGTTTAGCTTCTAGCTGATCCCAAAGATTAGAAGATGGTTTTAAAGCTCCATTTTCGTAATCGTTTTTTATTTTATTTTTTAAGGAATTTTCCATTTTCTTCTTTATTAAAAAAGTTTTTTAGCCAAATTTTACTTTTAGAGAGCTGGCTTTTACTCGTTCCTTCGCTGATGTTCAATATTTCTGCAATCTCGCTGTGTTTTTTATCTTCAAAAACGGAGAGATTAAAAACTAATTTATATCCTATCGGCATTTCGTTTAGAATATCTTCTACTTTAAAATTGGGTACTTCTTCTTCAAAATTTTCCTCAGATAGATCTGGAATTAATTCTGAATCTGTATAAAGAATATTCTTATTTTTCCGGATTAGGTTAATGGCATCATTCACCACTATTTTCCGCAACCAATATTGAAAACTTTTCGCTTCTCGGCAATCTGCTATTTTTGTAAAAGCTTTGAAAAACGCCTCTGAAACTACATCTTCCGCATCGTGCAAATTTCCTGTGTAGGTATTTGCTATGTACAGCATTTTGCCAGAGTACAATTCGTACAAAGCTTTCTGCGCACTTCTATCGCTAGATTTTGCAAGTTTGAAGATATGTTCTAAATCTGTTTTCATCGGCTTTCTATATACAAGACGGAAATATTTTGAAAAGGTTGCCTGAACTAATAAAAAATTAAATTTATTTTTCTCGCAAAGATGGTAAGGTATTTAACAAAGAACGTAAATATTTTTAGAATGCTAAAACGCAAAGGGTTATGCTTAAAAAAAAATTATTTTATTTGTCCGTAAATCTAAGGATTTGTCCACGAAGAACGTGAAATTTAATGAAAGCAGGAATACTAAGTTTTTATTTCAAAAAAAAATTGCACCTTTTAATTAAGATGCAATTAATTTTATTTAAAAAAATATAGATTTTAATGAGAAACCTCTGCTATTGCTTCAGGATCGTGTTTGTGTTTGAACATAAAACCGAACAATACTGTAATTACCAAGGCATAAGCTGCAAATACAAGCCAGATTTCTTGCCACATTTTGTCTCCATTTTCTAGTGTGAAATATTGTTGGATCAGCCAACCACTCACTAAACTTCCCATTATTGCCCCAAAACCATTCGTCATCATCATGAATAAGCCTTGAGCCGAAGATCTGATTTTATAGTTTGTTGTAGTTTCTACGAAAAGTGATCCAGATATATTGAAAAAATCAAATGCCATTCCGTACACGACACATGATAATATAATTAATCCCAATCCAAATCCTTGTGGATCTCCGTACGCGAAAAAAGCAAATCGTAAAACCCAAGCAATCATCGATATGAGCATAACTTTCTTTATACCATACCTTTTCAAAAAAAACGGAATTGCTAAAATGAAAAGGGTTTCCGATACTTGAGATAAAGACATTATAATTGTAGATCTTTTTACTACAAAACTTTCTGCATATTCGGGAATTTTGCCAAAATCTGAAAGAAATGTGTCTCCATACATGTTCGTCAATTGTAGTGCTGCTCCTAAAAACATAGAAAACAAAAAGAACAAAGCCATTTTATAATCTTTAAATAGGGAAAAAGCATTTAACCCCAATTTTTCTGAGATTGAAGCATCTTTCGGGATTTGATTTTGTGGTGGGCATTTTGGTAAAGTAAAAGAAAATATCCCCAGAACAAAAGCAATTGCCGCAGCAATATAAAATTGAGTTCCAGTGTCTTTATTTCCAGATAAATTGGTGATCCACATTGCTACAATGAAACCAACAGTTCCCCAAACACGAATTGGTGGAAATACTTTCACTACATCATAATTATTATTTTTCAGGATATAATACGCTATAGAATTTGATAAAGAAATAGTTGGCATATAGAAAGCCATCGCAACTAGCATTACCCAGAAGAAATCATCAGGATTTGTAATCGTTGGCAAAAAAAGTAAAACAATACCATAGCATATGTGCAAAAATCCATAAAGTCTTTCTGCATTTATCCATCTATCTGCTATTATTCCTGTTAGTGCCGGCATTACAATAGAAGCAATCCCTAAGGTTGAAAATACCCGTCCAAATTCTTCGCCTCCCCATTGTTTTGTGCCAAACCAGTAAACCCCAATAGTTATCAACCAAGCTCCCCACACAAAAAATTGAAGAAAACTAAGGACTGTTAATTTTAATTTAATATTCATTATAAATAAATTATTCTATATTTTTTTTACGTTTTTTTATTTCGTCTTGAAGTTGAAGTGCAGTATCAAAATCTTCGTCTTTTACTGCAGTTGCAAGCAAAGTTTCCAATTCTTCCATAGATAGCATCATCATGGTTTGCTCATCTTCTCGCTCTTCTTCAAATTCTGTATTGGGCTTAGAAGCATCTTCCAAATCTAGTAAAATGCCCGCTTCATTTAACACTTGATCTGTGGTGAAAATGGGAGCATCAAAACGCACTGCCATCGCGACAGCATCCGAAGTTCTTGCATCCAAAATCACTTCTTCCTGCGTAAGAATATTTTTGAAATTAATATTTGAAAAAAATACTCCATCGATGATTTGATATATAATCACAGAATCTAATTCAAAATTTGTAGATTTTGCAAAACTTGTAAACAAATCGTGTGTAAGAGGTCTTGGTGGATGGATGTCTTTTTCTAAACCGAGAGAAATAGATTGCGCCTCAAAATTGCCGATTACAACGGGTATTTTCACATTGCTTTCTACGTTTTCCAAAAGTAATGCATAGGCACCAGATTGAGTTTGGCTGTAGGAAATACCGCGGATAATTAATTTTTTATAATCCATATCACAAATATAAATTAATTTGTGGAATGTACAAGATTTGATGTTGATTAAAAGTGATGAATGATGGTTGATGGATGATGATTGATGGTTGATAGATGATGGATGATGGTTGATGGTTGATGGATGATGATTGATGGTTGATGGATGATGGATGATGGATGATGGATGATGGATAAAAGTAATTAAAGATTAAAATTTGGAAATTATTCAACAGGGATGATGTAAGAATACTATCATACCATTAGAAATACTTCTTGAGGCGGAATCTTACGGTAGAGTTTATTCAATTTTTATATCTTTTGAAATCTGTATAAGTGGAATATTTAGAATTTTCTAGCCCCGATAGAAACGGCATCCTTTTTTGCTTGGAGATTGCTTCGTACCTCGCAATGATCTTCGATAGCAAAAAAGATATAGTGGATAGCGGGATTAAGCTCCGAAAAAAAAGATATGAAATTTGATAAACCGATACTTTTACAACCAAAAAAACGCACCAAATTGATGCGTTTTAATTATTTTGATTGAAATATTATTGCTGAATAGCTTTAATTTTTTCCGTCAAAGCTGGGATTATTTGAAAAGCATCTCCTACTACTCCATAATCTGCAGATTTGAAGAAAGGCGCTTCTGGATCGCTATTGATAACTACAATTGTTTTGGAAGAATTGACTCCTGCCAAATGTTGTATCGCTCCAGATATACCAACTGCTACATATAGATTTGGTGAAATTGCTTTACCTGTTTGCCCTACGTGTTCTGAGTGAGGTCTCCAACCAATATCCGAAACTGGCTTGCTACAAGCTGTTGCAGCTCCTAAAACACCTGCTAAGTTTTCTATCATTCCCCAGTTTTCTGGGCCTTTCATCCCTCTTCCTGCAGATACTACAATTTCCGCTTCTTTCAAATCTAAAGCTGTGGAAGCTTGCTCATGAGAGATTACTTTGGTATCTTCGTTTGCTATCGTTAAATTTTTAATTTCTTCTGTACCAGAAACTGCATTTTCTTTGGCACCAAAGGAATTTTGGGAAACCGTGATGATTGCACCGTCGCCTTCTGCTTTTGCATGCATGAAACCTTTTCCAGAAAAAGAATTTCTTTTTACGGTAAGTGGCGACATATTTTCTGGAGATTCTACTACATTGGTGATCAAAGAAAATTCTTTTTGTATTGCCAACATTGGTGCAACCGAAGAAGCATCTGTAGTGTGAGGAAATACAATGATTTTGCCATCAAAAACTTCATTCACTGCATTTGCATATGCTTTTGCACTAAAATTTTTGAGACCTTCATCTTTGATATTTATTACGTTCGTTGCGCCATATTTGTACAAAGCGTCGGAAGAATCTGTAGGATTGATGGTGATTGCTGTTACGGTTTCACCACTTTTGTCTGCAATAGATTTTGCATAGGAAACTGCTTCAAAAGCAGCTTTTTTGTAGTGTCCGTTTATATTTTCTGCGTAAATAAATACTGCCATTTTTTTTTATTTTTAGTTTGAAATCAGAAATCCAAGGCTGGAAGTGCACATTTATATTCTGAAATCAATAAATTATTAATTATTAGAAAAATTATTAAATTTAATTTCAAATATCGAATTTTTAAATTCCAACATCTGAATTTTTTTTAAATTACTTTTGCTTCTTCGTGTAGCATTCTTACCAATTCGTCTAGATTGTCTGCTGCTACCATTTTCACGGCTGCTCTTGTAGGTACAGATTCAAAACTTACGGCATCTACTTTTGGAGAAACTGCGGAAGCTTCTACAACGTTCAACGCTTTTGATCTTGCCGTCATGATGCCTCTCATGTTTGGGATAATCAAATCTTTTTCTTCTACCAAACCTTTTTGTCCGGCTAGAACTGCAGGTAGTTTTACAGAAATTGTTTCTTTACCTCCATCAATTTCTCGAATTGCTGTTGCTTCTCCATTATTTATTTCTAAACCTACAGCAGCATTCACGAAAGGAAGATCTAGCAATTGCGCCAACATTCCTGGTACAGATCCTCCATTATAATCTAAAGATTCTTTACCACATAATATTAAATCGTAAGCACCATCTTTTGCAACTGCTGCGATTTCTTTGGCTGTTTGGTAACTGTCTTTTGGTTCTAAATTTACGCGGATTGCATCATTTGCACCAATTGCCAAAGATTTTCTAATCACTGGTTCTGTGGTTGCATCTCCAACATTGATAACAGTAACTATTGCTCCTGCAGATGCTTGCAATTGCACCGCTCTAGAAAGTGCAAACTCATCTAAAGGATTGATAACCCATTGAATTCCAGTTTTATCAAATGCAGAATGATCTGCCGTGAAATTTATTTTTGATGTAGTATCTGGCACACTACTTATGCAAACTAATATTTTCATGAATTTTTTTTTATGTTGCTAAATTACAAAATTTTCGTTATGCATGCATACTGATTTTTGTTTGTTTATTATTTATAGCATTTAACTTGTAGTCTTTAGACTTTGGCAAAAATCCTTTTTTTTTATGGTTTTTACTTTAAGTCAGGTCTCGTTGGTCTTACTTCTATTTTACTTGGCAATGTTCGTGGGTTCATTTTTAAAAGATCCAAAACTAAATTTCCAATATCTTCCGGTTGTATTTTCCAAGCGTCTTCTTCGTTTGGCGTGTGTCCATTGAAGTGCGACGAAACAGAACCTGGCATAATTGTGGAAATTTTAATGCCATATTTTCTTAAATCTACCATTGCAGCTTGCGTGAAACCGACAACTCCAAATTTTGATGCATTGTAGCCAGAGCCATTTTCGAAAAAATTGGTGCCTGCTAAACTCGATATAGAAATAAAATAACCTTCGGATTTTTTCAATTCTTCTACGGATGCTTTTAAAGAGTGAAAAACTCCCGTTAGATTTGTCTCAATCATCGCGTTCCATTCTTCAATTTCCATTTGATCTACCGGTTTGAAAAATCCCAAACCAGCATTAGCAATCACGCCATCTATTTTGCCAAATTTATCTATAATTTTAGAAACTGCATTTTTCTCATCTTCAAAATTTCTAACGTTTGAAGTAACTCCAAATACATCTGTAGATATTTTATTTAAATTCTCTACAGCTATATCTATATCACTTTGATCTCTCCCACTTATTGCGACTGCAAAATTATTTTTTAGTAAAACTTCTGCAATTCCGTAGCCAATGCCTTTGCTACCACCGGTGATGTATATTGTTTTTTTCATAAATGAAAGATAAGGAAAACTTACTAAATTTCAAATTGAAAGATAACATTTTCAGTGATTGACAATATCAATATTAAGTTTCATTAAACGCAACAACGCCTCTTGAAAAAGAGGCGTTGAAATTTTATTTTGACTAATGTTACTTTTTAATAAATTTCTCTGTAGATTTTCCTTTAGCAGTTTCAACAGATAATATGTAAGAACCAGCTTCTAATTCTTTTACATTTATTTTATTGTCTATCAATTCTGCATTTATTTTTCTACCTACCATATCAAATATTTCTACAGATTTAATTTTCTCATCTGTTTTAATATTCAAAATATCTGATGTTGGATTTGGAAAAATAGACATACCATTAGAAATTTGATTTTCTTTTGTAGCTAATAAAGCAGAAAGCTTATAAACTCCTCCAGCAAATGCACTTGTATTAAAACTTCCAGCCCAAACTGTTGCACTATTTAATGCACGAACACTTACATAACTGTTTGTATTTTCAATACTAGTCCAAGTAGTTCCTCCATTATAACTAATGCTTGATCCAGTTCCATTCCCTACAGCAATTAAAGTTCCAGTAGTTCCGGGTACATAAGTTATTGCATTTGTCTGAGTAAGTGTACTACCGGTAGTCCAAGTTGTTCCACCATCAATAGTTTTATAAACAACACCACTACTCGCTAAAATCCAACCATTGTTGGCATCTTTTATTGCAAATGTACCGCTTGATGCAGTTCCTCCAAAATCTGAAATTGGAGTTGAGACCACAGACCAAGTTGCACCTTTATTTGCAGTTTTGTAAAGTCTTCCTGTGGAAGTTCCAAACCATGCATTATCACCAGCATAAGCTTTACTATGTACATAGCCGTATTCATTAGCATTTTGAACTGCTGGTACAGAAGCTGAAGTTAATTTCGTCCAAGTTGTTCCACCATTAGAAGTAGTATAAATTTCAAAAAGTGTTCCAGTAGGATCACCTTGACAGAAGCCATTATTGGCATCAAAAAAATGGACAACATTTGGGAAAGATGCAGAAAGATTAAAAGTTGCAGTAGTTTGTTTTGCCCAATTTGCTCCACCATCAGTAGTTTTCCAAACACCACCTCCAGCTCCACCAGTTTCAGGTGTAGCTATCGTCCATGCTGTAGTTGCAGAAACCGCAGAAATATCTGAAATTAATAATGCAGAATTACCTAAATTAATTGCACCTGAAGTCCAACTTGTTCCAGAGTTTGATGTTTTTGTAAATGTTTGATAGTTGGCTGGCGTTGCAGAACCATCATAACCAACTCCCCATGCAGTTGTTGCATCTACAATACTTAAGTTATTAATACCAGTACTAGGAACAGTAAAGGCAGAATTTTGTTCGGTCCAAGAAACTTGCGCAGTAGCAACAGCAGTTGTAAAAACAACTGTACATAAAAGTATAATTTTTTTCATCGTTTATATTATTAGATTATTAGATTATTAGATTATTAGTAAATATACAAAAAAATTCGTCTCATAATAATATGAGACGAATTAAATATAAAATTAACTAAAATTTATTTTTTAATGAATTTCTCTGTAGAAGTTCCTTTTGCAGTTTCTATATTAATTAAGTAAGAACCAGTTTCTAGATTTCTTACATCTACTGAATTCTCTTTAACGCTAACGTCCATTTTTCTACCAGCCATATCAAAAATAGAGATAGCTTTTATTTTATCAGATGTTTCAATATTTAGAATATCGGATGTTGGATTTGGATACACATTAAAAGCAATTGTTGCTGCCTTTACATCTTGCGTTGATAATGCTTGAGCTAAAGTACTGTAAGTTACAAGTAAATTATCATAAGAATTTGAATTTGCAACCGTATTTGTATCAAGAGTTACATTATAAAAATCATGCTCTGTTGGTACTAAACTTGGGGAAAGCGTGTATGTAGTTCCTACTTGCGTTAAACCAAAACTATATGCTCCACCAGGATAACCAAAACCATATGAACCATCTGTACCATTATAATAATAATATACTTTTACCCACGTATTAGGTGCGAAAGTCTGCGTCCCCAAATTTGCCGTATAAAATGCAGCGGTTCCTGCAGTAGTACCAGAAGTAGGTGTAAGTCTAAGCAAACCTTTAAATGTTTGAGTAGCATAATCATAAGCAATACCTACAATACCATTTGTAGCATCAAACAAAGCAGATTGAGATCTTCCAGCTCCAGCAGCAGCTCCAGTATAAAATTCAAATTCCACTTTTATTGCATTATTAGTAAAAGTTGGAGTTGCGGTAATATCTTTCCAAGCAAAACGGTTGTTTGCATTGCTACCAGTTGCTGGTGGTGCTCCTGCGCCAGAAATCATTCTTAAAGATTTGCCATGCGCTGCATCAACTGTAGTTATTTGATAATCTGCAACAGTTCCATTGCCAGTATACCATCCATTTTGACCAGCAGTTGCTCCCGTAACATCTGTACCAAGATTTCCAGTTGTCAAACCATTGAAATTTTCAGAAATTACATTTTGAATTTGTGAAAAAGCTATTGTTGATGAAATAATAGCTAAAGAAAAGAAAACTTTTTTCATATTATAAATTATTAATTATAAACAAATATACAAAAAAAATCGTCTCATAATTAAATAAGACGATCAATCATTAAAAATATAAAATTTATTTTTTTATAAATTTTTCCGTAGAAATTCCTTTTGTAGTTTCTACAGAAATTAAGTAACCACCAGCGTCTAGATTTTTAACATCTATCTTGCTATCAAGTATTTTCACATCCATTTTTCTACCTGCCATATCAAATATTGTTACAGATTTTATTTTACCATCTGTTTTTATATTTAAAACATCTGATGTAGGATTAGGATAGATAGAAAATAAATCTTCTGCGCTTACTTCATTGGTAGACAATGTACTATTAATTGCAAAAGTATCAAATATCAAAGCAGTTGTATTTGTAGCTCCAGTTGCAACAGGAGTTTCATTGCTAAAAATTAAATAATAAGTTCCCGTTGTAGGTACTGTAAACGTAGATGTTTGCATTACATGAGTTACACCATTTACAGTAATTGCAGTTCCAATCTGAGTAGCACCAGTTAAACTTCTGGTGGTGTTTCTATAGACTTTCAAAAGCATTGGAGATACTGTCCCAGGAACACCAGTAGAAACATCAAAAGCGTATGCTCTTGTGTAATAGGTAGCTGTATTAGAATTGTTTGCGAATAAATTAACAGGTCTACTATACATCTGCTGGCTAGTAGCGGCAGTTGTAGAATTATTAGAGTAGAAAAAACCATCTGGAGTTTGAGAAACGGTAATAGCAGGACTATCTACAGCAATACTCCATCCAGTAGTTCCTACAAAACCATCTGATCTATTATTAGCTGTATCAAAGTTATTAGCATAAGGTGGAGTTTTAATTAAAAAAACGTTATATGCACCTAACCAAGCACTTTGAGAAGCTCCACAATTAGATCTTAAATAAAAACTCAAATTTGAACCTACAGCTTGTGCAGGAAAAGTATAAGTAGTACCAGAAACAGAAACTGTAGTTCCTGATCCTTGTGTAAATCCTATAGGTCCATATTCTAAATCATAAGTTGGTGGATTTCCATTAGCAGCAGTCCACGTTAAAGTTGCGGTTGTATTGGTTACAGTAGATGCATCTATATTTGTAGGAGACGCGCATGAAACCAAGGTTGCTAAGTAGGTTTGTGGTCTAAAATTTGAAGCTGCTGTAGTTGTAGGCATTGCAATAGTACTTTGCGCACTTTTCAGCCCATTGGTAATTGAGGTAGTACATGCTGCGACATTTGACACTGTAGGTAATGTGCCAGATACATTTTCATACTCAAAAGCCACATACAATCCGCCACCAGTATATGTAAAAGTGCTTCCACCAGTAAATGCATGATTCACTTGTCCAGTGGTTGCAGGAATAGTGACGGAACCATTGCTGGATTGCGTCATCCCAGCAAGTGAAGTTGCCCAGTCTGTACTTTTATTATTTGCAACATCTGTAGTATTTTGCAAATACACTTTAAAATTTCCTGTTGTAGCAAGATTTTGTGCAGTACTGTAATTGAAACCAATACCATTGATGGTATTTCCGCTCACTAAACCAGAAGATGTCATTTCTGCAGCAGTAATCACATAGACGGTTCTAGAATATCTAATAGTACCTTGCGGCGCTCTAGAGTTTCCAGAAGTTGAACCATTGGCATCCAATGCCAAATTATATTGCAAAACTTGCGCAGGCAAAATACCCGAAAAAAGAATCGCAAAAACTAAAAGAAGTAGATTTTTTTTCATACTAAACATTTTTTTTTGTTAAACAAATGTAAACATTAATTTGAATTGTACAAGCAAAAAAAAAGAGCCCAATATGTTAAAATTTTAGGCTCTTTTTTCTTATTTAAAAATATACTTTTAGAAGATTCTATTTTTATTTTTTCATCTTCGCATAGTTTTCAAAAAACAAGGGGATGCTTTCAATTCCTTTGTAAAAATTAAACAAACCATAGTGCTCATTTGGAGAATGAATGGCATCAGAATCCAAACCGAAGCCCATTAAAACAGATTTTGCTCCCAAAATCTCTTCAAACATTGCGGTGATTGGAATACTTCCTCCACTTCTATAAGGCAAAACTTCTTTGCCAAAGGCAGTTTCCATTGCTTGTTTTGCTGCCACAAACTCATTGGTTTCGCTCGGCAAAACATATGGCATTCCACCGTGATGTGGCGTTACCTTTATTTTCACATTGCTTGGTGCAATTTTTTCAAAATATTTTGTAAATTTTTCTGTGATTTCTTCGGGAGTTTGATACGGAACCAAACGCATAGAAATTTTTGCAAAAGCTTTGGATGGAATTACCGTCTTTGCTCCTTCTCCTGTATAACCTCCCCAAATTCCGTTTACATCTAATGTTGGGCGAATGGAAGTTCTCTCCAAAGTGGTATAGCCATGCTCTCCTTCTACTCCATTTAAGCCAATAGAATTTTTGAAAACCTCTGGATCATCTTTCAGTTTATTCATTTCTGCACGTTCTTCTGTAGAAATGGTGTCTACATTATCATAAAAACCATCTATGGTTATATGTCCTTGATCATCTATCAAACCAGCAATCATTCTGCTTAATACATGAATAGGATTAGGAACAGCACCTCCATATAGACCAGAATGCAAATCTCTATTCGGACCTTCTACTTCTACTTCTACATAACTTAAACCGCGTAAACCTGTAGTTACCGTTGGTTGTTCATTGGAATAAATATGAGTATCTGAAATAAGAATACAATCGCATTTTAATTTCTCTGTGTTTTGCTTCACCCAATCTCCTAGATTTTTGGAACCTACTTCTTCTTCACCTTCCAAAATTATTTTCACATTACAAGGTAGATTTCCCGTTTTCAGCATCGCTTCTAAAGCTTTGACATGCATGAAAAACTGTCCTTTATCATCTGCACTTCCTCTTGCGAAGATGGCTCCGTCTGGATGATTTTCTGTCTTTTCTATATAAGGTTCAAAAGGTGGTTTTGTCCAAAGTTCTAATGGATCTGGTGGTTGCACATCATAATGACCATAAACCAAAACTGTAGGTAAATCTGCCGAAATAAATTTGTCTGCATACACGATGGGATTTCCCGGTGTTTCACAAATTTCTACATTTTCTACATCCGCTTGTTTTAGAAATTCTGCACAAAGTTCTGCACATTCTAGCAAATCTTTTTTGTAGGCCAAATCTGCCGAAATTGAAGGTATTCTCAATAGTTGAAAAAGCTCATCTACAAATCTTTGTTTATTTTGTTCTATGTATTGTAAGGTTTCTTGCATATATTTTTTTTTAAATGATTTATTATTAATGGATTAAAAAATTGAAGTTGAAGTAGTTGTTTGTAATAAAATTCAGACACTAATTTAGCAAAATTAAATCGACAAAAAAAATGTCTCGCAAAAAGCAAGACATTTTTTTAAATATTATATTGTAGCATTTTATTTTGCAAATCTTACAGCCATTTTTCTATCTACAGCTCTTTCTGCATCTGTAGCTGTTGCTGCTACTTTCGCGAACTTGCTTCCGTAACCTTCTGCACCTAAAACTTGCGCGCCAACTCCCATTTTCGATAATTCAGATTTTACAAAATCTGCTCTTTGTTGGGAAATTTTTGTATTCACAGCTTCGTCACCAGTTTTATCTGTATAACCTCCAATTTTTATTTTTGCATCTGGATAAGCTTTCAAGATTTGTGCAAGATTTTTCAATTGACCTTCAGAACCTTCAAGCAGTTGATTAGAAGATCCCATTTTGAAATTTACTTGATCAAAACTATACCAAGTTTCTTTTAAAGCTGCATCATCTGTAGCGTTTTTGTAGCCATCTTTAGAAAGGAACATCGCCATAGATTCTTCTAGACCTCCTTTGTTTCCTTTTAATTTTGCACCATTTACTTCAACATCTACCATTTCTGCAGCGTGAGTTCCACCTTCAGCATGATTTTCTGCTCCTTCTGAATGAGATGCACCACCTTCTCTCTGAATATTCGTCCAATGATCTGGCGCTGCTTCCATCTGTAAAACACCCAAATTTCCGCCAGCTGGTGGTTTTTTGCAGGATACCAAAAATAGAACTGTTGCACCAAGAAGGATGTATTTTTTCATATGTAATTTTTTAATTTTTTATTTATCTAAACGTTATCACCAAATCTTAATCTCTGTTTGATTGAATATTTGTTTGTCGTGAATACGTTCTCAAAATTTAATTTTGTAAAAATAAGAAATATTGCCCTTTGCTACAAGATATTTTATAAAATTTTAAATGCTTTGCAAAATTATTTTTCCAGAATTAGATTGAGAAAAAATTAAATATCCAATTCCGCCTTGTTTTATCTTATATTTTTTTTCGATTTCTGCTGTAGATAGCGGATAATTTTTAGAAATAATATTCCATTGTTCAGATTTTCTAATTTCTTTGGAAGAAATAATTTTCATTTCTAAAATTCTACCGGGAAAATTTTCTACTAAATTTTCTGAAGTATATAATTGTGTGTTCGGATGTAATTTTGAAATCGCAAATTTTTCTGTTAATAAATTAAATGCGCCACTTTTTAAAATGGAATTATTTGGTATATAAAGATACTTTTGAAAATCAGAAAAAACTGGATCTGCAGCTTTTTCACCACCAAATATAAAGTGAAAATCACTTTCGCCTGATTCTAAATTGACACAAAAAACTTCTATTTCATTACAAACATGAAATTTAGATTGATGAACAAGCACTTCTTTCACCTCATTTTTCAGCGCTATAATGTCTATTCTACTTATGTTTTTCAAAACTGAAACCAAGTAAGATAAATCTATCATTGGTGATAATTTTGTAATGACCAAATTCCCCTTTTCTAGCAGAGAATCTTGAATTTCCAAGATATTGGGCGACAAATCTTCAAGTAGAAATACTTTCTTCTTTTCCAAACTTCGCCGTGCTGGATCTAAATAAATAACATCGTAATTTTCTGTGTTCGTATTGATAAAATTTTCTAATTCCTCATTAATAAAATTTGCTTTTCTTCCAAGAATGTGCCAATTGTGCGCTACAATTTCTAATAAATCTTCATTCCTTTCTACCAAAGTTACATGCTGAAAATTTTTTGATAAGAAATAGGCATCAATTCCAAAGCCACAGGTTAAATCTAAAAATTTGTCTCCTTTTAATAATTTAGATTTATATTCTGCGGTATAAATAGATGATGTTTGCTCCAAATTAATATTTGGTGGAAATACAATTCCATCTTTTAGAAGAAATGGAAATTTTTTCTCGGCTACGTTTCTACCTTTTATTTGCTGCGCCAATTCTTGAATGGAAAAATCTAAAAAAGGCGATTTTTTTAATAGAAAAGAATGCAAATCTACTTTCAGATTGGCATTGATGAATTTTGAAAATTCTGGCGTAAAAAATTTTTGAAAATTCATAATTAACGCTTGCTAAAGATTTTTAAACATGAACTGCAAAAAATATGGGCTTAAAAATACAAGTCGCAAAAATATTTACCTTCTTTTTAAACTTGCCTTTTTTGATTGGTTAAAAATATTTAAAATAATCAAAAACATTAATTTTTTACGGCAGGGAAAATTTAAGTTCAAATTGAAATTAAACTATTCATAAATTTCCGACCAACGTACAGCTTTCAAGTTTTCGGTTTGGTACAAATCTTCTACAGATTTTATAGTTTCTTTTTTTGGATAAATATTGAAACCTACTAATTTTATTTTGCCTTCTTCTACCCAAAGATGTTCGGATTTTGCGTGCGCAAGAATTTCTACTTTTAAATTCTGATAGTAGCAAGAATAGCCTCCTTCTTTTTCTATTTGTATAAATTTTTTCCAGGATTTCTCTGCAAATTGTTGGGTGCAGTCTTCTATAAAGTAACTACCATTTGCAGCATCATCAAATACATTTACGATGCTTTCATAGGCCAAAACGATTTGCTGCTTGAAGGAAATTTCTTCAGATAGATCTGTATTATTTTCTATGCGAAAATCGTTGGAAAAAACTGCATCTGCACCACCAATCATGGCAGAAGAAATTTCTAGTGTGGAACGGATAAGATTGTTTTCTGCATCACTTTTAGTTTTATTTCTGATAGATGTTTCTGCAAAAATAAAAGGGATTTCATTTAAATTGTATTCTTTAGAAAGCTGATTGAATAATAATTTCAAAGCTCTAATCTTCGCAATTTCAAATAAATAATTGGAACCAACAGCAATTTTAAAAATTAATTTATTGAAGATTCCTGTACCAAAATTCTCTACTAACTCTTTGCATTTAGACAAAGCTATTGCCAATTGTTGAACGATTGATGCTCCACAATTTTGTGTAAATGATACATCAATACAGATATTTCTCTTAAAATCTTTCGCAAGAAGTTCTTTTGCTAATTGCACGTTCAAAACTCCATTTTCGATTTCAAAAACATCAACTAACGAATAATATTTGTTATCATCTTCCAGTTTGATGTGCTCTGCAAGATCTTTATTATTAATAAAAATACTTTTATCCGATAAAAATTCTACATTTTCTTCTAATAAAAATGCCAGCACATCTTCTTCTAAATTTTGATGATATTTTGAAACCAAATAGGTACTTTCTGCTACTTTCGGCAGATTTTGCATCGGATATTCAATTTGATCTTGAAAAGGGTGAATTTCTACACCTTCCAAATTTTCAGCATTTAAAACACTGTAAATATCTTCAGTTTTCAATTGTTTTTTTACAAGATTTTCCCAATCTAAAAGTGTGTTTTCCTGGAACATAATTTAAATATTTTTAATAAAATTTTGACTCCTGACTTTATAAATTACTTAATATTTGCACTGTCTACCACCAAGATAAAAATTTCTTCGTTTGGTTTTTTCATGAAATAATTTTCGCGGGCAAATTTTTCTTTCTCATCTTTGTTATTCATCAATTTTTTGTAGAAAGCATCGTTTTTTTCGTATTCTGTTTTGTAGAAATCGAGTTGTTTTTCGTACTTATTTATTTCTTTATTCATTTCATTGATAACGAGAAAAGAGGTACTATCAAAAAATATCATCCACACTAGAAATGCGGTGATTGCTATGAGATATTTATTTAAAAAATAGGTTTTAAAAAATTTCCAACCAGGGTTTATTTTTTTTATATCCTTTATTAATTCTTTCATTAATGAGACTTTAAAGAATTATTAATCACCGTTGTGAGAAAATCTATAGCCACATTATTTTGTTTCATGTTGGGAACTATTAGATCTGCTTCATTCTTAGAAGGTTCTATAAATTCTTGATGCATCGGCTTCAACGTGGTTTGGTATCTGTGCAAAACCTCATTCAAATCTCTACCTCTTTCTTGCGTATCTCGGCGAATTCTACGGATCAATCTTTCGTCAGAATCTGCGTGTACGAATACTTTTAGATTAAATTCTTTCAACAATTCTTTGTGCGTCAAGACCAAAATACCTTCCACAATCAAAACATCTTTTGGTTCTATATGGTTGTAATCTCCCGTTCTAGAATGCGTCACAAAACTATAAATAGGTTGACTTACAGCTTTTTTAGCTTTTAAATCTCGCACATGCTCTATCAATAATTCAAAATCTATAGATTTAGGATGGTCGTAGTTTAAGGCTTCTCTTTCAATTAATGTCAATTGGGAATTATCATGATAATAATTATCTTGAGAAATAATATTTAAACCTTTCAAATCAAGTTGTTGTACTATTTTTTCTACAACGGTAGTTTTTCCAGATCCTGTTCCTCCAGCTATTCCTATTACAAGCATTTTATATATTTTAAAAAATTTCTGACGTCAAACTTTTGGACAATAATTTTTCATGCATTGGCAAAAGTACATCCATACTTGCAGATTTCACAGTGCATTTTCCTTTGTAATGAATGAGCATCGTGCATTGTTCTGCTTGTTCCAAAGTATGTTTACACACTTCTATCAAGCTATCTATCACATAATCAAAGGTATGAATATCGTCATTATAAACCACTAATTTTTTATTTAATCCAGTATCTTCTAAAACGAGAACATCTTCCTCATATTCTCTACTAGGATTTTCGTAATTTTTGAGCGTATTTTTTAAAAAATTCATTACTTTAATTTAAATATCAGCATTTTCTGCGGAAACATCATCCAAATCAATTGGTTGTTTGTTGTATACCAACTCAACCAACTCCACACTTCTATTATTCATTCTCAAAATTTTGAAATGATAGTTAGAATGTTCAAACTCTTGATTTTCTTCGGGAATATCTTCCAGCTGATTCAATATAAAACCCGCTAAAGTATTGTACTCTGCATCTTCTAAAAGTGGCACTGGCAAAAATTCATTTATTTCTTCCAAAGGTTGTGTAGCCTGTACCCAAAAAATATTTTCTGCAACTTGATCTACAATATTTTCCTCATCATCTTCCTCATCCTGAATTTCCCCTACCAATTCTTCCAAAATATCTTCCAAAGTTATGATGCCTTCTGTTCCACCAAATTCATCAATTACAACTGCCAAATGCTGCTTTTTTTGCTGAAACATTTTTAAAAGATCAGATATTTTTTTACTTCCAACTACAAAAAATGGCTCTCGCATCAATTCTCTAAGATCTTCATGAGAAAGCGCCCCTTTTCTTTTTACAAATTCTCGGATGATTTCTTTTGTGTACAAAATACCTTTAATATCGTCTATAGAATTTTCATAAACTGGAATTCTAGAATAGCCGCTTTCCATGATGGTTTCTATCAATTCATCAATAGGATCATCGAGATCTAAAGATAAAATATTTTGACGAGGTACCATTATTTGCTTTGCAGAATGATCTGTAAAATCAAAAGCATTTTTAATGATTTCATAATTTTCCTCTTGTATTTCACCAGAATCCGCAGATTGTTTTACCAAAAGCTGCAACTCTTCTGTAGAGTGTATTTCATGATCAGAAACAGGGTGAATTTTTATTAATTTTAAAAATGCATTAGAAATTGCATTCATGGACCAAATAAATGGTTTAAAAATATTAAAAAATAACCTTAAAGGCGTTGCAATAAACATTGTAGTTGGCTCTGCCTTTCTAATAGCGATAGATTTTGGCACCAATTCTCCAAAAACAATATGCATAACCGTAATAATAAGAAAGCTTAATACCAAAGAAACTGTGGTAATAGTTGCTTCTGCAATTTCCAAATTAAATTGCACAAAAATACCTTCTATTATATGATGAAGAGCACTTTCTCCCACGAAACCCAAACCAAGTGAAGCCAACGTAATACCCAATTGTGTGGCAGATAGATAAGAATCTAAATTTTTGATAATATGCTCTGCTTGCTTTGCCATTTTGTGGCCTTCTGCAGCTTTTATCTGAATTTGAGAATATCTTACTTTAACTATTGAAAATTCTGCGGCTACGAAAAAGCCATTTAAAAGCACTAAAAACAATGCTAAAAGTAGTTTGAATAAACTGTCCGAATCCATTTATGTATTTAAAATTATAATTTACAAATATACAGATAATTTCTATATATTTTTTCTGATAGTATAATTTAAAATATGAAAAAAAAATGCTATTTCTTCTGAAATTCTTGCATCTTAAAGATCAATTCTTCTGATTTTCCTTTTAGTTGAAATTTTTTAAACAGCAAATTCCGAGCAAGAATTCTAGTAAAGGCACCTTTATCTACCAATTTCCAGTAAGAATCTTCATGTATTTTCGCAGGTTTTCTAATTTCATAAAATGTAGTTTCCCAAGAATCTGGATTGTGATAAAATTCTATAATGCCGCAATGTTTTGGTATCGTCTCCGCTTCTACCATTCCCATTGGAAATAAAAAACTAAAATGATTGCAAACATAATCTCCACAAGAAATCTTGTCGTGTTTCAAGAATTTTTCTCCTGATTGCTGATTGGTGTAAGATTTTTTAAAATCATTTTTAAAATCTGCTTTCGATAATTTAATCTCAATTTCGTGACTAAAGCCATCATTATTAATCATCAAAATATCTGCTTCCCAATCTGTATGAAAATGATTGATCAAGGCGATATTACATTCAAAATCGCAGAATTTTTGCAAAAAAGCGTGCGTTAATTCTTCTACTTTTATTTTCATTAATAAATTTTAAGATACCAAAAGACTACAACCTCGTATATCCGAATAATCAATTCTTCCTAGCACAGAAAAAAATTCTTTATCATTTGTACGTTCAATTTTACCCAAATCTTGTGTTGCAAGAAAACTGCAAGAATGCAAATTTGCAAGATCAATAATATTGATAGCTCCAGTTTTTCCTGTTTCTACATATTGAAAAGGATCTTCTGTATTTCTTATCAAAATGCGCATCCAATTTGGTGTTTGGTATAAATTTTTTCCCAAAGAATAGGCTTGAGATAGCAACTCCGTCATAGAATATTCTGAAAAAATTTGATTAGTATTGAAACCATTTCTAAAGATTTTTAGAAGTTCATCTTTTGTTATTTCTTCTTTTCTACCTTTCATGCCACCAGTTTCTATGATGGTTAATTGTTCATTTTTTATCACAAAATTTTCTTCTTTTACAAAATCTAAGAAATCTAAAAGAGCAAAAGACACACCGAACAAAAGTATTTTTTTATGGTTTAAATTATTCAACAAATGAAAAAGTTCTTGATGATTATATAGAAAATAATCATTTTCTTTTTGTCCAGAATCTTGCATCAAAAAATCTACCATATATATTAAGGAAGAATTTTTATTTTCAGAATAATTAGGTAGCAAACCGAGTATCACATAATCTTTCGGTTCGCCAATAAATTCTTTGAAACTTTCTACAATGCTTTTTTTATACAAATCTTCATCTGCAATCCAATGTTTAGACCGGTTGATTTGTGTGGTGCCAGAACTTTGGAAAAATAATTCTGTTTGAAAATCTTTATCTAAAACTTGATGATTTTTAAAAATTTCTATCGGCAAAAAAGGAATTTCTTCAATTTTTTGAATTTTGGAAACATCTCTTCCTAAAAAATCTACAAACTTTTTATAAACTTCAACATTTTGATATTGGTAGCGAAAAACTTCCAAGCATTTTTCCTGGAAAATTCCTTCTGATTTTATGTTGAAAACATCCTTTAATTCTGGCATCATTTTTCAAAACTTTTCAAGTCAAAATTTTCACCGTCAAAAACGCCATAAGTAAAATAGGAAATCCAATCTCCCAAATTGATATATTTCGCTTTTCCATTTTCTAAATCTAAAACCATAGGCAAATGGCGATGACCATAAATAAAGAAATCAATTTTCTCAGTTTTAAGTTTTTCTTTAGAATAAATAATTAAAAACTCTTTATCTTCTCCCAAAAATTCTTGGTCTTCTTCTCCAGAAATCATTTTATTTTTCTGTGAAAAGTAGAGCGCCATTTTCATAGAAATATCTGGATGCAACCATTTAAAAAACCATTGTGCAATTGGATTTGTAAAGAGTTTTTTCATTCTTTTATATCCAATGTCTCCTGGACCAAGTCCATCTCCGTGTGCTAATAAGAATTGCTTTTCATTAACCTCAAAATATTGCTTTTCAAAAAATACTTTTGCGCCAATTTCTTCTTCCAGATAAGATTTCATCCAAAGATCATGATTTCCCACGAAAAAATAAATATCAATTCCGGCATCTTTCAATTCTGCCAATTTTCCTAAAACCCTCACATATCCCTTTGGAATTACGTGATTCCATTCGTGCCAAAAATCAAACAAATCTCCCATCAAAAATAAAACTTGTGCATCATTTTTAATTTCAGAAAGCCAACGGATAAATTTCTCTTCCCGCACTTTACTTTCAGCAACAGATGGCGCACCAAAATGCTGATCAGATGCGAAGTAGATCTTTTTGTTCTTGTCAAGTTTAATTATGGTTTGATTTGGTTTCAAATTGTTTTAGGATGTTTAATTTTGATTTTAATATTTAAAAATTGGTAGATTGTTATATTTTCAAATTAAACTTGATCTTCAGCAAACCATTCTCCATAAGAATTTTCGGTTTCGTGAAGTTTTAAATAAGATAATACTACTTGTTTTGGCAAATGTATTTTAATTTTTTCTGCTATATCGTACAACATATTTTCACAGGTTGGTTGGTAATTACAAAAAATGACTTTATGCCCTTCTTTTTCTAAATTTTCGCCCAAACTTCTGTGAGGGGAATTTCCGTTGACCATCACCGCATGATCCCACTGATCTACTACTTGATCTTTTACAATTTTTTTTATGTCGCCAAAATCTATCACCATTCCATTTTTCACGTCGTCTATATCATCAATAGGTTTTCCTTTGATGCTGACAAATAATTTGTAGGAATGACCGTGCATATTTTTGCATTTTCCATCATAATTGTATAGAACATGCGCGGTTTCAAATGTGAAAATTTTAGTAATTCTTATCATTTTGCAAAGGTAATATAATTTGAGTTTGAAATATTTTGAAAAAATGAAAAAATACTGTTAATATTTTTTATCTTTATATATGATTCTAGATTTAATTTTCCCAAATCGTTGCTTGCAATGCAATAGAATTGTACCATGTGAATCCTTGGTTTGCAATATATGCTTTGAAGATATTCAGTTTTTTCATTTTAATTTCGTGAAGGAAAACAGTTTTAAAGAGCGTTGCAATTTGCTTTTTCCTCTAGAAAATGCTTTTACCTTAATGGAATTTCAAGACAAAAGTTTAAGCAGGAAAATAATTCATCAATTAAAATATAGCAGCAGGGAAAATGTTGGCAAAAGCCTTGCAGATTGGACTATTGAGCGCATCAATTTTAATGACTATCATTTTGATTTGATAATTTCTGTACCACTACATTCTAAAAAAGAACGAGAGCGAGGCTACAATCAATTGCATTTGTATGCAAATATCTTGGCTAAACATTTAAAAATTGAGCATCATTGTAAAGACGTCATCAGAAAATTTTACAAAAAATCTCAAACTTTTAAAACCAAAAAAGGCCGCGGAGATATAGAAAATAATTTTGAATTGAATGCCAATCTAATCGGCAAACACGTTTTAATTATTGATGATGTTTATACTACCGGAAATACGATGAGCCAAGTTGCCTGGGAAATTTTGAAAGAACCAACTAACAAAGTGAGCGTTTTGGTGATGGCGGTAGATGTTTAGATGATTTTATCTTTGCAATTTTTCTCCGTAAGATAAATCTCCTGCGTCGCCTAAACCTGGGGAAATATATCCTTTGTCTGTCAATTTTTCATCTATAACTCCTACCCAAATTTTCGCTTCTGGATATGCATTTTGGATAGTATCTACGCCAATTTTGCTCGCAATTGCGGCTACTATATGCAATTCTGTAGGTTTTCCATGATTCAACAAATCTTTGATGGCTTCTATCAAACTTGCGCCCGTTGCAAGCATTGGATCTGCAACAATTAAAGGTCTGCCATTCAAATCTGGACAAGTAAGATAATCTTGTTTGATGCTGAAATAATCGTTGGCATCGTGTTTTCTGTAGGCTGCTACAAAACCACAATCTGCTTTATCAAAATAATTTAAAAGACCTTGAAACAATGGAACTCCAGCTCTTAATATTGTAGTAATTACTGGCTGTACAGCAATTTCTTGAGATAATATTTTGTCTAAAGGAGTTGTAATTTCTACCGTTTTCTGCTCCAATGTTTTACTAATTTCAAATGCAGCAATTTCGCCGATACGTTCCATATTTCTACGAAACTTAAGACGATCATTTTGGATATCTACATTTCTTAAATCGTTGATCCAAGAATTGACAAGGGAAAAATTATGTGATAAAACTGTAATCATTAAATGTTTATTTTAAAACCACAAAAGGAACAAAATATAATAAAAATTAAGTCGCTACATCATTAAGATTATACTACGGAAGTATTTTCGTCTTAGAAGAGTGACATTCAAACTTTTTTCTTTTGTTTCTTCTGTGGTTAAAAGTTTATACTTAAATATAAAATACTACTTCTGTCTGAAATAAATTTCGATAGGAACACCTGTAAATCCGAACTGCTTTCTCAATTGATTTTCTGTAAACCTTTTGTAAGCTTCTTTCACATATTGCGGAAGATTACAGAAAAATACAAACTGTGGCGAAGGTGTAGGTAGTTGTACGCAATATTTAATTTTTACATACTTTCCTTTTAAAGCTGGTGGAGGAGTTTTTTCAAAAATTGGAAGCATTATTTCGTTTAATTTTGAAGTTTTTATTTTCTTTTTTCTAACTTCATAAACTGCCATTGCAACTTCTACAGCTTTCAAAATTCTTTGTTTGTTTAAAGCTGAGATGAAAAGAACTGGAATATCTGTAAAATAACCAATTTTATCTTTTATTTTAGCTTCATAATCTTTCATGGTATTGGTTTGTTTGTCTTCTACCAAATCCCATTTATTTACTAAAATAACGACACCTTTTCTATTTTTTTGTGCTAAACCGAAGATATTCATATCTTGAGATTCCCAACCTTGAGAAGCATCAATCATGATGATTACAACATCGGAATATTCTATAGAACGAACCGCTCTCATTACAGAATAAAATTCTAAATCTTCAGAAACTTTAGCTTTTCTTCGCATTCCTGCTGTATCTACAAGCACAAATTCATGTCCAAATTTATTGTACAACGTTTTTATACTGTCTCTCGTAGTACCTGCAATATCTGTAACGATGTTTCTTTCTGCATCCAAAAGTGCATTTGTCAAAGTTGATTTCCCAACATTCGGTCTACCTGCAATGGTGATTTTTGGTAAATCTTCGAAAGGATCTTTGTATTCATTGGTTGGAAAATCATTAACCAAATCGTCTAATAATTCACCTGTTCCACTTCCTGTTGCAGAAGATAAAGTGTAATATTTATCTATTCCTAATTGATAAAATTCCGTTGCAGGAAGTTCATCTCGAGAAGAATCTACTTTATTGATGGTAACATATACTTTTTTGTTGGCTCTTCTCAACTTCTCGAAAATTTCGTAATCAGTATCTGTAAGTCCTTCTTGTACATTAAGCATAAAGATGACGGATGTTGCCTCATCAATAGCCAATTGCACTTGTTTAGAAATTTCGCCTTGAAAAATGTCTTCAGTATTTATTTCATATCCACCAGTATCTATCACGGTGAACTCTACTCCATTCCAATCAGATTTTCCATAGTGGCGATCTCTCGTTACTCCAGAAACGGAATCTACAATTGCTTCTCTGCGTTCTAAAAGTCTATTGAATAGTGTAGATTTTCCTACATTTGGTCTGCCAACAATGGCTACAAGATTGCTCATAAAATTTTGTTTAATAAATATATTATTAATGGGTTACTTCAGTTTTTGAAGCCCAAAAATTTTTTTGCAAATATAAGATTTATAATTTGTGATTTAATAGGTATCTTTACTTAATTAAATTTAATTTTAAAATTTACCCCAATGAAAAAAATATTCTACGTATTTTTGTTAGCTTTTATACTTATTCAATTTTTTCAAATTGATAAAACGAATGAACCTGTAAATAAAGGTGTGGATTTTTTAACCATAAAAAAAACACCAGAACCAATAGCAAAACTGATCAACGCTTCGTGCTATGATTGCCATTCAAATGAAACAAAATATCCTTGGTACGCAAGTTTGCAACCTGTAGGTTGGTTTTTAGAAAGCCACTTTGAAGATGGTAGAAAGCATCTAAATTTTTCTAAATTTGCAACCTATGAGCCAAAAAAGCAAGCGCATAAATTAGAAGAAGCAGCAAATGAAATCGAAACTAAAGAAATGCCTTTAGATTCTTATACAATTGTTCATACAGAGACAAATTTATCGGATGAAAATAGAAAAATGCTGGTAGAATATTTTAAAAAAATAAGAATGGAAATTTTAGAATCAAATCAAGTTTCACAATATTGATCGTTAAATTATAAATAGAATATAGATGACAGACACTTCCAAATACCATGTTTTATATGATGGTGAATGCGGATTTTGCAACTTTTGGGTTCAGTGGATTTTAAAAAATGATAATAAGGATCAATTTTTATTTGCTTCTCTGCAATCAGATTTCGGACAAAACTTTCTTGCGAAAAGAGGTTTATGTCCTAAAATTTTTACAACCCTATATTTATGGAAGCCAGAAACATTTTACCTCACAAAATCTGATGCAGTTTTCAAAATCGCTGATATTATTGGTGGAAAATACAAAATACTTTCTTACCTTACCGTTTTACCAAAAATATTAAGAAATCCTTTCTACGATTTTGTTTCAAAATACAGGCAAAATTTATCTAGCCAAAAATGCTATTTGCCAACTCCAAATGAAAGAAAAAAATTTTTGGGCTAAATTATCAACATACTTTAATTAAAAAAATCTAAATACTATATTTGTATCATGGAATATAATACAGACAGAACACAATTGCATATGCCAGAATATGGTAGAATTATACAGCAATTGGTGGAACGTTGCAAAACACTAGAAACTAAAGAAGAACGTACAGAAATGAGCCACGGAATTGTGGATTTAATGGGACAAAGAAACCCATCATTAAGAGACGAAGACAACTATAAACATAAGCTTTGGGACCATATATACATTCTTGCTAATCACGATTTGGATGTGGATTCCCCGTATCCTTTTCCTACAGAAGATGAATTAAAATCCAAACCGAAACAAATGGAATATCCACAATTGCAGGGAGATTTCAAATTTTATGGTAAAAGTATTTTGCAATTAATAGAGAAAGCAATTGAGCTTGAAGAAGGCGATGAAAAAGAAGCTTTGATAGAAGTGATTGCAAATAATATGAAGAAATCCTACAATATCTACAACAAAGAACATGTAACAGATGATGTAATATTTCGCCATTTGAAAGAGCTTTCTGAAAATAGATTGGATCTTACAACAATTGAAGCTTTGGAAAAAAGTAAAATTTATTATTCCAGTACTAGTAATTCTACCAACACAAACAAAAGAAATAGGTACCAAAAAAGCAATAATAACAATCCTAGAAATTATCAAAACAAAAACAGGAGAAAATAATGAATGGCAGTTTTCAAATAAGAGGAGGGAAAAGACTAAGCGGAGAAATTACTCCACAAGGAGCAAAAAATGAAGCTTTACAGATATTGTGCGCAGTACTATTGACGGAAGAACCAGTTCGCGTAAAAAATATTCCGGACATTCACGACGTTAATAGATTGATAGAAATTTTGGGAGACTTTGGTGTGAAAATTACCAAAAACAGCCATGGAGATTTCACTTTTCAAGCAAATAACATCAATTTCGATTATATAAAATCTAAAGAATTTAAAAAAGATGGCGCAAAATTGCGTGGTTCGATTATGCTTTTAGGCCCAATGTTGGCTAGATTTGGCGAAGCATATATGCCAACTCCAGGTGGAGATAAGATTGGAAGAAGACGTTTAGACACTCACTTTCAAGGTCTTGTAGAATTGGGAGCAAGCTTCAGTTATGATGATGAGAATTTTTTCTATTCACTTTCCGCCAAAGAACTCGTTGGTAAATTCATCCATTTAGAAGAAGCTTCAGTTACTGGTACAGCCAATATCGTGATGGCAGCAGTAATGGCAAAAGGCAAAACTAGAATTTACAACGCAGCTTGCGAACCATATTTGCAACAATTGTGCAAGATGCTAAACAGAATGGGCGCCAACATCTCTGGTATCGGTTCCAACCTGTTGACTATTGAAGGAGTGGAAATATTGAGTGGTACAGAACATACCATGCTTCCCGATATGGTAGAAATAGGCTCGTGGATTGGCCTTGCAGCCATGACGAAATCAGAAATCACCATCAAAAACGTCAATTGGAATCAGCTTGGGATCATTCCTCAAACTTTTCAGAAATTAGGAATACAATTAGAAAGACGCGGCGAAGATATTTATATCCCTGCGCAAGAAAATTATAAAATTTCAAAATTTATAGACGGCTCAATTCTCACTGTTTCAGATGCTCCTTGGCCAGGATTCACGCCGGATTTGCTTTCAATTATTTTGGTAGTTGCCACACAAGCAAAAGGAACTGTTTTGGTGCATCAAAAAATGTTTGAATCTCGCCTATTTTTCGTAGATAAATTGATCGATATGGGAGCACAAATTATCCTGTGCGATCCTCACAGAGCAACAGTTGTTGGCCTCAATCATGAATTCCCTTTGAGAGGAACTACCATGGTTTCTCCAGATATTCGCGCAGGAAATGCACTTTTGATCGCAGCTCTCTCTGCCGAAGGAAAATCTATAATCCACAACATAGAGCAAATAGATCGTGGTTATGAAAACATTGATGGCAGATTACGAGCCTTGGGTGCAGATATAGAGAGAATTTAAATTGAAGATTACATTACAAATGCAGTATTTTTATACTGCATTTTTTTTCATAAAATTTAAAAATGAATAACAACGATATTTGTAATGATTAAAAAAGTTTTTGTAAAAAAAGTACAACAATCTGGAAAAGAAATTTCCCAGAAGCAAGACGTTGTGGCAATTGAAGAACCTTTAGAAATTAATTTAAAATCCAACGGAGGCAAAATTTTCCCAGTTTCCGTAACAATGCGAACACCAGGAAATGATGAAGAACTGGCTGTTGGATTTTTGCATACGGAAGCAATTCTATTTTCCAGAAAAAATATTGAACAAGAAATTCCGTCAAATTTAGGCTTCAATTGGATCACAATCAACTTGTCAGAAAATTTTGATCCAAATATTGAAAAATTGAAAAGAAATTTCTACACTTCCAGCAGTTGCGGAGTTTGTGGCAAAGAAAGCATCGAAGCTATTCATCAAACGCGCAGAATTCCCGCAGAAATTGTAGATATTGAGGTCAATTTGGAGACTCTTTTCAGTTTGCCAGAAGAACTATACAAAGTTCAAAAAACTTTTCAAAGCACAGGTGGAATTCACGCTGCTGCTTTTTTTTCTACTGATGGAAAATTAATTTCCTATCGAGAAGATGTTGGCAGGCACAATGCGTTAGATAAATTGATTGGTGCAGAATTTCTTAAATCCTCAAAAGAAGCGTTTTTCCTTCAGGAAAACATTTTATTATTAAGCGGAAGAGCCAGTTTTGAACTCTTGCAAAAAGCCGCAATGGCAGGTATACAAATGGTTTGTGCAATCGGCGCACCAAGTTCTCTAGCGATAGAGACTGCAGAAAATTTCGGAATTACCTTAATAGGATTTTTGAAAAATGGCAGTTTTAATATTTATACTAATGCAGAACGTGTGAAAAATTTAGGTTAAATTTCTTTCAACATATAATTTGTCTAAGAAGATTTTAATGTAAAAATTTATCATTACTCGTACCATAATGGTCAAAAAATTCGCTAATTTTATCTTTCAATTTTAAATCAAAATATTTTGTCGAACAATCATAATCAACCCAATCCAGAAAATCCACCAACTTTTGAAGAAATATCTTTAGAAGAACCGAAAAAATATGCAGCAGGATATCCTGCAATATTTGAGTCTGCAAAACATGTTTTTGGAGCGATGGGAGTAAAACGTGGTATGTCCGCATTAAATTCTCTAAACAAAATGGATGGTTTTGATTGTCCAGGTTGTGCTTGGCCAGATCCAGATGATGAAAGAAGTCCTTTAGGAGAATATTGTGAAAATGGCGCAAAAGCAGTTGCCGAAGAAGCAACTACAAAAGTAATTTACGCAGATTTTTTCGCAAAACATTCTCTGCAAGAAATGGCAGAATGGGACGATTTTAAAATTGGAAAAAGTGGCAGATTGGCGCAACCCATGTATTTAGCACAAGGCGCAACGCATTACCAAGCAATTTCTTGGAAAGATGCATTTCAAAAAATTGCCGGAAAGCTAAATGGACTTGCTTCTCCCAATGAAGCAATTTTCTACACTAGCGGAAGAACAAGCAACGAAGCCGCTTTTTTGCACCAACTTTTTACAAAAGCCTACGGAACGAATAATATGCCAGATTGTAGCAATATGTGCCATGAAAGCAGTGGTGTTGCACTTGGAGATACTTTGGGAATTGGAAAAGGTTCTGTGAAATTAGAAGATTTTTATGAGACAGATGCCATTATTATCATGGGACAAAATCCCGGCACCAATCATCCAAGAATGCTTACTGCATTAAGAAAAGCCAGAAAAAACGGTGCGATGATCATCGGTGTAAATCCTATGAAAGAAGCAGGTTTGATCGCATTTAATGATCCGCAAACGATTCGAGGATTATTGAGAACCAAGCCTACTATTTCTACAGACTATTTGCATATTAAAATAAATGGAGATTTACCATTGATGCAAGCGATTGGCTATTATTTATTGAAATTTGAAGAAGAATTTCCGGGGAAAGTTTTAGATCAGAATTTTATTAATAATGAAACTGCAGGATTTGAAGCTTATAAAAAACACATTTTATCTCTAAATTTAAATGAACTTTCCGAAATGTGCGGCATTTCTTTAGAACAAATAAAAGACATTGCAGACAAATTAAAATTCAAAAATAAGATCATCATTTGTTGGGCAATGGGATTAACCCAACACAAGAATTCTGTAGATACCATCAAAGAAGTCGTGAATATTTTGTTGATGAAAGGCAGCATTGGAAAACCTGGCGCAGGAACTTGCCCAGTTCGTGGACATAGCAATGTGCAAGGAGATAGAACGATGGGCGTATACGAAAAACCTTGGAAATGGCTTTTGGATAAAGTAGAAGAAAATTACAATTTTACGGTCCCGAGAGCACATGGTTTTGATGTGGTAGAATCTATAGAAGCAATGCAAAAAGGCGAAGGAAAAATATTTTTCGGTTTGGGTGGCAATTTTTTGAGCGCAACACCAGATACAAAATACACTGCGGAAGCGCTTCAAAAATGTGAATTGACCGTTCAAATTTCTACAAAATTGAATCGCGGACATTTAATTACTGGAAAAGAAGCCATCATTTTGCCAACGTTTGGTAGAAGTGATGCCGATATTCAAAAGGGAATTCCGCAATTTGTGACTTGCGAAAATTCCATGGGCGTTATCCAAAAAAGTGAAGGAAAGTTGGAACCAGTGAGCAATCAATTAATGAGCGAAGTGGCTATTATTTGTCATTTGGCAACAGAAGTATTGGGCGAAAAATCTACCATAGATTGGTTGAGTTTGCATCATGATTATGACCTGATTAGAGATGAAATAGAAAGGACAATACCTGGTTTTGACAAATATAATTTGAGAGTTCGAAAAGAGGGTGGCTTCTATTTACCAAATTCTTCTAGAATCGGTGATTTCCCAACAGAAAATAATAAAGCAAATTTTTCTGTTTCTAAAGCAGAAATGATTCAATTAAAAGAAGAAGAATTATTGATGATGACCATAAGAAGTCATGATCAATACAACACAACAATTTATGGATTGAACGATAGATATCGTGGAGTTCATAACGAAAGACGCGTAATCTTCATGAATAAAAATGATATGGAAAAACGTGGTCTAAATAAATTAGACGTGGTGAATTTGCACAATTTTGATGATGATAGAGAACGTGTTGCTCATAGATTTTTAGTAATTCCGTACGATATTCCAGAAACTTGCTGTGCAACATATTTCCCAGAAACGAATGTTTTAGTTCCTGTAAAATCTGTAGCAAGGGAAAGCAATACACCTACGAGTAAATCTGTAAAAATTGAGGTAAGAAAAGCGGAATAAATTTTTCAAAATTATGGTTTTTGGAAATAATTATATAAATTTCTTATAACATGGAAGCTTAGATTTATTTCCAAAATACGGGTTAGTTTCCCTAACCATTTCAAGAGTTAAAATTATTTTTTAAAATTCTTATCGTATAACGAAATCCAGTGTTCTACAGTCATTTTCTGGCATAATTCTGCAATTAATTCAAAAGGAATTTCTTCTATTTTTTTGAAGCGAATGCAAGATTTTCCCATGTCGAGTTTCCTTTTGGAATGCTTCGGATATTCTTCTACAAACCAATTGAGCAAACTTGGATCTGCATAAATTCCCATGTGATATATTGCAAAAAAATTCTTCTGCGCAGCGATACTCAAAAATGGCAATGGCAATTCTGGCGAACAATGATAGCCATCTGGATAGATAGAAAATGGAACTACCCAACCAATCATACCGTAAGATATTTGTGCCTCAAAACCTTCTGGGATATTTGTATTAATTGTATCATACAACTTCTTAAAAACAAAGCTTCTTTCTTCATCTACATTATCAAGGTAATTTTGTGGTGTTTCTATTGTCATTCGTATTATATTTTTGGCAAATTTAAAATTATTTTTAAAGAAAATTTTTGGTTATTTTTTTAGTTTAAAATTTCCACAATGTTTTGGTTGATAAGGCTAAAAAGCAATATTTTTCACCCACGGATTTCACGGATTTACACGGATGAACGCGCTATTAAAGCGCTATAAAATCTGTGCAGATCTGTGAAATCCGAAGGCTGAATTTTACAAAGACTATTTAAAAATTTAAAAGTTGAAAAATATATGTGCCATATTTCGATTTCTGGAAGCGATTTTAATTTAAATCACCTGAAAAATTCCTATATATTATATTATTTCAAACATAAAACATTAAATTTGTAAAAATCAAAAAAGTTATGCCAGTAATTTCTAAACGAGCGCAGAAAATGCCCGCTTCACCTGTAAGAAAATTAGTACCTTTTTCCTTAAAAGCTAAAGAAAAAGGAATCAAAGTATATCATCTAAACATCGGTCAGCCAGATATAGAAACGCCACAAACAGCGATTGATGCTATAAAAAATATTGATCTCAAAATATTTGAATACGCACTTTCTGAGGGAAACATAGAATACAGAACTGCACTAAAAACCTATTATCATACATTAGGTTTCACAGACCTTACGACGGATAATTTCATCGTTACCAATGGAGGTTCTGAAGCGTTAAATTTCGCAATTTCAACCTTATGTGACGAAGGAGATGAAGTCATTATTCCAGAACCTTATTATGCAAACTACAATGGTTTCACGCAAACCTTCAATGTAAACGTAGTTGCAATACCTTCTAGTATAGACACAGGATTTGCATTGCCAGAAATGGCAGAGTTTGAGAAAAAAATTACTCCAAAAACGAAAGCAATCGTACTTTGTAATCCTGGAAATCCTACCGGATATTTATACACAAGAGAAGAATTGCAACAGCTCGCGGAGATTGCGCTAAAGCATGACATTGTTATCATATCCGATGAAGTCTACAGAGAATATGCATACGACGGAAAAACGCCAGTTTCTATGCTAGAATTTCCGGAATTAAAAGAAAATTGCATCATCATAGATTCAGAATCCAAGCGTTATTCTATGTGCGGAGCGAGAATTGGATGCGCAGTCACTCGTTCTCAAAAAATACACGACGCCATGATTTTGTTTGCACAAGCAAGATTAAGTCCCGTACTTTTGGGCCAGATTGCCGCAACTGCAGCACATGTAAATGATACAAAATATATTTTGAGCGTTCGTGAGGAATATACAAAACGCAGAAATCTATTGGTAGATTTACTAAACGAAATTCCGGGCGTTATTTGCCCAAAACCGAAAGGTGCATTTTATTGCGTTGCAGAATTGCCTGTAAAAGATACCGATGTTTTTGCACAATGGTTGCTAGAAAATTTCCAAGATAATAATGAAACCGTGATGGTTGCACCAATGAGCGGATTTTACAGCAATCCAGAATTAGGAAAAAAACAAGTAAGAATTGCTTATGTTTTAAATGAGACGGATTTAAGAAGAAGTGCAGAGTTATTGAAAATAGCGTTGGAAGAATATAATAAATAATATTTTTTGGGCGCCAATTTGACCCCGTCCAATGTGTATTTAACTTTTTGTTGGCACACATTTCCGCCTTCCGTTCTCAAAACGAGGAACGAGTTTCGATGATTCAATTAAAAATAACAAAAATTATGAATCAATCTTTTTTTTTGCAAAAAAAAGGATTTCCATTCAAGTCGGGGCGCAGATTATCGCCATATTCAATTTTTTTATAAATTTTAATTTTCAATATTTATTCTATCAAAATTTTAACTACGAATTATTTTGTACAATTGAAGAAAAAATGATGATAGGTTTAAAATAATGAACAAAATTATCAATAAATAAAAAGACGCGTTCAGCGCTGTCAGGGCTTTAAGCCCTAACAGCGCTTTTAAAATGCAAATATTTTCAAGTTAGCAGAAAATTTAAAAAAGCATGATCAATAAAATTAGATTTAAAAAAGATGTAAAAAATCTTAATTTAGGTTTTTCTGAATTGGAAGTTCAAAAATTGGTAGGTCTAACTAACGTAAAATTTCCTGAATTATATCTTAATTTCTTAAAAATTGCTGGAAAAAAATCAAATGTTTTTGATCATTATTTTGATAATATTGAGGGATTAATTGAACTACAAATAAAAATAAAAACCAAAATTGAGAATTCTGATGTAAATAATTTTAATTTTAAAATTTGGTGCTTTTCTTATTCACAGGAAGAAGAAGAATATTATTATTTTGAAAAAGATGATGTCAAAAATCCGATTGTTTTATGTTACACAAATAAAACTTATCCAATTGACAATGGTTGGAATTATAGATTGGGTTATATTAATAAAAAATCAAAATTTAGTAATTTTATAAATTCAAAAACAAATGATAAATATGATTTTACACTTCTAGGTAACATAGAGCGCTATTTTCTACTTGTTATATTTTCCCCCTTTCTACTATTTATATATATATTTGTAGAATTTGGAAAAAGAATTAAATAAAAAAATTTCTGCTTATAGGGTTCCGCAATAGAGCGGAATTTCCGCTACGTTAACTACTTTAAATATTACGGAATTCAGTTTATTATAGAAAGATTTATATATTAATCCGCACCATCACAAAACCGCAAACCATTAAATGACCATCCAACAAAACTTTTCCCTAAAAAACCACAACACTTTTGGTGTAAATATTTATGCTTCCTATTTTGCGGAAGTGCAATCTGTGGAAGAACTTTTAGAAACACTCAATTACTCAAAAACTCAAAACCTCAACGTTCTCTTCCTCGGTGGTGGAAGCAATATCTTGTTTACCAAAAATTTTGAAGGATTGGTAATTCAACTTAATTTAAAAGGAATTTCTGAAGAAATTATAGACGAAAATACGGTAATTTTATCAGCAAATGCCGGCGAAAATTGGCATGAATTTGTGCAATACTGTTTATCTAAAAATTACGGAGGTTTAGAAAATTTATCTTTAATTCCCGGGAATGTAGGAACTTCGCCGATGCAAAATATCGGAGCGTACGGAACGGAAATAAAAGATACATTCGTGAGTTGTAAAGTGCTCAATTTAGAAACTTTGGAAATCGAGTTGCTGGATAATGCGCAATGCAAATTCGGTTATAGAACTTCCATCTTTAAAGTAGAAGAAAAAGGCAAATACATTATTTTAAGCGTTTCATTTTTGTTAACAAGAGAACATCATATTTTAAAAACGGAATACGGCGCCATACAAACCGAATTGAAATCTTTAGGAATTTCAATCCCCACTATTCAAGATGTTTCTAAAGCAGTTATCAATATTCGACAAAGCAAATTACCAGATTGGCGGAAATTAGGAAATGCGGGAAGTTTTTTTAAAAATCCTACTATTTTAACTGAGCACTACTCTACTTTACAAGATAAATTTCCAAATATTCCAGGATATCCAAACCAGGAAGGCACAAAAGTTCCTGCAGGTTGGTTGATAGAAAATTGTGGCTGGAAAGGAAAGGAAATAGGAAATGTGGCTTCTCACGAAGATCAAGCATTGGTGATCATCAATAAAACAGGAACTGCAACTGGCAAAGAAATCTTTGATTTTTCTACCATGATTATAGAATCTGTGAGAGAGAAATTTAAGATAGAATTAGAAAGAGAGGTTAATATTATTTAATTAAAGCCGAAAAAATTGGATAAAATCTAACCTTTTCAAGGTTTTAAACCTTGACAAGGTTTCGCAATTAAAAGACAATAAATTAATATTGAAACTATACAACTTGGTTTATTTAAAATTAAAATACAAACACACAAAAAAACTTTGTGACTTTGCATTAAATAAAAACAAAAATGAAAATAGCAGTTTTAGGAGCAGGAAAAATGGGGATTTCTTTTTCAAAATCTTTTTTGAAATATGACCTTATCAAACAAGAAAACCTCCAGCTCATCACCAGAAATAAAAATAATATCTCTGCAATTTCTCAAGAATTTCCACGTGTTCAAGTTTTGGCTTTTGATGAAGTTTCAACTATAGATGCAGATTTGGTAATCATTGCTGTAAAACCTCAAGATTTCGCCTTCGTTGCAGAAAATTTGACCTTTAAATTTAAAGAAAATCAATTGCTACTTTCCATCATGGCGGGAATTAGCATAGAGAAAATTCAAAATTTATTACATCATAAAGCCGTTGTGCGCGCAATGCCCAATTCTCCTTCACTTTTGGGAATGGGAATTACAGGCTACACTTCTGCGCCAGGGATTTCCTTCACCCAATTAATTCAAATAGAAAGACTGCTCAATTCCACTGGAAGATCCGTTTATTTGGAAGATGAAAATCTTTTAGATGGCGTTACTGCGCTTTCTGGAAGCGGACCAGCCTACTTTTATTACATTGTAGATGCCATGATAAAAGCCGGAACAGAAATGGGAATTGAAGAAAACCTTTCTAAATTGTTTGTTTCGCAAACGATGCTTGGAGCCTATCACCTCATCAATAATTCCGACAAAAATCTGGAAGAATTAATTCAAGATGTCGCCTCCAAAGGTGGAACTACAGAAGCAGCTTTGAAGACGTTTGACGATAATAGACTTAAAGAAATTTTGAAAGAAGGAATTCTCGCCGCCGAAAAAAGAGCGCAGGAATTGAATAATTAAAAGAGATATGAGATTTATAGATGTGAGATTTTGGTGTGTTAGATTTTCAACGATTTATATTTCATTTAACATCTATTCGTCTATCATCTATCCGTCTATTATCTTTTTTACGCCTTTTTCACAAATTCAGACTTTAAAGCCATTGCTCCAAAACCATCTACTTTACAATCAAGATTATGATCAGAATCTGGTCTTAATCTCACATTTTTCACTTTCGTACCGGCTTTTATAGATTTCGGGAAACCTTTCACGGGCAAATCTTTCACTACAACTACTGTATCTCCGTTTTGCAATTCGTTTCCGTTTGCATCAATAACTTTATCTTCATCTGCAGTTTCTCCAGGTATCCATTCGTGGAAACATTGCGAGCAGACCATTTTATCGTCTTGTTCGTATGTAAATTCAGATTGGCATTTTGGGCAAAGTATTGTGTCTGGCATTTTATAAGTTTTTGCAAAGATAAAATTTTAAAAACGATATCCTAAAGAAAGTCCAATTCTCAAACCTGCCCAAGGTCCGTCTACTTTTATGTTGGCACCGTTTTCATTCACCGTAGCATTGTATTCTACGATGGGAATATCTTGGTTGTCTAGTTCTTTTTGAACTTCTTGCTGCTCCAAGGCATTCAATTTTCTATTGGTAATTCCGTCTAAATTTCCTTTCGCTTTTCCAAAATGAGCACCTAAAAACCAAGCATCTAAAACGAAATTGTCGGATTTACCTAGAAACCATTGTGCTCCTAGCAAAACTCCTCCACTATGAGCAGAAGTATCTCCGGTGAAATCTACAATTACTGTATCGTACACTATTCCATTCACACTTACATCTATAGATCTGCTGTAATTTGAAATTTGATAAGATGAATATCTATAATAAGGTGCGACATAAAACCCTTCTCCAAAACCTTTTTTTCCAAGGTAAAATCTTGGCTCTATCGTAAAATTGTTGCCACTTAATCTAATATTTTTAAAATCACGATCAGTATCATCAGGCAAAAACGATGTGTATGGTAAATTTCCTTCTGGTACTACTCCATAACCAACGTTTACAGAAATTCTTTTACTTAAAACTCTTTCATACGTTCCCTGAAAATTTTTAAATATAAAACCCGTAACATTTACTTTGACAATATTTTTGCCGTTTCCGCTGTCGCTTGTTTCTTGCGCTTGCATAAGCATGGTAAAACTAAAGATGAAAAGTAGTAGTAATTTTCTCATTGTTAATTATTTATTTTTTAAATGTAAGCATATCTACGAAATAATCTGCAAAAAGTATCCTCAGATGAAGAATGATTGTTTATAATTATACACATGCTTATTTTTGTATTGCTACAAATATACTTTATGCAATCTATTGTGCATTTAGAGTTTAAAATATAAAACTTATATTACCAGTTAATTAAAAAAATTAAATACACATTCGACGACGTCAAATTGGTGCCAAAAAAATTCTCTGCAAAAAGGCGATAAAATTTCGTATTTTTGCAAAAACTGAATTCAAAATTACGAATTCATCATTCAAAATTATTTACAATGGAACTCATACACAGAAATTTACTTATAGGTATACACGACGCTTTGCAAGAAACCTTTTTTGAAGACAGAAAATACGCAGACAAAGTGATAGAAAGACTTTTGAAAGCGCACAAAAAATGGGGAAGCGAAGATAGAAAAGTGGTGGCCAGTATTTTTTATGATATTGTACGTTGGAAAAAACGCTTGGAATACTACATCGGCGAAAGCGCAAAACCGAGCAATATCTACAGAATGATTGTTGCATATTGCCTTTGGAGCAAAACGCATTACAAAAAAATGGAAGAATTGGAAGGTGTGAAAATCGCTGATATTCTTACAAAATTAAAAAAAGGAACTGTACCATCTAAAGCTTTTGAACATTCTATCCCAGATTGGTTGGTAGAAACTATGGAGCGAGAATTGGGCAAAAGTTGGGAAGATGAAATGTATGCTTTAAACGAACAAGCTCCTACCGTTTTGCGAGCCAATTCTTTAAAGACGACGCCAAAAGCATTGATAGAAGAATTGCGCGCAGAAAATGTAGAAAGTTTCTTGGTTGCCGATTATCCAGATGCTGTAGAATTGGAAGAAAAGAAAAATGTATTCATCACTTCGGCATTTAAAGATGGACTTTTTGAAGTTCAAGATGCGAGTTCGCAATTGATCGGGAAATTGTTGGATGTGAAAGAAGGAATGCGTGTGGTAGATGCGTGTGCAGGTGCAGGTGGAAAAACTTTGCATTTGGCAGCTTTGATGCAGAATAAAGGGCAGATAATTGCACTAGATATTTATGGTTGGAAGCTTACAGAATTGAAACGCCGTGCCAAAAGAGCTGGTGCTCACAACATAGAAGCGAGATTGATAGACGACAACAAAACCATCAAAAGATTGCATGGTACCGCAGATAGATTGCTTATTGATGCGCCTTGTTCTGGTCTTGGAGTTTTAAAAAGAAATCCAGATTCCAAATGGAAAATCGATCAGGCATTTATAGACCGCATCAAAATTGAGCAGCAACAAATACTGACTGATTATTGCAAGATCATCAAAATTGGTGGTAAAATGCTGTATGCAACATGCTCTATTTTGCCAAGCGAAAATACAAAACAAGTGCAAACTTTCTTAAAAAACAACCCAGATTATTCTCTTTTAAAAGAAGAAAAAATAATGCCGAGCCAAGGTTATGACGGATTTTATATGGCTTTGATAGAAAGAAAGGCGTAGGATTTCTACAACAATTTAAAATAATGAAGGCATGCTCTAAATAATAATTTGGGCGTGCCTTTTCTTTTTTTTTAAAAATTCTTTGCACATAAAAAAAAGAATAGTCGGTATCCGGTTCCCACTCTTTTTTTTGCAAAAAAGGAGTTCCACCTACTACCTCACGCAGAGATTTGCTTTGATTTTAGAATTTTGAAATAATAAAGATTTATTTCTATTTTTGCTTACTTGTAAAAATGTTGATTTGAAAATTTAATCTATTTTATAAAATACTTTTTACCAAAATCAGAATTACAAATTATCAAAAAATTAAGAAATTAAATTTTCTAAAAATTTTAACATAACCTTACAAAATGGATGCATTTTTACACATCAAATCCATCATTGGGATTATACTTGGCTTAAGTTTAACTCACTTAATCAAAAGTTCTGTATACTTCATACAGCATCCTGGAAGAAAAAAAATATACTTGCTGCATTTTATGTGGGTAGTTTATGTATTTACTTTAATCATCCATTTCTGGTGGTGGGAGTTTAATTTAAAATTAATTACAGAATGGTTTTTTGTAGATTACCTTTTTATTATTTTGTACATTATTTTATTTTATATGCTCTGTGCAATCCTTTATCCAGATGATCTGAATGATTATGACGGTTATAAAGATTATTTTTTCTCAAGAAAAAAATGGTTTTTTACAATTTTGGCTCTTTGTTTCGCAGCAGATATTGTAGACACATACCTAAAAGGAGAAAAATATTTTTCGCAACTAGGGAACGAATATCTCATCAGAAACGTTTCACATATAGTATTTTGTGTCGTTGCTGTTTTCATAAAAAATAAAATTTTTCATTATGCAATGGCATCAGCTTTTATTATTTATGAAATAATTTACATCGTTCGATTTTACAATTTAGAAGTTTAATTTTTTATCTGGTTTCAAAAAATTAAAAAGTCAATCATTAAAAATAGGATAAGTAAGCAATTACCTAATGTAATAGTAAACTTCCTCATATTTATTTTGTGAATTTATTTTTTAATGCAATGCAATATATTAAAAGCTTCATCGCGCAAAACATTATCTAAATCATGTAAATGATATTTAATTTGCTAAATTGCTGCTTCAACAATGTAAATTTCCCTAAAAAAGAATTTACGATTTAAAATTTATACAAATGATTTATCAATTAAATTACCGCTCAAGATCCAGACCAGATTTGGAATTGAATGAGCTGGATGAAATACTCGTTCTATCTAAAACTAAAAATACGGCAAAAAACATCACTGGATGTCTTATCTATCACGATGGTAGTTTTGTGCAAATTTTAGAAGGCGACAAAAAACTTGTGCAAGATTTGTATAGGAAAATAGAAGCAGATCCTCGTCACGAAGATGTAATTTTACTTTGGGAAGCACCTGTAGATAAAAGATATTTCACAGAATGGAATATGGCATACTATATACCCACAGAAACAAACGTGGTGCAATTTGTAAACAATATGTTGCTCCTTTCTGAGTTTTCAGATCGTTCTTCCGCATCTCTTCTAAGCTTTTGGAGCAATGTGCGAAAAATTTTGAGAAATGATAATACGAAAAGCATAGACTAAAACGTTTTATGTTTAATAAACACAAAATCTTATGAGAACATTGTTATTTTTACTGGTATTTTCCACATTGTCATTTGCTCAAAATACCAATTCCAAAACCTTGCAAGAAAATACTAATTCTTGCAAATTAGAAATGACGATTAAGCAACTCACATCCGAAGAATTAAAATTTAAGTGTCCTCAATTAATGGAAAATAAAACTTTCATCATTGAAAATTTTAAAATTAAATTTAAAGGACATCCAACTATTTTAGTTGCAGGAAATGTTTTGAATGATACTGCAAAAGAATTGGCCAGTACTCTACAATCTGGAGATACGGTAATCATTTTTGATATCGTTGGTGCAAATAAACATGCAATGAAAAATGAAGATTACAAGTCTATTATGGTTCAAATAATAGATTAACATAGATTTATTTCTTTTAAAGCAATTTTATATCGAAGAATATTCTTACTATAATTAATACAAAAATACAAATGATCACATTTGTATTTTTTGTTTTTAGTGAATAAGATAATAACGATAACCAGTCTTATAGTTGAACCACGAAATTATCTTGAAATTCTATTTTCTATTATAAATTAAACAAGTATTTTTGTACTTTCAAATAAAATCAATAATTATTTCTCAATCTTAAAAATATATGTGCGGAATCGTTTGTCTTTTAGACGCTAAACAAAATACAGAAAACCTAAGGTCTCAAGTTTTAGAAATGTCTAAAAAAGTAAGGCATCGCGGACCAGATTGGAGTGGTATTTTTCAAAATGAAAAAGTAATTTTTTCCCATGAAAGATTGGCAATTGTAGATCCTACTTCTGGCAAACAACCATTATTTACAAAAGATGGCAAAATAGTTTTAGCCGTAAATGGAGAAATTTATAACCACAAAGAATTGCGAGGCGAGTTTCCAGATTACGAATTTTTGACAGAATCTGACTGTGAAGTCATTCTAGCATTGTACCAAAGAGATGGCAAAGATTTTCTTGATAAATTAAACGGAATTTTTGCATTTTCTTTGTATGATATAGAGAAAGATATATTTTTAATCGGTAGAGATCATATGGGCATTTGCCCATTATATCAAGGTTGGGACAAGAATGGAAATTATTTTGTAGCATCAGAATTAAAAGCTCTAGAAGGAATTTGCAAAACAATTGAAACATTTTTGCCCGGACATTTTCTCTATAGCGAAGATGGTTTTGAATTGCAACAATGGTACAAAAAAGATTGGGAAGAATTCGCAAACGTAAAAGATAATGTCACAGATATTTCTGCAATTAGAAAATCTTTGGAAGATGCTGTACATCGTCAATTGATGAGCGATGTTCCTTACGGTGTATTGCTTTCAGGTGGTTTAGATTCTTCCATAATAGCTGCAGTTACGGCAAAATATGCCAGAAATAGAATAGAAAGTGGCGATACACAAGAAGCTTGGTATCCACGTTTGCACAGTTTTGCAGTAGGTTTGGAAGGTTCACCAGATTTGGTAGCAGCACAAAAAGCGGCAGATCATATTGGTTCTGTGCATCATCAGGTACATTTCACGGTTCAAGAAGGTTTGGATGCGGTGAAAGATGTAATTTACTATCTAGAAACTTATGATGTTACAACAATCCGAGCATCTACACCGATGTACTTATTGGCAAGAGTCATCAAATCTATGGGAATAAAAATGGTGCTTTCTGGCGAAGGTGCAGACGAACTTTTTGGCGGCTATTTATATTTTCACAAAGCACCAAATGCCCAAGCTTTTCACGAAGAAACCGTAAGAAAATTGGGCAAATTACATTTATATGATTGCTTAAGAGCCAATAAATCTTTGATGTCTTGGGGAATTGAAGGCAGGGTTCCATTTTTGGATAAAGAATTTATGGATGTTGCCATGAATGTAAATCCAAAAGATAAACTGATCAACAAAGCTGAAGGTAGGATGGAAAAATGGATTTTGAGAAAAGCTTTTGAAGATCTTTTACCAGAATCTATTGCTTGGCGACAAAAAGAACAATTTTCAGATGGTGTCGGCTATTCTTGGATAGACTCTCTAAAAGAAGTTGCCGAAAATGAAGTTACAGATGAAATGTTTGCCAATGCAAAATTCCGTTTTCCTTTAAATACGCCACAAAACAAAGAAGAATACAGATACAGAACCATATTTGAAGAGCATTTCCCTAGCGAAACTGCTGCAGCAACAGTGCCTTCTGTTCCATCTGTAGCTTGTTCTACACCAATTGCCTTGGAATGGGATGAAGCTTTCAAAAACGCAAACGACCCAAGCGGAAGAGCTGTGAAAAACGTGCACGACGATAGTTATTAATAATTAATTATTTGCCTTATTTTCTTTGGAACATTATTTGTGTAAATTACTTTAGAATTAATTTTAATTAAATTATTATTTAATCTTTAAAATAATTATATTTGAACAACCTAGAATTTAAAAAAATTATGATGAATAAAATACTACTTTTTGCTTTTGCATTTATTTTCAGTTTTGGTTCTGCACAGAAGAACAAATTTGAAGATGTAATGAATTCCAAAAAATTGGCTTATGCCTTCAAAGATTTAAAAGATAAGGATAAAGAAGACTTCTATCAACAATATTTCTGGTTGATAAAATCTGAGGAACTTAAAAAATATCCGCATATAGAAGGAATTAGGCCTCAAGTTTTATATAATTTCATTCGAGAAATTAATCCTCAAGCTCCTACAAAAGAATTATCTGAAGAAGATAAAAAAATAAGAGAAGATACAGAGCATTCTCTAAATCAATATTTTTCTAAAAGAGATTTTGAAAATCCTGTGATGATATATAACCTAGAAAGTTATGTAGATCCTAGTGGTAGAAAATATTTCACAGAAGTAAACCCAGAGCGTGTTGCAGAACTTTTGCCAAAGAAACTCTACACTTTTACCTCTAGAAATAAGAAAGAAAACAAGCAGAAAACATATTATCTATATATAGATCAGAAAAAAAACGACTATGAGATGATTGAGTTGATTCCTTCTGAGAAAAACAAAAAGTTCTACGAAGCTTTAAAATTAAATATGGGCGATTATAAATTCCCAAATTTTGTACCTACTGTAGAGCCAGGAGATAGAAAGGATGAGGATGATAGAAATTTTTATTACATCACACCTTTTCAAGTAGGAAACGATAATATTATGTACCGCACCAAAAATTTTGAAGATTATGAATTGGTGAAAGTGAAAAAAGAAGGTGCAGCTTGGGTTGATCTTCGTAAGAGTGAAAAATCTAAAAAGAATAAATAGTAATTTTTAGCTTAAAAAAAAATCAGATTGTATTACCCAATCTGATTTTTTTTTATTTATTTCGCAAAATTAAATGAGATAAAAGATGAAAACCAATAGATTAGAAGCATTCAGTGATGGAGTTCTTGCAATCATCATCACCATTATGGTTTTAGAATTTAAAGTACCAGAAGAAGGTACGTTTGAAGCTTTAAAACCCTTGATTCCCAAAATAATTGCCTACGTTATTAGTTTTATTTATGTAGGAATTTATTGGAACAATCATCACCACATCTTCCAAATTATAGAAAAAGTGAATGGCAAAATTCTTTGGGCAAACCTTACTTTACTATTCTTTTTGTCCTTAATTCCATTTACTTCCGCTTGGATGGGTGAAAATCATTTCGAAAAAAATCCCGTCGCTGTTTATGGTTTTGTATTATTTGGCTGTGCAGTATCTTTTAATATCCTGCAAAACGTTGCCATCAACAGTGAAGGTCCAGATTCATTAATAGCCAATGCTTTACGGCAAAAGACTAAAGAATATTTTTCTACCGCAGCTTATTTAGTCGGTATCATTATATCCTTTTTTTCGCCTTTTGTATCCTTGCTTTTGTACTTTATAGTTGCTTTACTTTGGCTAATACCAGACCGAAGAGTAGAAAAAACTTTGGATTAGATTTTCTTTAAATTGAATATCTTGCTTAGCTATTTTGCAGTAGATCAGACTTTTTGCAGAAAATAAACCCTTGATTAAGGAAATTTTGAAAACCAATAGTAAACCAATATTTCAAAGTGATAGTCAATTTATCTATAGAAATACATTGAATAGATGGTTATAGGAGATTCTATTAAAAGATAAAAAAAACTATATTTGCTCATAAAATTTTCAAAATATGAGCACACCAACATTACTGCTACTTTTCGTTTTTGTTTATTTCGTGGGACTTTTGGTTATCTCCTATTTCACCAGTAGAAATGCAGACAATCAATCTTTCTTCATAGGAAATCGTAAAAGTAAATGGTGGCTTGTTGCATTCGGGATGATAGGAACTTCCCTTTCCGGTGTCACCTTTATTTCTGTACCAGGAACGGTGGGCAAAACAACGGAAGGTGCATATGCATTTGGCGGTTTTGAATATTACATGCTGGTTATCGGCTTTTTCATCGGCTATTTTATTGTAGCATTCGTTCTGCTCCCACTCTATTACAAGATGAATTTAACGTCTATTTACACCTATCTTGGCAAAAGATTTAATGTAGAAGCGCATAAAATTGGGTCTATATTTTTCATCATTTCACGTTCCATTGGTGCAACAGCGCGTCTGTTTTTGGTGGTGAATGTTTTGCAAATTTTCTTGCTTTCAGATTTGGGCATACCATTTTGGGCTACAGCAGCAGTTATTTTAATTATGGTTTTGCTCTACACTTTCGAAGGAGGTGTGAAAACCATTGTAATTACGGATACTTTGCAAACGTCATTCATGATTTTAAGTTTGGTAGGTTGCATCGTTTATATTTTATCCAATTTAAATCTCTCGGCTGGAGAAGCGTACACCGTTTTGGCTTCCAAAGATTATACCCATATTGTAAACACAGATTTTCAGTCAAAAACTTTTTTCTTAAAAACCATTCTTGGCGGAATGTTCATCACGATTGCTATGACGGGACTAGACCAAGAAATGATGCAAAAAAATATTTCTGTAGATAATCTTCACAATTCCAAGAAAAATATGCTTACGTTCGCAGGAACTTTGCTTTTGGTCAATTTTGCATTTCTCTTTTTAGGCGGCCTACTCTATCTATTTGCACAAAGCAATGGCGCAGAATATGGGCAAATTGTAGATGTGGTAACAGGAAAAGCAAGCAATGTATTTGGTTTCAAAGATGCTGCAACGGGGAGCATCACCAATATTATGGGCGACGATTTGTTTCCCGCGCTTTCACTTTCACCATTGGAATATTTCCCAATATTTATTGCCGTAATATTTATAATAGGCTTAATTTCTGCTCTATTTCCGTCCGCAGATGGCGCGCTTACTGCTGTTACGAGTTCCTATTGTGTAGATTTATTAAATTTAAACGAAGATGAAACACGCACAGAAAAGCAAAAAAAATCTCTGCGAATGAAAATTCACCTTATTTTCACAGTGGTTTTCTTTGTTTTAATAATGATATTTAAAGCAATTAATGAGAAATCTATCGTCTATTTGATAATGGAAGTTGCCGGCTACACTTACGGTCCACTTTTAGGCTTATTTGCATTCGGAATATTAACCAAATACAAGATCAATATAAAATACGGAATCTTGGCAGTTACGCTTCTAGCACCAATTCTCACCTACTTAATCAATTATTTTGTAAGCAACTACTCTAGCTACAAAATCGGTGTAGAATTAATCATTATTGATGGTTTGCTTACATTCATCGGTTTGTGGTTAATAAGAGAGAAGAACAAATATAAGATTGGATAGGCAATAAATAAAAATAAAAAAATGGCATTTGGCAAGACTATAAAAATATTTCTAATTGATGGCGATCCTAACGGAAGGATGTCTTGCGAACTTTCTAATTGGACAGGAAAAGCTTATAAAATTCCTCGGATAAAAATTAAAGATTGTACTGATAGATTAGATTTAAATACAACTGGTATATATTTATTGTTTGGAAAAAACGAAGATAATGATGATTTAGTTTATATTGGTGAAGCTGAAAACGTTTTAACAAGATTAAATCAACATTTATCTACCAAAGATTTCTGGAGAGAAACGATTGTTTTTTTTAGTAAAGATGAAAATTTAAACAAAGCTCATATTAAATATCTTGAAAATAGATTGCATAGTCTTGCAACACAAACGAACAGATATAAAATTGAAAATGCTATAATCCCAACACAATCTTCGATTTCCGAATCTGACAGAGCAGAAATGGAAGAATTTATTGACAATATAAAATTATTGGTAAACTCACTTGGACACAAAGTTTTTGAAGAAAAAAGAGAAACATCAATTTTAGAAAAACCAAAAGAATTACTTTTCATCAACGGAGCACGGGGAAGCAATGCTACAGCAGAACAAACTTCTGAAGGGTTTTTAGTTTTGAAAGGTTCCATAATATCTAATTCTGTTACGCCATCTACTTCACAATCCTTAATTAATCTAAGAGAAAAATTAATTCAAAGGAAAATTGTTGAAACTTTTGAATTTAAAGAAGATTATATTTTCTCAAGTCCATCTACGGCAGCTGCAATTGTCTTGGGAAGAAGTGCGAATGGACTTACAGAATGGAAAACTGGTGATGGTAAAATTTTAAAGAGTTTAGAAAGCAACATTTAAGTTTTTTAATATAATATGCCCACAATTCACCTTACGACATCCATTAAAGCAGCAAAAGAAATTGTTTTTGATCTTTCTCGTAGTGTAGATTTACATCTCCTTTCCACACAAAAAACCAACGAAAAAGCCATAGCCGGAAAAACAGCTGGTCTATTGGAATTGAATGATACCGTCACTTGGCGCGCAAAACATCTTGGATTTTACCAAAATCTAAGCACAAAGATTACAGCATTTGATTCTCCAAATTATTTTGCAGACGAAATGCTGAAAGGCGCTTTCAAAGGTTTCAAACACGAACATTTTTTTAAAACTTCCGAAAACCTAACCGTAATGTCGGATATCTTTAGCTATCAGTCGCCATTTGGTATTCTGGGAAAATTGGTAGATTTATTATTCCTGAAAAAGTACATGACGAGATTTCTACTAGAAAGAAACCTCATGATCAAAAGTTGTGCAGAAAATGGAAATTGGAAGCAAATCTTGCATTCAAAATAATTATTTTCAACAAAAAAAGCCTCCGTTTTCATTTCATAAACCCATCAAAAATTTGTAATTTCGCGAGCAAATAAATCTTACCTATGAGTAAAACGATCGAAGAATTAAAATCCCTTTCAACGCAAGTGAGAAGAGATATTTTAAGAATGGTGAATGCCGTAAATTCCGGACATCCTGGCGGAAGTTTAGGTTGCACAGAGTATTTTGCAGCATTGTATGGCAAAGTGATGAATTATCAATTGCCCTTCACAATGGAAGGCAAAAATGAAGATTTATTCTTCCTTTCCAATGGGCATATCTCCCCTGTTTTCTACTCTATCCTAGCGAGATTTGGCTTTTTTGAGGTATCCGAATTGGCTACCTTCAGAAAATTAGGAACCAGACTGCAAGGGCATCCAACCACGCACGATCATTTACCTGGAGTTCGCATTGCATCAGGTTCGCTTGGGCAAGGTCTTTCTGTAGCTATTGGAGCTGCTGTTGCCAAAAAAATGGACAAAGATGATAGTTTGGTATACGTGCTACAAGGTGATGGCGAATTGCAAGAAGGTCAAAACTGGGAAGCATTTATGTTTGCAGCTGCAAAAAAAGTAGATAATATCATCACCACCATAGACTACAACGGTCGCCAAATAGATGGAGATACAGAAGATGTATTGGATCTTGGAAACCTACACGCAAAACTAGAAGCATTTGGTTGGGTGGTATTAGAAGAAAAAAATGGAAACGATCTAGAAGCCGTAATTGCAATACTAGAACGTGCAAAAACGGAAACCGGCAAAGGAAAACCAGTCGCAATTATGTTGCATACAGAAATGGGATTTGGTGTAGATTATATGATGGGATCTCATGCATGGCACGGCAAAGCGCCAAACGCAGAGCAACTAGAAAACGCATTGGGACAATTGACCCTAGACGAAGTTACAGATTATTAATATCCCCCAAATTCCCAGAAGGGACTTTTATCAAATCGGATGATGCGTGGAAATACGGAAAATTCGCAAAAAAATTAAAAATGAAATATAAAGTTTTAGATAATAAAGATACAAGAAGCGGATTCGGTGCTGGTTTGGCAGAATTGGCAGATACTCATCCAAACGTAGTTGCATTGTGTGCAGATCTTATTGGTTCTTTGAAAATGGAAAAATTCATAGAAAAAGCACCAGAAAGATTTATACAAGTAGGTATTGCAGAAGCCAACATGATTGGCATTGCAGCAGGACTTACCATCAACGGAAAAATCCCTTTCACGGGTACTTTCGCCAATTTTTCTACGAGCAGAGTGTATGATCAGATTCGCCAATCTGTTGCATATTCCAACAAAAATGTGAAAATCTGTGCATCTCATGCAGGATTAACTTTGGGTGAAGATGGCGCAACACACCAAGTATTAGAAGACATCGGAATGATGAAAATGCTACCTGGAATGACGGTAATCAACACTTGCGATTACAACCAAACCAAAGCAGCAACGCTTGCCATTGCAGATTTTGATGGCCCTGTTTATTTGCGTTTTGGTAGACCAGTAGTTCCTGTTTTTATTCCAGAAGATATGCCCTTTGAAATTGGAAAAGGAATTCTTTTGCAAGAAGGAACAGACGTAACCATCGTAGCAACCGGACATTTGGTTTGGGAATCTTTGCTTGCCGCAGAAGAACTAGAAAAAGAAGGCATTTCTTGCGAGGTGATCAATATCCACACCATCAAACCATTGGACGAAGAAATCATCTTAAAATCTGTGCAAAAAACCGGAAAAATAGTAACTGCAGAAGAGCACAACTACATTGGTGGTTTGGGAGAATCTGTAGCTGGTATGCTTTCAAGAAAGCACCCAACGAAGCAAGAGTTTGTAGCTGTGAACGATACTTTCGGAGAATCTGCAACACCAGCAGAACTGATGAAAAAATACGAAATAGATGCAGAAGCTGTAGTAAAAGCAGTAAAAAGAGTAATCGCAAGATAAACTCTTTTTCTATTACAATATAAAACACGCCTTTTGGGCGTGTTTTTTTGTTTGAATTAAATAATAAGCAGCAGAAAACTACCAATTCTAAAGTGTAACAAAACCCGAATAGCAAACATTTTACCAAAAAAAATACACAAATCAGCTGCAATTACGGTTTCCCGTAAGGACAGACGGAATTATAATCCTACATTCGCTTAATAATTTAGCGAGAAAAATCATTTGCTTGCTATCGTACACTGCATCACAGAACTACTCGCTATATTTTTAAACTAATAAAAACTATTATGGAAGCTGATTTAAAATTAAAACTAGAACAACTGCATCAAAGAGTAGATTCGTTGAAAGAGCAAATCAATACTGAAGAAGCTACAAAAAATGCTTTTGTAATGCCGTTTATTCAAATTTTAGGATACGATATTTTTAATCCAACCGAGGTTATTCCAGAGTATATTTGTGATATAGGAACAAAAAAAGGTGAAAAGATTGATTACGTTATCATGAAGGAAGGCGAACCAATTTTAATTATCGAATGTAAACATTGGAAGGAGAAAGTGGATGCTCATAATTCCCAACTTCATCGGTACTATCATGTTTCAAAATCAAGATTTGGGGTTTTAACCAACGGACATACCTACAATTTTTATGCAGATTTGGAAAAGCCAAATATTATGGATGACAAACCGTTTTTCACTTTAGATTTATCTAATTTGAAAGATAATAGTTTGAAAATTCTTGAAAAATTTACCAAAAATGGATATAGTTTAGAAGATATTTTAGATTCTGCCGAAGGCTTAAAATATATCAAAGCTATTAGATCTGAATTTGAAAAAGAACTCAAAGAACCTTCGGATGAATTTATTAAACTTTTGGTAAATAGGTTTTTTCAAAAACCATTGACTGCGACTAGAATGGTTGCGTTTAAAGAATACAGTAAAAAAGCAATTTCCACTTCTATTAATGAATCTATAAACTTCAGGTTAAAAAATGCATTGGACATAAATGATACAATACCAACCAAAGAAAATTCTCAAATTGCTACTATTGATCAAGATATAGAAGATTCAAAAATTATTACTACAGAAGAAGAAATTGAAGGATCGCAGATTGTAAAAGCGATACTAAGAGAAAATTTAATAGCCACAAGAATTGCATTTAGAGATACGCAATCTTATTTTGGAATTTTATTAGATGACAATAATAGAAAACCGCTCTGTAGATTACATTTCAATTCAGCTAATAAATACATTGAGCTCTTTAACAATGGAAAAGACAAAGGTGAAAAAAAACCTATCGACTCTTTGGACGATATTTACAATTTCAAAAAAGAATTGCTAGACACGCTTAAAAATTATGAATAAAAATTTGATAATAACAAGCATAAAATCTTATATTTACAATAGTGTAAGTAACATAATTGTGATACATATCTCTACCAAATTGGTGTGATAGGTATCGTTTTGTGATACATATATGCAAGTTGTACACAATCTCTAAGAAAATTTTTGCCAAGTAAGAAGGTTTAACCTAAAAAAACAATAAAATATGAAAAAGTATATATCCCTGATTTTCGTTTTTCTTTCAATATTATTCTTTTCACAAACTCAAACGAAAAGATATAATAGTATGACAAAAAAGTACGAATATTTTAATTCAAAAGGACAAATGATTGGTTATGAGTATTATAATAATATGACTCGCCAATGGGAATATTATGAAATGAATTCTCAAAATAATTATAACGAACCAGCAAAATTAGATTTAACCAGCACTTTTAATGCAGCATCAACTTTACAAGGTAGATATGATAATAATACTGCTTATGTTCAAAAAGAAGTTCAAAAAATGATTCAATCTGTTTATAACTTTGACATTCCAGATTCACAAAAACAAGAAATTGTTAAAAATTTTAAGGATGTTCCTTTAAAGAGTGTAAATAGTCAAGCTATAAATTATAGTAGTTTAAGTCAAGCAAATGACGTTCTTAATTATTTAAGTAACAGTCTAAATAAAATAATAAAAAATGTAGTTTCTGCTTATGAACAAAATGTTGAAACCACAACCACTCAAATATCTAATAATACAAAAAAAATTAACTTCGAAGATTACTACAACACAATTTTTATTGTGGACAGAATTGCTATTTGGAGTGCAAAGTATTCCAAATTTTTATCTGACGAAAATATATCGTCAAATTCTTATATTATATTAAAAGAAAATACCATTGAATTTAAAAGAGCAGATGGAACATTATCATATAGAAATTTGGAAAATAAGAGATATAACTCTAAAAGGGAAGGATATGAATATACTTCAGATTGGGGACCTGTTTTTATAGATAAAAATTTAACATACGTTGCATTTGCAGTCGGTTCTAATTTTTCAGGAGATAATTATACTTACTTCATAACTAAATAAAATAAAATGCGGGCATATTTACATTTATACAACGAACAAAAAGAAAATTCAATAATGTATCAAGTTTTATCATACGATATAAATATTGATGAGGGAGAAGTTTTTGAATATTCAGAAGAAATTTTTAACGAATTAGACATTGAAGCACAAAAACTATTTCATAAATCTAACTTAAAAATTGGCAATTATAAAGTTACTCACGCAAATATAGAGAAAAATGGATATTGGGGAGAATTGCGAATACTACATTTAAGACCAATATAAAGAGACTATGTACAACAAGGTATTTGCAAAAAAAGCCCCGATTTTACTTTGTGAATAGGGGCTTTCTTCGCAAATACCCAACCGTTATAGGATATTTTAAAAGCACTCGCTCTCAACAAAACTATTAAAATAAAATAAGATGAGTATTTTCAACATTTTTAGCAAAAAAAACGATTACAAAGATTATATTTTTGACAAAAAAACCTATTCCGCTCTTTCTCTGGCACAATTTACAAGTGTATTTCCCGAATATTCAGATTTTGAAGAAGAACAAAATATTAAAATTTGGGATTCTATTTTTCCAATAGTATTAGTTGGTTATGACTTTATCAGAAATAACACTCATAAAGATAAAAATAAATTGACCGATTTAACAACGGAAATTAAAAAATTATTTCATAAAGGAACCGATTTACTATTTCAAGATTATATTACATTTATAACTGAGAAATCAACTACGAATGAAGATTTATCTAAATATTCGGCTTATTGGATGTCAAAAAATTTACAGTTGTATTTAACTGGAAAATTAAAAAATAAAATTGAAGAAAAAAGATTTTTAGATATTTTCAGTATTTTTTTAAAGGCCTCGTATAATGATGAAAAATTCAATTATCACAATTTTATAACACAGAATTTTAAAGGAAATATGAAAACTCAAGAGGGAATGTTAGAGTATTTCGAACTTACTGAAAATTTCGCTAAAAACCTTTTTATTTCAATGAGAGATACTGTTTAAAAAAAACATCCTATAACAGCGGTTTTGCAATAGTGCGGGATTTTCGCAAGTTTAGAGATTTTAGATATTCCGAAAAGTAGTTTATAATAGAAAGATTTATCATATTAAGCCGCACCATCGCAAAGCCGCAAAACGTCAGGCTGTGAAAAAACTCAATTTTCACCTAATTATTCAATTTAATCAACCTTTCAAACCTTAATAAATGCGTTTTTAAGCTGGCTAATTTTTAGGCTGCAATTGATAATGTATTTTTTCCATAAGCGAAAACCGGCTTAAAATAAGTCGTTTCAAGAACAAAACAATACTTCGCTTTGTAAGGCGATTTCCAGTTTTTGAGTTTCGCAATTAATTCCGGAACGCCCAGAATATTTATCGCTCGTTTGATGTTGTAAACCAGCATGATCAAGCTGTGTTCGCCATTTACTTTCTCCAATCCCGTTAAATTTGTGTGGTTATATCCCCATTGTCGCTTGATTGTACCAAAAATATGCTCATTAATCTCTTGCCGTTTTCGATACAATTGTGCGTTGGCTTTGTAGCGTTCATTATTTTCGGAAACTGCGTCTGCAAATTCGCTTCTATCAACCTCTCTTCCGCCTTTTCTACTCGT